>JAFDGC010000056.1 GCA_019309485.1 Deltaproteobacteria bacterium | reverse complement strand
TGGTACGCCCGGCAGGATTCGAACCTGCGGCCTACGGATTCGAAGTCCGGCGCTCTGTCCAGCTGAGCTACGGGCGCACGAAGAAGCCCCCCGATGAGGTTTCGGGAGGCTTTGAATCCAAGATGGGGTGAGTGATGGGACTTGAACCCACGACAACCGGGGCCACAACCCGGTGCTCTGCCAACTGAGCTACACCCACCATCCTGATTCAAGATTCTAACAAGGACCGATACCATTTTCAAGAAGATTTGTTCCGCGCCGGTCCGGCGCCTGAATTTTTTAAGCGCGCCGGTTTGGAGCCGTTTTGCAACGTGATCAGCCCGAGATAGATGTAATGGAGCCCTGAAATGATGGTCAGGGCGGCGGTGATCCAGATCAGGGCCCAATTCAGGGCAAAGGCGCCGCCGAACCGGGATTTGAGGAGGCTGTAGAAGATGGTGGAAAGCTGGGAAACCGTGGTGAGTTTGCTGACCAGGCTCGGCTTGACACGGACGGTCACACCGGTGATGAAAAAGACCGCGAACCCCACTAGGATGATGACATCCCGGCTGATGACCAGGACGGCGAGCCATCCGGGAATGAACCGCATCACGGCCAGACAGATGTACGCGCTGATCAAAAGGAGCTTGTCGGCCAAAGGATCGAGATAGGCTCCCAAGGTCGTTTGTTGATTGGTATACCGGGCGATGAATCCGTCGAGCCCGTCGCTGATGCCGGCAAGAGCGAAGATCAAAAGGGCGTAGGTGTCCATGTCCTTGAGGAGCAGGATCACGAATAGTGGCGTCAACAGGATTCGGATGACGGTCAGGATATTGGGGATGCTGATGACCACGGCGCTATCGGGTCTCCGGGGGGGTCATCTCCGTATCCGATCCGCGATGGGAAAGGGCCAGAAGGATCCGATCCGGTGCCGTTTCGAGGATCAGCACCTCGAAGGTTTCGAACTCGGTTTGGGCAAGAGCGTCCGCCAGGGCAGGCGTCTTTCCTTCAAATTCTACACGTATGACGGCCTCGTCCGCGCGGATCTCTTCCATCTGCATTTTTTTCACCCCCGGAAGAGTCGCCAGCGTCCTTCGAAAAGTAACGAAATTCCCCAGGCGCCGGGTGCCGCGGACAAAAAGCATAACGGTGGCGACCGACTCCGTCTCCCGGATCCAGTTCTGGGCGATTTCATCGGAAAGTGTTTTTCCGGCAAGGCGTGCGGCCGTATAAAACGCCGCTGTCGTTTCCACCCCTTCCGCTTCCGGGAGGATAAAACGCTGGGGAACCTCGGCGATCGTTTCCCCGGTATCGATTTTCAAGGCCCTGAGGAGGATCATGCCTTCGGGGCGGTACCCCGGTTCCGTCGGAAACCGGGGCTTGGGTTCCATGACGCCCTTTCCAAGGACCACCACGTCGGCATGCATCTGTTTTCCCATTTCCAGGGCGTCTTCATCCGTTTGGGCCGTGTCCTGAAAACGGGGTGTCCCGAAAGGCTCCGGATCCGCTTGGACTGGACGCAGCACCGTATAGCCCTTTGCCGTCAGGGCTTCGAAAACCCCGGATTCCGCGGAAAGCGGTGCCGGGGCGGATGTGTCCGCTTCTTCCATCGGCAAAGCGGCGTCCGGAGAAGGGATCCCCGTAAAGAGGAGGAGCACCGTGGGAAGATCCCTGCGTGCTTCCATGATTCCGGCCTTGAACAGGTGATCCTGGATACTGTCCGTCCAGACCACCGCTTCGATGAAGACCCGATACTCCGATCCGACCACGGATTCGGTGAGGATTTTGTATTCCTGGATGAATTGATCGGATTTGTCGGCAAGCGTTTCCCCAACGGTTTTGAAATTTCGAACCAGGGCATCCCGGGGTAAAATGGTCATGACCGCCGCATCCACGGCGGCGCTGAGGCTGTCGGCCACCGCCGCATTCCGGGCCGCGGAAATATCCCCTTTGAGCACGGGGCCGTTTCCGATCACCTGGAACGTATTGGAAGAAGAAGATTGCGGGGGCTCGGCATGGGCCGCTGGGAGAAAGAAAAGGACCAGCGCCGAAAAGACCGATGCCAAGAAAGGCCGGATCAGACGCCGGGTACCGGAAAAGATCATGGGGGGTCGCCATGAAACATGTGGGAAAACCGGCTTTTTCATACGAAATGCCTTTACAGTTTTCGGGCAAGGGCGTAGTCGGCGATATCCGTCAGCAGGTGCCGGGTGGGCGATTCCGGAAAGCGGTAAACCGCTTTTTTGGCGCTTTCCACCAGGTCTTTTGCGCGCTTCAGGGTGTAGTCGATCCCGCCGCTTTCATGAAGGATTTCTATCAGATTTTCAAAGTCTTGAACAGAAAAATCGGTGCGGCCGAGCATCCTGCGGATGAAGGTGTTTTTTTCGTTTTCGGTGTTGGCCAAAGCGTAAATGATCGGGAGCGTCAGTTTCCCTTCCTTCAGATCGGCGCCCACGGTTTTTCCGAGGACGCGGGTGTCCGAGGTGTAATCCAAAAGATCGTCGGCCATTTGAAAGGCAAGGCCGAGATCGTTGCCGTATCGGCCCAGGGCGGAGACGGCGTCCTCGGGGGCATCCGCCAGGAGCGCCCCGGAACGGCAGGCCCCTTCGAAAAGGACCGCCGTCTTTCGGTGGATCACCTCCATGTAGTCGGCTTCGGTGATCTCCGGGTTGCCTTTGAGGGCGAGCTGGTGGATTTCGCCTTGGGACATGGCCTCGGTGATCCCGGCGATGGTGTGGATGATGCGGGGGCGTTCGGTCCGGGCGGCCAGGCTCAACGAGCGCGCCAGGAGGAAATCTCCCGTCAAAACCGCCGTGGGACTCCCCCAGAGGTGATGGGCCGCCGTTTGCCCGCGTCTCAGGACGGCTCCGTCCACAAGGTCGTCATGGAGCAGGGTGGCGGCATGGAGATATTCGAAAATGGCGGAAAAGGCGACGGCGTCGGGTTTGGCGTACCCGCAGATCCGGGCGGAAAGAAGCATCAAAAGGGGTCTTAGGCGTTTCCCTCCGGAAAACAGGATGTGCCGGGCCACCCGGGAGACCAGTTCGAAATGGGGATTCAGGTTTTGGGAAATGGCCGTTTCAATTTCCATCAAGTCCGCCGAAACCCGGTCCAGTATGCGTTTTTTGAGGCTTGTCACACGGCTTCTCCCGCGAGGTCGTAGGTGTCGGCTTCGGTGATCCGGGCATCCGCAAAAGTCCCCGGGGCAAGGCCGCGCCCCCTCACCCGGGTGATGCCGTCGATCTCGGGCGCCTGGAAGGCGGTGCGGCCTGAAAAACGGCCTTGTGTTTCCCTTTTTTCCAGGAGCACCCGGTGCACCTGGTTCATATAGCCTCGATTTTTTTGAAAGGAAAGGGCGGCCTGCAATTCCATGAGCTTTTTTTGCCTTTTTTTTGCCGTCGATTTGGGCACCCGGCCTTTGAGACCAAAAGAAGGGACGTCTTTTGCATCGGAATAGGTGAAGACCCCAACGTGGTTAAACCGGATTTCCTGGACAAAGCGGCATAACAGTTGAAAGTCCTCGTTTGTTTCCCCGGGAAATCCCACCAGGAAGGTGGTCCGCAGGGCGGCGTCGGGGGCGACGCTGCGGATCTTTTCAATGAGGCGGTAGAGGCTGTTAAGTGAATAGGACCGCCCCATCTTTTTAAGGATCCGATCGCTGGCGTGCTGGATGGGGATGTCGAAATAGGGAACCAGTTTGGGATGCCGGGCCACGGTTTCCATCAGGGATTCGGTGACGCTTTCCGGGTGACCATACAAAAAACGGATCCAAAAATCCCCGGGCAATCGGGCAAGGGCGTCCAGGAGGGCTTCAAGGGATGCGTCGGGTGAAAGATCGGCCCCGTAGGCCGTGGTCTCCTGGGCCACCAGGACCAGTTCCTTCACCCCGGTGGATATGAGAAATTCGGCTTCCTCCCGGATCGACGCCATGGGACGGCTCTTTTGCCGCCCCCGGAGGCGGGGGATGATACAATAGGTGCAGCGCCGGTTGCACCCTTCCGCGATCTTGATATAGGCCAGGTGGGACGCGGTGCGCACCCGGTGGTCCTGCACCCCCATGGCCGGTCGCAGGTCGGGATCCGGGAGCCGGCACAAGGGAACATCCCGGGTTTCGGTGACGGCGGCGAAAATCTCCTCGTAGGCACCCGTTCCAAGGAAGGCGTCCACTTCGGGAAGAGAACGGGCCAGGTCTTCCCGGAACCTCTGGGGGAGACACCCGGCCACCACGAGGCGCCGGCACCGGCCGTTTTCCTTAAAACGGGCCGCCTCCAGGATCGTATCAATGGATTCCTCCACGGCCGATTCGATGAAACTGCAGGTGTTGACCACGATGACATCGGCCTCTGCGGGGTCCGGCGTAATGTGTACGCCGCCGTCCGCCAGGCGTCCCAGCATGATTTCGCTGTCGACCCGGTTTTTGGGGCATCCCAGGCTAATCAGATGCAGCCGCATGAAAGCCCTTGGAAAAAAATTCCTTCAAGGAAGAATGCTTTTGATTTACCAGGATCAAACACTCCACTGATTCGAGCCGATCGACGAGATCAAGCCCTTTTTCAGGCCCCATGATCATGAGGGCGGTGGCCAGGCCGTCGGCCAGGATACAGGTTTTTGCCGAGACCGAAACGCTCACCACGCCGTTTCGGACCGGATATCCGGTCTGCGGATCGATGACATGGGAATAGCGGACCCCTTGATGCTCAAAGAAATTCCGGTAATCCCCGCTGGTGGCAAAAGCCATATCTTTCAGGGGGACCACCTTGTACACCCGATTCAGAGGGGCATCGGGACTGGGCGCGTTGATGCCGATTTGCCACGGGTTACCGCCGGGTTTTTGTCCCGAAGCATAGACCTCCCCTCCGATTTCCACCAAAAAATTCCGAATCCCGGCGTCTTCCAGGAGGGCGGCCAGGCGGTCCACGCCGTATCCCTTGGCGATGGAGGCCATGTCCAGGGTGACGCCTGGGTTTTTTTTCACCAATGCCTTGTTTCCGGAGAGTCGAATGTGGTCAAACCCCACTGTTTTCAGCGCTTCCCGGATCTTTTCCGGCGCAGGGGGACGGTATCTTGCTCCCGGCGCTCCAAAGCCCCACAGATCCACCAGGGGCTTGACGGTGCCGTCCCAGGCGCCGCCGGTGATCCGGTGGAGGTATGCGGCGGTTTCCAGTACCTTGTAAAAATCCCCGGAGACCGGAAAGGGGGTATCGGTTTCTTTGAGGGCATTGAACCGGCTGATCTCGCTTTCCGGCAGAAAGGTGGACATGCTCCGGTTGATTTCATCTAGGCATCCCCGGATCTTTGATTCCAGGTTCCGGGGAACAGACCCGGGACCTTGAAAGAGCTTGATATGGTAGGTCGTCCCCATGGTCTTTCCGGAAAAGACAAGGGGATCGCCATGGGCCCATGCCGGAGCCGCCCAGGTCGAAACGAGCCAGAGGAGCAGAAGAAGGTGGGGTTTTAAAAGATTCAAGGTCAGCAGATCCTGGGGAGTTGTTCGCCCGTGAGCATGTCCACGAATCGGCTCCCGCCGATGACGGTTTCCAGGATCACCCGTCCCGGATGCGCTTCGGTCACCTCACCGATGACGCAAGCGTCCTTTCCCAGGGGATCCTCCAGCACGGCGGCAAGGACCGCCCCGCAGGCGTTTTCCGGCACAAAGGCGATGAGTCTGCCTTCGTTGGCCACATAAAGGGGATCAAAGCCCAACAGGTTGCAGATCCCGCGCACCTCGGGCTTGACCGGAATACGGTCTTCGTGGATCACGATGCCCACATTCGAAGCCAGGGCGATTTCGTTCAGGGCGGTGCCGACGCCCCCCCGGGTGGGGTCCCTCAAGACATGAATTTCTTTTTCGGTGGCCAACATCCGGGCCACGAGATGGTTGAGACAGGCGGTGTCGCTGACCACCGGGGTGTCGAATTCAAGCCCTTCCCTCTTGGCCAACACGGCCATGCCGTGTTCGGCGATGCTTCCGGAAACCAGAATCCGGTCCCCGATTTTGGCGTTTTGTCCCGAAAGGCGCACATGGTTGGGTATCACGCCGATTCCGGATGTATTGATAAAGATCTTATCCGCCGATCCCTTGGGGACCACCTTGGTGTCGCCAGTGACCACCGTAATCCGGGCGCGCCGGGAGGCGTTTTGCATGTCTTGGCAAATGGCATTTAAGTCCGAAAGGGGAAACCCTTCTTCGATGATCAGGCCCACGGAAAGATACGACGGCACGGCGCCGCACATGGCCAGGTCGTTGACCGTGCCGTTGATCGCCAGGTCCCCGATGCTTCCCCCGGGGAAAAAAATCGGATCCACCACATAGCTGTCGGTGGAAAAGGCCACACGCCCTTCGGGGAGATTAAAGACCGCGCCGTCGTCCAGAAGGGCCAGGATCGGGTTGGTGAACCGGGGGAGCAGCGTTTCCGAGATGAGGCGGTGGGCCATTTTCCCCCCGCTGCCGTGATCCAGCAGGATGATCTCTTTTTTCATGGTATCGGATCCTCGGGGCTCTTGAACCGGAACAGGGTCCTGGTTTGAATGGGTCCATATCGTATACGGCGCCTTTTTCGATATCATCCGCCGCCGGAGCCGGCGGGGGAAGCCACGCGCCGGGCCATCCAAAACCGACGGGCCCAGTAACCGTTGTGGAGGCTGGATACCGTGACGCCTTCGGACTTGGAGACATGGATGAAACGAAAGTCACCGACGTAAATCCCCACGTGCCTGCCGTACCAGCCGGTCTTAAACAAAACGAGATCTCCGGGAGCCATGGCGGCCCGGGAGATCCGTTTCCCGGCCCTGGCCAGATGCGCGGTGGTTCTGGGGAGTCGGACGCCCAACCGATCCCGGAAGGTGATGTAGACGAATCCGGAACAGTCGATTCCCCTGCGGGACATCCCACCCGATCGGTAACCGGTGCCTTTCCAGGCATTGAATTGATCCAGGAGCTTCTTCCGGATCTGGGCGCTTGAAAACGGCACCGGGGCCAATGCCCTGGAGAGTTCGGGATAATCCTTCGGGCCGGCCGTTCGGGGAAGCGTGGAACAACTTGTGCCCATAAGAAGGGCAAAAAAGAAAAGGATCCCGAAACCGCCGAAGCCGGAAAATGTTCCCCGGGAAGGAGCTGAAGTCGAACCGCGGTGTAAAGATGGGGGAAATGACCCGTTCATATCACCGCGGGAACATAGCCCTTATGGGGGCGTGTGTCAACGCCGGCGTGAAGTCTGCGAAGCGTCGAAATCTTTATTTGTCCGGTTGACAGGGGGTATTCTATCGGGTTAGCAAGGCAAAATCTTTCGAAAAAGGGATTGCCCCTTGAGTTACGGGAGGATTGCAAGGATGCCCTTGACGCAAAAAAACGGTTAACAGGGTGAGAAACGCAATGAAACTATCGGTCGTCATCCCGTGTTACAACGAAGTGAACACCGTGGAAACCCTCGTCCATCGCGTCGAAACGGCGCCTTATCCCGACAAAGAGATCATTCTCGTGGAAGACGGCTCCAGCGACGGCACCCGTGAAAAAATTGCAAACGAAATCGTTCCCCAAAAGCCGTTTTTAACAGTGATCTATCATGATCAAAATCGGGGGAAGGGGGCCGCCCTGAGAAGCGGGTTTCAGGCCGCCTCCGGGGATATTGTCATCGTCCAGGATGCGGACCTCGAGTACGATCCCAACGATTATCCCCGGCTCCTGGCCCCGATTCTGGACGGCCGTGCGGACGTGGTCTTCGGGTCGCGGTTTTCAGGAGGCGATCCCCACCGGGTGGTCTATTATTGGCATATGGTGGGGAACTGGCTTTTGACGACGCTTTCCAACATGCTGACCAACATCAACCTCACGGACATGGAGACCTGTTACAAGGTGTTCCGCCGGGAAATCATCAAATCCGTTTCCATTGAGGAGGATCGATTCGGTTTCGAGCCCGAGATCACCGCCAAGGTGGCCAAGCTCGGATGTCGTATTTATGAAGTCGGTATCTCCTACAGCGGACGGACCTATAAAGAGGGCAAAAAAATCAACTGGAAAGACGGCATCTCAGCATTGAGGTGTATCCTGAAATACAACCTGTTCCGATAACCCTCCCCATTGCTTTTTTGTCCATTCCGTCTTAATTTACTATAATAAGTATCATTAACGAATAGTTTATCCACGGCGCACAGTGCTTATCGCCGGAGAAAGGTTTGAATGAAAATAGAATTCAAGGCCCTCAAGGAGCGGCTTTTTCCTTCCCAAGCCGACGACAAAGACCCCCTTCAGTATTGGCGGGAGCGCATCTTGGAGGTCTTGCGGAGTTCTCCCGCAAGGTACGGGAGGTCCTGGACGGAAAAAAGGAAAAAGATGTCTCATTTCATGCGGCCGAAGCCCCATGAAAAAAAGCGCTTGAAGACCTCGTGGCCGCCGATGCGCACCCCGAAGACCATGAGTTCGGCCATGGTCGTTCTCCCGTATGTGGAGTGGCGCTTTTCGCGAGATTGGGGTTACTTTTCATTTTTTCCGGAAAATAAAAGGGGAATGAGAAACAGGATGCAGGCAACAAAGAAAATGATGCTGCCCGCCAGAGTCAAAATGTCTTTGTTCCGCCAGCCCGAGGCGATGAAGAAAAGGGCACAGATCAAAAAAAGCCCCCAACCGGACAGGTGATATCGATCTTCTTTTTTCATGAGCAGAACCGATGATTCCTTTCAACGTCCAACTCGCCGGATAACAGGAATCGGTTGCATTTTCAAGGCACACCGGTTTACCATATGTGTTCGGGCTTGACACCCCAAGCCGATTTCATTAGATGCAGTGGGGTTTTTCAACGGATATCAAACCGATTTTAAAACAGGCCATGGTCAATCTGGGAAACATTCTTGACGTGGATTTGAGTGCGGGCACTTTTACGGCGTCCCCTTATCCGGAGGCGATGATCCAGCGGTGTCTCGGCGGCCGCGGGTATAACGTGGAACACCTTTTTTCCCGTTTGCCCGCCGGGACGGACCCCTTGGGCCCGGAAAACATCCTCATGATTTCCTGCGGCCTGCTTACCGGAACATCGGCGCCGGCTTCTTCCAGGGTTCACGTGAACGCCCTTTCCCCCCAGACCGGCATCCTGGGCAGCTCCAATGTGGGGGGGTTTTTCGGAAGCCGGTTGAACGCGGCGGGGGTTCAGACCCTGATTTTGCGCGGCCGCGCACCCAAACCCGTCTGTATTTTCATCGACAAAGAAGATATTCGGTTAATGGATGCTGCGTCTTTGTGGGGATGCGACACGCGGGAAACCCGTGAACGGATCAAGGCCGGGTACCCGAAGGCCTCTTTGAGCATCCTTGCCATCGGTCCCGCCGGAGAACAGCAGGTCCCGTTTGCCTGTCTGATGACGGATCAGGATCATGCGGCGGGCCGGACCGGAATGGGTGCGGTCCTGGGCGCGAAGAACGTCAAGGCCGTCATCGTGTGCCGGCGGCCCGCACGAAACGGTTCCTTATCCGAAACTCAAGCCCTTGTGATCAAAGACTATTTCGAACAGATCCGAAAATCGATCCATTTCGATTATTTTCACCGCCACGGCGGGGCCGGGTATGTGGATTGGGCCCATGACATGGGGATTTTGGCCACACGCAATTACAGAAGCAATCGATTCGACGCCTCCCGGGACCTGGACGGGAAACAGCTGGCAAAGTACCGGGTCCGCGCCAAGGGATGCCACCGGTGCCCGGTCCTTTGCAAGGCGGACCTTTTCTTCCACGATGGCCCTTTCCAGGGGGAAGAAGCGGTGCGTCCCGAGTTTGAACCCATGGTGGCGCTGGGTTCCAAGTGCGGGCTGTCCCAGCCGGCAGCCGTGACCCACCTTGACTCCCTTTGCGCCCGTCTCGGCGTCGACAGTATTTCCGCCGGCAGCCTCATCGCGTTTGCCATGGATCTTTTCGACCGCGGGATCCTCACCCGAAAAGACACGGGCGGTATGGATCTCACCTGGGGGAATGTCGCCGCCATGGAGATCCTGCTGCATCAGATGGCCCAAAGGAAAGGATTCGGGGCCGTCCTGGCCCAGGGCATCAAGAAGGCCGCATCGGAAATCGGCAGGGGTGCGGATCGATTCGCCCCCCATGTCAAAGGCCTGGAGCTTTCGGCGTATCATCCGTTTCATATCATGGGGACGGCCCTTGGCTATGCGGTTTCCAGCCGGGGCGGGGACTACAATCAGCTTTATGCCGCCCTGGAATACGGGTGGTCCCAGGAGAAGGCCCGGGCCGAACTGGGCACGGCCAGGGCCGTGGACCTGCGTTCCATCCACGGAAAAGGGGCGTTGATCCGGCGGGCCATGCTCGTCAATATCGCCCTCGACAACCTCGGCATCTGCAAGGTACCGGCCCTGAGCCTGATCGGGGCCTTTGACCTGAAAAACGAAGCCGCCTTGGCCGCCGCACTCATGGATCGTCCCATAAGTCCCGAGCCTCTTTTTGAAGCCGCGGAACGAACGGCGAACCTGGAACGCTTGTTCAACTTAAAGCACGGGATGCAGCCTCAAGAAGATGACCTGCCGTCCATGTTTTTTGAAATGAGTGCGCCCGCCGCCGGCGCCGAATCCAGGCGTCTGGACTGGCTCAACCCCATGGTCCGGGATTTTTATGCGGTGATGGGTTGGGAGGAAAACGGAATCCCTTCGGAAAACACCCTGCGCCGCCTCGGCCTGGAGGATGCCCTCAAAGGGATGAAGGATTGGAAAAAAGCCGGATAATCCCGCCCGAACCCGCCCTTGAATGATCCCCCCCGGGAGAATCGACAAAGGATTTTGAAAATGGAGTTTATCAATCGACCCACCCTCCGGCTTCTCTCGGAAGAAAGCAAAAGGAGAATCCACGAAGCGGTTCTTGAACTGCTCAGTGAAGCAGGCATGCAGGTTTTCCAGGAAGACGCCCTCACGCTTTTAAAAAACAGCGGTTGTCCGGTTCATGACGGCAATATCGTTAAAATTCCAGGGGAGAAAGTGACGGAGGCGATGCAAAACGCCCCGAAACGCATCCGCATCCATGACCGAAAGGGTGATTTGGCCATGGATTTGGGCGGGGATCGGTCTTACTATGGTTTGGGATCAGATCTGCTCTATACCCTTGACCCCGAGGACGGGATCCGGCGCCGGAGCACCTTGGAAGACGTCCGCCGAGCCGCCCGGGTGGCCGACGCCCTTTCCAACATCGATTTTATCATGTCCTTTGCCCACCCTTCGGACATCCCGCCGGCAAACGCCTATCTGAAAAGTTTTCAGGCCATGGCCGAATCGTCCACAAAACCCATCGTCTGTACGGCGGAAGGGGTCCTGGATCTTCAGGGGATGTATGCCATTGCCGGGATACTCAGGGGGGGAGAGGAGGCGCTGCAGGAAAAGCCTTATTTCATCCATTACGCGGAACCCACCAGTCCGAGGAAACATCCCGTCAAAAGCCTTGAAAAGCTGCTGTTCTGTGCGGAAAAGGGGATTCCCGTGGTCTACTCCCCGGCGCCTTTGGCCGGTGCCACCGCCCCCATTACCATCGCGGGCCACGTGGCCCAGGGCTTGGCCGAGTGTTTCTGCGGCCTGGTCATTCATCAATCAAAAAGCAACGGCGCGCCCTTTCTCATGGGGATGGGCCCCGCGGTTATGGATATGGCCACGGCCCAGAGTTCCTACAATGCGCCGGAATACCTTCTGGCCTACATGGCGGTCCAGGAAATGGGCCGTTTCTACGATCTTCCCACGTGGGGATACGCCGGCACGTGCGACACCCACATCCCCGACGGCCAGGCCGTATTCGAGGCCGGGCTGTGCACGTTTTTATCCGCCATGCTGGGATCCAACCTGAATCACGACGTGGGATACATGGATTTCGGCCGGACCGGAAGCCTGGAGATGCTGGTCCTTTTGGACGAGGTAATCGATCAGTGCAAACGGTTCCATGAAGGAGTGCCGGTCAATGAGGAGACGCTGGCCCTGGACGTGATCCGGGAGGTGGGGTTCAACGGGCATTTTTTGGGACAGCGCCACACCCTGGAAAACCTTTCCAAGACCCAGTGGCGGCCCAAACTCATGAACCGGGCCGGGTTCGAGGCATGGGACCAAGCCGGCCGGCCGACCTTTCAGGAAAACGCCCGAAAGAAGCTCCGTTCGATCCTGGAGACCCATCAGCCGTTGCCCATCCCGGAAGAAAAGGCCGCCCGAATCCGGGAGCTGGCGGCCGGACTCAAGGCGGTCTGATCTGTTTTTAAAAGGTGCGCTGGGATTTTGCCGGTGTGTTGCGCCCGGACCCAAAGCCACAGGAATCCCCGTGCGCCGGCCAGGATAAAAACGGCGGTGCGGGGGATGCCGCTGACTTCAAAGGTTTAACTGACGAACAGCACGTGCACCCCCAGCGCGGCCGCGGCGGCGACACCGATTCCCTGGTGCACGCGGCGCCATCGATAATACGGAATCGAAAACCGACGCCGGCCGGCGGCGAGAATCACCTGGAACAGAACCAGGACCAAGAGCCCCGCCCCCACCCACTCGGGCCAGTACCGGGCTTCCAGGGGAACCATGATCCTGTCGTAATATTGCTTTCAAAACCGGCGGACAGAGGCCTTGCAAAATCGGTTTTTCTTTTGATATGCGTGAATTTATTCTGACATATCGTTTGAAATTCGTTGCGATACAAAGGGGTTGTGTCTCAAGAATTAACATGCAAAGAATCGGCGAATCAAATTCAGGAAACAAAAAAAACAGCATCGGAAAGCAAACACATGGAACAAAGGCAGGGTGAAAGGGAAGAAAAATCCCGAAGCGTTTTTGAAAACGCCGTTGTCGGGTTTTACCAGAGCACGCCTGAGGGACGATTTATCCAAGTCAACCCGGCCCTGGCGCGCATGTTGAAGTATGCCTCTCCGGAAGAACTCACGGCGCCGGTTTCAACAGCTTCTTTACGACCAAGGATACGTGGAGAATTTCGAATTCCAGGCGAGATGTAAGGACGGATCCCACATCTGGGTATCAAGCAGCACTCGAGCGTATTTTGCACCCGGCGGCACCCCCATTCAATATGAAGGCATTGTGATCGATATCACCGATCGAAAGCGAGTAGAGGAAAAACTCAAGGCGGAGAAGGTCTGGTCGGAAGCCATCGTCAGTGCCGCGCCCAACATCATCATCGGCCTCGGACAAGACTCCAGAATATTACTCTTCAACCGTTTTGCGGAAAGATTGACGGGATATACCGCCCAAGAGGTCATGGGAAAAGAATGGATCGAAATTTTCATCCTAAAAGAGAGCCAAGAAGAATTTCGCGGGGTATGGAAGGAAATTCTAAGGGATAACCTGGTCCAGCATCATTACGAAAACCCCATCATTATCAAAACAGGGGAGCAGCGGCTCATCTCCTGGAACAACACCGTTTTGTTGGAAAACGGCAGATTCAAAATGGTCCTTTCCATCGGGGAAGACATCACCGAACGGAGACGGGCGGAGGAAGCGCTCAAAGAAAGCGAAAAAAAGTTTCGAGAACTCTTTGATTCCATCACAGACCTTGTCTATACCCAGGATATGGAAGGGCGTTTTCTCACGGTGAACCCGGCGCTTTACAAACTGTTCGGTTATAGTACGGACGAGTTCATCGGCCGTCGCGGGGCGGATTTCATAAAGCCGGAATTGAGGCCCCTTTTTTACTCCGAATACCTCGAAGGCATAAAGAAGGAAGGTCGTTTCGAAGGCATCAGTGCCTACTATAAAAAAGACGGCGGAAAAATTTACATTGAATATAAAAGCAAATTGGTCCAACCCGAAAACGGCCCGCCCTATATCAGCGGCATCGGGAGGGATGTCACCGACCGGATATTGATGGAAAGAGAACGCGAAAAGCTGCAGCAACAGCTCCTTCAAGCCCAAAAGATGGAATCGGTGGGTCGTTTGGCCGGAGGTGTTGCCCACGATTTCAACAACATGCTGGGGGTCATCCAGGGCCGGACCGAGATGATGCTCATGGAAATGCAGCCGGGGGATCCTTATTATGCTGAACTGGAAGAAATCCAAAAGGCTGCCCAGCGGTCAGCGGATCTGACCCGGCAGCTTTTGGCCTTTGCCCGGCGGCAGACCATTACTCCCAAAATACTGGATATCAACAACACCGTGGAAGGGATTCTCAAAATGCTCCGGCGGCTGATTGGCGAAGATATCGATCTGGTCTGGGAGCCGGGTGCGGATTTATGGCCTGTGAAAATGGATCCGGCGCAAATCGATCAGATTCTGGCCAACCTTTGCGTAAATGCCAGGGAGGCCATCGCCGGAACCGGAAAGATCACGATCAAGACGGAAAACGCCCTCCTTGATGCGTTTTTTTGTGACGCCCATGAGGGGTGTCAACCCGGGCAATATGTTTTGCTGTCGGTTACGGACGATGGATGCGGCATAGATGAAGCCACCCAGGCTCGGATCTTCGAACCCTTCTTCACGACCCGGGAAGTCGGCGAAGGGACCGGCCTGGGGCTGGCCACCGTTTACGGCATCGTCAAGCAGAATAACGGCTTTGTCCGTCTTCACAGTGAGATCGGGAAAGGATCCGTTTTCAGGGTTTATATCCCCCGTCATGAAGGAAGTGTCGTCAAAGAAGCGGCGCCGGATGCGGAACAAATTCCCGATGGCCGCGGTGAGACGATCCTTTTGGTGGAAGATGACCCCTCGATCCTGCAAATGGGAAGGGTCATGCTGGAAAGATTGGGATACACTGTTTTACACGCCGCAACCCCGAGTCAGGCTTTGGAGATTGCCAAGACCCATCACGGTAAATTCCATCTTTTGGTGACAGACGTGGTGATGCCGCGAATGAGCGGAGTGGATTTGGCTCGAGAAATAAAGGTCCTGAACCCTGAAATCAAAGTTCTTTTCATGTCCGGTTACACCGCCAACATCATCGCCCACCGGGGAATCCTGGACGAAGCGGTCCATTTCATCCAGAAACCCTTTACCCTGAAAGAACTGGCCGTCAAGGTCC
>JAFDGC010000105.1 GCA_019309485.1 Deltaproteobacteria bacterium | reverse complement strand
CTCGTAGAAGGTGCGGGTGGCGGGGTGGTGCCCGAGGGGCCGCGCGTGGACAGAGGCCGGGGGTATGGTTTCAGGGTGGAAACGCGCCTTGACAGGAACGCTATTTGAGAGTAATGTAGTTTTTAAAATTCATTCATTGCAGGGGTGGCGGGAGACCGCCTGAGAAGATACCCTTTGAACCTGATCCGGGTAATGCCGGCGTAGGGAGGCATCGTGAAAAAGCATTTCACAAATCAGTCGGGCTGTTTTTGATGAAAAAAAAGCAGTCCGTTTTGTTTTTTGGACCCGAAGCGGACGTAAATGGAAGGAGTGATGATCATGGCGTCTCTGGCTGAGCAGGCCGCGATAAACCTTGCGGCGGTGAGAAAAGAAAAACCCCTGGTCCACAACATCACCAATTTCGTGGTCATGAATTATACCGCCAACGCCCTTTTGTGCGCCGGGGCGTCACCGGTGATGGCCCATGCCGAAAACGAGGTGGAAGAAATGGTCTCTTTGGCCAGGGCCCTGGTGTTGAACATCGGGACCCTCACGGATGCCTGGGTGGCCTCCATGATCCGGGCCGGGAAGCGGGCCCAAGAACTGGATATCCCCGTCATCCTCGACCCCGTGGGATCGGGCGCCACAACCCTTCGCACCCGTTCTGCAAAACAGATTCTGGAAAACACGTCCGTCCGGGTGCTCCGGGGGAATGCCTCCGAGATCCTGTCATTGAGGGATGCGGATTCCAAAACCAAAGGGGTGGATGCCACCCATTCCGTGGAGGATGCGGCGGCCATGGCCGAAACCCTTGCCCTGGAGCTGAGCACCACCCTGGCTATCACCGGGGCGGTGGACCTGGTCACCGACGGCAAGCGAACGGTTCGGGCGGAAAACGGGCACGAACTCATGGGATCGGTCACAGGCACCGGGTGCACCGCCACGGCCCTCATCGGGGCCTTTTCGGCCGTGGACAAGGACCCGGTCACGGCGGCGGCCACGGCGCTGGCCTTTTTCGGTGCGGCCGGGGAAGAAGCGGCCCGGTCCGCCGCGGCCCCGGGGAGCTTCATGATCGCCCTTCTGGATGCGCTGTACACCCTCTCCCCGGAGACCCTCCGGGACCGGTGCCGGATTCGTACCGCATGAAAAAGAAAAAACCCATCGACTATTCCCTCTACCTGGTCACGGACCGGGGGCTTGCCGGTGGAAAACCCACCCTTGAGATCGTCGAAGCCGCGGTAAAAGGGGGAGTGACCTGCGTCCAGCTCCGGGAAAAACACGCCTCCACCCGGGAGTTCATCGAAGAGGCCACGGCCGTCCGGGATTTTTTGAGCCGGGCCGGGATTCCCCTCATCATCAATGACCGGCTCGACGTGGCCCTGGCCGTGGAGGCGGACGGGCTTCACCTGGGGCAGACGGACATGCCCCTGGAAACGGCCCGCCGCATCTCCGGGCGTTCCCTGATCATCGGCGTTTCGGCGGAATCCGTCCGGGACGCCATAGAAGCGGAAAACGCAGGGGCGGATTATATCAGCGCCAGCCCGGTTTTTTCGACCCCCACAAAGACGGACACGGCCCCGCCCTTGGGGCTTAAGGGGGTAAAAGAGATCCGAAGGCGGACGGCCCTACCCCTGGTGGCCATCGGCGGGTTGAACCCGGAGAACATCGAAGCGGTGATTCGAAGCGGGGCCGACGGGGTGGCCGTGGTGTCGGCCATCGTCTGTGCGAAGGATCCCGCGGAGGCCGCCCGCCGGCTCAAAGAACGCATCCAAAAGGCCCGGTCCGCATGAACCTGAAAGACATGGGCGAATTCGGATGGATCGACCGGATCCGCGAAAACTGCCTGATCCGAAAAGACGCCGTCCTGAAAGGGATCGGCGACGACGCAGCGGTCTTTCAGGTCGCGCCCGACACGGCTACACTGGTGACCACCGATCTGCTGGTGGAACGGGTCCATTTTTTGAAAGACGCCGCTTCGCCCTTTGACCTGGGATACAAGGCCCTGGCCGTCAACCTGAGCGATATCGCGGCCATGGGCGGCACGCCGCGGGAAGCCTTTGTCAGCATCGGCATCCCGAAAGACTTTACCGTGGAATACCTCGACGCCCTCTACCAGGGGATGAAGCACCTGGCCGCCGAACACCGGGTGAATATTCTCGGCGGGGACACCACGGGTTCCAAAACCGATCTGATCATCAACATCATGGTGGTGGGAACGGCGCCCCCCGAGGAAATTCTTTACCGGCACGGCGCCCGGCCCGGAGACGTGATCCTGTCCACCGGGTTTCTGGGCGACAGCCGGGCGGGCCTGCACCTCATCCTGGAGGGCATCCCCCTGGCATCGCCCCATCTGAAAGACCTTGTCCTAAGCCACCTCAAGCCCTACCCGTACGTGCGGGAAGGCCGGTTTCTGGCGCGCCACGGGGGTGTTCGCTCCGCCATCGATGTGAGCGACGGCTTGAGCTCGGATCTATCCCATATTTTGAAAGCCGGC
>JAFDGC010000055.1 GCA_019309485.1 Deltaproteobacteria bacterium | reverse complement strand
GCCGGTGCTTTGGTTGTTCGCACTTCTTCCGTCTTCCCGGCGGCGTATTCCACTTCCAAGCGGTGGGTATCACTTTCTTTGATCGAGACGATCTCCTCGAAAAAAAGCGCGGTTTCCTGCCGTGTTACCACGGGAAATCCGTAATGGACGTTGCGGTGCTTTAAGGGTTTTCCGGCCTGTTCCCGGGTCTGAACAAAGTCAAGATGGCTCTGGATCCGTTCCCGGGTTCGCCGGTTTCCCCCGGATTTGAGGGTATGGATTCGGGACCGGACGGCGTCCTTGAAACCCGGATCGATTTCATAACCGATGCTGTTCCGAGCCAGGGAAACGGCCGCCGAAAGGGTGGTCCCCAGTCCCAGGAACGGATCCAGTACGGTATCTTCTTTGACGGAGAACATGGCGATCAAACGATACGCCAGCTCAAACGGGAAGGCGCCGCTGCGGTCCCGCACGTTTTTATCGGATAAATCCTGGGAGGTGCCTTTCAGGTCCATCCAGACATCGGAAAACCAAACGTTTCGTTCTTCCCAGAAAAAGGCGCTCTCCCGTCGGCGCTGCTTCTCGCTATCTGTTTTGAATTCCCGGAGGGGACCCTTTCGTGCGATGAGGATGTATTCGTGCTCCAGGGTGACATGGGCACCGGGAGGGAGCATCCCGGATCCCATGAACTTCGTCGGTGCGTTGGTCTGCTTCCGCCATAGAATACAGGGGAGCATGGTGAATCCGAGATGTTGCAGGCCGGAAAGGATCCTTGCATGATTGGGGTAGAGGCCGAAATCGCCGTTTACGGTGCGGACGGCGTCCCCGATATTGATGCAGGCCGACCCTCCGGATTTGAGCACCCGGAAGGCCTCCTTCCATACACTGTCCAGGATCCGGTGCATTCCCTCGAAGGCCGCGGCCGGTCTTCCCTTTTTCAGTGCCGTCCCGATCGCCGGGTCCTGCCCGGAAAAAACCGGATCCCACATCTTGATCATGGGGTAGGGGGGGGACGTGACGATGAGATCGACGCTTTCATCCGGGACGCCCTCCATGTGCCGGGAATCGGAAAAATAGATTCGATGCCGGGTGTGCATGGGGATTCCAGATAGCATCGTTAGAAGGAATTGAAAAGGAAAATGGATTGCAAAAGCCATTCGGAATAAGCTATGGTAAGTGAGCCGAATCCTCAAGGAGCGGAGACGAAAAAGGAAGATCAAATCGGAAAAAACACAAAAACGCCCTCTCCATCGAGGGAGGGAAACGGTGTTTGGGTAAGGAAGACAGAGGCATAAACCATGATCGGAAAACAGTTGACCGTTTTAACCGGAAACTCCGCGCCGCGGGTGGGAAGCGTCTTTTCCGCTTTGGGCCGGGAGGGGATCAATCTGCGGGCACACTGTCTCATCGACAACGGCGACGGGTATTGCAAATTGCGGATGGTGGTATCGGAGCCGGAAAAAGCCATGGAGGTCTTGAACGCCAACCGGCTGGCGGCGGTGAGCAATGAGGTGCTGATCATCGAAACCAACGATCGGCCCGGCGCCTTGAGCCGGATCCTTGAACGCTTCAAAGACCAGGACCTGCGCATCGAGTACAGCTATGCCGCGGTCAGTGAACGACCCGGCACCGCCACGATGGTTTTCAAGTTTTCGGACAATGCCGCCGCCCTGAACTGTCTTCACCCGGAATCCGATTCATAACCCCGAAAAAAGGATGATTATGCCCCCCATCGATTTGGAAGGGATTTTCCCGCCCATCGCCACGCCCTTTACGGGCAAAGACCTGGCCTTTGACAAACTGGAAGCAAACATCGCCCGGTGGTCCGGAACCGGGATTCGGGGGATCGTGGCCCTCGGATCCAATGGAGAGGCGGCGTTTCTTTCGGAGTCTGAAAAACGGGACCTCGTTCGGGCGGCGGTGTCCGCCTCGCCGGAGAACCTTTCCGTCATTGCCGGGACCGGATGCGAATCCACGGGAGAAACCGTGCGTCTTACCAATGATTGCGCCCGGCTGGGAGCGACGGCCGCCCTGGTCCTCCCGCCCCACTTCTTTGCATCCAGGATGAACGATGCGGCCCTGTACGCCCATTACCGCCGGGTGGCCGATGCGGCGGAAATCCCCCTCATTCTTTATAACGTCCCCAAATTCGTCCACTTGACCTTGTCCCCGGATCTGGTTTCTCGGCTCTCCGCGCATCCCAACATCATCGGCATCAAAGACAGCTCCGGAGACGTCAGCCTTTTGGGTGAATACATCCGACGTGCCGACAAAGATTTCGCCGTCCTGGTGGGAACGGCGGGGGCCCTTTTCGCAGGCATCGCCCTCGGGTGCACCGGAGGGATCCTGGCGCTGGCCAATGTGGCCCCGGAAGCCTGCGTGAAAATCTTCGCGCTGGCACGATCCGGAGATTACGAAAGAGCGAGGACCCTTCAGATCCGGATGCTCCCGGTGGACAAGGCCGTCACAGCCGTGTACGGGGTGGCCGGCCTGAAAGCGGCCCTGGATATGACGGGGTATTTCGGTGGACAGGTTCGCCCGCCCCTGCTTCCCCTGGACGACCGGGAAAAAAACGCCCTTGAAGGGATTTTAAAAGAAGCAGGACTGATCCATGACCACAAAGGATGACGAACAAGCCTTCAAGGCCGTGGGATTCGATCTTTTCAACACCCTGGTGGTGGCGGAAGCGCAAACCCTTCAGCTTGCCATGGCGCGCCTGGTGGAGCGATTGAGGCAAAACGGTTTTTCCCTGGAGGAAGCGGCCTTCAACGCCCACTACGCCACGGCTGCCGTCTGGCACATCGGACAGGCCCGGGAAAGCGGAAGGGAGACCCACAACCGTTTTTGGATCTGCGACGCCCTCAACCGTTTGGGAAATCGGCTCTCCCCGGATGATCCAAGGATCGCCGACGCCGTGGAAGCCTATTTCGACGCATTTTATCCCAACGTCCGCCTCATTCCGGGAACCGAATCCATGTTGGAAACGTTGAAGCAGCGGTTCCCCTTGGGTCTTGTTTCCAATTTCACCCACGGCCCGGCCGCAAGGAAGATCCTGCACGTGCTGGGGATCGATGCGTATTTCAGCACCATCGTCATTTCCGGGGAGGCCGGATACCGGAAACCGCACCCGCATGTTTTCGATATGCTGGCGGAAGGCCTGGGCGAAGAAAACAGGCGGATCCTGTTCGTGGGGGACGACCCCGAAGCGGACGTTCACGGGGCCTTGCGATCGGGTTTTTTCCCGGTCTGGATGACCTATGCCCGGGATGGAAACCTCCCCTTTACTTCAGGGATCTTTTCGGAAGGCAAAACCGATCCCGACAGTGACATCCCCCGGATCGCCTCATGGGAAGGATTGTTTCCGCTTCTGGACGGCCGGTTCTAAAAAAGGATCTTCACGGTTGAAGATCCTTTCGATCCAGCCGCCTCTGGACGTTTCCGGGTGGGCCCGGCGAAAAATACCGCCGCGACAAGATAAAAAGGCGGTGATAAAAATCAGCGGGAGGGGCTCTTTTTTTTCTCTTTCCGGCCGTTTTTTTCATCGGAAGCCCCGAACGCCTTGAGACCTTCGGCCAGGGCTTTTAATCTTTGATTCACCAGATCGTTGACGGACCCTTCGGGAAAGTCTCCGTCTTTTCTTTTTTCGCCGGCAGGCCGGCCGGTGAGAATTTCGATGCCCTCATCGATGGTTTTCACGGCATAAATATGGAAACGGCCGTTTTCAACGGCATTCACCACATCCTTTCGCAACATCAGATCTTTGATGTTGGCATGGGGGATCAAGACCCCTTGTTTGCCGGTGAATCCCAACTGCGTGCAGCAATCGAAGAAGCCTTCGATTTTCTGGTTCACCCCGCCGATGGCCTGGATGTCGCCTTTTTGATTCACCGAACCGGTCACCGCGATATCCTGGCGGAGAGGCACCCCGGAGAGGCTGGAGATAAGGGCGTAAACCTCCGTGGAGGACGCGCTGTCCCCGTCCACGCCGCTGTAGGATTGTTCAAAGGCGATGCTGGCGCTCATGGTTAGCGGCTTGTCCTGGGCGTATTTTGCCCTCAAGTACCCGCTCAAAATGAGGACGCCTTTGTTGTGGGTGCTTCCGGAAAGGTCGGCTTCCCGTTCTATGTTAATGACGCCGGCACGTCCCATGGCGACAGTGGCGGTGATCCGGGAGGGTTTGCCGAAGGAAAAATCGCCCAACGTATACACCGCAAGCCCGTTCACCTGGCCGGTGACGGCGCCGTCCACGTCGATCATCAGGGTTCCCCGGGTGATCATTTCCTGAATTTTTTCTTCGATGAGATTGGAGCGATAGATTTTGGCGGCCACGGCTTTGTCGATGTGTGCGGCCTGGACGCGTTCGGATCCCTCTTTCCCGGCCCAATACTCGGCTTCCATAATGAGGTTTTTAATGTTGGGAAACGCCGTGGAGATCTTTTCCTGGCGTCCCGTCATGCGCACCGTCTCTTCCACGAGCGCCGCCGCCGCAGAGCGATCGAAGGTCCGCAGATTTTCTTCCTCGGTGATGGTTCGGATGAATTCCGTCAGGCGGGTGATATTTTCATCCGATTTATCCATGGAGGTGTCGAAATCGGCCCGGACTTCGAAGATTTTCCCCACGTCTTCATCATAGTGCCGGAGCAATTGGTAAAGATAGGCGTCCGAAATGAGTACTACCTTCAAATCCAGGTCGATGGGTTCGGGCTTGAGACCGCTGGCGGCAAAAAAGTAAAAGGGATCGAAGGCATGAAATTCGAACTTCTTGCTTTTCAGCGCTCGTTTCAATTCCTGCCATACCCCCGGCTCGACGATGGCGTCGTTGAGATAAAGGACCAGGAAACCGCCGTTGGCTTTCACCAGGGAACCGGCCTTGATCTTGGAAAAATCGGTTCGCCAGATGCCCGAGCGGTCCACGATCCGGTCGATGCTCCCGAAAATATTTTTATACGTGGGATACTCCTCGATGATGATGGGCGGTCCTTCCTGGGCGCCGTTGTCCACCAGCAGATTGACGGCATACGGCGCGAAGCGGTCCGCTTCGGACGCCACCGGAAGGATCCCCATGAACTGGGGCTGGGGTTGTTCCTGGAAGAGATTCAGGTTGTCGGCCATGTCCTCGCGCATGGCGTCCAGGTATGTCTGTACCTTGGGATCGTCATATTTTTTATAGATGGGTTCCATGAGCTCGGTGGCCGCATTCATGAAGGCGGCCCGATCCATCTTTTCCAGGTTGGCTTGGATCTCTTTTTGCAGGTCGCGCAATTCTTTAAAGATATGCTCGATCTGTTCTTTGAGGCGTTCATATTTTTCCCGCTTTTCCCGATATTCCTCTCTGGGGAATCTGCCCTTTTCCGCCATTTCCTCGAGCTGGTCGATGGGCGTGGGTTGGCCGTCCACCACGGGCATCAATTCGGGCCTTTTGACCTGCCCCACCTGGATATCCACCAGGGCGAATCCTTCTTCCTTGACCTTTTGATCCAGGCTTTTGAAAAAACTTTTGGCCTTTTTCTCCGAGGTTTCCACAATCTCCTTTTTTGCGTTGGTATACTCTTCGCTGGAAAAAAGATTGGGGATTTCTCTTTTCAAGGTATGAATCAGATCCTTGATGTCCTGTTTCAATGCGGCGCCTTCCCCGGCTTTCAGGCGCAGGAGGACCGGTGTTTCAGGGTTGTGGAAATTGTTGACGTAACACAGGTCCTGAGGCCGAACATCCTTGTCGGTGATCTCTTTCAGGAGTTGTTTGACGGTGGCCCGTCTTCCCGATCCAGGGCGGCCGGTGACAAAGATATTATATCCGGATTTTTTCATCTGCACCCCGAAGCGAAACGCTTCAACGCCCCGGTTTTGTCCGATGATTTCTCTTAACGGCTCCAGTTCCTGGGTGGTATCAAAGGGGAATGTTTCGGGATCCATGCGCCATCTGAGATTTTCAACCGGAACCCTCGCACGCTCGGTAAGATCCGTCATGGAAAAATCCTCCTTGTCGGAATGAGAAGGAAAGAAGTCATCGTATTATCGAATCAACGGCTTGATACTGCGCTTTTTGGATAAATCGCACTTGGGAATGACGATCTTTAAACGTTGGTTTTCATATTCGGCCTGGATTTCTTCCACGCGGATCCGTACCGGCAAAGCGATGCGGCGGCGGATCGCACTGGATTGCGTCTCCACTTTCCGATACCCTTCGCCTTCGGTGACATTTTCGGATCGACAGGTCCCTTCGATGACAATACTGTCTTCGGATGCCGAAATTTCGATGTCTTCGGGTCGAATCCCGGACATTTCGGCCGTAAGGATCAGTTCGGTGTCGGTTTCGGTCAGATGGACTTGCATCCCGGGGCCTTCCGTGAAGAGGGAAATCCCGAAGTCCCGGCAGCATCTTTGGAAAATCGCATCCAGGTCTTTGCGCAATCGATTGATTTCGTTTTCCTTCCAGGCGGTCAGATCATGCATGGAGCCTCCTTGATATCTTCATGAAAACATTATAAAAGCAATTTAACGGCCTCCCATGAGGATGTCAACGGGAAAGCCCTGGTCCTGAGTGGTCTTTCAGCGTCTTGACATTGGCCCCTTGACCCCTCGACCCCTTTATTCCTGACCCCCGATTTCAGGTTTTTCTAACCCCTTCACACCCAACGGGAAAAGGTTCCCGAACAGGTACTGAAGGAGGGCGGCGGCGGCCACGGCGGCGGTTTCGGATTTCAGGATCAACGGCCCCAGGGACACCGGGATGAACCCGGCTTTTGCGGCATGGGCGGCTTCCTTGTCGCTGAATCCACCTTCCGGACCCAGGACGGCAATGACCGGTCCGGGTTCTTCTTTCGTTTCCCGCCGGTGGGGATGAAACGGCGTATCTGCCTTTTCCCAGAAAAGAATCCGGTGATCGAATCGATCCCCCAAGGCGAGGATGTCGTCAAAGGACATGATTTCTCCAATGACCATCGCCGTGTTTCTTTTGCATTGCTTCATGGCCTCGCGTACGATTTTTTCCCATCGTTTTCGTCGATGGCGCGTACGTTCGGAATCGATTCTGGCCACACAGCGCTCCGCGGAAAAGGGAATCAGGGAAACGATGCCCAGTTCGGCGAGCTGCCGGGCGACGAGATCCATTTTCCGCTCCTTGAGCAGGGCCTGGGCGATGGTGACGGGGATGAACGATGCTGCGGGCTTCCGGCGTTTTCCCGACACTTGAAACGCCACCCGCTTTTTGGTTGCGGATAAGATGACCGCATCATATTCGCAACCGGTGCCGTCGAATAGGATGACCGCATCCCCTTCTTTCAACCGGAGTACGGCGGCGATGTGAACAGCCTCGGGGCCGGTAACTTCCGGCGGGTCATTATGAAGATTTTCGGGCGGCACAAAGAAACGGCGCATGGAATTCATTCCGGATAATGCCATAAATGGCGTGTATCTTACCAGGAGAAGGCCGTTCAGGCAAATGGCTTGACACAAAATTTGCCCTTTGATAGCTTTTTAAGATTATTCCTGCCGGCTTATTTCCGGCGAGGGGATTTTCCAGCCCTTTTCTCATCAAAGGAAGGCGGAGTGTTGGCCTTTGGATGGATTTTGAAATGACGGAAGATCAACGGGATCCGACGAAAGATCCGGAAAATAAAGACGAGGGGAGCACTTTTTCCACCAGGGTGCCGCCGGGCGCCTCTGAAGACGTTATTGTTTTGACCCGGACCCTGGAAGAGGCTCTGGAAAAGCATGGCGCTGTTTCCCGGGAAAGACTGGAAGCGGCCCTGGAGCAGGTAGTCCGAAAGGTATTTTCCAGGAAAATCGATAAAATGCTCATGGAGATCATGGATCAGGCCGTGACCCGGGAGATGGAACGCATCCGGTCCCTGGTCCTTTCCGAAGCGTCCCCCGAGGAAGAAAACCCTTAAACGCCCTGGATTCCCGAAATCTCCAGGGAGCCATCAATGAAAGTATTCGAATGAACAGGAGTCTTCTTTCATGAGTGCCGATATGCTCGATAAAAGTTATGATCCGCATGCCGTCGAGGAACGCTGGTATGCGTTTTGGGAAGAACAGGGATTGTTCGAGGCCAAGGAAACATCCCTCGCCCCTTCCTATTCCATCGTCATTCCCCCCCCCAACGTCACCGGCGTGCTCCACATGGGGCATGCCCTGAACAATACACTGCAGGATATCCTGTGCCGGTACCGCCGGTTGCGCGGAGACAACGTGCTCTGGATGCCCGGCACGGATCACGCGGGGATCGCCACCCAGAACGTGGTGGAGAAAAAACTCGCCGAACAAGGGATGGACCGCCACCGCATGGGAAGAGAAAAGTTCATCGAGGCGGTTTGGGAATGGCGGGAAAAATACGGGGGCGCCATCATCCACCAGCTCAAGCGCCTGGGGGCGTCCTGCGACTGGAAGCGGGAGCGTTTCACCATGGACGAAGGACTCTCCCGGGCGGTGCGCAAGGTCTTTGTCACGCTCTATCATGAAGGGCTCATCTATCGGGGAGATTACATCATCAATTGGTGTCCCCGGTGCCGCACGGCCCTGGCGGACCTGGAAGTGGAACACGAGACCCATGATGGACATCTGTATCACATCCGGTATCCGGCCGAGACCGGACAAGGGGGCCTGGTGATTGCCACGACACGGCCGGAGACGATGCTGGGGGATACGGCCGTGGCCGTCAACCCCGAGGACGAACGCTATCAGAATCTGTCTTTTGAGGCCGTCGTCCTTCCCCTGGTCGGAAGGGTATTGCCCGTGATCAAAGAGAATTACGTGGATCAATCCTTCGGAACCGGGGCATTGAAAATCACGCCGGCCCACGATCCCAATGACTTTGAAATCGGGCTTCGGCACCACCTGCCTTCCGTCAAGGTCCTCGCGGACGACGGCACCATGAATTCCGAGGCGGGCCGGTTTGCCGGGATGGAACGCTTCGCCTGCCGGAAAGCCGTGGTGGAGGCCCTTAAAAAAGAGGGGTTCCTGGAAAAGGTGGAGCCTTACCAACACGCCATCGGTCATTGTTATCGATGCCAAACCCTTGTGGAGCCCAATCTTTCCCGGCAGTGGTTTGTCCGGACAAAGCCCCTGGCCGAAAAGGCCATCGAAGCGGTGGCAAGTGGAAAGACCCGTATCATCCCGGAGGCCTGGACCAGGACCTATTACGACTGGATGCACAACATCAGGGACTGGTGCATTTCCCGCCAGATCTGGTGGGGGCATCAGATTCCGGCCTGGACTTGCGCCGCCTGCGACACCGTCACGGTGGCCATGGACTCCCCCGACGCGTGTCCGGCCTGCGGATCCAGTCAGATCGTCCAGGAAACCGATGTCCTGGACACCTGGTTTTCTTCCGCCTTGTGGCCCTTTTCCACCATGGGATGGCCCGAGGAAACCCCGCTGTTGAAGACCTTTTATCCCACCTCCGTCCTTGTCACCGGATTTGACATTCTTTTCTTCTGGGTGGCGCGGATGATGATGATGGGGATCCATTTCATGAAGGACGTCCCGTTTCACGATGTTTATGTGCATGCCCTGGTGCGGGACGAGGCCGGGAAGAAGATGAGCAAGTCTTCCGGGAACGTCATCGATCCCATCGAGATCATCGACCGATACGGCACCGACGCCTTTCGATTCACCCTGGCGGCCTTTGCAGCCCAGGGAAGGGACGTCAAGATGTCCGAAAAGCGTGTGGAAGGATACCGGCATTTCATGAACAAACTGTGGAACGCCGCCCGTTTCTGCCTGATGCACCTTGAACCGCAACAGCGAGCCCATTCCCCGCAGCAAGCTGCGGGGAATGCGAGCGAATCTAAAATTGGCAAAATTCCTCACGGTGGAGATTCCCCGCTGCTTGTACAGGGGGAGCTTCAAAAGGAATCGGCGGTTCCGGACCCGGAAGCCCTGGATCTTTACGACCGGTGGATTCTTTCCCGTAAAAATACGGTGGCAAAAGAAATGGCCGAGGCCCTGGAGGCCTATCGATTCAATGACGCTGCAGGCATCCTCTACCAGTTTGTCTGGCATGAATTCTGTGACTGGTACATCGAAATCGTGAAACCCATCCTCTACGGCAAGGCCCACGACAACAAAAAGGAAAACACCCTGGCCGTCCTGGGCCGCGTGCTGAAGGATCTGTTGATCCTGCTGCATCCCTTTGCGCCCTTTATTTCGGAAGAAGTATGGCACAAACTTCCCGGGACCGAGCATTCCATCATGACGGCCCGGTTCCCCGAGGACGCTTTTTCCGATCCCGTATCGGAAAGGCGGATGACCCGCCTCATGGAGATCGTTTCCGGGATCCGCAACGTGCGCGGAGAGATGGGACTTCCCCCTTCCGTGCCCCTGGACGTGGCGATCCTGGTCCAGGACGCCGATTTGAAGGATTTTCTCATAGAACACGAGGAAATTCTCATTCACCTGGCCAAGCTGAAAGGGCTGTCTCTTCCCGCCGACGGCGCCAAACCCAAAAAAGCTGCCACCACGGTGGTGGACGGTGCCACGATCTACACCCTTCTCGAAGGCGTCGTGGATTTTTCCAAGGAGGAAAAGCGGCTGGAAAAGGAGATCGGAAAGCTTGCCGATGAATTGACCGCCGTTTCCTCCAAGCTCAACAACGAAGACTTTCTCAGAAAGGCGCCGTCCGACGTCGTGAAAAAAGCGGAGGAAAAGCGGGAGCTGTTGGCCCTCAGGCGGACGAAGCTCGAAACGAATCTGAAACGCCTCCAGGAGATGGGTCATTAAAATGGCCGATGCGCACCTGCGGCGGTTGCTCGAGTGGGCCCTGGAAGAAGACATCGGGCCGGGGGATGTCACCACGCTCCCCCTGGTTCCTCCCCACCGCAAGGGGCGGGCCAGGATTATCGCCAAGGAGCCTATGATTTTGGCCGGACTCGACGTGGTTCGGGAGGTCTTTTTGCTCCTGGACGCCCACCTGACGATTCTCGCCTCCTCCATGGAAGGGGAATCCGTGGATGCGGGCACCGTTGTTTTCGAGGCGGAGGGGAACCTGCGCGCCCTGCTCATGGGAGAGCGCACGGCACTCAACTTCCTCCAGCGCCTGTGCGGCATCGCCACCCGCGCGGCCGGGTATGTCAAGGCCGTGAAGGGGAAAAAAGCCAGGATCGTGGACACCCGCAAGACGACACCGGGGTGGCGGTCCCTGGAAAAACACGCCGTCCGGGTGGGCGGGGCCCAAAACCACCGCATGGGGCTTTATGACGGGGTCCTGATCAAAGACAACCATATTCAGGTGTGCGGCGGCGTCCGGGAGGCCGTGACCCGAATGAAAGCCTGTGCCTGTCACCTGCACAAGATCGAAGTGGAAGCCGCCGACCTTCAGCAGGTTCGGGAAGCTGTCGAGGCCGGGGCCGACGTGATCATGCTCGACAACATGGACATGGACCAGATCAAGGAGGCCGTCGAATATATCCAGGGGCGCGCCCTGGTGGAGGTCTCCGGAAGGGTGAAAAAGGAGGCTCTCGGCCGCCTTGCCGAATGCGGCGTGGACCTGATTTCCATCGGCGCGTTGACCCATTCCGCCCGGTCCGTGGATTTGAGCATGGATATCCGGCCCATCGACTGATGTGAACCGGATGCAAGATCCATGATTCCCATCCGAGACACCGTCCCTTCCAGGCGATACCCTGTCGTGACCCACGGCATGATCGTCCTCAACGCCCTGGTCTATATGATCCAGATGGCCCAGGGGCCCGGCTTGGAACGCTTCATCTATTACTACGGCCTGGTGCCGGCCCGGTATACCGTGGAACCCATTTCCGCCTACTTTTCCACGGGCCAGCAGCTGTTTTCCCTGCTTTCCTTCATGTTTCTCCACGGCGGCTTCTTCCATCTTTTGGGGAACATGTGGTCCTTGTATATCTTTGGGGACAACGTGGAAGACCGGCTCGGGCATGTGCGCTACCTGGCGTTCTATCTTTTGTGCGGCCTGGCCTCTGGAATTTCCCACTTGGCCCTCAACGCTCATTCCAATGTCCCCACCATCGGGGCCAGCGGCGCCATCGCCGGTGTCATGGGCGCCTATTTTCTGGCCTATCCCGCATCCAAGATTCTGACGCTGATTCCCATCTTTTTCATCCCGTATTTTATCGAGTTGCCCGCATTCGTCTTTTTGGGAATATGGTTTCTCTTCCAGTTTCTGAGCGCCGCCGGAAGCCAGGCCATGGGGGGCGGGATCGCCTGGTGGGCGCATATCGGCGGGTTCCTATTCGGGATGCTGTTTTTAAAGATCTTCGGCGCCGTGCCGTCCACCGGCATCAGCCGGGCGGTGAACCGCATGACGGAGAAAAAGAAGAGCCACCGGCTTCAGGTGGTCCGGGCCCGGGGCGATGGGGAGGATCCCAATCTCTACGGCACGATCCGAATCACCCCTTTCGAAGCCCTGGTGGGAACCCGGAAACTGGTCAACGTTCCCTGGGGGTTTCACAACCGGGTGTTCCGGGTATCGGTGCCCGCCGACACCCGTCCGGGAAACCGGCTGAGGCTCAAAGGGATGGGAAAACAACTTCCGGACGGCACCCGCGGGGATATTATATTGACGGTGGAGCTGGAAGATTAAAAGGGTGCGGGAGGATCAACGGGGATCCGGATTTGAAGCGTCAGGGCCGGGATGGATCGAGACCCGGTTGCGGCCTTGATCCTTGGCGTCGTACATGGCGCGATCGGAGCGTTTGATAAACTCGGTGATGGATTCTGAAGAACAGTATTCCGTGACCCCGATACTCACCGTAATTTTATCGGCCGGCGCGTTTTCCACCATAAACGTTTCCTTTTCAATGGCGGCGCGGATCCGCTCGGCCACCACCCGGGCTTCCGCGGCCCCGGTTTCCGGGAGAATCACCGTAAACTCTTCTCCGCCGTACCGGTAGGCGGAGTCCATTTTTCGAAGGCACGATTTGATGATTTCACCGAGCCGCGCGAGGACCTTGTCCCCTTCGAGGTGCCCGTGCCGATCGTTGTAAATCTTGAAGTTGTCGATATCGATGAACAACAGTGAAAGGGGGTGGGCGTACCTGAGGGTCCGTTCCACTTCCAGTTGGAGCTGGTTATAAAAGTGCCGGGAATTAAAAAGCCTGGTCAGGCCGTCGGTGGTGGCCAGCTTTTTCAACTTTTCCATGATGCGGTTGCGTTCCCGGTTGAGTTCCCGCTCCCGGAGGACCCGCCGGATGCGCAGCAGGAGTTCTTCGTAACGAAACGGTTTGATGACAAAGTCGCTGGCGCCGCTTTGGATGGCCATCTCATAGGAGTGTTCATCCTGGTGCCCGGTCATGAGGATGACGTCCATGTCGTATTGTTTTTTGACGACCGTCGTGAGTTCCAGCCCGCTCATCCCGGGAAGGACGATGTCGATGAGGACAATTTCAAAACCGTTTTGCCTGATCAGTTCAAGGGCGGTTTCCGCACTGCTCACGCCGACGCTACGGAATCCGGAGATTTCGAGAAAATCGCCCAGCGAGTTCAACAAAAGCGTGCGATTCCAACGATCGATTCGGCTCCCGGCCTTGATTTGACAGAATATCCCTATCTCTGATAGGAAAGGCTCCCCGACTGATACTCCAAAGCCCAGGGTCTGTCAAACGGATTTAGCCCTTTTTGCCGTCCCGTTCTTTACCCGTTGTCGGGGAAAGAGGGGTCCTGTTTCGGCATGGCAACAGAGGATCCAGCTTCCGGCAATTCCATATGATGAAAAATATACGCAACTTCAGTATCATCGCCCATATCGATCACGGAAAGTCCACCCTTTCGGATCGCCTGATCCAACAGTCCCATATCATTCCGGACCGGGAGTTTTACGATCAACTCCTGGATACCATGGACATCGAAAGGGAGCGGGGGATCACCATCAAGAGCCAGACCATTCGCCTGCCGTACACGGCCCAAGACGGAAGACTGTACACCCTCAACCTCATCGATACGCCGGGGCACGTGGATTTCACCTACGAGGTGTCCCGGGCCCTGGCCGCCTGCGAGGGGGCGCTGTTGCTCATCGACGCCAGCCAGGGGGTGGAAGCCCAGACCCTGGCCAATCTCTACCTGGCCCTGGACCACGACCTGGAAGTGATCCCGGTCATCAACAAAATCGATCTGCCTTCTGCGGATATCGAACGGACGAAACGGCAGATTGAAGACGATCTCGGACTCGATTCCGAGAGCGCCCTGCTCATTTCCGCCAAGGAAGGCACCGGCATCGAAGCGGTTTTCGAGCGGATTATTGAAAAAATTCCGCCGCCGACGGGGGATTCCGAGGCGCCGTTGAAGGCGCTGATTTTCGACTCCCATTACGACCCCTATCGCGGCACCATTGTCTATGTCCGCATCTTCAAAGGGATCCTGAAACCGGGAGATTCCATCCGCTTCATGTCGAACCAAGCCGTTTATCGGGTGGAAGAAACCGGGATTTTTCAGCTTGTTCGGGTTCCGGCCCCTGCATTGACGGCCGGCCAGGTGGGATATTTTATCGCGGGAATCAAGACGGTGAGCGATACCCGGTCCGGGGATACGGTCACCCACCGGGATCGGCCCTGCCAGAAGGCCCTGCCCGGGTTCAAGACCGCCAAACCCGTGGTCTTTTCCTCCATTTATCCCATTCAGTCCGACGACTACGAAGAACTCGCCGTGGCCCTGGAAAAGCTCAAGCTCAACGATGCGTCATTGACCTATGAAAAGGACACGTCGGCCGCACTGGGATTCGGATTTCGATGCGGGTTCCTCGGTCTCCTTCATCTGGAGGTGGTCCAGGAGCGCCTGGAGCGGGAGTACGGGCTTTCCCTCATACTTACCGCCCCCACGGTCCGCTACGAGATTACCCTGCGCAACGGCGAGACGCTAATGATCGACAATCCCGCCCTGTATCCGGATCCCACCCAGATCGAAAAAACCAAGGAGCCCTTTATCCGGGCCAGCATCATCACCCCCGACCGGTATATGGGCGTCATCATGAAGTTGTGCATGGACCGCCGGGGAACGAGTATCAACTACCAATATCTCACCAGCGACCGCCTGGAGATGATTTTCGAGCTTCCCCTGGCGGAAGTCATCTACGACTTTTATGACAAGCTCAAATCCGTCACCCAGGGATACGGATCCTTCGATTACGACATCCTCGACCGCCGGGAAACGGATCTGGTGAAAGTGGACATCCTCATCAACGGCGAACGGGTGGACGCCCTTTCCCAGCTGGTCCACCGGGACCGGGCCGAAGAGCGGGCCCGGTACGCCTGCGAGCGCCTCAAGGAAGAGATCCCCCGGCAGATGTTCAAGGTGGCCATCCAGGGGGCCATTGGGTCCAAGATCATCGCCCGGACCACCCTTTCCCCGTTCCGCAAGGACGTCACGGCCAAATGCTACGGCGGGGACATCACGCGCAAAAGAAAGCTTCTGGAAAAGCAGAAAAAAGGCAAAAAGCGGATGAAGATGGTGGGCCAGGTCATGATCCCCCAGTCCGCTTTCCTTTCGGTTTTGAAAACCGGGAAAGATTGATGGCTTCGTCAAAAGCCCACCTGGGGCGGCGTTGGGCGGTATCCCTGCCCTGTTGAATTTCCGCTTCGCGGGACGGCAAAGCCGATTCAAAAGGGTGAATCATTGCGGCGTGCCTAGGAGTACGCTCATTCCTCTAGAGGGGCTCCGGGGCGATAACGGGATTGACGAGGGATCCGATCCCTTCGATGCGGCATTCCACCACGTCACCAGGTGCCAGTGTGACCGGCGGATTCCGGAAGATGCCCACGCCGCTGGGCGTTCCGGTGGAGATGATATCGCCGGGCAAAAGGGTGATGTCCCGGCTTACATAGGAAAGGATGGACGGGATGTCGAAGAGCATCTCGCCGGCGAATCCGTCTTGCATGCACACCCCGTTCACCCGTGCCGTCAATCGGAGTGATGCCAGGTCCGGAATCTCATCCAGCGTGACGATACACGGGCCCAAGGGGGCGAAGGTATCAAAGGATTTTCCCCGAAACCACTGCCCGTCTCCGAACTGGGCCTGTCTTCCGGAAACGTCGTTCATCACCGTGACACCGGCCACATGTTTCATCGCCGCATCCTTGGGGATCCGTTTCCCCCTTTGACCGATGATGACGGCCAGTTCCACCTCCCAGTCCACCTGGCCACTACCGGCGGGGAGTTGAATGGGATCCTTGGGGCCCGTGAGAGCCGAAGGGGCTTTGGAAAACAGGAGAGGCTCCCTGGGGGGATCAAAACCGCCTTCTCGGGCGTGTTCCGGGTAGTTTTTTCCCAGGCAGATGATTTTGGACGGCCGCGCCAGGGGGCAGCCGAGGCGGTCTTCCAGGGGTTTTCCGGGATCCGGGACGTTACGGATCTTTTTCAGCCATCGTTGCCCGAAAAAAGTTTCCCCGATATCCGGCATTTCCGGAAACAGGGCCCACAGGTCCACGATCCCTGTTTTTTTGAGTATTGCCGGCCGCTCCTTTCCGAATGCGCCGTATCGAATCAGCCGCATCTTTGCTTTTCTTTGTGCCGGGTGCCGTCCAGGTAACATTTCCGGCTGTACCAATAAACCTGTCGGCAGATCCCGCGAATGATGGAGACTTCTCCGGCCTTCAGCTGCATGCGCGTGAAAAACCGGCGGATCTTGCCCATCCAATAGTCCGGGTTTTCCGGGTTGATATAGTTGATCCGCACGAGGAGATCCTTGACCTGGTCGTACATGCCGTCCAGTTCATGCCGGGTGGCGAGCCGGCCTGGGGGGGCGGGGGGTTCCGGTGCCGCGGCCCGATGCAATTCGTAGCAAATGATCATGACGGCCTGGGCCAGGTTCAGGGAGCTGAAGCGGGCGGTGGGGATGGTGACCAGCAGGTGGCACAAACGCAGTTCGGCATTGGTCAATCCCCGATCCTCCGGGCCGAAGACCACGGCGATCCGGTTTTCCCTTGAGATGGGGATCAAGGTTTGGGCCATCCTGGAGGGAGAGAAGACATCGTAGCGGGTTCCGCCGGTGCGGGCGGTGGTCCCCGCCACATATCCGTAAGGTCCGAGGGCGTCTTCCAGGGTTTCAAAGACCTCCATTTCCTCGATGATTTCCACGGCGGAGTGAGTGGCCAATTTGAGGATCCGCGTCAGGTCGCAGTCCTGGGGATCCACCACGCCCAGCCGCCGGATTCCCATGTTTTGCATGGCCCGGGCCGCGGCCCCGATATTTTCCGGCAGCCGGGGCCGATGCAAAATGATTCCCACATGTTCCAGATTGACCTTGTCGGGCATCAGGCGACGATTTCGAACCGGTTGAAGAAATACCCGATCTCGAAAGCGGCGGTTTCCGGGGCGTCCGATCCGTGAACCACGTTTTTCTCGATTTCCGTGGCAAAATCCCGGCGGATGGTCCCTTCGGCGGCCTTGGTCGGATCGGTGGCGCCCATGAGGGTCCGGTTCTTTTCGATGACGTTTTCACCCTCCAGCACCATGACCACCACGGGGCCGGAAGACATGAAATTCGTGAGGCTGTCGAAAAAGGGGCGCTCCCGGTGGACGGCGTAAAACCCCCGGGCTTGCTCCCGGGTCATCCACAGCATTTTCATGCCGACGATCCGTATGTCGTTTTTCTCAAGGCGCCGGATCACTTCGCCGATCAACCCGCGGGTAACGCCGTCGGGTTTGATGATCGAAAGGGTTCTTTCCATACCGTTTGTTTCCTTTCCAGAAAAATGAATTTCGGCGTGAAATACCAGACACCGGGCTGCAAGTCAACGATCCGGCCGTGTGTTTCGGATGTTCCGACGGAATGCGAAAACAATACGCTTTTTACGATCTTGTCAAGGTTGATGGAATCGTAAAAAGGCCGATTTTGTTCGCGCCGCAACCCTTTTCGGGAGATCCAAAGGGTTTCGCTAAATCTCAAGAACGCGGCACAAGTGCCTCAAACAGCTTGAGATTTTTAACGCTTTGAACGGCGCTCACAAAAGCCTTTTTACGATCTTGTCAAGGTTGACACAGCAAATGATTCGGGCTAAATTATCTCCGGCCGTCATCCCAGCGCCGATCATTCGTAATACCTTGCAATCAAACGAATTTCATAAAAAACGGGGAGATTTCATCATGCCCATTTATGAATTTTTCTGCAGTCGGTGCAACACCATTTTCAATTTCTATTCCAAGACCGTCAACACGTCCAAGCGACCAGATTGTCCGAAATGCAAAAGTCCGAAGCTGGCCCGCCGGATGTCTTCCTTTGCTTTTACCGGGAGAGCCAAAGAACCCGGGGACACGGACGATCTGCCGTTCGACGAATCCAAGATGGAGCAGGCAATGAACATGCTGGCCGGGCAGGTGGATAAGATCGATGAAAATGATCCGAAGCAGGCGGCCAATCTCATGCGCAAGCTCACGGAAATGACCGGGATGGAACTGAACCCCAAGATGCAGGAGGCGCTGACGCGCATGGAAAAAGGGGAGGATCCCGAGCAGGTAGAGGCCGAGATGGGGGATCTTCTGGATGAAGATGAGGACCCGTTCATCCTCCCCGGAAAGAAGGGAAGGGGGGCCGGGATAAAGCGGCCGGCGCCCAAGCGGGATGAAACCCTGTATGACCTGTAACGGGCAGGAGAACCCATGGCGACACCGGGAACGAAGAAAAGTGTTTTGAATCGGATCATGGTGCAGCAGGGGGACATTACCCGGCTGGAAGTGGATGCCATCGTGAATGCGGCCAACACAACCCTTTTGGGCGGCGGCGGCGTGGACGGCGCCATCCACCGGGCCGCAGGGCCCGGGCTTCTGGAGGCATGCAAAGCCCTGGGGGGTTGCCCGACTGGAGAGGCCCGGATCACCAAGGGATATGATCTTCCGGCCCGATACGTCATCCACACGGTGGGACCGGTATACCATGGACGCATCCGGGACGCGGATCTTTTGGCCCGATGCTATGCCGAAAGCTTGACGCTGGCTCATGAGAACGGCCTTTCCACCATCGCGTTTCCGGCCGTCAGTTGCGGTGCTTACGGGTATCCCATTCAAGCGGCGTGTCAAATCGCCGTGGACACCGTCGCCGCGTATCTTGAAAAATATTCGGACATCCGGAAGGTCATCTTCATCCTCTTTTCCGAGGACGACGCCCGGGTCTATCGAAAGTATCTGGAATCGCTGGCCGCTTAAGGGGTTTATCAACGCGTGCATTCAAAGGACAATTCTATTGACAAACCCGTTTTTCATCCCTAGGTTACCGTAGTTCGCGGAATAAGCGTCTGAAGCAGCCTGATGAACGGGTCGGGGGGCGGATATCGAAAAGGAGGATCTTATGTTAGAGGTGACACAAGAGGCAACGCGGCAGATCGCCGAATACTTCAAAGGAAAGGACGTTTCGCCCATTCGGATTTTCCTCTATGAGGGGGGTTGAGGCGGGCCGTCGCTGGCCATGGCTCTGGATGAGCCGAAAGAAGCCGACGATGTTTACGAGATCGACGGATTCCAGTATCTGGTGAACAAAGATTTCATGGACAAGGCCAAGCCCATCAAGGTGGATTTTCACGAGGTGGGATTCAAGCTGACCTCCAGCCTGCGGTTGAATTCCGGTTGCGGTAGCAGTTGCGCATCGGATTCCTGCGGGCACTGAGCGGTCCGTTTTCTTTCCAAAAGGCGACGGTGGCACCGTCGCCTTTTTTTATCCACTCAATCATGATG
>JAFDGC010000104.1 GCA_019309485.1 Deltaproteobacteria bacterium | reverse complement strand
TTTCACCGTCACGGTTTTTAAGGGCAGTGAACAGTGAACAGTGAACGGTGACGAGTGACGAGTTGTAGGGTCGGGTTTTATACCCGACCGTCATTCGTCGCGGTTAAAGGCGAATGACGCAAACAAACCTTGAATCTTGAATCTTGAATCCCGGCGAAGCCGGGCAACCTTGAATTTTGACAAGATCGTAAAAAGCCGAATTTGGGATGGCCTTTTTACGAAGCCATCAAACTTTTTGTGCGATAATCCGCAATCCCTCCAACGTCAGCGTGGGGTCCACCACTTCGATGGTTTCGGAAACCCGATCCATCAGGTGGGCCAGTCCGCCGGTGGCGATTACCTTGGGATTCCCCCCCATCTCCTTTTTCATCCGGGTCACCACCCCGTCCACCAGGCCGGCGTATCCGAAAATAATTCCGGACTGAAGGCTTCCGATGGTGTCCTTGCCGATAACGCTTTCCGGCGGGGTAAAGATTTCCACCCGGGGAAGCTTGGAGGCTTCCCGGAACAGGGCCTCCGAGGCGATGTGGATGCCGGGGCTGATGGCCCCGCCCATGTACTCCCCCTTTGCGGAGACCGCGTCAAAGGTGGTGGCGGTTCCGAAATCGATGATGACCATGCTGGTTTGATATTTCTGATACGCCGCCACGGCGTTGACGATGCGGTCCGCCCCCACTTCCGCCGGATTTTTCACCAGCACCGGCATGGCCGGAAACGATTTGGCGTTCACCCAGTGGGGGGCATGTCCCAGGTATTTCCGGCAAAAACCATCCAGGATGGTCACCAGGGGGGGGAACACACAGGAGATGATGGTCTGTCGAATGTGGTCAAAGCGGATGCCGTCCCGTTGAAACAAGTTGGTGATGAGGATATTCACCTCGTCTTCGGTGGTGTCTTTTTCCGTATGGACGCGCCAATCCCCCACCAGCTGATTATCCTTGAAGATCCCCAAAACCGTGTGCGTATTCCCCACATCGATGACGAAAAGCATATCCCCTTCACCTTTCACTGTTCTTCCCACTGTTCACTTGTCACTGTTCTTCCCACTCGTCACTCGTCACTTGTCACTCGTCACTGTTTAACGGTCGGGTATAAAACCCGACCCTACAACCGTTTCGATCATTCGGCCCTTCGAACCTTGAACCTTGAACCTTGAATCTCGAATTGTTTTTATCTCTTTACTCGTCACTATTCTTCCCATCCAGCCCGAACGCCGAATGGAGCGCCCGGACGGCCAGCTCCGCGTATTTTTCCTCGATGACGCAGGAAATCCGGATCTCGGAGGTGGTGATCATCATGATGTTGATATTTTCCTTTGCCAAAGTCGAAAACATCCGCGCCGCAACACCGTGGTGGCTGCGCATCCCCACACCGGTGACCGACACTTTGGCGATTTTTTCATCCCCGATGACCTCTTCGGCATCGATCTCCTTTCCCACCCGTTCCGCAATTTTCAGGGCTTCCCGGTAATCGGCTTTGGGCACGGTGAAGGTCAAATCGGTCTTTCCCCCGGAATGGGGGTTCTGGATGATCATATCCACGATGATTCCGGCCTCGCCGATGGGGGTCATGATCTTGGCGGCGATCCCGGGCTGGTCCGGAACCGCTTTGAGGGTGATCCGGGCTTCGTTCTTGTTGGAGGTCACACCGGTGACCACGATTTTTTCCATATCCGCATCCGCGTTGACGACCATGGTTCCCTCCTCTTCGCTGAAAGACGATCGCACATGCACCGGGACATTGTACTTTTTGGCAAACTCCACCGACCGGATCTGCAAAACCTTGGCCCCCAGGCTCGACATCTCCAGCATCTCGTCGTAGCTGATCCGGGGAAGCTTCCGGGCCTTTGAGCAGACATTGGGATCCGCGGTGTAGACGCCGTCCACGTCCGTGAAGATTTCGCACGCGTCGGCGGAAAGGGAGGCCGCAATGGCCACCGCCGACGTATCCGACCCGCCCCGGCCCAAAGTGGTGATGTTTCCTTTGGCGTCGCACCCCTGGAACCCGGCCACCACCACGATATGCCGCGCATTCAACAGCTCTCGGATCCGGTGGGCGCCGATGTCGAGAATCCGGGCGTTTCCGAATGCCGCGTCCGTTCGCACTTCGGCCTGAAAACCAAGGAGCGATTCGGCCGGGTAGTTCATGGATTTAAGGAGCATGGCCAGAAGGGCGGCCGTGGTCTGTTCCCCCGTGGCCAAAAGGACGTCCAGCTCCCGCTTGTCGGGGAATTCCGTGACCTCCCGGGCCAGGCGGATAAGGCCGTCCGTGACCCCGGCCATGGCCGAGAGGATGACCACCACGTCGTGTCCCTGGTCATAATCCGCCACCACCCGGCGGGCCACATTGCGGATGCGGTCGATGTCCGCCACGGATGTGCCGCCGAATTTTTTTACCAAAAGCGCCATAAAATTCCCCCGTCACTTGTCACTGCCCGGCTCCGCCGGGATCCAAAGATTCAAAATTCAAGGTTGCCCGGCTTCGCCGGGATTCAAGATTCAAGATTCAAGGTTTGTTTGCGGCGTTCGCCTTTAACCGCGACGAATGACGGTCGGGTATAAAACCCGACCCTACAAC
>JAFDGC010000054.1:5124-18895 GCA_019309485.1 Deltaproteobacteria bacterium | reverse complement strand
GCTCCAAGGGATTTTAAGTCCCTTGCGTCTACCTATTCCGCCACCCAGGCAGGATCCACTCGTGAATTTCCTTCTATCTTCAAGCCGAAGGGATGTCAATAATCGTCGCTTCCGAGCCGTCGAATTTTCCCCGTGACAAAAAAAGAACGAACATGTTATTATAAAAGTTTCCGGATCCCGGAGGAAAAAGGGGCGGAAAAGCGCCGCCGGGATGCCGGAAATACAACGGAACCGGGTTTTTTATTGGCCACAGGGACATCAAGGAGGCACGAAGATGTACAACCAGACGGTGATGGATCATTTCAGAAGCCCCAGAAACGTTGGGGTCATTGAAAACGCCAACGGCATCGGAGAGGTGGGAAATCCCCTTTGCGGGGACATGATGACGATTTATATCAAAGTCAAAGACGACCGGATCGAAGACATCAAATTTCAGACGTTCGGATGCGGGAGCGCCATTGCGGTTTCGAGCATGCTGACCGAAATCGCCAAAGGAAAAAGCCTGGAGGAAGCCAAAAGGATCACCAACAAAGACGTGGCCGAAGCCCTTGAAGGGCTTCCCAAAAACAAGCTCCATTGCAGTAACCTGGGCGCGGACGCCCTCCAAATGGCCATCAAGGACTACGAAAACCGAAGGGCCGGAAAACCGGTGGCGACGCTGAAAAGAAAAGACGAGCACGAGCATTCCCACGGAGATAAGTGCTTTTGTCCCTATTGCGATGTGGAACTCGAAGAAGGAGCCCAATTCTGCGACGCCTGCCAGCACGACCTGAAAGAAGCGCACTGAAACCCAAAAGGACGAATCGAGCATGAAACGGATAAACCTGGATCACATCAGCGCCCAGCCGCTGTTGCCTGAAGTGAAAGCGGCCATGATACAGGCCATTGAACAAGACCATCATAATCCGTCGAGCCAGCACCGGGACGGAGAAAAAGCGGCGGAGGCCCTGGAAACGGCCCGGAAGCAGGTTGCCGGCCTCATTCATGCCGCCGCGCCCCGGGAAGTGATCTTTACATCGGGAGGTACGGAGTCCGTGAATCACGCCGTCAAAGGCGCCGCCTGGGCCAATATGGAACGGGGGAAACACATCGTCACCACCAACATCGAACACAACGCCGTGATCCGGAGCATCCGGCGCCTCAAATCCCAGGGGTTCACCGTCACCTCCCTTTCCGTGGATTCCACCGGCCGCGTCAATCCCCGGGATGTAGCCGAGGCCATCACCGATGAGACCATCCTGGTCTCGGTCATGCACAGCAACAACGAGACCGGCACATTGCAGCCCGTTGCCGAGATTGCAAAAATCGCCCGGGAAAAAAAGGTCCTGTTTCACACCGATGCCGTGGATTCCGTGGGCGTGATCCCCATCGATGTGCAGGAACTGGACGTGGACCTGCTCAGTTTTGCTTCAAACCCCTTCAACGGACCCACAGGCGTCGGCGGGCTTTACATCAAACGGGGAACCCGTATCTGGCCCCTTCTCGACGGGGGCGTCCAGGAAGGGAACAAGCGTGCGGGAACCGAAAACCTCATCGGGATCATCGGAATGGGAAAAGCCGCCGAACTGGCCGCAAAAGACATGGACCGTCGCCTCGGTCATCTTAAGAAACTGAAAGAAACCATGTTGAACGCCCTTCCCCGCTACATCGATGAATATCTCATCAACACGCATCCGGAACACAGCCTTCCCAACATGCTCTCCGTCTCCGTCAAGTATATCGAAGGGGAAAGCGTCATGCTGATGCTCGATGATGACGGCATCGCCGTGTCCACCCGAAGCGCCTGTGCCACGGGATCCTTGCGCGCTTCCCACGTCCTCATGTCCCTGGGTTTGAGCCATGCCGACGCCCAGGGGACCCTTTTGGTTTCCTGGGGGCTGGACAACACGGAAGCCGACATCACGGCCTTTTTGGCGTCTTTGCAAAAAACCGTAAAGACGCTGCGGGATATCTCGCCATTGTACAATAAAAGACAGACAACGTCCTGAAGGCCGGACGGCACACCATTTTTTTGAAAGCCCCAAGCGTGTATTTTGTAAACCAAAACAGCGCCCTAAACGTCTATTGGTAAAAAACCGGCAACAAAAACAAAAAAGCGCTTTTTTTGAACCCTTTCCCCGGGATCCTTCCCGGATTTTATACACGAGATGGCGGATGGCCCATGGCCATAAATACGGATCACCCGGGTCCCGGCGAATTACCCTTCGATGTTCATGTTCGGGATGCCGCCAGAGGCGTTCAGGGAGCCTTTGACACAATTGTCGAGACGTTTTATGCGGATATTTTCAAGATGATCTATTACCGAACCCAATCCCGGCCGGACGCCGAAGACATTGCCCAGGAGGTCTTTTTATCGGTCTTTCAAAATCTTTCGAAGCTCAAGTCTCCGGAACGCTTCCGGGGATGGCTTTTCCAAATCGCGGTCAATAAGGTCAAGGATTACTATCGCAAGAAACGATGGCTCAAAATATTTCAAAAGATGCCGGAACGGGTGAATCCCGATGCGCCTGAATCCGAGCAGTTTCAACAGCCCGATGCGGAAAAGCGTCTCCAGGAAGCCGACTTTTGGAACATTTTCAACAGGATCGTCAAGACGCTTTCCACCATGGAAAAAGAGGTTTTCATGCTGAAATTTTTAGATCATCTCAGCATCCGGGAGATCGCCCAAGCCCTCGACAGGAGTGAAAGCACGGTCAAAACCTGCCTGTACCGGGCCATTAAAAAATTCCAGAAGGAACCCGCCCTCCTCAGGCTTTTCGAAGAGGCGTGGACATGAAAACAAACAACAGTATCCATCTAAACGACGAAGAAATCCTTTCCGCCGTCATTGATACAGGGGACCTGGACACCAAAAAACGGGTGCATCTGTCGGCATGCCCGGCATGCCAAGAGCGAAAAAGCGCCGTGGAGGCCCCCTTTGTTCGGATGGGGGATTTGGCCTCACGATATACCCCCCGGCCCGCCGGATCCCCTTCAATTGTTCAAAGGCAACCCGGGCGGAACATATTCGGCATGGGATTCCGCCTGCGGCCGATGCTGGCCGCGGCGATCGGCATCCTCTTGATGGTGACCTGGATCGGGTGGCAGTCCGGAGACCGGCGCCGCAATGCTGGAAGTCTCGATTCGGCGCAGTTGCAAAAAATCGACGACGCGGCGTTGATGGCCGAAGTCGATGCTCTCATCGACGGCGCGCTCCCCGAAGCCTACCGATATATCGCCTGGGATCCCGAACCCCGGTTTACCGACGATTTCATTCAGTTTGTGGCGCCGTTGCCCGAAGATGATTCATTGTCCCTTGATTCCAAACAACGAGGTGAAGGATTATGGCAAACGTCGGTTTAGTCACGCTGATCATCGGATTCCTGTTCCTCATGCCGGCGGCGGCGGTCAGCCAGGGTCTCCCCGCTGGAAGGTGGTGGCGGGATCCCAGGGTTATCCAGCAACTCGGTCTGACAAATCCGGAAATCGACCGGCTGGAACAAGCCTATACGGAAAGCCGGCGCCGCTTGATCCAAAGCAAGGGGGCCCTGGAAGCGGAGCGCTTCGAATTGGAAACGATGTTCGAAAAAAACAAATTCAACGAGACCGCGGCAAGGCAACAATTCGAACGGCTGGAACAAAAACGGGCCGCCCTTGCCGAATCCCGTTTCCAATTCGTGATAAAGGTCCGGAAAATCCTGGGGCCCGAACGATTTCAAAAACTGCTCGATTTTTACCAGCAGGGTCCGGGTCCGCCCCGGCCGAATCCTCCCAGAAGAAAAGCGGGACCCATCCCTTGAGATTCCCGGCCGGCGCCCGGATGCATCGAAGCGTTTCGGCCCGGTTTTCGCCCGCCTTTAAACAGGGCCGGGGCCTTGAATCCCTTGTCATCGGCCGTTGTCTCTGGTAAGAAACGCCCATGGCAAGATATGTGCAACATGCACCCATTATTCTGGCCTCCCGCTCTCCCCGGCGGAAAGCGCTGCTGCAGCAGGCCGGCCTGACCTTTTCCGTGGTTTTCTCTTCAGACGAAGAAAGCGCCGATTCCCGTTTGGATCCGGCCGCCTATGTGCGGTTTTTGGCCGAAAAAAAAGCGGAAGGGGTCGCCATTCGATATCCGGAAAGCTGGGTCATTGGGGCGGACACCATCGTTGTCAACGACGGCAAAATCCTTGAAAAGCCCGTTTCAAAGGATGCGGCTGAAACCATGTTGCGGACCCTGAGCGGGAAAACCCACAGCGTATTCACAGGATACGCCATTTGTAACGCCGCGTCCAAGCGATCCGTTTCCGATGCCGTCCAAACCGGCGTCACCTTCAAGCCGCTCACCGATCCGGAGATCGCCTGGTATGCCTCAACGCCGGAACCCTATGACAAGGCAGGCGCATACGCCATCCAGGGGCTTGGAACGTTTCTGGTTAAGCGGATCAACGGCTCCTACACCTGCGTGGTGGGCCTTCCCGTATGCGAGGTCATGGATTTTCTCATCAAAGAAAAGATCATTGAAATGGCGGCAGATACCCCATGGACCCCTCCAACGCCACAATCGTCGATCAATTAAAGGCAAGCCTGGATCAGGTTAAAGAACGAATCCGCGCGGCGGCCGCCCGGAGCGGCCGGGATCCCAAGGAAATACGCCTGGTCGCCGTGACTAAAACGGTTCCCATCCCCCGCATCCAACATGCCATCGAAGCGGGAGTGGCCATATTCGGGGAAAACTATATCCAGGAGGCCCGAAATAAAATCGAAACCTTTAAAAATCAACCCGTGTCCTGGCATTTTATCGGCCATCTCCAGTCCAACAAGGCCAAATACGCCGTCCGGCTTTTCGATCTGGTGCATACGGTGGACAGCATCAAGCTTGCCCGGGAGCTGGACCGGCAAGCCGGAAAGCATGGCAAGGTGCAGGACGTTTTAATCCAGGTCAACATCTCTGAAGAAGCCACCAAATCCGGTGTTTCCGAAAAAGAAACCCTTATGCTGGCCGGCGCCGTTTGCGGCATGGCGCATCTTCGACTCAGAGGATTCATGACCATGCCTCCTTTTTTCGACGAACCGGAACGGGCCAGGCCCTATTTTGCTTCGTTAAGACAGCTGCGGGATCGCCTCCGAACGGAACTTAAGATCCAAGATTGCGCGGAGCTTTCCATGGGGATGACCGGTGATTTCGAGGTGGCCGTTGAAGAAGGCGCCACCCTGGTCCGGATCGGCACCGCCATTTTCGGAGAACGGGCATGAAACTTCTATTACACGCCTGCTGCGGCCCTTGCGCCATTTTCCCCGTAAAAACACTTCGGGAAGACAATTTTTTCGTCACCGGTTTTTTTTATCCGGACAACATCCATCCCTACACCGAATCTTTGAAACGCCGGGAGACGCTGGTGGATTATGCACGCCGGATCGAACTCCCCCTCGTGTTCAAAGAGGGCTATGATCTGGAAGGGTTCTTGAGGAAGGTGGTCTTCAACGAATCCGATCGATGCGCCATCTGCTATCGCGAAAGGCTGGAAGCCACGGCGGAAACCGCGCGGAAAAGCGGTTTCGACGCGTTTTCCACGACACTTCTGTACAGCAAATTCCAAAGACATGAGGCGATCCGGGACCTGGGTGAAAGGATGGGCCGGGAAAAGGGGATCCGTTTCGTCTACCGTGACTTCCGCATCGGTTGGAAGGAAGGGATCCAGACCTCGAAACGTCTCGGCATGTATCGCCAGCAATATTGCGGATGCATTTACAGCGAAAAGGAACGCTACTTTTCTTCCCGCCCGCGCCGCGATCCCGGGAAAGCCGCCATGTGATCTTCCCATGCTCCCGAATTCCGCGGACGCCTTTAGAAAGCGACGCGCCGCCCATGATCCCGGAAAAGACCCGTTTGAAATATGAAGGGCAATCGTGAGCGCTTTTCGCACTGCCTGCAGCGGGGGAACCTCAATAAAGACACGGACACATCATGTTTGCCAATTTCATCTACTTCATTATCGCTCTGCTGATCTACATCACCTATCCCCCTTCCGCGGAAATGCAGTTCGATCCCCTGGAAGCCTTTTCCCTTTTTCTGGTCAAAGCATTTCTGTTTACCTTATTTACAAGGCTCCAGTTCGGGCGAATCGTCGGTAAGTCCCTATCGGCCTCTGCTTCCGAGCTGGACCATCGATTCCAGTCGGTTTTATCCCGGTCGTCGGCGGCGGCCCTTGCCGTATATGCCCTTGATATCTACGGGTTGAATCTGCCTTCCTTTTTCTTTCATATGCCTCTCTTCTCCACGGCGCCCACCCTTTTGGCCCTGGGGTTTATTCTGCTGTTCATCGGGTATCTGTCCATCGTGTGGGTCTTCGCGGGTCAGGTACATCGTCGGATATTCGACGCCGACACAGATGAGTTCTCTTATGTCCTTTCCCATATCCTTTTTTCCGTGCCCGTCCTTCTGCCCTGGCTTGTCCTGTCCGGTGTTTCCGATATTATTTTTGCATTGCCCTTCGATCTCCCCAAGCGTTTGCTTTCCACCACCCAAGGCGAGATCGCCTACTTTGTCTTTTTTCTGTTCTTGATCGCCCTCATCGGCCCGGTCATGATCCAAAAGTTCTGGAGGTGCCAATCCCTTTCTCCCGGATATTTTCGGACTCGGATCGAAGCGCTTTGCAAAAGAACGGGGCTCGGCTATGCCGACATTTTGTATTGGCCCATTTTCGGGGGAAGAATGATTACGGCCGGCGTCATGGGACTGATCCGCCGGTTCCGGTATATCCTGGTCACGCCGGGGCTGCTGCATTACCTGGCTCCCGAAGAAGTGGACGCCGTCATCGCCCACGAAATCGGACATGTCAAAAAGAAGCACCTCCTGTTTTACCTGGTATTTTTCATCGGATACTTGCTCATTTCCTACGCCACTTTCGATCTCATCGTGTACCTGATGGTCTTCGCCGAACCCGTCCATCGTCTTCTGGGCCGAATCGGCATCAACCAAGCCGCGGTCACTTCCCTCTTGTTCAGTTTTTTCATGATTACCGTCTTTCTCGTTTACTTCCGGTATGTTTTCGGCTTTTTCATGCGGAACTTCGAACGCCAGGCCGATGTCTATGTCTATTCGGTCATGGAGAATGCAAAACCCTTGATCACCACAATGGTCAAAATCGCCCAAACCTCCGGACAGCCCCTGGATAAACCCAACTGGCACCATTTCAGCTTGAAGGATCGGATCGCCTACCTTGAAAAATGCGAAACCGATCGGCGGTGGGTGTTCCGACAGGACCGGAAGATTCAAAAAAGCATGGCCGTCTATCTCATTTGCTTTCTTGCCGTGGGATATGCCGGGTACCATCTCAATTTCGGCCAGACCGGAAAGCGGCTTTCGGCCCGTTTTCTTGAAAAGATCCTGGAGCAAGAAATCGAAAAGTCCCCGGCGAATCCAAAGGTGTATGCCCTCCTCGGGGATCTGTATTACGCCGCGGATCGTTTCGGGGACGCCGTAGAGGTTTACGAAAAAGCCATTTCCATTTTTCCGGATAATCCCCGGGTGTTGAATAATCTGGCGTGGCTTTACGCCACCTGCCCGGATGCATCCTTCAAAAACCCTGAACGGGCGGTTTTTTTGTCCCGGCAGGCGGTGGCCCTCGAACCTTCCCCCCATGTTTGGGACACCCTGGCCGAAAGTCTCTTTGCCACCGGCGACGTGGAAGGGGCCGTGGCAGCGGGAAAACAGGCCCTGGCCATGGCAAAGGAGAACCGAAAATACTATGAGGAACAACTCAAACGATTCGTGTCCGGGAAACGTTCAGGAGATAAAGACGATTCGCTGAAGAAAGATTAAAATGGACGGGCGGGGACGAAAGCGTAAAAGGACTGGTTAGCCATCAAATTTCAGGCGGTTTTACTTTTCTCCGTCAGAAGCCGGTAGATCTGGCGGTCGGCGATATTCAGGCGGTTGGCCATCACCTCGAAGAGGTGTTTGGCCACGTGGGGATAGTTCTCGATGATCTCCGGGAGCTTGTCTCCCGGAAAGCGTTTGACGGTGGAACGCTTGTTGGAAATGATGGTGGCGGACCGGGGATCTCCGGTGACCGCACTCATCTCTCCGAAATATTCTCCGGGTTGCACAATCTGGGAGATGACCTTTCCGCCTTTGACCACGTAAAGGGCGCCTTTGACCAGCATGAAGAAATCCTTGTCCGTGTTCCCTTCCCGGATGATCACTTCCCGGTCCTCGTATTCTTCCAGGTCGGGATTCACGAGATAGTCGGGGAGCGCTTCTTTGGTGATGGTGGTTTTTTTGGCCACTTCCTCCACGGAGGTGACGCCCTGCCGGATTTTTTCAAGGCCAGCATCCCGGAGGGTGGTCATCCCCTCCCGTATGGCGACCTTCCGGAGCTGATCCTCTGAAATGTTGGCGTTGATGGCTTTTTCCACCTCGTCGGTCACTTCCATGAGTTCATAAAGCCCCACGCGTCCCTTATATCCCGTGCTGTTGCATTCCGGACATCCCCTGGGCCGATAAATGGTCAGCTCCGGGATTTCACTGGCACTGAACCCGAGGGCTTCGAGTTCTTCCTTGTCTTTTTTGTTGGCTTCCACTTTGCAATTGCTGCACAGCCGCCTGACTAAGCGCTGGGACAACACCATGGTAACGGACCCGGCCAGCATATATGCCGGAATCCCGATATCCACCAGGCGGCTGATGGTGGAAGGGGAATCGTTGGTATGGACCGTTGCAAAGACGAGATGCCCGGTCATGGCGGCTTTGATGGCGATTTCCGCGGTTTCATGATCCCGGATTTCGCCGACCATGATGACGTCCGGGTCCTGGCGCAAAAAGGATCTCAATGCCCTTGCAAAGGTCAAGCCGATTTTTTCCCGGACATTTACCTGGTTGATGCCCCTGAAATTGAACTCCACAGGATCCTCCACGGTGAGGATCTTGGTATCCTCGGTGTTGAGGGTATTGAGGATGGAGTAAAGGGTGGTGGTTTTGCCGCTGCCGGTGGGTCCGGTGACCAACAGCAACCCGTAAGGTCTGGAAATACACCGCTGGATGGTGTGGAACGTCCCCGGATCAAAACCCAACCGGGTCAGGTCAACATTGAGCTGCCCCCGGTCCAGGATCCGCATGACAATGCTTTCTCCGAAGAGTGTGGGAAGGGTCGACACCCGGATATCCACGTTCTTTTTCTTCCCCACGCTCATCTTGATCCGGCCGTCCTGGGGGAGGCGACGTTCCGCGATGTCCAGCCCGGAAAGGATCTTGACCCGGGAAGTGATGGCGTTTTTGATGGTGATGGGAAGGTTCATGGACCGGAAAAGGGCGCCGTCCAACCGATATCGGACCTGGAGGGAGTGCTCGAAAGGCTCGATGTGAATATCGCTGATTCCGTCCGTAATGGCTTTTACGAGGATCCCGTTGACCAGCTTGATGATGGGGGCATCGGAGGCCAGGTAGTCTTCCTTTTCCTCCATGTCCTCCCGGACGCTTTGCATCTCGATTTCCCCTTCCGCCTCGGAGACCAGGGAACCGAAATCCTCTACGACCTTAATCTCTTCATCGTCGTCGTCGTCTTTTAAAATATCGAAAAATTTTCGATACTCTTCGTCGCTGATCCGATAATGGATCCGAAACGCCTCCATGAGGTCTTTTTCCATACAGACGTAAATGACCAGGCTCTTTTTAACAGCGGCCTGGAGACTTTCCACGAGGGTGGTGTCGGTGGGTTCCACCATCGCCACCCTGAGGGTGTCTCCCTGCAAGGACAGCGGAAACGCCATATGGGCCTTGGCCGTCTCATAAGGCATCAGCTGCAGAACGTCTCCTTCGGGTCGAAGCTGTCCCGAACGAACAGCAGGATAATTGTACGAGCGGCTTAAAAGATTGAGGATGGTGTCGTCCTCGATATACCGCAATCGGAGCAGAATGTGACTCAGCAATCCCCCGTGTTTCTGCATGTACTCGACGGCATGTTTCAACTGGGTACCGGTGATCTGTCCTTCCTTGGAGAGGATCTCTCCGATTTTGGTCTTTCCCGCGCCGGACTGATCCCGTACCGTGGCTTGAAACCGGGTGCTCTTGGCGGCATCGGAACGAATGGGTGTGGGTTTTCCCTCGGGCCGATTCATCGTAACGCTTTTTTACCCCTTTTATTCGGTTTCAATGGGTCTTCCATCGGAGGTGCCGCCGGTACCCGGCTTTGGTTTCCCCGGAACGGCCAGATGACGGTAGATTTTTTTCACGCCGCCTCCGACAAGGAGGATGCCGATAAAGTAAAAACAGAATCGAATATATCCGGCCGCGTCCGAAAATGCCTGAATCGTTTCGATTTTCGGCATGACCTGGGGAACGCGGAAAAAGACGCCGATACCCGCTGTTGCCAACAAAATTCCCCACACCAATTGGAATGCGGATCGGTTTTCAGACATACCGTCCCGCTTGAAAAAAAGAAGCCCGTTTTTGCAGTGAAAAACCTCTTATACATCTAATGCTGGAGTCTTCTATCATATTCCAGTCTCAATGCAAATGCAAGACTTTTTTGATATTTTTTACTATCGGGGCTCTTTACGCATTATAGCCGCCTATAAACACGGCTTTCCGCTTCTCCAAAAAGGCCGACGTTCCTTCCCTGGCGTCCGGACTTGCCATGCATAGGGCAAAGGCATCCACTTCGATCCGGCAACCATTGTAAAGATCCATGTCCAATCCGGCGTTCACGGTCTCCTTGGCCGCCCGTAGGGCGACACGCCCCTTGGAGGCGATCACCGAGGCGGTCTTCATGACTTCTTCCATCAGCTTTTCCGGAGGAAAGACTTTATTGACGAGCCCGATTTCCGCAGCCTCGGAAGCCTTGATCATTGCTCCGGTAAAAATCAATTCCTTGGCCCGGGCGATGTTGATGCGCCGGGGAAGCCGCTGGGTCCCTCCGAAGCCGGGGATCAAGCCCAAATTGATTTCCGGCTGGCCGAATGCGGCATTTTCGGAGGCATAGATGAAATCACATGCCATGGCGATCTCCGTGCCGCCCCCCAGAGCGAATCCGTTCACCGCTGCGATCACCGGGATGGGTAAGGCCTGGAGCCGATGGAGGATTTCGTGCCCTCTTTTGGCAAAATGCTTGGCCGAAAGGGGAGTCAAGGTGGCCAGTTCGGCGATATCCGCGCCGGCCACGAAAGCCTTTTCCCCGGCGCCGGTGAGGATCAGGACCCGGATCGATTCCTGCTTTTCGATTTTCTCCAGGGCATGGGACAGCTCTTCCAGCAGGGCGCTGTTGAGCGCATTGAGCACTTTGGGCCGATTGAACGTGATCATGGCCACCGATTCTTTTTCTTCTAAAATAATGTGGGTGTATTCCATGGCGTTTCCTTTCTTCATTCATCTGGGGAATGCGCTCGCTGTTGCGCTTCATCAAATCATCGAGATCGGGATCCGTATCGGCATCGGAATCGCGATCGCGATCGTAAATCGTAATCGAAAACAATCCCACCCCGAGGGGTCGATCCCGGTCCCGGTGTCGCCCTCGAAAAAAGCCGTTTCAAGAACAACCGACCCTTTCTGCCGCCGTTTCGTCCCTCCGGGCCACCGGGTGGGTTTCCCGTATGTATTGCTCGATGCCGTCGATGATGGCGTCACACAAGCGCTCCTGATACACCGGATCCATCAGCCGCCGGCATTCCCGCGGATTGCTGATGAAGGAGGTTTCAACCAAAATGGCGGGCATCTGGGCCCCCAGAAGCACATAAAAGGGCGCCTGCTTCACGCCTTTATCGCGGATTCGGGTATATTTTTTCTCCATTTCCCCCACGAGGGCGTTTTGCACCAAACCGGCCAACCGCCGGGACTCATTGACTTTGGCGTTGTGCATCAAGTCGAACAGGATCTTTTCCAAGTCACTGATGTTTTTCGTTGATGTGGCGTTTTCCCGGGCCGCCACCAGGATCGCTTCGTCATCCGTGGCCAGGTTCAAAAAATAGGTTTCGAGCCCATAGGCCCGGTGATCCCTTGAGGCATTGGTGTGGATGGAAATGAACAAATCGGCATTCCGGGTATTGGCGATGGCGGTCCGTTCTTCCAGCGTCAGATACCGGTCCGTATGGCGAGTGAGGATCACTTCCAGTTTGAGTTTTTTCCGGACCTTTGCCGCAAGTCTTTTGGCAATGTCCAGTACGATGTTTTTTTCGTGGACGCCCTTGATGTATCCGGGCGCACCGAAGTCCTTCCCCCCGTGTCCCGGATCGATAACGATCCGGCTCACTCCCAGTGCCAATTGTCGTGCCAGGGATCCTTTGGGAATCTTGGGGTCCGATCCGGAAGATCCCGGTCCTTTTTGTTTCGCCGTTGAAGCGCCCTCTCCCCAGACATCAATGACGATACGGAACGGGTTTTTCAAAGAAAAAATCTTATAGCGTTCGAAGGACTTGATATCCAAAACCACCCGGACCGAATCCGGCTGATACTGCCCTGCACGAACCTCACTGAGGAGATCGTCATTGATGGGAATGGTCGTGACGATATCCTTTTCCAGCCTGCAGCGGCTCAGATCCACGTAAAGCCGGGGGGGCTTTTTCAGGTCCGGGTCCATCTTCAAGAGATGGAAGTTGTAATCCACTTCGTCGGCCACATCCACCACCACGCGCGTGTAGGTGGGGTTGGACCAATGGCGGATGTCGCTGACGGTCGCCAGGCGTGAACCGTTTCTCGTGCTGCGGCCCGGGGCGTTGTCACCCCGGCCGGAACCCGGGCCCTCCGGAGATCCGGCCGGGTGTGATCCGGGTTTCTTCCCGGTCAGGGACGCGATAGCGGCAGCGGCCCGTTTCGAATAGGCGCTTTCCGGGAACCGGTTCATAATGCGTCGATACAGATCCACGGCTTCCCGTCGATCTTTCACCCTTCCGGAGCGTTGAGATAGGCCTTCGTAAAGCTGGGCCGCTTGAAACAGCCCTGCCGCCGCCCACATCCCTTCCGGATCATACTGGTAAACAGCGTAAAACTGTTTGATGCAGGTCTCCCAGTTGTGCCGGAACCGCTGTTTCCGGGGATTTTCCATCAAACGCCGTTTGCAGGCTTCTGCCAGATGGAAGCGTTCCTTGGCGTCCAGCGCCGCCGCAGGAACCGGCATTGCCGGCATCATCAGGAACAAACCAATCCACCCGAAAATCCGGCGGCGTTTTTCCGCCGTAAGGATGCAACACCGTGAAAAGCATAAATTGAAAATCGTATCCAAGACCATTATCGGCTCGTGCCTTCGCCGGTTTTCGAACCGCCGTGTTCCTCCTCCTCGACCATTTCTTTCAATTCGCTTAAACAGTTCAATGCCTCAACGGGTGTCATATGCAACACATCGATTTTTTTCAACCGTTCGAGGACGGGAGAAGACGCGTCGAAAAAAAGGGAAAGCTGGGACGGTCTCCCCCTTTGAGGGGGATGTGCCTCAAGGAACGCCCCGGGACGGTTTTCGATTTTCAAAAGGATTTCTTTCGCCTTTTCGATCACCTTCCCCGGAATTCCCGCCAGCCGGGCCACCTGGATGCCATAACTTCGGTTCGTCCCGCCTTCCACCAATTTTCGCAAAAAAATGATTTCTTCATTCCATTCCTTGACCGCGACGTTGAAATTCCGGATGCGGGATTTCGTCTCCGACAAGGCCGTTAATTCATGATAATGGGTGGCGAAGAGGGTTTTGACGCCCTTTTCATTCAGGTCGTGCAGGTATTCGGCCACGGCCCACGCGATGCTCAAGCCGTCATAGGTGCTGGTACCGCGGCCGATCTCATCCAGGATCACGAGACTTTGATCCGTGGCGTGATGCAAAATATTGGC
>JAFDGC010000054.1:0-5094 GCA_019309485.1 Deltaproteobacteria bacterium | reverse complement strand
GGCGCCCACCCGTGTGAAGATACGGTCCGTCAAGGGGATTAAAGCCGATTTGGCCGGGACGAAGGACCCCATGTGGGTCATGAGCACCAAAAGGGCGGCCTGCCGCAGCAGTGTGGACTTTCCCGCCATATTGGGTCCGGTAATGATGAGGACTTGCTGTTGGTCGTTATCCATTTGGACCGTGTTGGGAACGAACCGCTGGCCCGCAATCATCTTTTCCACCACCGGATGCCGCCCCTCTTCAATAAAGAGCCGGCCGTCGCGGTTCAGAACCGGACGGACATATTGATTCCGATCGGCGGTTTCGGCCAGCGCCAACAAGACGTCCAGGCAGGCCAGGAAAGCTGCCACCGCCTGAATCTGCGGATTTTGGGCGGCGGCTTGAACGCGGACGGCCTCGAAGAGTTCGTATTCCAATGCCGCCCGCTTTTCCTGGGCGGTGAACACTTTCAGCTCAAAGGCCTTCAGTTCATCGGTAATGTACCGTTCGGCATTCACCAGGGTCTGTTTGCGTACGTAATGGGCTGGAGCCGCCGGGGCGTGGGTTTTGGGAATCTCGATGTAATAACCGAACACCTTGTTGTACCGCACCTTCAAGGAAGAAATCCCGGTGGCTTCCTTTTCACGGGCTTCGAGCCGCGCCAGATAGGCACGACCTTCTTGGGTGATTTGGATGAGTTCGTCGAGATCCTGATGGTACCCTTTTTTGATGATCCCGCCTTCATGAAGGGTGGGGGGCGGATCTTCCACGATGGCCGATTCAAGCCCTTCGGCCAGGGCCTGCAGGGTCGACGTGCCCCCCTGGAACTGAAAAAGGGCGGATTGAAATACCGCCAGTAAATTCAAAATTTCAGGGAGTAACTGGAGTGCGCGTTTCAATGCGATCAAGTCCCTGGCGTTGGCGTGGCCCAAAACCACCCTGCTTCCGAGCCGCTCCATATCGGCCACCTGCGCCAGAAGCTCCCGGACGCGCCGGGTGGCCTGAATCTCTTTTTTGGCTTCTTCCACCGCATCCAAACGGTGCGCGATCTCGTCAAAATCGATGGAAGGATAGCGCAACCAACGCTTGAGGCACCGGCCGCCCATGGCGGTGACGGTGTGATCCAGGATGTGCAGCAGGGTGCCGTTTCGGGATCCGTCCCACAGGTTCTTTGTGAGTTCGAGATTTCTGCAACTCAGGTCGTCGATGACCAGGGAGTCCGAATAGGCATACGGTTCCAGGCGGGTGATGTGGCCAACGGATTGTTTCTGGGTTTCCCGGACGTAGTGCAACAGGGCGCCGGCCGCACCGAGGCCGGCGCGCAGATGCCCGGCCCCGAACCCTTCCAGGGTGAGTGTCTTGAACTGCTCTGTGAGCCGCTCTTTCCCCCGGACCGGATCAAAGAGGCGGTCTTCCAGATAAGTCACCGAACGGTTTTCAAGCACCCTTTGGAAAGGCCGGAAACCCGGTGAACCGGATTCCTTTTGGTCGGCATTCGGCAAAAGGACCTCGGTGGGCGCGATCCGGAGGATCTCGTCTTTCGCCGGTTCCACCCCTTTGATTTCGGTCACCCGGAAACGCCCCGTGGAAAGATCCAGGGAAGCAATTCCGTAGAGACCGTCCGTCTCCCCCAGGGCCAGAAGATAATTTTCGGTCTTTTCATCCAGGTACTCGCTTTCGATGATCATTCCCGGTGTGATGACACGCACCACATCCCGTTTCACCAACCCTTTCGCCGAAGCGGGATCCTCCAGCTGATCACATACGGCCACTTTTTTCCCGTGTCCCAAGAGCCTTCCGATATAGACCGGCGCGGCTTTCACCGGAACCCCGCACATGGGGACGGCCCCGGCGTCGTTCTTGTTCCGGGACGTCAGGGTGATCTCCAGGATTTTGGACGCTTCCTGGGCGTCTTCGAAGAACATCTCGTAAAAATCCCCCATGCGGAAAAAGAGGATGGCATCGGGATGCGCCTCCTTGATCAGGAGGTACTGCTGCATCATGGGGGTCAGTTTCTGCGGCTTCATGGACCGTGAAATCGGATACAGGGCCGGCGGCTTCCCCTGTTGTCCCTCCGGGGCGCTTTGATCGCCAACGCCCATGGATTTAAAAGCAATGCGCCGCGGATGAGGGGGACACACCGCCCGTTCAGGACGCCGTATCCACGGGCGGCACGTCGTCGGAAGCGGCCTCCGGCTTCTTCAAGGCGTTCAGTTCCTTTTCCAGCTGCACGACTTTCTGCAGCTTGGCGTCTGCGGTGGCCTTGAGTTCCTTTATGGTCTTGTTCGCTTTGAAGCGTTGGGTCAGGGTGGCAAAATAGGAAACGAGCATGCCGACGAAAAAAAACGCCAGGTAGTAAACGGCATTGGGAATTTCAGGAATCCGGTACGCGGTAAAATACAGGTTGATGGAAAGGCCCTTTTTACCGAGGAATAATTCTTGGTTCTGATATATCAACAGACCGAAAAAGCCGATCAAAAGCACCCAAAAGGCAATCTTTAATTTTTTCATGAGTCCTGTCTCCCATCCGTTTCAATTCATTAAATCGATGTTGTCGAAGTACGGCTTGAGCCTGTCATAGGTGGCTTTGAAATGCTCCGGTATCACCCGGACATCGGCGAATACGGTCAGGGCGTTGGTGTCCCCGAACCATCGGGGAACCACATGGAAATGAAGATGTTCTTCGACGCCGGCACCGGCCACTTTTCCAAGATTCAACCCCACGTTGAACCCATCGGGTTTCATGGCTTTTTTGAGGATCTCCACGGATTGCTCCACGGTTTTCAGGAGCAACCCCATTTCCTTCAACGTCAGCTCATGCAGCGCGGCCACGTGCCGCCGGGGCGCCGCCAGGAGATGCCCGTTTATGTAAGGGTACTTGTTCATCACCACCAGAGTGGTCTCCCCTTTAAACAGGGTCAAGGCATCGTCTTCCTCCAGCGCCTTACAGAAAATACACCCGTCCTTGTCTGTATCCAGGATGTATTCCATCCGCCATGGCGCCCACATGGTCTTCATCGCCGTATTCCCGCCGTTGTTCTTGGATTCAACCGTTAAGATGGGTTTCCAGTACTCCATTTATCTCTAAAACTCAAGGCATTTTTCTTACAGCCGCACCAGCTCCACATCCCCCCAAACCCCCATTTCCCCTCCCACCACGGCCACAATGCCCGTCACTCCTTCCATTTTTTGACCGCAGTCGATGCCCTTGGGAATATCCCGGCCGGAACGAATGGCGTTCCCCACCGCGGTGGCCGCCGCATCCGCCAGGGGGCATGAGGGTGAAAGGACACACACCGCATCCGCTTTCCCCAGACTCAGGGAATGCCCCACGGTTCCCGAAGACGTGCAAACCCCCATGGGCCCTTGTCGGGAATGGATGCGCAAGCCGATCTTGAAGGAAAGGGGGGATTTCCCGGCATAAAGGGCGACAGTGACGGGGGTGCCGGTCTTGACAAAGACATCCCCTCCGTTTTCCACGATGACCTCTGGGGAACCTTCCGGCAGGGACATCAGATCCATGCCCACGCACTGGGCGATGGCACCGGCCACCGCGGCCATGGGGCCCACATGGGCCGTACGGGCGGCGGCGGCCATCTCTTGAATGATCCGGGGAACCGGTTCATGGATCGCCACGGGAGAAAGGGACCCGGCAAACTCGGGATGCGTTTCGATATAGACTTCGATGTGACGGCGGTATTTCAGGATCCGTTCCCGGGTCAGCGCGGAAAGATCCTTTTCGGCATAAACCATCAAATCGGTTTCCTTCACGCGAACATGAAACGGAACCAGCCGCCGGGTCCGGACCCGATGCCGGTATTCCAGACCAACGGTTTTTTGCGTCTGCTTCGTTTCAGACATAGGTGATCCGGGGAGAGGGGCGCAGGTGCTCCGGGCATTGCATCAAGAAATAGCGGTCGGTCATTCCGGCAATGAAATCCCGAACGATTTCTTCGGTTCGATGGGTATGAACATACGCATCGGACATACCCGACAGGAAGCTCGAAAATATCACCGAATCCCGATTTTCGGCCTCGATATCCCGGATATAGGTTTCAAAGAGCAATTCAAAAAGGGCCTCGATGGCGGCGGTATGGGTTTTAATGGCCGGGTTCATGTAGATATGCTCGTAATTGAATCCTTTAAGGGCTTTCAATGCACTCGATACCGATTCGCTCAAGGCCACGTGTCCGGTTTGAATACTCTGGGCGATGACGTCGGTGACAAGGGTATAGACGATCTCGCCGTTGGTTTTTCCCAGTCGATCCGCGCAGGATTTCGGAATATCGGAACGCCGGATCATCCCCAGCCGGATGGCGTCTTCGATGTCACGGCCCACATAGCTGATGGTGTCGGCCATGCGGACCACACAACCCTCGAGGCTCATGGGGGTCAGTGGCGTTTCCGGGTCTTCCTTTTTCCGGCGGATGTTTTGCTCCAGGACATCAAAACCGGCGTTTTCCGCAGGCGTCAGTCTTTGCTCGTGCACTTCTCCGTCGTGGCACAGGATGCCGTCCAGGGTCTGGAGGGTCAGGTTCCAGCCCGTCCCTTTGCGTTCGACATGCTCCAAGAACTGAACACTCTGGACATTGTGCCGGAAATGCCCGATGCCGGCGTTCCGGCACAGCCGGGAAAGGAAACGCTCTCCGTCGTGCCCGAAGGGGGTATGTCCGATGTCATGCCCCAGGGCGATGGCTTCGATGAGATCTTCGTTGAGCCCCAAAAACCGGCCGATGGTCCGGGCGATTTTGGATACCAATTGCACATGCAACACCCGGTGGGTGATATGGTCGGTACGCATGGGAATGGAGAATGCGGTCCACGTCCACGGAGAAGGCTTGGCGATAGCCCTTTTTAAGGCGGTCTTCTTCCCGGCGGCGAAAGGCGTCTTGGCTGCGGGTGGCGTGGGGCGAGAGGCGCTGGGCCTCTGCGTGATCCAACGCTTTCCGGATGCGTTCCAGGTTCACCAACGGTATAAATCCTTTCCTATATCTGGCCCGTTTCGATCATTGTTTCCATCAACCGATCGAAATCGATGCCGGCCATGCGGAATCCCTCCCGGCCGTATTTCATGTTTGCCTCCAAAACGTACCCCCGGTTTTCATACACGCAGA
>JAFDGC010000053.1 GCA_019309485.1 Deltaproteobacteria bacterium | reverse complement strand
GATCAGTGCGGAGTTGATCACGCCGATTGCGATGGAAAAGGAGTTGCGGTTTGCGGTTCGGGAAGGGGGCCGCACCGTGGGCGCCGGCGTCGTCAGTGAAATTCTGGAATAAGCTTTCTAAAGGAGCAAAGCGGTGAGAGTGATCGTTACCCTGGCATGCGGTGAATGCAAGCGAAGAAACTATACGACCATGAAAAACAAACGGACGACCCCGGACAAGCTCGAATTTTCCAAATATTGTCGTTTTTGCCAGAAACACACCTTGCATAAAGAGACCAAGTAACAAAAAGGGATATCTTGTTGTCGAAAAACGGCGGTCATATGCAGGCCAGTAGCTCTAACGGTAGAGCATCGGACTCCAAATCCGGGTGTTGGGGGTTCGAATCCCTCCTGGCCTGCCAAGCCGATATACCGATCCAATAGCTTAAGGATCCGTTTCTTAAGGTGACCGTTGACGGAAGTTCCTTAAGCTATTGACTTTTAGGGGAAACATGGGGCGTTTAATACGGAAAAAACCGAGTCCGAAACCCAAGAAGAAAAAGACCGCGGTCGAGACCGATTCTGCCGCTTCGGAAAAGGTGCGGGGCGTTTCCAAAAAGCCGCTGCTGACCCTGGTAAAGGCGCCGGAAGGGGGGAACAAACCCACAGGCGGCGTTCAAACGGCGGTTTCTTCCTTCAAGGGGCGGATCGAAAAAGACAACGTCATCACCAAGAGCATTCAGTTTTTGCGGGAAGTCAAGGTTGAGCTCAAGAAGGTGACCTGGCCCTCCCGGAAACAGACCCTGGGATCCACGGCGGTGGTGATCATTTTGGTCATCGTGTTCTCCCTCTTCCTTGGGGTGGTGGACGTGGGCCTGTCCACCCTCATCCGCGTGGTTTTCGGGTAGGAGGGAATCCCAGATGGCATTCAAATGGTATATCGTCCATGTCTATTCCGGGTTCGAAAACAAGGTGAAAACCGCGCTTGAGGAACGTATCGCTGCATCTCCCCATGCCGATAAATTCAAAGAAATCATCGTTCCCACCGAACAGATTGTAGAACTTGTCAAAGGCAAAAGGAAGACGTCTTCCCGGAAATTTTATCCGGGATATATTCTGATCCGGATGGAACTCAACGATGACACCTGGCACCTCGTGAACAACACGGCCAAGGTAACGGGGTTTTTGGGGGGAAGAGAAAAACCTTCCCCCATCTCGGATGAAGAAGCGGAAACCATCCTGAACCGGATGGAAGCGGGAAAACTCAAACCCAAACCCAAGTTTCTCTTTGAAACCGGGGATGAGATCCGGGTGATTGACGGACCATTCACCAATTTCAACGGTGTGGTGGAGGAAGTCAACCAGGAAAAGGGGAAGATCCGGGTGCTTGTCAGCATCTTCGGACGATCCACTCCGGTGGAACTGGAGTTCGTTCAGGTTACAAAGCTGTGATGGAATCGTAAACGCATATTAATCGAAAATCGTCTCCCGGCAAGATGTGGCACTGCCGGGGACGGGGAGCATCAAACACCATGGCAAAAAAGGTCATCGCCCAGATCAAACTGCAAGTGGAAGCCGGAAAAGCCAACCCATCGCCCCCCATCGGGCCGGCGCTGGGGCAGCACGGCGTGAACATTATGGATTTTTGCAAGGCGTTCAACGCCCGAACCGCCAATGACGAAGGGATGATCATTCCCGCCGTCATCACGGTCTACCAGGATCGATCCTTTACGTTCGTGACCAAAACACCACCGGCCTCCATGCTTTTGAAAAAAGCGGCCAAAATCGCCAAGGGATCGAGTGATCCGAAGAAAGACCGGGTCGCAAAGGTGTCGCGGCAGCAGGTGGAAGAGATCGCCAAACAGAAAATGGTGGACTTGAATGCGGATGACTTGGATGCGGCTTGCCGGATCATCGAGGGGACGGCAAGGAGCATGGGAATAGAAGTGGTTTAATAAAGGAGATCGGAACAGACAATGCCAAAGCGGGGGAAAAAATACAGAGAAGCCGCCAAGCGTATCGATGCCAACGAAAGACTCGACTTTACCGGTGCGGTACAGCTGGCCATCGGCACGTCCTATGTCAAATTCGATGAAACGGTGGACCTTGCCGTCCGCCTCGGCGTCGACCCCAGACACGCGGACCAGATGGTCCGCGGGACAGTGGTGCTGCCCAACGGACTTGGCAAGGAAGTGAAGGTTCTGGTTTTTGCCAAGGGTGAAAAGGAAAAGGAAGCCCTCGATGCCGGTGCCGATTTCGTGGGGAATGACGATCTCATCGAAAAGATCGTCGGTGGCTGGTTCGGTTTCGACAAGGCCGTGGCCACACCCGACATGATGGGTGCCGTGGGGAAAATCGGAAAACTTTTAGGCCCCAGGGGACTAATGCCCAATGCGAAAACCGGGACCGTCACGTTCGACGTGGCCAAGGCGGTGAAAGAATTGAAAGCGGGCAAAATCGACTTTCGGGTGGAAAAAGCAGGGATCGTCCACGCACCCGTGGGAAAGGTTTCTTTCGGCGTTCAAAAGATCGTCGAAAATATCGGTGCATTGATGGAAACCATCATTCGACTGAAACCATCGGCCTCCAAAGGGGCCTACCTGAAAGGGATCGCCGTTTCGACCACCATGGGTCCAGGTGTCAAGATCGATACGGCATTTGTAAAAGAGTTGATCAAACAATGAGGCAGGCCCGGCAGGAAGCGTTTCCAAGGGCCTGACCGGCCCGGGACGCTTCTCTCGAAGCGCCGCCCCCCAACAACAACCGTCATCCCTGTCAAAGACCGCAGGCACACGACGTCGTGTTTAATCGCTTCGGCGGCCTGCCGAGACAGCGCACGGGATCCCATCAAGGGACCGGGACCGGAATAAATGGCGACGGAAAATCCAACGCCCGAGCGATTCCACGCGATGAAGACGTGCCTCCGGCTTTGCCGGGATGGGAAAGGAGGTATTTTTCTTTGTGAAACTTGAACAAAAAAAACAAATCGTGGAAGCGCTCAAGGATCAGTTCGCCCGATCCAAAGTAGTCATCGTCACGGACTACAAAGGGCTCAATGTGGCGGCGATCAATGAGCTTCGGAAAAAACTCAAAGAGGCGGGAATCGAGTACCGTGTGGCCAAGAACACGTTGTTTATCCGGGCCGCGGAGGACACGCAAATCGCGTTGATCAAAGAGCATTTCAAAGGGCCCAACGCCGTGGCAATGGCCTATGACGATCCCGTGGCGCCGGCAAAAATTCTGACCACGTTTTCCGAACAGAATAACAAACTGGAAATCAAGGGCGGGATACTGGAAGGGAAAGTGATCGGCATCCCGGATATCAAGGCACTGGCGGCCTTGCCGACAAAAGAAGTCCTGTTGGCCCAGCTGCTCGGAGTGATCCACGGCGTGCCGACGGCCCTTGTCAGGGCCCTCAATGACGTTCCGGTGAGGCTGCTGAACGTGCTCAACGCCATTCAGCGGGAAAAGGAAGCGGCGGCGTAGCCTTTTTTTAAGTGAAAATGAATCCAAAAAAATATGATCGAATGCATACGGAGGAATAATCCATGGCCGACATTACCAAAGATGATGTTGTTGAATTTATTTCGAATATGAGCGTCTTGGAACTGTCTCAGTTCGTGAAGGAATTGGAAGAAAAATTCGGTGTATCCGCCGCCGCCCCCATGGCGATGATGGCCGCTGGCCCGGTCCAGGCCGCCGATGCCGCTGCAGCGGAGGAAAAGACGGAATTCGATGTCATCCTCACCACCGCGGGAGACAAAAAGATCCAGGTCATCAAGGAAGTCCGGGCGATTACCAGCCTGGGACTCAAGGAGGCCAAGACCCTGGTGGACGAAGCCCCCAAACCGGTGAAGGAGGGGGTTTCCAAGGATGAGGCCGAAAAAATCAAGGCGCAACTGGAAGCCGCCGGTGCCCAGGTGGAGATCAAATAGGGAATCGATTCCCCTTTGCGACGCCGTATCACTTTTAGGGCGTTGCGACGGTTCAACGGGAATCTTACAAACGGGAACAGAATGGACGGCAAGGTAAAAAGCAGCCCCGCGGACTGCGGGAGCGCAGGGATTTTTGCCTCGCCGTCGTTCCTTTAAGGGTACACGATGGAGTGACCATGTCAGAAAGGCCTTTGATGAACAAGCGGATGCGTAAATATTTCGGTAAGATCCGGCAGATTATTGAAATTCCGGATCTCATCGGAATGCAGCGGGAGTCGTATCGACGATTTCTGCAGATGGATGTCCCCCCCGAAAAACGGGAGGATATCGGCCTCCAGGGCGTATTTAATTCGGTTTTTTCCATAAAGGATTTCACCGGAAGTGCTTCTTTGGAATTTGTGTCCTACCGGTTCGGGGATGTCAAGCACAGTGTGGAGGAGTGCATCCACCGGGGGATGACCTACGAAGTTCCCTTGCGGATCACGGTCCGGCTGGTGGTGTACGACGTGGACAAGGAGACAGGCGTTTCCGGCATCCGGGACATTAAGGAACAGGAGATTTATTTCGGGACCATACCCTTGATGACGGATCGGGGGACCTTTATTATTAACGGTACGGAACGCGTCGTGGTGAGCCAACTCCACCGGTCCTCCGGGGTGTTTTTCGATCACGACCGGGGAAAAAGCCATTCCAGCGGGAAGATCATTTACACATCGCGGATCATTCCCGTGAGGGGGTCCTGGATCGATCTCGAGATCGACCATAAGGACATCGTCTATGTGCGCATCGACCGCCGCCGGAAATTTCCGGTCACCTATCTCCTGAAAGCATTCGGATATTCCACGGAAGATCTGCTGACCTATTTTTACCAGAGGGAAACGATTTCCGTTTCCGGGAAGAAGATCACCAAGAAGTTCAACCCTGTCTTTTTGAGGGGACAACGGGCATCGAAAGATATCAAGGATCCCGGTACGGGGGAAGAGATCCTGAAAAAAGGACTCATGTTCACCCAGCGGATGTTGAAGCGGATGGAAGCGTTAAAGATAGAAGCCGTCCCCATCGATACCGCCGAGGTCTTGAACCGATCCTTTGCCCGAATCATTCTTGATCCGAAAACAGGAGAGGTGATCGCAAGGGCCAACGATGTGGTCACCGAAGATATCTTGTCCCGTTTGAGCGAGGCTGGGATCCGGGAATTTGAACTCCTGGTGAACGTCGCCGCCACCAGCGATTCCATCCGCAAGACGCTTTTGGTGGACAAGATTGAAACCCGGGAAGAGGCTTTGGTGGAGATTTACAGGCGGCTTCGGCCGGGGAACCCGGCGACACCGGAAGTGGCCCAAGAGTTCATCGATCATTTGTTTTTCAAAAACGCCTTCTACGATCTGTCGGGTGTCGGGCGGATGAAGATCAACCATCGCCTGGGGATTCAGACCCACATCGGTGTACGGACCTTAAGGAAAGAAGACATTCTTTTGACCGTCAAGACCCTGATCGAACTCCGGGATTCCCAGGGGCCTGTGGATGACATCGACCATTTGGGGAACCGGCGGGTGCGGGCCGTCGGAGAACTGCTGGAAAACCAGTACCGCATCGGATTGGTGCGCATGGAGCGGGCCATCAAGGAACGCATGAGCCTCCAGGAGGTGGAGGCCCTCATGCCCCATGACCTGGTCAATTCAAAGCCGGTTTCCGCGGTGATCAAGGAATTTTTCGGGACCAGCCAGCTGAGCCAGTTCATGGATCAGACCAACCCCCTTTCGGAGACGACCCATAAACGGCGGTTAAGCGCGCTGGGCCCCGGGGGGCTCACCCGGGAACGGGCCGGGTTCGAGGTCCGGGACGTGCATCCGTCCCATTACGGCCGGATTTGTCCCATCGAAACCCCGGAGGGACCCAACATCGGGCTCATCGTGTCGTTGAGCACCTATGCCCGGGTCAACGATTATGGATTCATCGAAACGCCGTATCGGCTGGTGAAAAACGCCACGGTGCTTCCCGAGGTGCGGTTTCTCAGCGCATTTGAAGAGAAGTCTCATCCCATCGCCCAGGCCAACGCCCCCATCGATGCCGGCGGACATTATATGAATAAAACCGTCACCTCCCGGGTTGCCGGCGAATTCATGATGGTCAAGCGGGAGAAGATCGAAATGATGGACGTTTCTCCCAATCAGCTGGTGAGTGTTTCGGCCTCCCTGATCCCCTTTCTGGAAAACGACGACGCCAACCGGGCCCTGATGGGATCCAACATGCAACGCCAGGCGGTTCCTCTGTTGACCAACCGGGCGCCCCTGGTGGGAACCGGTATCGAGAAGGTGGTGGCCCGGGACTCCGGGGTGACCATCGTTGCGGAACGGGACGGCGTGGTGGACGACGTGGACGCCTCGAGGATCGTGCTGCGGCATGAGTCCGCGGCGTCGACGGAAAACGGGGGGCGCCCTGCAGTGACCGTTTACAGTCTGTCCAAGTTCAAACGTTCCAACCAGAACACATGCTTCAATCACCGCCCCGTTGTACAGCGGGGACAGCGCGTCGAGGCCAAAGAGGTCATCGCAGACGGACCGGCCACGGAAAAAGGCGAGTTGGCCCTGGGAAAGAACGTCACCGTCGCATTCATGCCGTGGGGAGGGTACAACTTCGAAGACTCGATCCTGGTCAGTGAACGTCTGGTCCGGGACGGCGTTTATACTTCCGTTCACGTGGAAGAGTTCGAGGTCATTGCCCGGGACACGAAGCTGGGAAGAGAAGAGATCACCCGGGACATCCCCAATGTGGGGGAAGAAGCCCTCAATGACCTCGACGAAAGCGGCATCGTCCGCATCGGTGCGGAGGTGAGACCGGGAGACATTCTGGTGGGGAAAATCACCCCCAAGGGGGAAACCCAGCTTTCTCCGGAGGAAAAACTCCTGCGGGCCATCTTCGGCGAAAAGGCCGGGGATGTGAAGGATACGTCCCTTCGGGTCCCGCCGGGTGTGGAGGGGACCGTCATTGATGCGAAGGTCTTTCTGCGCAGGGGCGTTGAAAAAGACGAGCGGACCCGCATCATCGAAGAAATGGAAATCGAATCCCTGAAGAAAGACCTCAATGACAAGATCCGGGTTACGGGCGACGTGGTACGCACCCGCATCGAAGGGCTTTTGGTGGGCAAAAAAATCGCCGCGCCACTCAAGAAAGGGAAGAAGGTTCTGATTTCCAAGGATACCCCCATTGATGCTGCGGCTATCGCCGTTATTCCCATGGCGCAATTGGAAGGGATTGTCCTGGAAGATGCCGGCTTGACCGAACAGATCCATGAACTGCTGGAGGGGTATCGGAATCAGTGTGAGACCTTCAGGAAGGAATTTGAAACCCAGGTGAACCATTTTGAAGAAGGAGACGATCTCCCGCCGGGGGTCATCAAGATGGTCAAAGTCTATGTGGCCATGCGGCGCAAACTCTCCGTGGGAGACAAAATGGCGGGCCGCCACGGAAACAAGGGCGTGGTTTCCCGAATCCTTCCCCAGGAGGACATGCCCTATTTCGAAGACGGGACCTCCGTGGACATGGTATTAAACCCCTTGGGCGTTCCTTCCCGTATGAATGTGGGACAGATCCTGGAAATCCATCTGGGATGGGCCTCCAAGGGGCTGGGGGATCAGCTCAATCGGCTTTGGGAAGAAAACCGCCTCCAGGAGATTCGGGAAAAACTCAAAAAGATCTTTCCTGACCCCACCCACCAGGAGATGATCGAAGAAAGTGATGATGGCACGCTGGGTGAAATGGTGGCCAGTTTCAAGGAAGGGGTGCACATGGCGACTCCGGTGTTCGACGGTGCCAAAGAAGAGGAGATCAAGAGCCTCCTCGTGGAGGCCGGTCTCCCCGCCAGCGGTCAAGCCACGTTGTACGACGGAAGAACTGGGGAACCGTTTAGCGGAAAGATCACCGTGGGGACCATGTACATGATGAAGCTCCACCACCTGGTGGACGACAAGATCCATGCCCGGTCCATCGGCCCCTATTCTCTGGTGACCCAGCAGCCCCTGGGAGGCAAGGCCCAGTTCGGAGGTCAGCGGCTGGGCGAAATGGAAGTGTGGGCCATGGAGGCTTACGGCGCGGCCTATGCCCTTCAGGAATTTCTGACGGTGAAATCGGACGACATGGCGGGGCGAACCCGCATGTACGAAAAAATCGTCAAGGGCCAAAACGTCCTCGAACCCGGCTTGCCCGAATCTTTCAAGGTGCTGATGATGGAACTTAAAAGCCTGGGTCTGGATGTAACCCTCATGGAAAAAGAGGAGACGAGCAAGGCATAACATGGAGACACTTTACGACTTTTTCGCCAAACCCAAGGATCCGAAGCAGTATGTCGGGGTGCGCCTGGCATTGGCGTCACCCGACGACATCCTGAAATGGTCTTTCGGCGAGATCAAGAAACCGGAGACCATCAATTACCGAACCTTCAAACCCGAACGGGATGGGCTGTTTTGCGCCAAGATCTTCGGCCCCACCAAGGATTACGAGTGCAATTGCGGGAAATACAAGCGGATGAAGCACCGGGGCGTGATCTGCGAAAAATGCGGCGTGGAAGTCATCCAGTCCAAGGTGCGGCGGGAACGGATGGGACACATCGAGCTGGCCACTCCGGTGGCCCACATCTGGTTTTTGAAAAGCCTGCCGAGCAAGATCGGGAACCTGCTGGATCTGACCTTGAAGAACATGGAGAAGGTCTTTTATTTCGACAACCACATCGTCATTGATCCCAAAGGGACGCCGCTGCAACGGGGCCAGCTTTTATCCGAGGAGAAATACCGGGAGGCCCTGGAAGCCTATGGGGACAAATTTGACGCCGGCATCGGCGCCGAGGCCGTCAAGGCGCTCTTGAGCCACCTCGACCTGGAAGCCCTTTACAAAGAGATCCGGGCGGAGATTCTGGCCACCAATTCCGCGTCCAAGCGTCAGAAACTGGCCAAGCGGCTGAAAATCGTGGATGCGTTCCGTCGCAGCGGCGTCAATCCGGTATGGATGATCATGGATGTCATCCCGGTGCTGCCGCCCGATCTGCGCCCCCTGGTGCCCCTCGAAGGAGGGCGGTTCGCCACTTCGGATTTGAACGATCTCTACCGCCGGGTCATCAACCGGAACAACCGACTCAAACGGCTCATCGACCTCAAGGCGCCTGAAATCATCGTGAGAAACGAAAAACGGATGCTCCAGGAATCCGTGGACGTCCTTTTCGACAATGGCCGCCACGGCCGCGTCATCACCGGGACCAACAAGCGGCCCCTGAAATCCTTGAGTGATACGCTGAAGGGAAAACAGGGGCGTTTCCGCCAGAATCTCCTCGGGAAGCGGGTCGATTACTCGGGAAGAACCGTCATCACCATCGGCCCCGACTTGCGCTTACACCAGTGCGGTCTTCCCAAGAAGATGGCCCTCGAGCTCTTCAAGCCCTTTGTCTATTACCGCCTGGAGCAGAAAAACCTGGTCTCCACCGTGAAAAGTGCGAAAAAAATGGTGGAAAAAGGGGTCCCGGAAGTATGGGACACCCTGGACGAAGTGGTCCGGGAATACCCGGTCATGCTGAACCGGGCCCCCACGCTCCATCGACTCGGGATCCAGGCCTTTGAACCCATTCTCATCGAAGGAAAGGCCATTCAACTGCATCCGTTGGTGTGCACGGCCTTCAACGCCGATTTCGACGGAGACCAGATGGCGGTCCATGTCCCCCTCTCGGTGGAAGCCCAAATCGAGGCCCGGGCCCTGATGCTTTCCACCAACAACATCCTGTCCCCGGCCAACGGATCCCCCATCATCGTCCCCACCCAAGACATCGTCCTGGGGATTTATTACATGACGCGGGCGGTTCCCCGGCTTAAGGGGGAGGGAAGGCTTTTTTCGAGTCCGGAAGAAGTCCGCAGCGCCTACGACGGCGGGGCCATCGACCTGCACGCCAAAATCAAAGTGCGGCTCGACGGAAAAATGGTGGACACCACCACCGGACGGATCCTTTTATGGGAGATTATCCCCCAAAACAGCCTCATGGAACTGTGCCACATCGAGACCAAGGATGCGGCCAAGGCCCAACGGGCCATGGAAGCCATCCAGGGCGGGACCGATTTTGGGGAAGTCGTCCAGACCTTCTCCACGGCCTTGGATCGGGAACCGGAGGGTTTGTGCGGGTTGCTGGTCCGGGATGAATTCGAACGCATCTTCTCCATTTCAGAGGCAGATACGGATCGGATCTTTGAAATGGAACCCGGAGAAATCAGTCCCATCCTGCAGGGCGGAAGGCGTTACCATATCTTTAAAGTCCTCGACAAGCGGCCGGAGATGCCCTTTGATGCCGTCAACAAAGTGATGGATAAAAAGGCCCTTCGGGAGGTGGTGGACTATGCCTACCGAAACCTGGGCCCCAAAGCCACGGTGATCCTTTCGGACCGTCTCAAGGACGTCGGTTACCAGTATTCCACGGCGGGGGGGCTCTCCATTTCCATCGACGACATGATTACGCCCCAGGGCAAGTGGGAGATCCTCAAAAAGGCCGAAAAACAGGTGGCCGATATCGAAAAGCAATACACGGAAGGTCTCATTACCCAGGGGGAAAAGTATAACAAGGTCGTGGATATCTGGGCCAAGGCCACGGAGGATGTGGCCAACGAGATGATGGAGGCCATGAAAACGGTGCCTGCCATCGATTCTAAGGGAAATCCGGTCCTGGATGAACACGGAAACCCCATTGCCGAGGAAAGTTTCAATCCCATTTACATGATGGCGGACTCGGGCGCCCGGGGCAGCAAGGATCAGATGCGGCAGCTGGCCGGTATGCGGGGGCTCATGGCCAAACCGTCCGGGGAGATCATCGAAACCCCCATCACCGCCAATTTCCGGGAAGGCCTTTCGGTGCTGCAGTACTTCATTTCCACTCACGGCGCACGGAAAGGGCTTGCGGATACCGCCTTGAAGACGGCCAACTCCGGATATCTTACCCGGCGCCTCGCCGATGTGGCTCAGGATTGCAGTGTTTCGGAAGACGACTGCGGAACCCTGATGGGGGTGGAAGTGGAACCGCTCATGGAAGGGGGCGAGATCATTCAAAGGCTCGGCGAACGGATTCTGGGAAGGGTGGCCATGGAGGATATCCGGGACCCCTTCTCCGATGAAATCCTGGTGAAAGCCGGGGAGATGCTGGATGAAAAGGCCGTCAACCGGGTGGAAAGCGCCGGCCTGGCAAAGGTGAAGATCCGCTCCGTCCTTACCTGTAAATCCGAGTTCGGCGTGTGCGCCAAGTGTTACGGCCGTGATTTAAGCCATGGCAACCTCATTGAAATCGGTCAGGCCGTGGGGATCCTGGCGGCCCAATCCATCGGTGAACCCGGCACTCAGTTGACCATGCGGACGTTTCATATCGGCGGGACGGCGAGCCGGCGGGTGGAACAGGCCGACATTAAGGCCCGGGTGGAAGGGGTCGTCAAGTTCATCGATCTCAACGTGGTGAAAAACGCCGAGAACGTCAATGTGGTCATGAATCGCCGGGGCGGTGAATTCGCCGTTGTCAGCGAAACCGGGAGGGAACGGGAGCGATATCCCGTCATCTACGGCGCGCACCTTTTGGTGGAGGACGGCCAGGCCGTCAAGGCCGGAGACCTTCTGGCCACTTGGGATCCATTCACCACGCCCATCATCACCGAGGTGAATGGTACCGTGAAGTTCGGGGATATTGAGGCGGGAAAAACGTTACAGGAAAAGGTGGACCCGGTGACGGGGAAGTCGAGCCGCACCATTATCGAGTCCAAGAGCGCCGAGGTCCGGCCCCGAATCTCCATCAAGGATGAAAGCGGTAAGACCGCCAAGCTCCCCCGGTCTTCGGGGATGGCCCGGTATTTTCTCCCCAACAGCGCCATTTTGCTGGTGGATGAAGGGGACACGGTCAAGGCCGGCGATGTCATCGCCAAGCTTCCCAGGGCCACCACCAAGACCAAAGACATCACCGGCGGTCTGCCCAGGGTGGCGGAACTCTTTGAGGTTCGCAAACCCAAGGATATGGCCATCTTGAGCCAGATCGACGGATATGTTTCGGTCTCCAAAGATGCCAAGAAGGGGAAACAAAAGATCACCGTCACCCCTGTGGATGCCGGGGAAAAGAAGGAATACCTTGTCCCCCGGGGCAAACACATCAGTGTGTACGAAGGGGACTATGTCCGTGCCGGGGAAGCCCTCATCAGCGGATCGGCGGTTCCCCAAGACATCCTGAACATCAAAGGGGAGGTCGCTCTGGCACGCTACCTGGTGGACGAAGTCCAGGAGGTGTATCGTCTCCAGGGGGTGCGCATCAACGACAAACATATTGAGGTGATCGTCCGGCAGATGATGAAACGGGTGAAAGTGGTGGAGGTGGGAGACACCGATTTTATCCCCGAAGAGAATGTGGATCGAATGCAGTTCGAAAAGGCCAATCAGGCGGTGACCGCCCAAGGCGGGAAGCCGGCGGTGGCCGAACCCCTGATCCTCGGTGTCACCAAAGCCTCTTTGAGCACGGAGAGTTTCATATCGGCGGCTTCCTTTCAGGAGACCACAAAGGTGTTGACGGACGCCAGCATCACCGGCGCCGTGGATCATCTCCGGGGGCTCAAGGAAAACGTGATCATGGGGCGATTGATTCCGGCCGGGAGCGGTTTCCCCAAATACAGCGAAAGCGATATCGAGTTGGAAATCGTCGCCGAATAAAAAATCCTGGAAAAGGACGAAGGTTTCATAAAAATACTTGACAAATATACCATTGCCGGCTAATTTGACTATTTTTATCACTGCACTTTTCAATGAATCCGGTACGGTCGCAGAGAGTGCCGAAATCGCGGGCGTTGCCGGATTTTAATCGAGGACGAAAGGGATCGTATGCCGACCATCAACCAGTTGGTCCGAAAGGGAAGACAGCGGGTAAAACGGAAAGTCACTACACCGGCTTTGAAAGGGGCTCCCCAGAAACGCGGGGTTTGTACCCGGGTGTATACCTCAACGCCGAAAAAGCCCAACTCCGCTTTGCGGAAAGTGGCACGGGTTCGATTGACGAGCGGGATCGAGGTGACTGCCTATATCCCGGGCATCGGCCACAATCTTCAGGAACATTCCGTGGTTCTGGTCCGGGGCGGACGGGTCAAGGACCTCCCCGGTGTTCGATACCATATCGTTCGGGGCACCCTGGATACGCTCGGCGTCGAAGATCGGAAGAAAGGCCGCTCCAAATACGGGGCGAAAAAACCGAAGTAGGCCCGTGAAACATCCGGATCGGGGATAATCCAAAAGAGACAGGCAGGACGCACATATGCCCAGGAGAAGAGAAGTTCCGGTGCGGGAAATCATCGCCGATTCCCGCTACGACAGCAAACTGGTGGCGCGATTCATCAACGCGCTGATGAAAGACGGCAAGAAGAGCACCGCCGAGGGGGTTTTGTACGGCGCCTTTGATATCATTGAAAAGAAACTCAATGAATCGCCCATGAAGGTCTTTGAACAGGCCCTTGATAACGTCAAGCCGATCATCGAAGTGAAATCAAGACGGGTCGGAGGATCGACCTACCAGGTACCGACGGAAATCCGTCCCTCCAGGCGTACGGCGCTGGGGATCCGATGGGTCATCAGCTATGCCCGGGGCCGATCCGAAAAGGGGATGGCCCGGAAATTGGCGGGGGAACTGATGGACGCGGCGAATCAAAGGGGGGCATCGGTCAAGAAGAAGGAAGACACGCATAAAATGGCCGAAGCCAACAAGGCATTTGCGCATTACCGCTGGTAAGGAAAAATCCTAGGGAGGAGTGTGAGATGGCGAAGGCGAAGTTTGAGCGGAAGAAGCCGCATGTGAATGTGGGGACGATAGGGCATATTGATCATGGGAAGACGACGTTAACGGCGGCGGTC
>JAFDGC010000052.1 GCA_019309485.1 Deltaproteobacteria bacterium | reverse complement strand
CAGATGCATTTTGTTGACACTACATTTTGAGCAAAAACGGCCCAAAATCCATGTAAGTGGCTGAATTTATTATAGGCGAATTTTGAACCTATCCCCAAATTGTCGAAAATGAGTTTGATCCTTTTGCGTCAACCGGCAGGAAAAACCAAGCCCCGCATCCGCCGCGGCGGATGCGGGGCTGATCCCCTGGTAAGGTGGGTTACGTCTCGGATCATTTATCCGGTGTGGCTGACCGTCAACGCGTCATTTTGCACGTCCACGGTGATCACGGCACCCTCGGGGATGTCCCCGGCCACCAGGGCCCGGCCGATGCGGGTCTCCAGTTCCCGCTGGATATAACGGCGCAGGGGCCGTGCGCCGTAGACCGGATCGTAGCCGGACTGGGCGATGAATTCCCGGGCGGCATCCGTGATTTGAACCCGGACATTCCGGTCTTCCAGGCGCCGCGAAAGATCCTGGGTCATCAGGGTCACGATCTGCTTGACTTCTTCCAGGGTCAGCGGCTTGAACAAGACGATGTCGTCCACCCGGTTGAGAAACTCGGGCCGGAAATGCTGGCGGAGTTCGGCCATCACCCGGCGTTCCACCTCCGGTTTCAGGGTACCGCTTTCCGTGATCCCTTCCAGGAGATGATGCGACCCGATGTTGCTGGTCATGATGATGACGGCGTTTTTGAAATCCACGGTGCGGCCCTGGCCGTCCGTGAGACGGCCGTCGTCGAAGATCTGAAGGAGCACGTTGAAGACGTCATGGTGGGCCTTTTCGATCTCGTCGAACAGGATCACGGAATAGGGCTTCCGCCGCACGGCTTCTGTGAGTTGTCCGCCTTCTTCGAACCCCACGTACCCCGGCGGCGCACCGATGAGCCGGGCCACCGTGTGTTTTTCCATGTATTCGCTCATGTCGATGCGGATCATGTTCTCTTCCGTATCGAAAAGGGCCTGGGCCAGGGTCTTGGCCAGTTCCGTCTTCCCCACGCCGGTGGGGCCCAGGAAGATAAAGGTGCCGATGGGCCTCCGGGGATCCTTGATGCCGGATCGGGCCCGGATCACGGCGTCGGCCACCAGCCGCACCGCTTCGTCCTGGCCGATGACCCGCTCATGCAGGACTTCGTCGAGGCGCAAAATCTTTTGGCGCTCCCCTTCCATGAGCCGTGCCACCGGGATGCCGGTCCACCTAGAGATGATCTCTGCGATTTCTTCCTCGGTGACTTCTTCCCGGAGCAGGCGGTCACCGGTCTGGTTTTTCGCCAGTTTTTCCTCTTCGGCGTTCAGGCTCCTTTCCAGTTCGGGGAGTTTGCCGTGGCGAAGTTCCGCTGCCCGGTTCAAATCGTAGCGGCGTTCGGCCATCTCCAGTTCGTGGCGGGCCTTTTCGATTTCTTCCCGGACGGCCTGGATCTTTTTAATGGCCTCCTTTTCCACTTCCCACTGGGTCCGCATGCTGTCGGCCTGCTCCCGCAGATCGGCCAGTTCCTTCTGGAGCGCCTTGAGACGATCTTTGCTGGAACGATCCGTTTCCTTTTTCAAGGCGGCCTCTTCGATTTCCAGTTGCATGATCCTCCGGGAAACTTCATCCAGTTCCGTGGGCATGGAGTCGATCTCGGTGCGGATCATGGCGCAGGCTTCGTCCACCAGGTCGATGGCCTTGTCAGGAAGGAATCGATCGCTCACGTACCGGTTGGAAAGCACCGCGGCGGTGACCAGGGCGCTGTCCTGGATCCGCACGCCGTGATGGACTTCGTAACGTTCCTTCAGGCCCCGCAGGATGGAAATGGTGTCTTCCACCGAGGGTTCGTCCACCAGGACCGGCTGAAACCGCCGCTCCAGGGCCTTGTCCTTTTCGATGTACTTCCGGTATTCGTCCAGCGTGGTGGCGCCGATGCAGTGGAGTTCCCCCCGGGCCAGCATGGGCTTGAGCATGTTCCCGGCGTCGATGGCGCCTTCGGCTTTCCCCGCTCCCACAATGGTATGGAGCTCGTCGATGAAAAGGAGGATGCGGCCTTCGGATTCCTTGATCTCTTGCAGCACCGCCTTCAGGCGCTCCTCGAACTCTCCCCGGTACTTGGCCCCGGCCAACAGGGCGCCCATGTCCAGGGCGAAAATGGTCTTGTTCTTGAGACCCTCCGGAACGTCCTGGCGGACGATGCGATGGGCCAGCCCTTCCACGATGGCGGTTTTTCCCACGCCCGGATCTCCGATCAAGACCGGATTGTTTTTTGTCTTCCGGGAAAGGATCCGGATCACCCGCCGGATCTCGCCGTCCCGGCCGATGACCGGATCCAGTTTGCCCGAGCGGGCTTCCTCCACGAGATCCCGGCCGTACTTCTGCAGGGCTTCGTAAGTCCCTTCCGGATCGGCGCTGGTGACCCGTTGGTGACCCCGGACGGCGGTGAGCGTCTTGAGGAGTGATTCCCGGGTGATGCCGAACTCCTGCAAAATCGCACCCGCCGGTGTGGATCGGCCTTCTTCCAGGAAAGCCAGGAGCAGATGCTCCACGGAGACGTACTCGTCTTTCAGTGCCTCGGCTTCCTTCTGGGCCGCCACCAGAAGCCGGCTCAACCTCTGGGTGATGTACACCTTTCCCGGCTCGGTGCCGGGTCCGCTGATGCGGGGCTTTTTTTCGAGTGCTTCTTCCAGCCGCCGCTGAACGGCCGTCTCCGAAACTTCCATGCGTTTCAGCAACCGGGGGACCAGCCCGTCCGGTTGTTCCAGTAACGCCAACAGCAGATGTTCTCCATCCACTTCCTGATGGTTGTAATTAACTGCCTTGGTTTGTGCCGCCTGAAGCGCCTCCTGGCACTTGACGGTGAGTTTGTTCATGTCCATGCATATCCTCCAATCGTATTTTAGCGCCGCCGGTTCCTTTTTCCGGGCGGTGCGGTTATCATCGCATTTGCTCCAAATCCCGGATCCTTCGTTCCAGGGCTTCGATGCGGTCCAGAAGCTCCAGGACCACGCCGATGCCGGCGAAATTGATCTCCAGGTCCCGGTGAAGCCGGAGAATTTTTTGAATCAACAGCACGGCATGGCGTTCGAATCGCCACTCCTCCGGGTTGTCGGTCCATTCCACGGGATCGATGAGTCCCAGGCGGACAAAATGATAAATCATGTCCGGTTGTATGCTGCAGCGCGAAGCGACCTCCGGCATCCGAAGAAAAGCACTCCCGGATCGTCGGGATGTCACCACGATCGGGAGCGAGTTGGGCCTTTTTGTCATTTCCATTTTCACGTTCCTCATACGATTGCACGAAAGGACTTATGTTCTCGGATTAAACGTGGAAACGGCCTTGAGTTCTTCGAAAAGCGCCTTTTCTTTTGCGCTCAGGGATCTGGGGGTCTTAATCTGCACCACGGCGTAAAGATCGCCGGGAGTCCCTTTGGGACGCGGCATCCCCTTTCCGCGGAGCCTTAATTTTTGACCGCTCTGGGTGCCCGCCGGGACTTTCAGCGTGACGGGTCCCGAAAGGGCTGAAAGGGTGAGGGTCGTTCCCAGGGCGGCCTCCCACGGCGTGACGGGAAGATCCATGTACAGGTCGCGCCCCTCCAAACGGAAGCGGGGATGCGGTTCGATCTCGATTTTTAAATAAAGGTCTCCTGCCGCGCCGCCGCCCGTTCCTTTTCCGCCCTGTCCGGAAAGCCGGATTTTTTGACCGGGTAAAATTCCCGGCGGAATCTTGACGTCGTATCGCCTTTCTTGAGGGGAGACGGCCCCCCTGGCGTCCGGAGAAGCCGACTGCAGCGTGATGGTTTTGGTGCCGCCCCGAAAGGCCTCTTCCAGGGAGATCCGCAGGACGGCCTCGTGGTCGGCGCCCTGGCGTTTCATGGAAAAGGATTGTTCGGCCCGAGCGCCGCCGGGACTGTGGCGAAACCCTTTTCCGAAGAGGGCTTCGAAGAAATCGCTGAATCCCTCCTCGCCGGAACTCCAGAAAAAGCTTTCCTGCCGGTCCCCGGGTCTTTGACCGAAGGAAAATGCATAATCGGCCCCCGGAGCCCCTTGGAAGAAATCCCCCTGTTGCCATTGTCGGCCTACTTGATCGTATTTTTGCCTCTTTTCCGGATCCTTCAAGACTTCGTAGGCCTCGTTGACTTCTTTGAATTTGTCTTCCGAGCCCGCGCCTTTATTCAGGTCCGGATGATATTTTCGTGCCAGTTTCCGGTAGGCGCGATGGATTTCATCCTGGGTAGCGGTTTTCGAAACCCCGAGTGTTTTGTAATAATCCTTGTATGTGACAGCCATGTTACGGTTTCCTGGTCGGCTTAGGTCCTTGATTTTCGATTTCCTGTTTGACGGATCGCTTCCGTCTTGATCCGGTTCTATTGAAAAAAATAACAACAACCACCCGATTGTCAACAATCGTATTATTACTAATTATGTTTTAAAGGATAAAGTAATAAATTGCGCAGGAATCGATGCGCTCGGTTTTTGCGGGTGAAAAAAACCCGGCGGGATGCCGGGTTTTCGATGCCTTTTTGCCTCCCGCCGAACGGAGGCGGGGTTCAAGAAGCGTTACCCCGTCGTTTTGATTTCGATTCGTTTTCCCCCGGATGCCGGCACGCTTTTCCGGGGGATGGAAACAGTGAGGACCCCTTTCTTGAAAGCGGCCTGGATCCGGTCCTGATCCGCGTCTTCGGGAAGGGACAACACCCTCTGAAACGCCCCATAAGACCGTTCCATACGATAAAAGTCCTTTTCATTTTCCTCTTTTTCCTGTCTTTTCTCTCCCCGGATGGTCAGGGTGTCCTCCACCAGTTCCAGTTTGACGTCTTTTTCATCCACCCCCGGAATCTCCACGGTGATGGTGTATTCTTTATCCGATGCCGCGATGTCCAGCGTCGGCTTGAGCAGTTCATCCCCCATACCGGGCACCCAGGGGCTGCTCACGCCAAAAGGCGACAGATCGAATCCCCGGAAAAAATTCTCGAACAGCCGGTCGATTTCCCGGTGAAGCTGGGAAACAGGGCTGTAAAAGGGCGGCTGTGCCCCTTGTCTTTCCGTGTGCCGGACGGGCACCATTTTTGTTGTGGCCTCCTCTTCTTTCTTAAACCAGTTCCACGGCGCCAGTTTCTTGATGTCCATAGGCTCACCTCCTTAACGTATGGCATTACTAAAAATGCTTTTATAAAATTAATAATGGTTATTTCGCACTTGTCAAGAGGCGCCTGGCGGACTATGGATGGAAGAACCCGGAACCGAAACCCTGCCTGCACCCCCCGGCAGAGTGCCGGCCACCACCACCCAGGTCAGGGGCCAGACCATCCGTTCTTCCTTCCATTACCGGTAAACCCCGCTGGGAACGGCCACCATGTTGAAGAGTTGGGTGGTGGCGCTCACCGAGGGGTGGGTGTATCCCAGGGCCGACATTTGGAACGCCAAAAGAAGAAACGCGCCCGGCACCCCGCCCATGGAGGTGAAAAAGTAGATGGCAAAGGCCACCACCGGGGGGATCCAAAACGCCACTTCGATGCCGGATCTTTGAAACAGCACGAGCCTATTCCCAGAAACGGCGCGCGTGTTCCGCCGTTTGTTCCGGGGCGGTGAAGGTGGCCATGTCCCCGAGCATGACTTCGAATCCGGTGAAATCGGAGCGGACCCACGGGGCATAGTTGGACCGCACCGTCAGTACCGCACGCCACTCCAGATCGTCGGAACCGTCTTCCAAAAGGAGCACCCCGAAATTGTAGCCGTTTCTCCCCATGGACCGGTAGAATTTCTGGGTGGAAAGGATCCCCTGGGCCAGGGATCGAAAGTGGGCCTCCGTGGCCTGCCGTAAAGACGTGATTCCGGGGAGGATCCCCCAGATTTCAAAGAAGCCTTCGGGGGCAAAGGCGGAAAGCCAGTGCCAATCCCCGGTGGCGCCGATGTACCGCTCCCGGCGGGCCTTTTCCTGTTCGAGATAGTCCGAAAAAAGTCGCTTTCCGGTCTGCCGGCGATACGCGGCGGCTTTTTCGGTCAGGAACCGCTGATGGTTTGAAGGGGTGTGGTCGGCCTGGATCTGGAGGTGGGGATGGAGCAGGGATCCGCCGGCGGAAGGAAGATGGTTCTGGGTGATGGCCATATGAACGGCGGCGGGATCATATTCCAATATCCGCAGCAGATAGTTCCGGCAGTTTAAGAAGCTGTCGGTATAAGCGGAGGGAGAGGCGGTGCCGATCTCCACAAAGTGGGTGTCGTCGAAAAGGCTCACCGCCGAATAGCACCCGTACGGAAAAAGGTTGGGGAAAAGCACGGAGGTCCCCTTGACCATGCGTCCTTCCGGGTGCAGTTCCGGGATCAGCCGGGGAGTGTGGGTGTCGCGGTTTTCCCGGCAAAAGGGGCAGGCGTTCCGGTCGCCGGAAAAGGGCGGGGGAGCAGGCAGGGTTTCGGTTCCGGGTTCACGCTCCTGGCTGCGGCTGAAGGTGATGCGGCAGGTGCGCCCCGTAATGGGATGGGTCCGGATGTCGATGGGTCGATCAACGATTTTTCCATCGGGCAAAAGAATGCGCGCGGAAATCCTTTTTCGGGAAAAGCTGAGCACGTGTCTTCTCCACGGGATTTCATAGGGTTGTCCGGGTGCAATCGGCCTTTTACGATGTTCTTAACATTTTCCCGGACGCCCCCTTATGCGTTTTTCGGCCTGGGAAATCAAGAATTAAGATGGGAACCCGGGGATCTTTCGGAGGGTGACCCCGTTTTTGGCGAGGTCGCCGTCATGGATTCAACGATCTTTTTGACGTCTTCCAGGCGATCCTTGCGGGCGATGAGGGTCTTGGCACCTTCACGGACCACCACCACGTCGTCTAGTCCCACCATCACGAGGGTTTCCCCGGGTGCCGTGCAAAAGACCAGGTTGTTTTTTGCATCCAGTGCGTGAAGGCGTCCCCGCACCCGGTTCTTTTCTGCATCACAATCCAGATACGCTTCCAATGCCAGCCATCCGCCCACATCCTTCCACGCGAAGGCACCGGCGACGCACCGGACATCCCGGGATCTTTCCATGACCCCGTAATCGATGGAGATCCGGTCCAGTTTAGAAAAGGCCCGGCGAAGTTCGGATTCCCAGGCCGGGGACCCTTCCTTTTGAACCACCGGTTCCAGAAGCCGGACATGGGCGGGCAGATGGGTCTTTAAAGCGTCCAGGATGGCGTTTGCCTGCCACACGAACATGCCCGAGTTCCACAGGTAGCGGCCGGATTCCAGGTATTGGGCGGCTTTTTCGAGGATCGGCTTTTCCTTGAAAGAGATCATGCGGAAATGGGGGATGTCGTCGTCTTCGAAGATTTTTTCGCCCACCTCCAGGTAACCATACCCTGTGGCGGGGTAGGTGGGTTTGATCCCGAAGGTATAAAGGGCCTGGCTTTGCCGGGCCCCTTCCACCGCGGACAAAAGGGTGCGTTGAAACATACCGACGGGCTCGATGACATGATCCGCCGTCAAGACCGCGATTACGGGGTTGCCGAAGCGTTTTGCGGCGATCAATGCGCCGAGGCAGACCGCGGCGGCGGTGTCTTTCCGCTCGGGCTCGCCGATGATGTTTTGCCGGGGCAGCCGGGGAAGCTGTTCGGCCACCAGGTGGGCGTAAACTTCATTTGTCAGGGCAAAGATGCGGTTGTCGGGAACGAGACCGGCGATCCGGTCGTAACTTTTTTGCAAAAGACTCCGATCATCGAAAAGAAAGATGAACTGTTTGGGTTTTTCAGGGGTGCTCAACGGCCAAAATCGGGTCCCGGCGCCCCCGGCCATGATGACGACAACGAGATTTGCATCAAGAGATCCCATGGTCTTTCCTTACCCCTCGCCCAGGGCGGGCCGAGGATTTGCAAGACATTCCTGCACGAGGTCTTCGATCCGGGCGGTTCCGGCGGACATCACCGTGTCCGCACCGCCCCAATAGAGTTTTACCGAATCGTCGTCTTCAGCCACGGCACCGCAGCAAAAGCCATCCGCGCTTTCCGCCAGTCCGATGATGGATCGGCCGTTTCTCAAGTGGGACCGGAACAGCATGACGTATCTGTCGTGGTGCTTGACGACGCCGGCGTTGTGCACCATCTCCACGGGGTAGGGGACATGGTCCCGGGTCAGGATGGGGTTCTTTTCATACCGGCGGAGGATGGGCTCTTTATTTTTTGCCATCAGCCTTGATTCCCCCTATCTGTTCATACACCCGAATGTAGTCTTCCACCATACGGTCCACGCTGAACAGCTCCTCGACACGGCGGCGGCACTGGCGCCGATCGAGGTCTTGGATTTTGGGGACCGCGTGGACCATTTCGTCCAGCCCATGCACCAAAAATCCTGTCACGCCGTCTTCGATGATTTCCGGCATGCTCCCCCGGGCAAAGGCGATCACGGGCGTGCCGCAGGCCATGGATTCCACTACGGAAAGGCCGAAGGGTTCGTCGAATCCGATGGGATGCAAAAGGGCGTATGCCCCGCCCAGGAGGCGGTCCCGCTCTTCCGGACCCGCATGGCCTGCGTAAACCACCCGATGGTCGTCCAGGTGGGGGCGGACGCGGCGGTCAAAGTAATCCGGATCCTGGATGATGCCGGCGATGATGAGTTTCATCCCGGTTCGCCGCGCTGCCTCGATGCATTCCCACGTTCCTTTCTCGGGGTGGATCCGGCCGAAAAAGAGGAGATACGCCCCCGGTTCCGGCCGGAAGATGAATTGCGTCGGATCGATGCCGTGGTGGATGACGGCGATGTAATCGAGATCCGGGTGCTTGTCGGCCCGGCTGATGGCCGTATAAAAGGTCTTTTTGTTGTACTTTCGATACACGGGAAGGATTTTCGGGGAAGAAAACCCGTGGATGGTGGTCAGGACCGGGGTCGCCGTCATGGCCGAATAGGTCAAGGGGAGAAAATCAAAATGGTTGTGAATCAGATCAAAGGCGTCGCCCCGTTCGAAGACCTCGGAGATGTGAAGACATTCCCACACCTTGGGAAGGAGTTCCGGGTCTTCTTCATATCCTTTGGGGCACACGCTCACCAGCCTGCCCCGGGTCCGGGAGTCTCCGGTGGCGAAAAGGGTGACATCCACCCCCCGATCCACCAATCCTTCGGTCAGGAGGGAGACCACGCTTTCCCACGGACCGTAATGCCGCGGCGGCGTGCGCCAGGCGATGGGGGAGAGCATGGCGATCTTCACGGCGTTACTCCCAAAGTTTCCGGTTTTGCGGATCGTGTTTTTCGAGCCAGTCCAGTATTTCAGAGACGCGCGCCGTGGCCAGGGCGATGCACTTGTCGGTGCCGCCGTAGTAGAGCCGGATGTGGTCGCCGTCGGCCACCCATCCGCAGGGGAAGACCACCTTGTCCACGTCCCCGAACCGTTCGTACTCCGCTTCGGGAGTGAAGACCCACTCGTCGGATCGGGCCAAAAGACGGGTGGGGTCTTTCAGGTCCAGAAGCGCCAGGCCGAGGCGGTAAGTGCAGTCCCCGGCGGTGACCCGGATGCCGTGATACAAAATAAGCCATCCCTTATCGGTTTCCAGAGGTGGTGGGGAAAGACCTACTTTATTGGCGTCCCACCAGCCCCCTTTCCGGGCCGGGATAAGGATCTGGTGGTTCCCCCAGTGTTTCATGTCCGGGCTGAAGGAGATCCAGATGTGGGCGCCTACGCCCAAAAAGCCCGGCACCGGCCGGTGGAGCATGGCCCATCGGCCGCCGAATTGGACAGGGAACAAGGCGGCATCCTTGTCTTCGGGCGGCATGACGGCCCCTTTCCGGGCAAAGGACTTAAAATCCCGGGTCGTCGCCGGGGAGACCAGGGGACCGCCCCGGGAATAGGCCGTATAGAGGACCGCCCAAAGATCGAGGGCATCGATGCGGGTAACCCGGGGATCCTCGATGCCCCAGATTTCTTCGGGATGGGTGTCGAAATCCGGCGCCAGCGTGGGGCCGGAATCGATCCGCCACCCGGAAACACCGTCCGTGCTGCGCGCCACGGTGAGGTAGGAAATACCCCGCCGGTCTTCCACGCGCATCAGCAGGAGGGTTTCATCGTTGATGACCGTGGCGGCGACATTGAAGACGGCGTTGGCCGGGTAAGGAAGGTCCTTGTCCTGGATGATGGGGTTTCCGGGATACCGGATGAACAATTCTGTGAATCGTGTCTCGCGCATGCGGGTATATCCAAGGCCTCCTTTCCATCAGAATTCGAGATCCAGTACCACGGGTTGACCCGTGCGCGCCGCCCGGCGCGCCAATTGATAAGCGTTGTTGTACTGCCGGGCCACGATATCCCAGGAAACGACATGATCGAGATAGCGTTTCAGGTTTTCCCCCAGTTGCATCCGCAGGCCCTCGTCCGTTGCCAGCTTGATCACTTTCTGCCGCAGCATTTTCTTGGTGGTGAACAGCAGCCCCCCTTCGCTTTCCAATGTCTGGGCCGTCAGTCCTTCCATGGGCGCGGTGGTGATGTACGGTTTGTTCATAGCGATGATCCGGGCCAAGGTGCCGGATTGGGTTTCATCCGTGGAGGGCAAGACGATGAAATCGCAGATGGCCATCATCTTGTAGTAATCGTCTCCCCTCGGGATGAATTCGTAGTAGTGGGCGATCCCTTTGCTCTCCAGGGAGCGCACCTCTGTCTTCCATTCTTCGTAATCTTTGCGGTGATTCGGATCGCGCATGGTTCCGGCGGCCAAGAGATCCCAGTCTAGGCCCGTGCGATCCTTGATTTCACGGTAGATGTCTTCCCACATGGACAAAAGAATATCCCATCTCTTGTTGGACTGGATCCAGCCGATCATCCCCACCACGTGGTCGGCCAGGCCGATCCGCTCCAGACCGAACGCCTTCCTCAACGCCGGTATCTCGTGGACCCCCCAGCGTTTGTCGGGGCGGGCGCCGTGAGGGACCACCATGACGTTCCTGGGGGTGGGCCATCCGCGCCCCTGAAAGGTCCAGTCGAGCCGCCATTTCTGGTAGTGGCATTTGAACAGGACCAGATGGCTGCGCTGGCAAAGCTTGTAGATGAAATCGGCTTCAAAGTCGGTCAACCGGCCGTGCACCGTGTGGGGTTCCACGATGATGGGAAAGCTGCTGATGGCTTCCAACAGGTCGAGAAATCCATCATTGCCGTCTCCGACCCCCCTGGGATCCAGGTACTCGTAGAGGGCGTATTCATGCTGGATATGAACGGCGTACGGATCCAGTTTCTCGATTTTTTCGGCCACCGGCTTCCACCAATCGGCGCGTTGCATGTCGATGACGGGGAAGACCCCTTTCCCCTTGCCGTCGGTATGGCTGATCACCGGCACTTCCCGTTTCGGATTGGCCTTTTGGATGAACTCCCGGGCCTCTTCACAGAAGGTGGCGATGCCGCAAAGCCGGGGGGGATACGAACTGACCATTACAATGGGTTTATCCGCCATGTCCGGAGACCTTCTGGTGCATTTTAACAGGCGTGTCTTTGGAGACCTGGAGGCTTCTCAAACGGTACATATTGAGAAGCGATATGAAACAGGCCAGCGTGGATTCACCGCCCTGGTTCCGGTTGGGGCCGTCTGCCTGGAGGCCGTCGTTACAGCCGCCGGTTTTATGATCATACAGCGGAACGTTCAAATCGTTTCGCCCAAGGAACCATTCCATGCAGGTCTGGGCGTGCTTGAGCCATTTGGGATCCCCGGTGACGGTATACGCCCCCCGGCAGGCCTCGATGATCCCCATGGCTTCGATGGGTTGCTGGTCGAACCGGGCCTTGGAGCCTCCCCGAGGGAACCAGCCGTTGTTCCCGATGGGAACGAAGTGTCCTTTGGGGTCCGTTTGAATAAAGATCAGCCACTCCAGGGACCGCAACCCGGCCTCGAGCATGTCTTCCCGGTTCATCCCCCATCCGGAGAGGATCAATGCCTGGGTGATTTTGCCGTTGGCGTAGGTTACCGTATCTTCGATCCACGGCCAGTTTTCTTGTGCATTGGCTTGGTAAAGCTCGAAGAGCCGCCGGGACAATTTTTGTCGCAGCCGTCGCACTTCGCTGTCGCCGCTGAATCGCTGAAGGTACGAATGGATGCCCACCAGGGCAAATGCCCAGGCGCGGGGGGACTCGAAGGACAACAACACCGGGAGTGCTTTTTCGAAGAGGAGCTGGGCGGCGTCCCGGAGGTCCTCCGATTCGGAGGAGGCCGCAGCCTCCCCCAGGCTCCATACGGCCCGGGCGTGGCTGTCTTCGGAGCCGACGTCTTCCTGCCACCGGCGATCGAACCCCATGAAATTGCGAAAGCGCCCCTGGGCGTCATTGAAGGCATGGTACAGGAAACTGATATATCGGCATGCCAGGTCGGCAAGGCGGGTGTTGTCCGCAATCACGTCCTGGGCCATGAGAACAGCAATGAGGGCCCGGGCATTGTCGTCGGTGCAATACCCGTGAAACCGGTTCGGCACAATGAAATTGGCGTGCTGGAGCATCCCCACGTCGTCGGTCAGCCGGAGGATCTGTTCCATCTTGGGTGGGGGGATTTCCCGCGGGAGGGCTTCCATGGTTTTCATCCAGAAAACCGGTCGCGGCTGGCTTTCCCGTTCTTTTTTGACTTGATTGAATACGTGAAGGTACCGCCGGGCCACTTCTTTCCATACCATTTCCCGGCAGAACGTATAGGCCCGTTTCCGCATGGCATGGCACTCGACTTCGTGATCAAGAAGATCTCTGATGGCCTGGGCCAGGGCTGCCGGATCCTGAAAAGGCACCAGCTTCCCGCGGTTTTCAGCCAGCATCTCTTCTGCATACCAGTAAGGCGTGGAAACCGTGGCTTTCCCGCTGCCCAGTGCATAGGCCAGGGTGCCGGAGACGATTTGTTCCCGATTCAAGTATGGGGTGACATAGATATCCGCCGCCCCTAAAAATTCGCACAGTTCCTGCAGATCCACAAACCGGTTGTGAAAGACCAGGTGTTCCTCTATTCCCAGGTCCCTTGCCCGGCGCTGCAATGAAAGGCGGTAGGCTTCCCCTTGCTCCTTTTTAATATGGGGATGGGTGGCCCCGAGAATAATGTAAACGACTTCCGGGTGTTTTTGGACGACACGGGGAAGGGCGTCGATCATGGTTTCGATCCCTTTTCCGGGGGAAATCAATCCAAAGGTCAGGATCACTTTTCTGCCTTCCACGCCGAACTGGTCTTTGTAGAAATTGGGGTCCACGAAGGGAACGTCGGGAATGCCATGGGGGATCATGACGATTTTTTTCCCGGGAATCTCATAGGTTTGCTCCAAAATCGCTTTTGCCTTGAAGCTCATGACCACCAACCGATCGGACAATCGGGCGATATGTTTCAGGAGACTCCGCTGCTCGGGAGCGGGGGATTCAAGGACGGTGTGCAGGGTACTCACCAGGGGCATGCGCAGGTGCTTTAACAGCTCAAGGATATGGACGCCGTTGTTTCCCCCGAAAATACCGAACTCGTGCTGGAGACAAACCACATCCACCCGGTTCATGTTCAGAAAGTCCGCTGCCAGATGGTAGTCCGAAAGAAGGCGTTGATTCACTTCGAATCGCACCGGAGGCGGATAGTCGTATCCTTCGGGGATGTCGTTCATCACCACGGCCCAGCACTCGGGGAACGGATCTTCCTGGGCCACCGCGGTGAGCAGGTCGGCGGTGAACGTGGCGATACCACACCGGCGGGGGAGAAAGTTTCCCACCAGTGCGATCTTTCTAAGATTCAGCGGGTAGGATCCGGATTGAATCAAGGCACGTTACGTATCGGCTGTCCCGTAAACGCCACAATTCGTAAACGGCAGTCGGGTCGTGGTCAGGGCCGCCGGAACGGGGCCAACGGGGAAGTTCCGGAAAGCCAACTTAAGGAATCCAGACTATCCCATTCCACTCTATAATCTTATCAAGGC
>JAFDGC010000103.1 GCA_019309485.1 Deltaproteobacteria bacterium | reverse complement strand
ATCGAAAGCAACATAGTGAAGTTACTTGGAAGATAATAAAACTTCAAAACGCCGGGTGACCGGTGGGAAGGAGAGACGGGATTATGGGCGAAAAAACAACGTATTCATGTAAGATCTGCGGCGGGACCACCGAGACCGACGCCGCCGCTAAAGACCTTCCCGAATGCTGCAAGGCCCCAATGGAAAAGATGCCGGAGATGGGTGCCTGTGCCATCTCCACCACCGCGGAGCATGCCCGTTTCGATGAAACGGATGAACCCTGTGATGACGGCCGGTCCGGCAAGATCGAGGAGGTGTCCTCGACCCCTCGACCCCTCGACCCCTTGGCCCCTCGACCCCTTGACCCCTCGACCCCTTGGCCCCTCGACCCCTTGGCCCCTTTATTATTCCTTCAAAAAAAGCCGGTGATATTCGGGTTCGCTCAAGTGTTTTCGCAACAGCCCCGATATTCGGGAAAACAGGTCATTGATCTCCATATCCGTCATCCGGGGAACGATGGCCTCCATGAGCGCATCATCTGAAAAGGCCTGGAGATAATAAACAAGGGCCTCTTCATCGCTTTTCCGATCCATTCCGAATCCCACGAATCCATCGTGGGTTTCAACAAATCGATGCGATCGTTTTTCCATTTCCATTGTCCTCAGTTTGAAATCGTTTGTATAAAAAGGAAATCGGTATTGAAGTGAACGCTGTTTTCGGATATGAAAACAGATCATGTGCTTTTCTGTCCTTTTGATTTTACTTAAATATGAAACGCTCAGGTTAGGTTTTTATGAAATCGTAATAAAACGGGTAACAAAAAACAGGAGGTGGTGCAATGCCCTGGGATGAAGATGAACGCATGAGCCGGATTCGAATCGAGCCCGACCAAAAGGAAATCCCCAAGGACAGCGACCCGCTTTTCTCGAAAAAAGAGACGAGCCGAACCCGATGGTTCAAAATTCCTGAAGAGATGCCCATCGGGATGATCGCAGTGGTCATTTTAGCCTTGGTGGTTTTGTTCATCCTGTTTATTCCCAGAGATAAAAAGGCGGAAACGGAAAAAATGCTTGCTTCCTTTGAAGGGCGACTGACTCATCTTGCAGAACGGGTGGGGCACCTGGAAGAGATGGGGAAGGGCACCGTTTCCAAGGATGTCCTGGATCAAAGTGTGGAGCAACTGAAAGGCCGGATGGACCGGATCGAAACCTCCCTGTCCGCCGTCACCAAGCATATCGAGGAAAAACTGGCCGAATTAAAAACATCGGCGCCCAAGAAAACCCCCCGTAAAGAAGCCGTAAAAAGGAAGACGCCTGCTGCAGAGGCTGAGACTGGGACGCACTATATCGTTCAACCCGGGGACACCCTGTACAGTATCAGCCGGAAATTCGATATCCCCCTGGATAGCCTGAAGGCGCTGAATAAGCTGTCCGGAATAGAAATCTATCCGGGACAGAAACTTCAGGTTCGGCGCCGGTAAACCCCGGCGATTCGGGAGCCTGCTCCTTGGACGTTCCGTGGCGGATGCAAAACCGCATCATGAACTACCCCTGGGGATCCCGCATCGCCATTGCGCGGCTTCTGGGGTTCCCTGAACCTTCCAGTGCGCCCCAGGCCGAACTCTGGATGGGCGATCACCCCAGGGCCCCTTCCAGGGTTCATATGAAAGGCGCGTGGATTTCCCTCACCGAGGCCATCGAACACTCGCCCGCGTCCATCTTGGGTCCCTACGTGGCTAAACGGTTTAAAAACCGGCTCCCCTTCCTTTTTAAAGTTCTGGCCGCTGAAAAACCCCTTTCCATCCAAGCGCACCCGGATGCGCAACAGGCCAGGCAAGGCTTTGAAAGGGAAAACGCCCTGGGAATCCCCCTGGATGCGCCCCATCGGAACTTCCGGGACGACAACCCCAAACCCGAACTCCTGGTGGCCCTGAGTCCCTTTTGGGCCATGTGCGGGTTTCGAAGGATCCCGGAAATATTGAACTTGGGAAATCGGTTCGCGCCCGCCGGCCTGGAAAAACAACTCCGGGATCTCCAGGGGCGCCCGGATCCTTCGGGACTGAGGGATTTTTTCCGCCATTTGATGACCCTCGAGGACAGCCGTCGCAAAGCAGTCATCCAAGAAGCCGTTTCCGCTGCACTGCGGGCCGATCATGCGGATCCGGTTTCCAGGTGGCTATCGATTTTGTCCCGGGAATATCCCGATGACATCGGGGTCCTTTCTCCTGTTTTCTTGAATCTTTTACAACTGGAACCGGGCGACGGGATCTTTCTTTCCGCCGGTATCCTGCACGCGTACCTGGAAGGGGTGGGCGTGGAAGTGATGGCCAATTCCGACAACGTGCTGCGGGGCGGGTTGACCCAAAAGCACGTGGACCTCGAAGCGCTCATGGAGATCCTGGAGTTCAGGGAATATATACCGGCCGTTTCCCGGCCTTTGCCGGCGGGAGCCTGCGAAGTGCGCTACGAAACCCCGGCGGAAGAATTTTCCCTGTCACGGATCGAAGTCTCTCCGGACGTCCCTTGCCGGTTTCACGACCGAAACAGCGTGGAAATTCTATTGTGTCTGGACGGCGCCGGAAGCATCATGGATGTGGATGACCAATGGAAAATTCCGTTTCAAAAAGGGGATTCGTTTCTGGTTCCGGCAAGCGCTTCCG
>JAFDGC010000051.1 GCA_019309485.1 Deltaproteobacteria bacterium | reverse complement strand
GTCGAATCCGGCATCGAGCCAGGGATCGACCGGGTCACGGCTCCCCAGCGCAATCATTGCGGGAAGAAAAACATCGGTTCTCTTCTTCAGCTCGATCACTTGCCGGCCGAGGCGGCGGGCCCACGGGACATCCAGAATAAAAAGATCGGCCGGGGGGACACCATCCCAGGGAAACTCGACCAGGTCGTAGCCCAGGCCGGAGAGATAGTCGGCCACCAGCTTCCGGTCCACCGGATTGGCGAATGCCGCGGCAATCACGGGTTTTTTATTTTTCATGCGCCTTCTCCCCGGCGGGTTCTGCCCCCGCCGTTGTTCCGTCGTGCGTTGGCACACCCGTCAACAATCCCCGCAAATGACGGAGTTGGTCGCCGACTTCAAGTCCCTGTGTGGTGATCCTGAATTCCCGCAGTTCGGGCTGAAAGTTCCCCAGCCGTTTCTTGAGGCAACCGATCACCAGCCGCTCCGGCGCGTGCTCTTCCAGGGCCTGGTAAATGCGCTTCCAGACGGGCTCGGTTTCCACTTCGCTGGGCGCAAAGACGGTGTACTCGCCGTTGGTCAGACCCTTTTGCATGGTCTTTGAAAAATCCATAATCGTGATGCCGGACAAATCCCAACCGAAGACAGCGGCGTTTCGCCGGAGCGTCTCTTCCGGTTCGGCAAAAGTGATCAGCAGACAGCGCGTCTGCCGAAAGTGGAAGGCGTACTTCGCCGTCAAGCGCAAATCGACCCCCTATGCGTGCTAGTCGGTTTCCTGCAATCGAGTGAGATCGTGAAGGTCCTGGATTCGGTTGGAGATCTGTTTGGATCGGATCAGATTTGTTCGGTCGATGAAATTAACCGTCTGGTCGCCATAAGTCCCCCGGACCCGTTTTTCCCATATATCGGCGAAATCCAGACCCTCAATCGATGTGATAATATCGATCCGTACGGGTTCGTAACCGAGTTGGATGATCTTTCCCGGCGTTGAGAAATCGGCCGTGGTGAGTTTCAAGGAGCCAAACCCAAACTCTTGGAGGGCACGCAGAATGTTTTTTGCATTCTCAGTGCTGGCGTCGATCAGGATATCGATATCTTTCGTGTATCTGGGCGCTACATAAAACGCCAGAGCGAAGGCGCCGATAATGCAATATTTCACATTATATTTGTTCAATAATGCTAAGAACTCTTCGTAGTCTTTTTCCGTTTTCATCGAGAACCGCTCCGGATAATCGAAAATGGGTTTCGCGAAGAAACTGAAGAGTTTCCAGACGTTCAACGGCAGACAAGCTCTTGTAATATTGCCTTTCAAATCGCTTGGCCTCGTCGAACGACTTGGCTTTGTTTACCCAGACTCTTTCCATAAACAATTTATAACATTACATAATATGGAAATCAAGCTTCGTTTTGCCGCACATCCTTTGTCGTAGAAATGCGCAGCCCAGGGCTCGGTCTTAGTCCATATCGCCCTGTCGTTTGGCGGCGGACCGGGTGCTGTTGCCCCGGGTGTTTTCAAGGCGTCGATGATCATCTCCCGTTCCAGGTTCTCCACGGCTTCTTCCAGGGAGCGGGCCGGCAGGGCGCCGGATTCATTACCGGTTTGAAAGGTGGTCAATTTTGATGAAATCGTAAAAAGTCGAAATTGGGATGGCAAAGTAAAAAGCTCCAGATGCAAGTCGCGCAAATTCTGAGGAATGAGGCGTACTTACAGGTACGCCGCAATGACGAAGAATGCCGCGCAACGCCGCAGATGGACTTTTTACGAAGCCATCAATTTTGATCGGGTGGCAATTGGGATGCAGACTGATCTTTTATAATAATCCTGATCGTATTGGCAAGTTCTTGAACATGGTCCCGGCAGACAAAAAAGATCGCCTCGGCGTTGAGATCAAAATAGTGGTGACTGATGATGTCCCTCATGCCCATGACTTTTTTCCAGTCAACGTGGGGGTAGTTTCGTAGTAGAGAACTATGGGTTATTTTATCGAGCTTTTTCAACGCCTCGCCAATGGCGATGAGCTGCATACATATGGCGTCCAGTTTTTCAAGACCGGTTTCACTGTCGGTAAAATCTGCGATCGATTGAATGGGCTCAAATCGTCTGAGAATCGTCCTTGCGGAGGACAGGATCTGTGTGAGAATTTCTATTGCCAGACCCTGATCATACATATAAGGCCTCTTTGTCTATCCTGCTTTTTAAAAAAGGATTCATCCGCTCCCTGTAGCTGATGATATCAACAACGCTGCTTAGTTGTTCCTCCAAATCCTGTTTGATGCCGATGAGATTAAAGAGGTCCTGTTTTCCAAGCATCACGACGACATCAATATCGCTTCCCGGTTTTAGATCACCTTTGGCTGCAGATCCAAACAGCCCGATCTTTATGATATCGTATTTTGTTTGGTTCAGCTGTTTAAACCTTACGAGGATTTCGGTTATCTCATCCCGTTTCATGGCAAATCTCCCCAATCCATGGGTTCGTTTTTATTTGAATTTTTCGATTAAAATATATCCATCTTGCCGATTTGTCAATTAAAATTGAGCTGTTACAGCACTGTGGCATTTTGGATTTTGGACTGCTGTTTTTTAATTGCATTGCGCCAAAGACTTCGCTTCGCCCGGTGCCATGCATCGTTACAATAAATGGGACTGTCCCCTCAGGACGCCACGAGCCCTTCCCCATTCACGGCCGATTGAAGCCTACGATCAAAAGTCAATATGGAAAGTTCAGGCAACCGGTTCCGAAGGCTGACGGCGGTGGCCAGATGCCAGAGCTCCGCACCTCTCAAAGGCCATTTTATCGATAGCGATTGAACGGTTTTCCACTCCGGCCACGCGGTGGTGAATCGCCACGGTCCCTGGTTCAGCATGTCAAAGGCCGCGCGGATCAATGTGTCGGTGACATGGCCTTCTGTTTTCAACCGGCCGATGACGGCACATGTTTCTGCATAAGCCAGCGTGGAAATCAAATGCAAACCGGTTTTTTCGATCCAATCCCTTGCGGTGGCGCTGTGCCGATCGGTGAAAAGAGACGATAGAACCGCCGAGGTGTCCCAGTAGAGGACGCGTTTCGTGTCAGCGGGCATCATTTCGATCTTCCTGCAATATTTTCTGGGCCAATTCGTTCGAAAGCGGAATCGGAACGGGGAGGCTCCTTTTTGATTTGCCTTCAATGGGAACCAAAACGCCCTGTTCTTCCAAATGGCGTATACGGTCTGCCAGTGGCAGCGCTTCCTTGTCCATGGGCACGATCTTTCCCACGGGTCTTCCTCGATCGGTCAAGATGATTTCCTGACCGTTTTTCACCCATTTCATCAATTTACTTAACTGGATTTTTGCTTCCCTTATGCCGACCTGTCGAGGGATCATTTCCGCCTCCAAGAAACCATTGAGATTACATTTGAATGTAACTACAATAACTATATGTTCACCGTTCGTCAACCCCTTTCCTCGCACAACAGCACCGCCCGCTCGATGCAGTTTTCCAGTTCCTCGAACCCTTTTTTTCTTTCAAGCACCTCAACACGTTACTTTATGATAAATCCTTGCCAAAGGCGGTGTGCGGTGCTCACCTGACAAAGGCCGACATCCGGATTGTGGGTTGATGGGGGCAACGCACCTATTGACGTTTTGTGCTTTCAATGGGATGAAAGTATATTGAGTTTGAATGTAATCCATGTGGTAACAGACCCTGATCTCTTACGGCATGACCCCGCGGCTTATCGTGCGTGACCGCTGCTGAACCCCCGGTGGGCGCCGTCTTATCGCCTCAAGACGGAAATGTTGCTTCCATGCCGGGATCATGGGCGATGGGCCTGAATGCCCAAGGCATGAAGCAAGGCATCAAAGGGGAAGAAAATGACCGAGCGAGATGAAAAAAACGGGAAGGAACCGGGCAATCTTAAGTCCATGAAGGACAGGATCCGTGACCTGGAAACCGACCTGACCGATTTCCGGGACCTCATGGACTCCATGCGGGACCCGGTCTTGGTGCTGGATGCGGACCTTCGAGTGGTATCGGCCAACAGGGCGTATTCCTCCACCTTTGAGCTTAAGCTCAAAGAGGTGGAGGGAAGACTGCTCGTGGAGTTGGGAGGCGGCCAGTGGGACATCCCTGAGCTCTTAGGGATGCTCAACGAGATCCTGGAGAAGGATACCACCTTCGACGCGTTCGAGGTGGACCGGGAATTCGAGAAGATCGGCCGCCGCATCATGCTGCTCAACGCCCGGAGGATCCACCGCGGCCCGGGCAAACCCCACCGCATCGTTCTGGTCATTGAAGATGTGACCGTGTCGCATATGATGAAAAACGCCATGGAAGAGTCCGAGGCGTTTCAGCGAGCGCTTTTGGAGAATGTCACCGATACGGTTTTTCTTACCGATGATTCGGGCCGAATCGTCCACGTCGGCGGCAATGTCCAGGAGATATTCAAGAAATCAGCGGAAGAAATCCAAGGGCTCGGCAATATCGAGGCGCTTCTGGGAAAAGATCTGTTCAACCCGGAAGAGATTTCCCGAAAAGAGGAGATTGCCAATATAGAGCGGGAGATCACGGACGTCTCCGGACAGAAGCGCACCCTTTTGATCTCCGTCAAGAGGGTGGCGCTTCGGCAAGGGACCGTTTTTTACACCTGCCGGGACATCACCGAGCGCAAGCAGGCGGAAGAAGAAAGAGAAAAGCTCCAGTCTCAGTTGCTCCAGGCCCAGAAACTGGAATCCGTGGGACGGCTGGCCGGGGGGGTGGCCCATGATTTCAACAACATACTTTCCGTGATTCTCGGCTACGGCGAGGCCATCCTCGACACCCTGCGCGAGGGGGATCCCCTTCGCCGGGACATGGCCGAGATCGTGAGGGCTGGAGAACGTGCAGCGGCCCTGACCCGACAACTCCTGGCTTTCAGCCGCAAGCAGATCTTGCAGCCCGAGGTGTTGGACCTTAATAAAGTGATTCGGGATCTGGAAAAGATGCTGCACCGTCTCATCGGCGAAGACATCGAATTGAAACTGGCGCTTTCGGATAGAATCGGTCGCGTGATGGCGGATCCGGGCCAGATGGAGCAGGTGATCATGAACCTTGCGGTCAACGCCCGGGACGCCATGCCGGGTGGCGGCAAGCTCATGATCGAGACCGCCGATGTGGAACTGGATGAAACCTATGCACGCACCCATGCAGGTGTCACACCGGGAAAGTATGTGATGCTGGCCGTCACCGATAACGGAAGCGGTATGGACAGGGAAACGCTGTCGCGGATATTCGAGCCCTTTTTTTCCACCAAGGAAAAGGAAAAAGGGACCGGGCTGGGGCTTTCCACGGTCTACGGCATCGTCAAGCAGTCCGGCGGGAACATCTGGGCCTATTCCGAACCCGGCCGCGGCACCACCTTCAAGATCTATCTGCCGGAAACCGAGGCGGAACCCAAAGGGAAAGCCGTAGCGGCAAAAAAAGAAACCACAAAGGGTGCAGGCGAGAAGATCCTGGTGGTGGAAGATGATGAAAACCTGAGAAACCTGATGGGAACGATGCTTTCCAGGCTGGGATATAAGGTGACCCTGGCGGCCAACGGCGGCGAAGCCCTGCTGCTCATGGAAAAAAAGGGCCTCAAACCCGACCTGGTGATCACCGATGTGGTTATGCCGAATATGAGCGGCAAAGAGCTGGCGGAGCGTCTTTTGGAGATGCAACCCGACTTGAAGGTGCTGTACATGTCCGGATACACGGACAACGCCATCGCCCACCACGGCGTTTTGGATCCCGGCATCCCCTTTATCCAGAAGCCCTTCATCCTCGACGACATTGCGGAAAAAGTCCGGGCGGTATTGCAGGGGAATTAGGACAGGCCCACCCACCCCCCCGGAGGACCAAATCATAATTTTAGAGGGCCACGCCCACCTGGAGGGCCACGCTCCGTCGTGGCTGTATTTCGGACGCGATGAAACGCGTCCCTCCATCGTACGAAAAGGGCGGAGAGATGAGGCGCCTTTGAATTGATTGATTATTGATAAGAATTTGCTTTAAATACGATCCTCCGCATCTTTTCCTGGCATTTGGGGCAGGTCAGGGGATCGACGTCGTTCACCCGGTTCAATAGGGTTTTCTTCGGGAAATTCAAGCCGTTAAATCTTTTGGATGAGACAATACCCGGTTTTTCAGAATTGAATATCGGTTGTCTCCGGTCGTCGCAGGCAGGGGAGGATTGCATCGGTTCCGGCTCTTTTGCGCCTGCCCCGGGAGGCGTTGCTGTAGTACCCATAGTAACGCACCATTTGCTCGCCTTTATTGGGGATGTGGCTGGTCATGGGCCAGTATTTACATCCCGTTTGCGGGGCCACTCCAAGGCGTCGAACACGCGTGTGGTTTGTCCGTTTTTGGAGTGATAGATCACCGATCCGGCTTCCGGCACATAGGTCATCCGCTCCTGGGAGAACGATGCCCGGATGATGTACCGGGCCAGGTTCTCCAGGGTTGTTTTTGCCAGGGGAGGATCCTTGGAGCGCAGTAAACATTGAATCCAGTGTGGCGCCATCGATCCAACAGAAAGATCATCTCCCGGGTGATCTTGCCTTTTTTTAAAAGCATCTTGAGCACATGGTGGCGAAAGAGGCGTTCCAGGGTCCGGGTATCGATTGCTGGGGCAACAGTGAGCATGCCGCTTTCATGGAAACAGCCATCTGAGACAAGCACATGGAGATGGAAATTGAATCCCAGAAAATCCCCGAAGGTCTGGATGGCGACCGCCGCGCCGGGAACCGCTTTTGGATCCCGTGAAACAAGGCTGAAATAGGCCTTCAGGCTTTCCCACCCACAGCGGCTGAGTTCGGATAACAGATTGCGGTTATAAAGAAAATACCGCCTGAGGATCTTGGGGATGCTCATCACCAAATGTCGATGAGGAACCGCCTTGATGACGGTTTCGCACAGCCATTGGCCGAATTCCACCACCCGCTTCTGGTGACAGGACGGACAAAAGTGCCGCCTCTTGCACGAAAAGGCCAGAAGATATTCATGACCGCATTCCCCACAGCGGATCCGGGCGAACCCGTTGTGCAGGACCCCGCACTCGAGATACCGATGAATCACGTCCTTGACGTAAGGACGGAAAAAGCCGTATCGCTGTTCAAACCGCTCTTCATAAATACCTTCGAAGGTCTCGAAATTTACCCTGTTAAATGCCGCTTCGCGGCCCTCCTCCGGAGGATTTAACAGGGTGAATCCTCCACACACTGGTAATAGGGAGAATTCTGCGGTCTTCGAGGACGGTAAACAGGTGCGGACACGGATAGGGCCCCTCGGTTTCTATTTGAGAAAGCTCAGCAGCAATATCCGTGCCGATCCCATATGTTGGGCTAACTCCCCCCAGTCATCACGACATGATGACCGGGGATGCCAAAATTTGTTTCCCGGAGACAAAAATTGGAGATGGTTCAAGTACTGCTTCTCGCTCACCTTTTTTCCAAAACTCAGGGGCTTTTTCACCACTCATATCTGTAATAATTTCACCAGTAGATAGAACGACTTCTTTTAGTTTTCCAGCACAGCCGCAACCTTCTAACGCAGCTTGAAGGCCTAAAAAATGTCCTCTGGTAAAAGTTACATACAGCGTCATATGCCCGGTGGCTCGGCGAGGCGGCCGGGGTGCCGACCTGGCCGCTCCCCTACCACATCGAAAACGGCGGGATCTACCTGAAGGACGCGGCCGTGCTGGCCGGTTTGGGCACAATCGGCAGGAACAACCTGCTGATCACTCCGGAGTTCGGCCCCCGGGTGCGGCTGCGCGCCCTGTTGGCGGGCGTCGACCTGCCGCCGACCGGCCCGGCCGGCTTCGACCCGTGCGAGGGATGCCCGGCGCCCTGCCTGACCGACTGCCTGGGGGGCCTTCCTCTCGAATGGGGATGCGGAAGCGGATCCCAGTCAGGTCCGTCCCTCAGGAAGAGGCGCCGCCCTCAGCCGCGACCGGTGCAACTCCCAGATGCGCGCCGACCTCCGGGGAGCAGGCGCCCCGGGCGGGTCGGTTCTCTACTGCCGGAGGTGCGAGTTCGCCTGCCGGCCGGCTGAGGTTCATTTTTTGGCACGCTTCGATCCAACCCTTAGAACCATCCAAACAGAGGAATTCACGAAAGGTGGATCTGGATCGATGTCAACAGAATGATGGCCTCAATGCCATGTCATGTCTGTTGTTCGAGCTTATCCCATGGTATCTCTTCATCGATTTTTTGCATCACCTGCCTGAAAATATTATCAAGAACCTCCTGGAAGGCGGCATGCTGTTCTCGATGAGAGAAGCCCCTTTTTTTATAGTGAACAATAGCAGAAATAGTTTTCATCCACACTGTTTTCCCGCTGTTGCCGTTTAACAATAATATCTCGATATCGGCGGTGCCTTTTCCATCATATTTCAATTTCGTAATCGGATAGAAGCCTCCATGGCTGAAGCGCATACTGATCTGAAAGTCGTTTATAACAGTCTCCAAAATGACACCATTTGATGCCTTTTCTTCAAGATCTTTTCGATGGATAAAGATCGATTGATTTCCATGTGACTTTATAAGCTTGCTGAGAAATACGCCTATGATATCTTCGAGTTTATCTTTTGTGTATAATTCTACGCTGCGATCCTGAAATCTACCTATATAGTTTTCAGGAATTCCGGTCCTTCGATCTACCGGTCTCGTGAAAAAAATGACGGGGCGCTTGAATGTGGTATCCGGCGAGGATATCGACGGATAAGTAAACTCAATATAACTCTTATAGGCCTCTCGAGTGCCGCTGCAGCCGACCAGGAGTATGATGAAAAAAGCCGCAAGCATTTTTTTCATGACAAGCTTCTCCCATTAAGTGGTAAGAATCGATTCGCAACAGGTGGTTTCTGACCCCTTTTTTACGGTTTTGCTGCAACCGAAGAAAGTATTTTCGCCCGATCGGAAAAAAGGTCCCGGATAAGGTCTCCCGATGCCTGATGAAGCACCATGTTCAAAGCAGAGCCGTCGCAAGTCAAATAAATTTCCCGTCGTTCGAAACTTTTGTCTTGTTCATAAGTCCCTACTATCTTCCCAGTTTTCGCATTGTATAGATCAATTTCAATGCTGCATCTAGCGGAAACCCAAGCCCATTTTGCGCTATCCGCAATCATTGCCCCGATAAGCCCACCACCGATTGCGAGCACTATTTTTTCACCGGTAGCTTTATGACATCTCATCTCGAAATGATTAATATTTCCTTTTAGAATGATGTCAACCTGATCAGATCCATTATATGGCGAAGTTTCCGTAAACACTTCACAGCGGTTCAAATCACCGATAAATTTCTTTGTAATCATTTCTTCAACAGATCCCAATTCGGCTGCGCTCTTATTGGCATCCTGGACACGATTATCTCTGAATTTCGTGACTCCAGCTCGAAGTGGTATGGTCGATCCCAAGATAAACGGGGGAGAATTCTTGAAAACCACTTCGTTCTTTGGAGCCGATGTGCAACCAGCACTTAATAGAAAAAATAAAATTATTAAAACCGATAGAAGAGGTAGGGTTTTGATTTTAATGCTGGCCATCGAATCACCTCATGTCAATATTGTCAAATCTCAGAGAAAAGATCCACGATCTTCAGTTCTAAAGTTCGTCAATTTGTCGCTCAGAGCAAATGTGCGTTGCAAAAACAGACCTGAATTGATCGATTTTCGAGCTTGCCGGAGATGCAAGGCTCCGGTGGCGAAGACGTACCATTGTATTTCGAGCCGCCGGGAACGCAGCAGATCCGGTAAGATCGGAAAGCCCGCAGGGTTTCAAATTTTGGTTTACAAAATGATCGGATCCAATTTTTTCTGCTGAGGCATCTAACCGCATGGGTGGCAGTTTCCAGTGGTCGAATTCACCTTATCAACTGGATATGAATCACGAAAATAAGCGAACCAAAATTTGAAACGCTCAACTCAGGACAGAGTAAAATGAAAAATCATGACCAGGCGCCTTGATTGAAACTGTTGGGCAACAAGAATAAACGATCAATTCCTATGGGTTGCGAAAGGCAGAATGGCCACACCAAGATCTTCGAAAGGCAGAATGCCCCGGCCAACGGGCAGGCCGTTATCCAACAGATATTTCTTTCCGCCTGCCTCAAAAAGTGTGAGGGCATGGAAATCGTAAAGACCACTGTAGCTCTCGACATGAATTTCCCGGGCCTTGTAGCCGGCTCTTTGCAGGCAATGGACAGTGAAACGGGTGATCGGGCGGCAATGGCCGATATTGTGCTCAAACACCCACTTGGGGGAGACTGATGGAGAGGGCAAGGATCTCCAGTCCACATATCGAAAGCGCTTCCTTTCGTAATAATCGACCAGTTCCGGGGCATTCAATCTCTCGACTACGGTATTAAAATCCCTCCATTTCGGGTGTATCAGGCTTTTTTTCAGTTGCTTGAGGGTCCGCCGTCCTTTGGAAGTAAAGGTCCACGGGTTTCTCCTCAGATCAGTCAGAAGCATGCGCGTCAAATTCGAAATCGATAGCGTCTTTTCTTCCAGCGCAGCCTGATACGCCTGCGCCAGGCGCTGATCATGCATTTCTTTAAGTACCGATATGACATCCTCTTTGTCGGCGCCCCCGACGTTATCGAAGCGCCAGGCCCGATCCAGCAATCCGTTCAATGAGTAATTTTTTATCGTACTGTTTCCAGCCGCCAGCCCCTCCTCCTCGGCGATCCAAAAAAGGGCCTGGAGAGGAGAATTGTACTTTCTAACCAAAGGCAACCCGATTCGGTACATTCGCTTGAATACGGAATCAAAGGCTGCCGGATCGGTGCGATAGAGATCGGCGATGCGTCGAATCGCTTTGCGTTCACTGTCGCTGATGCCATCCTGAACTTCGGGCAATCTGGCCAATTCCTGACAGAGAAGCGGGTTGCTTTGCGACAGGTCGTCTGGGCAGGGGATGGTAAGGATCGGATTGGGCCGGGTTGCTGTCAAGGAAGCACAGCCGAAAAGCCAGATACAAAGACCCAAATATACCCAAGAAGCCTTGAAATTCGTCATCACATCCCTGGTAAGTTCAACCCAAATTTAAAACCCTGCGGGCTTTACGATCTTACCGGGTCTGCTGCGTTCCCGGCGGCTCGAAGTACAATAGTACGTCTTCGCCGCCGGCGCCTTGCATCTCCGGCAAGCTCGAAAATCGCTCAATTCAAATTCAAGAAAACCTGGATAGAGCAACGAAACAAATTTTATCCGTGGATTACGATAATTGAAAGCTGTGTTGGATAATCCTCTGCGTCCCAAAATATGGGAAGAGCTGTCATGGCCGACAGGCCTTCGATTATCCCAAAGAGAATATACTGTCAATGTAGATATTGAACTACTCCAGCGAACGCATTCCCCGTCCCCCTCGGCGGGACTGCGGGGAGCTTCAATTTTAATCGATTTGGCTGGATGATGTTGCCGGGCCGATCGATGACGACCCGTGCGAAGGCTGTCCGATGCCCTGCGTGGAGGCCTGCCCGAGGAACGTCTTTGCGTCCAAACGCGGTTCAACGGCGCATTCGGGCCAGGACCGTCTTCCCGGCAGGAACGCCGCCTTCATCCGCGACCGGTGCAACGGCCAGATGCGCGCCGACCTCCGGGGAGCAGGCGCCTCGGGCGGGTCGGTTCTCTACTGCCGGAGGTGCGAGTTCACCTGCCCGGCCGGCTGAGTCGCGTTTCGCAAAAGCCGATCGCTCTATGAATCCCCGTCTGTGAACCCGATCTCCCAGTGGGTCCCGTCGCAGAAGGGCTTGTTCTTGGAGCTGCCGCACCGGCACAGCGTGCAGTGCTCGTTCGAGACCGCCTCGGCCCTGGATTCGTGCCCCACGACCTCGATGCCGCCGGTGACACAGTACGGGTCGTCCTTCAGGACCGTGATCAGGGGGTCGCGGTCCGGGTCCCGGTGCTCCACGCCGTCCAGCGAATAGCTGAGCGCGCCGGAGGGGCACTTTTCGACGGTTCGGATGATCTCTTCCACCGATTGATAAGAACTTGCTTTTTTTGGATGCGGACAGGGTGTGTGAACGAATTGTGTCCTATCCCTGTCTACACCCCAAGATATGGGAACGATCCGTTGCCGTGCCCTCTGGGCAAATCGACACCCAAATGAAAATCGGTTGTCAATACGGAAATTCTCGACAGAAGGCCCTTATTGGGGCCAATTCGGGCATGGCTCGACGGGACAGCGCCGGCGGGATTTTTAAAAATTCGTATCCATGGGATAGATCGGGTCGGCGACATAGTCGTCAGCGGAAGGCTGGAAGGCGTCGTCATATGTGGGCAATTCAATTATCGGCGGGGCGTGGGCGACGGGTCTTGGCGGTTTTTTGAAGTCCCATAACTCCAGGTGCTTCAGTATTTTTTTGACCACCTCCGGATCTTCAATAAACGCGATCACGCGCATCTTTCCCTGGCACTTGGGGCAGGTCAGGGGGTCGACGTCGTTCACCCGGTTCAATAGGGTTTTCTTCTGGAAATTCAAGCTGTTAAATCTTTTGGATGAGACAATACCCGGTTTTCCGGAATTGAACATCGGTTGTCTCCGGTTGTCGCAGGAAGGGGAGGATTGCATCGGTTCCGGCTTTTTGCGTTGGCCTCGCACGACATGATGACGGGGGTATGTCAACATTTGTTACTCAGGGACAAAAATTGGGAATGATCGGCTAAACGGTGCGTGGAAAGCATGGCTTTGTCACCGGTACTGCCGGAAATCGACGCCGTGGAGCTTGGCCTTGTAGTTGAACTTGCGCACGGTGGTCTTAAGCAGGGCGGCGGCCCGGGTGCTGTTTCCCCGGGTGTTTTTCAGGGCGTCGATGATCATCTCCCGTTCCAGGTTCTCCACGGCTTCTTCCAGGGAGCGGGCCGGGAGGGTGCCCGATTCGGTCCCGGTCTGGAGGGTGGGGGGAAGATGGTAGCTGTGGATGACCCCTTCCTCGCACAACAGCACCGCCCGTTCGATGCAGTTTTCCAGCTCCCGGACGTTTCCCGGCCAGTGGTACTGCATGAGCATGTCGATGGCCGGCGTGGAAAAGCGCCGGATGTCCTTGTGGTTTTCCCTGGCGTACTTTTCCAGGAAAAAATCCGCCAGCAACAAAATATCGGTTTTTCGTTCCCTCAACGGCGGCATGTAAATGGGAAAGACGTTGAGCCGGTAGTACAGATCCCCCCGAAAGGTTTCTTCCTCCACCGCCTTTTCCAGGTCTTTGTTGGTGGCGGCGATGATCCGCACGTCCACTTTTAAGGTTTTGTGCCCCCCCACCCGCTCGAATTCCTTTTCCTGGAGCACCCGGAGGAGTTTGACCTGGACCTCCGGATCGATGGAGCCGATTTCGTCCAGAAAGATGGAGCCTTTGTCGGCCAGTTCGAACTTTCCGATTTTTTGCCGGACAGCACCGGTGAAGGCCCCTTTTTCGTGGCCGAAGAGCTCGCTTTCGATGAGCGTGGCGGGAAGCGCCGCGCAGTTGACCTTGACGATGGGGTTCTTGGCCCGGGGGCTGTTGTAATGGATGGAGTTGGCCACAAGTTCCTTGCCCGTGCCGCTTTCCCCCCGGATCAGCACCGTGGCGTTGCTCTGGGACACCTGGGCGATCATCTGAAAGACTTCCCGCATCTTGTTGCTGTTTCCGACAATGTTGGTGAACCGGTACCGACGGGTCAACTCGTTTCGGAGGCGAAAATTTTCTTCCCGGAGCTGGTCCTTTTCCAGCCGGATGGTTTCCAGGTTGATGACATGCTGGGCGATCATGGTGGCGATCACCGACAGCAATTGGAGGCCGTCTTCCAGGGAATCGGTCGGATCGTAGGGATGGTCCGCGCTCAGGGCGCCGATGACCCGGTTTCCTTTTTTAACAGGCACGCAGATGAAGGAAAGCTCAGGACCGTTTTGGTTTTTCCGCGAGGCGGTGCGGTCCAGAAATTGGGGCTCCTGGCTGATCTTGGGGATGACGATGGGTTTTCCGGTCTGGATGACCTGGCCGGTGATCCCTTCTCCGGGCTTGTATTTCCCCCGCTCGATGGCGGACCGGGAAAGGCCGTGGGCCACCTCGATGCTGATTTCGTCTTTCACCGGATCCAAGATGGAAAGGGTTCCCCGGGCCATGTTCATGGAATTGGACAGGATCTCCAAAACCCGGTATAAGGACTTGTGTAGGTCCAGGTGCTCATGGAGAGTTTTGCTGATTTCATACAAGAGGGTGACGTCTTCGATGCGCTGCATGCCTTGCTCCGGTAAACGACCGGTTTCGGGCCGGCC
>JAFDGC010000102.1 GCA_019309485.1 Deltaproteobacteria bacterium | reverse complement strand
GGAAGCAAACGCGTCCGGGAAGGACGCTGCCAGGCCCAGGAAGGGATCTGGACCACCCTGTGGCCCCCCGTCTCCATGGCCCAGGTCGCTTCGGTGCTGGAAGAAAAAGGGATCGCCGTAAAGGTCACCGATGCCGGCGCCGAAGATATCGATGAAAAAGGCCTCGAAGCACTTTTGGTCCGTTTTTCTCCGGATGTGTTGATGATCAATACGTCCACACCCAGTATCGATCATGACCTCACCATGGCCGCGCTTGCCAAACGCCTGCTGCCGGATGTCGCCACCGTGGCCTTCGGCATTCATGTGAGCGAACTTCCCCGTGCCTGCATGGAAGCCGAAAAAGCCCTTGATTTCATCATCCACAACGAACCCGAACACACGACTGTCGATCTGGTGGACACCCTCAAGAACGGGGGGGATTTTTCAAAGATCTTGGGATTGACTTACCGGGATAAGGATCGGATCGTCACGAATCCACCCCGGCCCTATATCAAGGACCTGGATGCCCTGCCGTTTCCCGCATGGCATCGGGTGGATATTTCCCGGTATGTGCTTCCTCACAGCCGTCGGCCCTATTTAAAGGTCACCCCGGCCAGGGGATGCCCCTATCACTGCGTCTTCTGCGTGGCACAGGGATACTACGGAAAACGGTTGCGGATGCGGAGCGTAGAATCGGTTATGGCCGAACTGAAGTACGACATCCAACGCTACGGCGTGACCGACTTTTTCTTCTGGACGGAAACCTTCACCATGAATCGGAAGTTCGTCATCGAACTGTGCCGGCGCATGCAGGATGAGAACTTACAGGTCCGCTGGGTATGCAACAGCCGGGTGGACACCATCGACGAGGAGATGCTTTCGTCCATGAAGGCGGCCGGGTGCTGGATGATCAGTTACGGGGTGGAATCTTCCAGCCAGGAAATCCTCGACCGTTCCAAAAAAGGAATCACCGTGGAGCAGATCAAGGAAGCCTGCCGCATGACCCGCAAGGCCGGCATACAGATGACCGCCCACATCGTCTTCGGTCTTCCCGGGGATACGCCCGCATCCATCCGTGACACGGTCCGATTCGTGCGAAAGATGGGATTCGACTACGCGCAGTTCTACTGTGCTACCCCGTGGCCGGGGACCGAACTCTACAAGATGGCCAAGCAATACGGGTGGCTGATTCCGGAAGCGCCATGGGCCGATTATGAACAGAACAAATCCGTTTTAAACATGGAGGGTCTTACCGCCGATGCCGTGGTCCGGCTCCGACAGGAAGGATTCCGGTCCTTTTATCTGTATCCGTTGACCATCTGGCGCACGCTGTTCAAGATCCGGTCTTTGAATGAACTGAAAAATGTCTTGGGCATGGCGAAAAGCTTTTCCATGTTCATTTCACGCTCCAACATCTTCCTTTTTTTCATCGAAAGACTCTTGTGAAATAAAATTAATGGTATCCCGCAACCGAATCGCGATTTTATTGCTGTTTTTTGCTTTTATCGGCATTCGGGTCGTGCATATCCGGGCCGACGCTCCGCGCAACATCAGTTTTTCAGCGGGTATTTTCACGGATGAGATGCACAACATCCATCAGGTGCGGAGTAAAATCCTCTTCGGTTCCTGGAGCCTGGACCGTTATGCCTCCGCCGCCTACAGTCCTATTTTCGCCGGACTCCAGTACCTCTTCCTTTCCATGATCGGCGTGGGGCTTGCACAGATCAAGGCCCTTCCGATCCTCTTGAGCCTCATTTCCCTGGGGTTGATTTACAAGAGCTTCGATACGCATTTCGGGAAACCCTTCGGCCTGACGGCCGCTTTAGTGCTGGGATTCAACTATATTTTCATCATGTACAACCGTCTGGGTCTTTATGAAAACCTGGTCGTGTTGTTCATGTGTCTGTCCCTTTTTTTCTGGCAGCGGGCCATCGTTTGGCAAAAAAGACGATTCTTCTTTTTGTTCGGCGTTTCGGCCGGCGGGGTCTTTGTCGCCAAGTCCCTCTATCTGTTCTTCGTGGTGGCCGCGGCCCTGTCCATGGGATTTTACGTTTTTCAGGGAAAAAAAAGGGAACGTGCCGTACACGTGCTCTTCGGTTTTGCCGGCCTTACGGCAGCCGGAGCCATTTGGTACGCGGTGTGTTATCTTCCCTTCAAGGAAACCTTTATGATTTTGGGGTCTTCCTGGATGAAACACAACATGGGACCCAAAAATATCCCTGAAGCCCTTCGGATCAACCCGATCTTCCCATTATACCTTCGCTTTCGGTTTATGCCCGTCACCCTTTTATTGTCCGCCGTGTCCCTTCTGGCTTATGCGTATCGTTTCCTGAAGGCGCCGAAAAAAGCGGATCCGGTGATCTTGCTGCTCGTTTTATGGCTTTTGGGAGGCGCGGTGTTTTTGGGGTTGTTGTCCTACAGCCCCACCCGGTATTTCCTGCCCGTCCTTCCGGCGGCGGTGCTTCTGGCTGCCGTGGGCATTGCCCGTTTCGGATATTCTGTCCGCCGTGTAAAGGGTTCCGTCCCGGATATCCGGCGGTATTTCGTCGGGGCCCTGGGGGGCTTTATTTTCTCCTATTATTTTCTGATTCCCTACGCCCAACGCGATTTACCCCGGGCGGCGCTTGTTTTTAAAATGGCGGGACCTTCCGCCGTCCCCGCCGCCGTCATCGCACTGATGGTCTGCCTGGTCCTTGCGGCATGGGAAGGGATCCCACACCTGGGGCGGCTCAGGGGGAAAGTCGCTGCAGGCTTCATCGGTGCAGTCCTCCTGGTGCTGATCGCGGCCCTGTTCCGCCCGGGAAGTGCCCGGGTGGAGATCGAGCTGACCGCCAACAAGGACGGGTACATGCAGCTTTTCTGGGCGGAAAAAGACACACCCTTTTCCGAAGCCGCGTCCCAGAAAATCCGTATCCGGAAGGGGAGACACGCGTACCGCATCCATATGGCGTCCCTGTCCTCCCTGGGCCGTCTCCGCATCGATCCTCTCCAACACAAAGGGCGAGCCACACTCCACGGCATCCGTATCCGGCAGCCGGGTTTTGAATCCATTTCGTTCGACCCCAAAAACCGCTTTTCTCGGCTGGAACCGGTGCACGAAATCTCCGAACTGCACGTAACTGAAAACGGGTTGGAATTTGAATCGTTGGGATACGATCCGCATCTAACCGCACAGATTTCTCCGGTCTTTCAAAGGGGCCAATGGCTTCTTTTTCTGGCCGGATGCATTCTTCTCGCCGCCCTGGCCCTTGTGCTGTTTCTGTGGATGCGGTTGCGGATAGTCCCTTTTCTCTTTTCTCCATACGGAAACTCCACACGGAGGCGCCTGGCATTGTTGGCCGTGGGGATCATCCTTTATATCAACGGCACGGCATACGCCGGATGGGTGCGCCAGCCGGTATATTCCATATGGAACACGTCGAAACACGTGGGAACAATCGTTTCCAAGGATGCATTGATCGCAGGGGTTGGGGTGATGATGGCCACCGTGGAAAACAAGATCCGGCATCTTTTGGCACCCACCTGGTTCGAAGACCCGAAGACCCTGTTTCAAGTCTATCCCATCACCCATCTTTTT
>JAFDGC010000101.1 GCA_019309485.1 Deltaproteobacteria bacterium | reverse complement strand
GCCTTTTTATGGCCGGCGCGGCGCTCTTGGTTTTTCCGGGGAAAGGAACCATGGCGGCCGGGCTCATCTTGACCGGGACGGCCGGGGTATGGTCCTGGAGGGGAAAGGGCAGTCAGGCCGAAAAAGGAGCGTTTGAGTGAATCGACCATTGCCTGAAAAAACGGATATCATCGTCGTGGGCGCCGGTTTGATGGGGACCAGCATCGCCTACCACCTGGCGCGAATGGGAGCCGACCGGGTCCTGGTCCTGGAACAGGGGTTCGTGGGAGCCCAGGGCGCCACGGCCAAAAGCTTGGGGGGCATCCGGACCCAGTTCGCCACCGAAATCAATGTCCGCTTCTCCCTGGCCTCGAAGACGGTCTTTGAAAATTTCGAAGCCGAATTCGGCATCAAGCTGCATTATACCCCGTCGGGATACCTGTATCTCACCGGCAGCGACCGGGGACGCCGCATTTTCGAAAGCACGGCGGCCCTCCTGGATCGCATGGGGCTCTTCGCGGAAATTCTCGATCCCGAAGAGATCGCCCGGCGCTGGCCGTTTTTGGAAACCGGCAACCTCACGGGCGCCTGCTGGACCCCCCAGGACGGGTATTACAGCATCAACGAGGTGGCCCAGGGATTCGCCCAGGGGGCCCGGCGCCTGGGGGTCCAAATTCACGAGGAAACCAAGGTCACCGAAGTCCTGACCCGAAACCGCCGGGTGACCGGGGTGCGGACCCATACGGGCCGAATCATCCAATCGGACTGGGTGGTCAACGCCGCCGGCCCCTGGTCCGGTCTCGTGGCCGCCTCGGCCGGCGTGGACCTCCCGGTGGGTCCGCTGCGGCGGCACCTTTTCATGACCGGCCCCTTTGACAGACTCCCCCCTTTGCTCCCGTTCATCCTGTATTTCGATTCCGGGTGGTATATGCGCCGGGAAGGTCCCGCGCTCCTTTTGGCCGGGCCGTCGGACAACACCGATTCCCAGCGCACCTTCAGCGAAAAGGTGGATTTCGACGCCCAGGAGTGGACCGCCGAACAGTCCATCCAGCGAATCCCCGTTCTCGAAAACGCCGGGATCCTCCGGGGGTGGATCGGGCATTACGCGCTGAGCCCGGACCGTCACGCCGTCATCGGCGCCTATCCGGAGCTTTCCGGGTTCGTGGTCTGCACCGGATTCAGTGGACACGGGTTCCAGCACAGCCCGGCCGCCGGGAGGGTAACCGCCGAATTGATCGTATCGGGCCGGTCGGAAACACTCGACATTCATCCCCTGCGACCCACCCGCTTCCGGGAAAAGGATCTCATCGAAGAACCCCTCACCTCCTTTAAAAACCGATAAAACGCTTCCAGCACCCCGAACATGATGGAGGCGCTCTTCCTTTTACTCCCTTTCCCCCAGACATGGGGAAAAGAGCCGGGATGAGGGGGAAATGGCCTTTTTACGAAACCGTCAAACTTGGGGATAAGAAAAGGGGTGGCTGGGCGGCCACCCCTTGAAGGGAGGGCTATCAACCGGCTTGGGTCCGTCAATAGCCAGGTTGATGTAGGACAGGAGGGATTCTCATCAACCTGGACGCACTTTAAGTACCACAAAGTGCCATGTCAAGAAAAAATTCAAAAACACGCGGAAACCGCGCTTTTAAAAACCTATTTGGTGCCGAAAATTTTGTCTCCGGCATCCCCCAGGCCGGGCAGAATATATCCGATGTCGTTTAACTTCTCGTCCACGGCGGCCACGTAGACCTCCACGTCCGGGTGCGCGTCCTCCAACCGCCGGATCCCTTCCGGGGCCGCCACCAAAAAGATCCCGCGGATGTTCGTACAGCCAGCCTCCTTCAACAGATCCACGGTCATCACCAGTGTACCCCCCGTGGCCAGCATGGGATCGAGAATCAGGGCCATCCGTTCCTCCATCTTGTTGGCCAGCTTCACGTAGTACCGCACAGGTTCCAGGGTCTCTTCGTTTCGATAGAGCCCCACCACGCTCACCTTGGCCCCAGGGATGAGGTCCAGCACACCGTCCATCATCCCCAGGCCGGCCCGAAGAATGGGGACCACGGTGATCTTTTTCCCCTTGATCCGCTCCACCTCCACCGGGCCGCTCCACCCCTGAACCACGCGCTTTTCCGTTTCCAGGTCCTTGGTGGCCTCGTAGGTCAAAAGACGGGCCAGTTCGGACGCCAGTTCTCTGAAATCCTTGGTGCTGATTTTATCCTTCCGCATGATGCCGAGCTTGTGACGGATCAGGGGATGGTCTACGACGCGAACAGCCAAAGCATCTCCTTTCATTTTAAGGGGTCAAACGCCGTTTCCGGCGCACCTTCCTATAGATAACAGACCGGAAAGTGTCAAGGAGATTCGGGTTTTTCTTCTCACGCGCCGATTGGCCTTTACACAGAGGCCTTTTTTATGTATAAAGGCGCCGAAATCATTTCCGGTGGCGGTTCAATAAAACCGGCGGCGGCCGGTATTTACCGGAGGCGGAAAGAATCCAAAGGAAGATATACGCATGCGCCAAAAGGACAGACGGCGGTTTGAAAGAAAGACCACCCACATTCCCGCCTATATCATTGCCGGAAGGGAAGTCTATTCCTGCACCATCAAAAACTTAAGCCAATGCGGGTTTTTTCTTGAAACCGGGGCCGCACTCAAGCCGGGTGCGGATATCTCCATGGTCTATCAATCTCCGGAGGACAAAAAAGAAACCAAGCCCGCCAAAATCCTCCGGGTCACCCCATCGGGAATGGGGGGATATTTCGACGTAAACGGATAACCCGCCGCAAACCCGCC
>JAFDGC010000050.1 GCA_019309485.1 Deltaproteobacteria bacterium | reverse complement strand
CGCGGTGTTTTCAGGGTTCCGGACCGCTTCATCGGCTGTGGATTCGGCCAGGGCCGCAAGCCCCAGGAGCTGAAGGGCGGATATGCGGGCGGCATCATCGGAAATCAACCGGATGACGTCCGGAAGGTTTCGGTTGTCTTTGCCCGTTCGGTTCGCCAGGCGCTTCTTTTCATTGGCCAGATCCGATTCCAGTTCCTGTTTTAAGAAAGATTCGGCCCCGGCGAGGCGTTCAGTCAATCGGTCGATCCGGTCCAGGTGGGAAAGGATCTGAATGAAAAGGTCTTTTTCAGGCCCGGACGAGCGGATCAGCAACGGGGCCAGACGATGGAAGCGCTCGATTTCGGCGATCTTTTCCAGGAAATTGAAAGCCGTTTCCGCCCCTTTATTTTCGAAAAGATCCTTTACCGTGTTGAAAAATCCGTCCAGTATTTCGCCCCGGTCGCACCCGGCCTGCAATATGGAGGTCGATTCCAGGACCCGAAGGGCCGCTTCATGGCGTCCAAGGGCCAGCAGGGCCCGCCACGCCATATGGGGCAGTAAATGGCGTTCGGAGAGCGCCAGCGCCTTTTGAAAATGGGTCCGCACCGTTTCCGGATCCATTCCCGATGCACGGCCGGCCCGCCCCATGTTCAGGTAGAGCGCGGCGAGAAGGGCTGCTGTTTTTCTGTCCCGAACGGGGGCGTCCGGTGTTTCCAGTAGTTGAATTCCTTGAAGAAAATGGGTGTGGGCCTGATTCATCCTGCGGGATTGTAAAACGATTTCCAGAAGATCTTCTCCGGAAGACCACGGTGTCGAGGCGAAGTACACCCCCATGGCGTTGTGGTAGCCGGCCAGCATTTCCGGAGGCACCGGGGCGGGATTTCGTGATAAAAGCGCCAGGATCCGGCGGTTCAACGTTTCCAGCACGGCCAAGCGCCGTGCCTGTTCCGGTCCTTTAAGGGGAATCCGGTTCATGGCTTTTCCCAGGTTCATGAGGTTCATCAGCACCCCCACGGGAATATCGGCGCCAACGGCCAGTTCCGCGGAGCGTTGAAAATGGTTCCAGGCCTTAGACCAGTCACCCCGGGCGGCGGCCAGGTGCCCGGACCGGTGATAGAGGAGGGAGACGCCGTAAGCATCCGCGTCCGATACGGATTTTTCTCCGGCGTAAAAGCGCAGCTGACGGTCCACGGCCTTTGCGGCCGTTTCAATTTCTCCCAATTCCAGGGTGACCCGGCTGATGAACGCTTCGGCCAGACGTTTTTCCTGAAGTGCGGAAAACCCTTTTCCGCTTCTCGTGGCGCCGGGCGCATCCAAGGCCGCCCGGACATCAATGCGGATCAGGGCGTCCGTCGAATCCGGCAACGGATCCGGAACCCCGTACTGATCTACCAGTGTGATGACCCGGGTGAATTCCTCCAATGCCTGCCGGAGCATTTCCCGCCGGGACGCACCGGACCGGCTTTCGGCGGCCAGGTAGCGATTGAAGGCCACGGAGCGCAGGTTTCGGGCAAGATTTTTGAAGTTTTCGAGTCCTTCGTTCAGGGAATAGGCCTGTTCAAAGGCGTTGACGGCCTCCGGATACTGTCCGGCGTCCTGGTAGGCAAGTCCCAATCGATCCAGCATCTCGGTTTTCAACTGGACAAGCTGTTCGGGAAGGCGGATCGCCTCCCGGGCCTTTGAAAGCATGGACGAAAGGGTGTTTTCAATCGTTTTCAATTCGTTTTTCGAGTGGACGCCGGCTTTGACACCGGCCTTGGCCAGGGACATGGCGTCACGGTTCAACCGTTCCTGGGCGTGGATGACCTGTTGGATCATTTTCCGGTATGCTTCCCAGGCAGGGCCGGGAGGGGGTTCCCGCCGGATCCGGGGATCGGCCAGGGCGCGGGTGGCATCAATCTGTGCCTCGGCAAGCGCCGCCGCCCTTTTTTCTATAGACTGCACCAGAAGGGCAGGGGCGACGATGCGGTCCATGATGTACCGATGGTTTCGGTTCAAGTAAACGGAGGGGTCCTGGGCGTCGATTCCGGAGTCGATGCGGCGGATGGCTTCGCTGAAGGCCCCGAGCGTTTCCTCCACCCTGCGGACCTGGAAAGCGGCGGTGCCGAAACGCTTATAGAACAAGAGCGCGGCCTTGATATTGGTAAACGGTTTTTGGACGGCCAAGCGCTTTTCATAGTAATGAAACGCCTTGGCGTATTGTCCCAAAAGGTAATGGACATTTCCCAGGTTGAGTCCGAGTTCCGCCAGGCTTTTTGGATCGGTTTCCGGGTCGGTCAGAAAATAGGCTTTTTGGTAGGCTTCCAGAGCGGCTTCCAGGCCGTTCTTTTCGCCGTGGACCGTTTCGAGAACTTCCATGACGTATCCCATGGTGCGATGGAAATGGCTGACCCGGCCGTTTAGAAGGATGGCCCGCTCGAGGAACGTACGGGCTTCCATGAGGCTTTTTTTGTCCTCCCGATACGTGAGGGAAAGGCCCAGTGCATACACGGCCACGGGATCTGAGGGATGATCATTCACCCGTTTTCTGTAGTCGGTCAAAATCCGATCCAGGTCCGATTGGGCGGCGGCACACTTGATGTAACCGCGATGGGCCTCCACCACACGGTCATCGAAGTCAAGGATCTCTTTGAAAAGGCTGCGGGCCGCATCGATTTCCCCCAGTTCGAAATAATATTCCGCCCCCTCGACGGATTTGTGAATGAATCCCTGTCTGGCCAGGTTTCGTATGCGGTCTTCTTCTTTTCTTAAATGAATTTCGTTTTCATACAACGTCAAGGCATCTCGAAAGCGCTGTTCCTGGTAGAGGATTTCGGCCAATGCGAATCGTGCGGCCGCGGTTTGGGTGGCGACTACCGGAAATTGATCGATGACCTGACGATAGGCGGCCTTGGCCCTGGACCATTCATCGGCGGCGTAGTAGATGTCGCCCACCCGGTTCAGGGCGCCCATGGCCAGCTTCGGCGTTTCGGCGCGGTATTGATCGGAAAGACTTCTCAACAGTTGAATACGCGCTTCCATCCCCCCGGTCCCTTGTTGGGCCAGAATCACATCCAGCATGGCTTCCAGTGCGGCGTCGGCCCACACCGGAACATCGGGATAGCGCTGGAGCACGGCAAGATAAACCGGGTACACGGCATCCAGGTTTCCTGTTTTTTGGAAGATATTTCCTTTGCGCACCATGGCTTCCGCAATCCGCTCGGGGCGGGCGTTCGGATCGGTGATCACGTCGTCCAGGAGTCGGATGGCCTGGAGGAGATCGGTACCGCCGTCTTCGATGCGGAGTAAAAGCCGGGCGGTGTGAATCCGGACCCGATGACGGATATCCGGCTCCCGGCCTTGGGCCAGGGCGTTGAGCCGCGCATTGGCATCTTCGACGATCCGGCGGCGGATTTCGGGGCGGTTGGTTTTTCCGAGCGCTTCATTTGTTTCCAAAAGGCACTGTTGAATCCGGCCCAGCAGGGCTTCCGGGTCGTGATCCCCGTAGCGGGCAATGAGCATTTCAAAGGCCCGGCGGGCGGGATGCGGGAACCCCTCCTCCATGTATATCTCTCCCATGGCATACAGGCTCGCCGCTGCGGCTTTGGGAAGATGTGCATAGCGTTCCAGGACTTTGTGGTAGGCCAGAACCGCCATGTGGGGATCCCGGGGAAGCCTTTTTTCGAGTTGGCGCGCAAACGCCAGCTGATCCTGGAAGGTGGCCAAGTGGGGGATCTGGCCTTCTGAAGGAATGCGCCCGCAGTTGGAAACCCCGTTGGCATCGGAAAGAAAGAAGATCCCCTTTTCGGAGGGAACCGGTCGCGAAGCGGAAATCCCCGCCGTGGTCAACGGGTGCGGGTCCCCCCCGTCCGCCGGCACGCGGAATACCACGGCGTTGTCCAGCTCATCCACGATCCCATCCTTGTTGGTATCCCATGGGCGGCTCGAAAAAAGGATGGAGTCCCCGTCCAGGGACCACCGGGGAAAGAAAGCCGGAAAGGATCCCCGGGTCGTCTGCCGGAGCGTTCCTGTTTTCAGATTCAAAACATGGATATGGGAGACACCCGAGTCCCGGTTGCTGATAAAGGCGATCTCCAATCCATCCGGGGAAACGGATGGAAAGGCGGCGTCGCCCTGGGTGGGAAGAATTTCGGGTTCTTGTTTTTCTTTTTCACCGCGCAGAAAATGTCCGATGTTCACCGTCGCCAATTCATGAGCCCGCAATTCGGGTTGCTTCCGGTGAAAGTAGAGGGTTTTCCCCGGACCGAAACAGGGGGCGCCATCCTCGGTTTCCTTCCCTGTGATCCGGATGGGCACCGGCACTTTTTCCTTTAAATCGACGACGTAGATATCTCCTTTGGCGTCGGTTTTGGTGCTGGTAAAGGCCAGGAAGCGCCCGTCTCTGGAAAAGGCCGGATCGGATTCCAGGGCCGGATCGTCGGTGAGCCGGCGTATGGAAAAAAAGGCGGCCGGATCCAGGCTCCGCAGCCACAAATCAGAGAATCGTTTTCTTTTGGAAACAAAGGCGAGTCGGGTCCCGTTTTCGGAAACGGAAAAAGACAACACCGGGTCCGCTTCCGCGGTGATCGGGACGGGAAGGTGCACGGAAAAAGATTCCGCTTCCATGGCGTGGGCACCGGCCGTCCATACAAAGAGACAGGCCGCCGCAAAGACAGTGATCAGGAATTTGCGGAAGGTGTCTTCGGGGCTCATGATCGAATTCTCCAGGTTCCGTCCTCGTTTTGCACCTTTTCCCCGGGGAGGGCGTTTTCGGCGTTGAGTTTCCCGAAGATTGACCGGACGCTTGGCCAATCGGCGTCCGTGAGATTGTCATTGAGCTCGATAACGCGGCGCATGACTCTTTCCCGGGCATTGTTGATCTCGGAGACCACGAATTCGAATTCTTCTTTTTGGTATCGACCCGCAAGGTCTTTCAAGTCTTCGGGCACGTCCTTTTTTTCCATGGGAAACGGTGTCAGCAGCCCCTGGTTGTTTTCTCCCACCCATCCAAGCCGTTTAAAGGCGGCAAGATCGTCCGCATGAAACGCCAAAACCTGCAACGCGGTAACGGCTTCCTGCTGCTCCCGGCTCTTGGGGGGCGTTGTTTGAAAGGCTCCGGAGGCGTCCACCGCACGAACCGAGGCCAGCAGCAGCATTTCATCATCCAGGGCGTTGTATGTCCCCAAAATCTGGTTTTCCATGGCCGTTCGTTCACTCAAAACTTCCACGTTGACTTGGGCCAGTGTACATCCCAAGAAGAGTACCGCCGGGACAATCCATAAATATCTCAATTTCATGTTCCCCTCTTTACGCGCTACGGTTTAATCCATTCCAGGAAAAGATCCTGATCCGATGTCAGGTCAAGGATCCGGTTCAGATCCCCCAGGGCCGTCAAGTACCCTTCATAGGCCTTAAGACCTGAAATCGCCGCCAAATTCAGGCGTTCCAGGTGCGGAATTTTTATGGGAATCCCCTTGACTATCACTTCTCCGTCAAGGGAAAGAATCCCGTTTTGCACATGAATATCGATCCACCGGGGCACTCCGCTGCGCAAGAGGCGCCGCTGGGAGACGATGGTCTCGTTGCTTTCATACGGGTCCAGGAGATAGAGCATGCGCCCGAAGGCGCGGGATCCGATGTGATTGAACTGGAGGCTCAACTGGAGGCTTTCAAGGAGCCGGGGCATGGATAATACCAGGGGAAAGTCGATTTCCAGTTGCCCGGCGATGGAGGCGTCTTCTTCCTTCATGGCCGTTTCATGTCCCCCGAGGATCTGCTTCAAGTCGATGTCGGAAAAGACCAGCTGAGCATCGAGCGTCAAATGGTCGTTTTTTCGAAATACTCCCGCCGTGCCCAAAAGGGCCCCACCGAGAAAATGAATCTCCAGGTGCCGGAGCAGAGGGAGGCCTTCCACGAAAGAAAGGTCCATCGCACAATGACGAACCGGCAGCACTCGGGGGGAGAGAGTGAACAGTGCGGGACCGAAGGAAATAGACGGCGCCGGACTCAGACGGGCCTGCAGTCGTGCATCCCGGCCGGCGAGGATTCCGGGTTCGGAGACACCCCGTTGCCCTTCGACGCGGTCCCGGATCACCGTCTCGGACAAATGGCCCGTCTTCTCTTTTCCACGGAGATCCTGACGGGAGACCCTGTACTGTTTTTCAAAGGTCAGCGCCGTTTCGAGGTTTTGAATGGAAAAGATCCCGGTTTTTTCGACATCCAGATCTTTGGTGTCGGCTTTCATCCGGATGTGCATTCCTTTTTCCGGTGCTGTTTCCAACTCGGCTTCGATCTTAACGCCTCCCTGGAGCGTTGTTTCGGGGGCAGGGACGATCTTTGAATTTTCGGGCAAGGTCCCCGTGATTCGGGCGATACCGGTGATATGCTGAAGCCATGTCATGGGATCCCATGACGCGGACGACTTGAAGGCGGCGTCGAGGCCTTCCACGGAAAACGACGCTTCACCCCAGGCGCCCAAGGGTTGGATGCTCAGCGTCGTTGAGAAAGACGCGGCAGTCAGCCGGTCGTGTTCCCCGGTGACAGCCAGATGAAACGCAACGGAAGACGGCGGGCCGGCGGAATCCTGGAAAGGAAAGGCAAAAGGCGGGATCGCCTTGACTTGAATCTCCCCGGTAAGGGCACCGGACGCATGTTTACCGTCAAAGACATAGACAAGGGGTTTCGGGGTGGCAATGCTTTCCACTGTTAATGCCGATTCGGAGGAAAGGGGCCAGGATCCGCCGACACCGGAAAGGTCCAGGGCAAGCCTTGCCGAATCCATCAGGGGCGATTCCGGATCAAAAAAGGACGCTACCCTTAAGGGAGAAAAAACGCCGGACGCCGGAATGCGGCCGGTCAGGCGGCATTCCGCCCGGGCGTTTCCGGCAAGCCGGGGCAAGTCACGGAAAAGATCCGGAAGCACGGCGCCCAGGCGCCCAAGGTCCGCCGTCAAGGAGGCGTCGGCCGTAAAGCCTTGCCGCCCCAGGTCCAGGGCGTCTGCCTTCAGAATCCCTTCGATGCCTTTATCCACCAAAAGACGCCCCGTAAACCCTTTGACATCTCCTTGCAGGGGATTGAGGGATTTGATGCGAAGGTGCGGCACCCGGATTTTTATGAAAACGTCTCCATTAACGCGCCCGAGCGCCGGGTCGTGGTGGTTGAAGCCGGGAATGTAAAGGTGCATGACGTCGACGGCCGCCGTGGCAAAGGTCTCCGTTCCGAGATCTCCCTGGATTGTAAGACCGGACAGGGTGAACTCGGCCGGCTTGAGATCCAAGGCCCGGATCCCGGCGGCCTCAAGGGAGGCGGAAAAGGAAAAAGGGAGAGTAAACCCGAAGGGCGCGCCCTTTTCCTGCCGGAGCGCTTTTGTGTTCAATTGAAATTCAGAAAGGTCCAGGGAATCGATGTGAATCTCTTTTTCTTCATAAAGACTCAGATTTGTGATTATCGCCGATCCCCGGGCAAAAAATTCCGTGGGGGCAAGATCCGAAAGAGCGCATCTGATCTGAGGAAACGACACTTCCAATCGATCCGCCTGCGCAAAAGGCGTTTCCGGACGCAAAAAGATGCCGAATCGCTCAATGGAACCGGACAGGCCGGAAATTTCCACGAAAAAAAGGCCCTGGAGGGGACGGCCGGAAATGTCCATCTTCTCCATCTTGATAACATTGCCGGACGACTCCGGGAACTTTAAAGGAAATGGTTCCGGTAAAAAAGGTGCACCCGGCGACAACAATTCCGAAAAATATAATACCGACGGCCCCACGGCAAGGCGCATCCGGGGATCGGGGCCGGCAAGGCCGGTGAGCCGGCCCTTCCAGTTCACCCGGCTCGAATTTAAGGAAAACGCACCCGATTCGATGAAAAGATCCCCACCGGAAAAATCCATGGTTCCTCTTTGATTGAAAGTCAGGGTAATCGGCCCCGGAAGCGGTTTTCCTCCGGAAGACCTTTGTATCTCAAGGTCTTTGAGAAGGACGGTCGTGTCAAAGACGGCGCTGGTATCGTCGAGCTGGGTAATCGTCGCTGCGAGTTCGAATCGACCGGTGTTGCGAAGGGGAAGGGACGTTTCCGGCAGGAAAGCACGGACAACGGGTAGAATTGTTTCCAGGTCCACCCGCCATTTGCCGGAGGCTTTTCTTTGAGACAGATTCCCCTCCAGGTCTATCTGAACACCCGGGGCGGAAACTTTTGCGTCAATGGCGGCCCGGTGAAGCCGCACGGTTTTGGATTCATCGAAAAGGTCTTTAATCCGTAAAAAAACATTCACCGGCGGCAGGGGCCGATCCCGGGAGCGGACTTGGGCGGCGGCTTTGAATAAAAGCGGTTTCTTGAAAAGGGAGGGGATTTCGATATCCAGGGATGCGTCGTGCAGGCCGGCGGTCTGTTGTTGAACCCGGTCTTCGTACAGGATATTCAGGTCCCGGAAGCGGAATTTTCCGGCAAAATCCGAGAAGAAAAGCACAAAGGCCCCGTCCTTTCCATCCGGGGCGGAGGCCTCGGGCGTGTCCGGGGAGGTCAGATCGGCGATTAACCGCTGGAGGTTGGTCCCCCCGTCCTTTTCCTTGACGATGAAAAGCGTTACGGCGTCAAGGAAGATACGGCTCGTAAGACGCCTGTTTTTGAAAAGATCCGGAAAATCGACGACGGCCTCCAGGGTGCCGATGGATCCCAAGGGAGTACCGGAAAACAAGGGATCGTCCATGATCCGGATGGACTCCATCCGCAGGCCTTTTTCCCACCCGAAGGTCATCGATTCGATGGAAACGCTCCGTTTCAAGCTTCGGGAGGCGTACGATTCGACGATTTCCCGGAACCAGGGCCGAGACGCCGTGTAGGGAATCAGGAAAACGGCCAGTCCGATTCCGAGGATCAGCACCAGGACAAGGCCCGATATGACCCAGAGGATCCAGCGCAGTCTTTTTTTGCGGGGGATTACGGCCTTGGGAATTTTATCGGCTTGCATCCGTTTTTATCCTGGCGGGCCTTCCCGCGTGCGAAGGATCCCACGGCCCGTTCCCGTGCACCGGCGTTTTGAAGCATGGGAGATACACATTGGGGGTATCTCAGCTTTTGGTCGCTGCAATACGCTCCGGGAGGGCGTCCTGCAGATTGACCTCCACCCGAAGCGCCTTGAGACCCTGGACTCCCGGAAGATCCCCGAGTTCCAGGCTTTCCGTGGATCCGGTCAGCCATCCTTCGGATTTTAAAAATTCGATATGCCGCCGAATTTCCCGCCCTTCCTTAGGATGGCTGTAAACCACGGCGATCTTGCCGGGTTGGGTGAGGCGTTCGTCTTTTTCTTTGACCACGGCCTTGTCGATTCTCGATTTGATGATTTCGTGGCGGATATCATAGGCGCCGTCCACGTCGAAACGTTTCTCATCGAAGCGGAACCGGATGGAAAGGGGGGTATCCTGGACAAGGATAAGTTGGGTGGTTTCCAGGGGTACCTTTAATTCGCTTTTCAGGGATTCCGAGAGCCGGGCGAATCCGGCCGAAAGCTTCAGCTGCCACAGGCGCAGGTTTTTCAAATACAACGGGTTGAATTCCTTTTTTTCCATGAGGCTTTCCCCTATGTAGATCAAATAATCGATACCGTCGGTGCAATGCCGCTCAAAGTAATGGGGGAAAAGCTGCTGAAGTTCACCTTCTTCCCGGTCCAGGTATTCGGCAAGGCGGGAGGTCAAAACAGAGACGCTGTCTTCAAAATCCCGGCGGCGGCGGTAGACGGTACCGGACTTGGGATCCACAGCCAAACGATACCGTTCGATGGCGCGAAGCATTTTGGGGCCGAAACCGTGAAGGTGATCGAAAAGGGATTCCACTTCTTCCCTGAGGAAGGCCGCGGTGGAAACCTCGTCGCCGCTTTGGAGCCCGGCACGGATTCGGTCGATTCGGCCTTCAATCTGGGTAACGAGTTCGTTCAAGACGAAAAGCGGTTTGCTCTCATAGGCGACGGTCAAAAGGTCAAGGGCCAGGGTGAGGTGTTCGATCAGGTCTTCCCGGACGGCCCGATTTCGTTCATCGGCGCTCCCCCGGACGTCACAGGTGCCGAAGAGGGGGAAAACATCCCGAAAAACAATGGGTTCCATTTCCGACGGATTTCCCTGCCGGAGATAATCCAGATGATGAAGGGCGGCGCGACGGAACCGCCACTCCACGGAAGGGTGCACGGCCGTGCACTTTTCCTTGATGACGGCCTGGATCTGATTTTCAAGGTCATCCAGAGCCTTGTTGATGGCCATGGAAAAAAGGGGCTGAATCTGGGACATGGACAGCGCATCCAGGGGCGTCAGATCCCGGGGTTTGGGAGAACCGAGGATCAGCATCCCGATGGCTTTTCCCTTATAGTGAAGCGGCGTGATCATAATGGAACGAATGCCCTGCTCGAGAAAGGTGCTTTTTCGATCATCCGGCATTTCGGAATCGGCGACGTCGGGAACCCGAAAGATCTGTTTCGTTGAAACCGCTTCTTCGTATATGGTGCCTTTGAATTCGGTGATGGGGACATGGTGGGAGTCGGCGAAGATACAATTGCGCGTCATTTCCATCCCGGAGTTGAGGAGTAAGACCTGGTCTTCGTGAATCGCCGAAAGATCGGCCACGAGCTCCGGCCTTCGAAAATAGGTCCGCAGGCGCTCTTGGAGCCGCAAGAAACCTTCTCTGGATATGATCGATTCCTGTTCGATCATGTCCCTTCCCAGGATCGAAATCATCTCCGATTCCGTGACGTCGGTGGCCTGGAGAAGCGTGAAGCCGCAGAGTTCGAAATCTTCCGGAGGCAAATATTTCCGGAGGACCTCGGGTTCGGTCAAGTGTTCCGTGATGATCTCGCGCTCTTTTTCCGAAAGGGATTTGGGGGGTTTTAAGGCCCGCACGTCCACGAAACGAAAATCGAAATTGATCTGGAAGTGCCGTTCCAGGCCGGTAACGGGGTCTTCGATGATGCGGATGACGGGGTAATCGATATTCTGGGAGATCCCGTAAAACTTGTTCAGAATGAAAAGAAATGCCCTAATCACCCGGCCGGCGAAGAACTGTTTTTGGTTTAAATTCATCCGTCCGGTGAAATTGCCGTTTTTATCCAGGAAGAGGCGCTGGAATTCAGGGGAAACGAAAACGGGCTTGACGGAAAAGGGAATAACGGCTGCCGTGGGTTCGCTCTCCCAGAAAACCGGGGGAAAAACGAGGCTGATCATTCGGCGGATCCAGGGATCGTATTCATCGATCTGGGTCAGGTCGGGGATCGGCGCTCCCAGGGCCGGCACTTCGGCCAGGATTTGTTTTACGGAAAAACCGGAACACGACAGGGACCCGTTCATGAGATCCGGGTGTGCCTCCAGATAATCCAAAAGAGGTTTGAAGCTCAGCGTACACCGAAACGGATACGCTTTGCTCATATCCTCCATCAATGCGTTTTCCATGGGAACCTCCTGTTCTTAACAAATCACTATAATCATGAAAACTGAAAATTCCAAGCCTTTACACGCGATGCGTTGTCTGATAAAAATTATTTTTTTGATCCGGAGGTTTTTTCTTGTCGTCGCGGGCCAAACAGATACTCATGGACCTCATGCTGCTTGTGGTGGCGTTTTTCTGGGGGTCCACTTTCATTATCGTAAAAAACGCCGTTGCCCTGGTGGATGCCTTTTCCTTTCTGGCGGTGCGTTTTTCCCTGTCCTTTTTTTTGATGCTCGCCCTTTTTCCGAAACGGTTCTTTCCGATTAGACCCGAGACCGCCAAGGCCGGAATCCTTCTGGGGGTGGTGTTGTATACGTCTTTTGGCTTTCAAACGTGGGGGTTGACGGTTACCAGCGCCACCAACGGCGCTTTCATTACGGGATTAAATATCGTGATGGTGCCCCTGTTCTCCCTGGTTTTTCTAAAAAAACCCCCTGCCCCTTCGGCCATGATGGGCGTGATCGCGGCCTTCCTGGGCCTTTATATCCTCCTCGGTGGCGCGCCGTCCGAGTGGAACCGGGGGGATCTCCAGGTATTTGTTTGCGCAGTGGCGGTGGCGTTTCATATTCTCCTGACCGGATACTATGCACCCCAAATGGATGCATTTGCGCTGGTGACCTGGCAGTTGGGGACGGCAGGCCTCCTGGGGGTGATCCTTTCCCTGGCCAACGGCGGGGTGGTGCTGGTATCGGCGCCTCAAGTGTGGGCGGCCATCCTGATCACCGCCGTTTTCTGTACGGTTTTCGCGTTTGTGGTCCAGACTCTTGCGCAACGGGTTACCACACCCACCCGGGCCGCCTTGATCTTTACCGCCGAGCCTGTCTTCGGGGCGTTGTTTGCTCACTTTTACGGGGACGAACCCCTTTACACCTATCACCTCGCCGGCGGCGGATTGATTTTTTTAGGCATGATTCTGGCGGAGATCCGACCCCGGATGTGGAACCGGATGGTTCCCGAAAACGCCGTTTTTCATCGATTCAAGACAAAATGGATGAAATCCTGAAGATGGTTTATCCCCCTCTTGCATCGAAAGACAGCAATTTTCTTTAACGGAGAATTCCCGCCCTTCAGGAGGGGAGCGCCGAAACGGTCCTCCCGCAGGAGTTTGTCCCGGGATGCCTGTGCGCTCCGTTTCAGGGAATGCTTGACTTTTCCAACTGATCTCAGTATTCATTTAGACTCGCCGTTTGCTCACCCCTTTTGATGGGAGACCGCCTTGGAAGAGAAAAACACCCGAAATGATCCCTTCGATGTGCTGGGCCGATTGATGAACCGGATCTACCAGATGACCCATGAGGAGCGCCTCTCCCTTTTGAATCAACTGGAACATGATTTTTTCGCCCGGGAGACCTCTCTTGAGGAGCGAAGCTTTGAAAGAAAACCGTGCACCATTGCCGTGGACTATGCCGATATCGATCGTGTTTTCACCGATTATATCCGCGATATCAGCCCCAGCGGAGCCTTCATGCTCTCCAAACACGGTTTTCAACTGGGGGAAGAAGTCTTTTTGAGGATCAATTTTCCTGAAGAACAGAATCCTTTTAAAATTCCGGCCCAAGTGGTCCGTACCACCCCCGAAGGGGTGGGGTTGAAATTCAAATTCAAAAGCAAGGTGCAGCAGGAAATCATCACCTCGCTGATCGAGAATATCAGAAAACGTCCGCCGGAATGACGCGTGATGCAATTATCGGAACCGGGGAAAGACGCGACAACAAAAATCACTAAGGGAACCGTCATGGGGAACATCGTCCACACTTCTCAGATCACCATCACCCGGGAGAAGGGCCCCACCCGGAAGGCCGTCATCAAGGGGTTCAAGGATCCCGTTTTCTACGGGGTGCATGGGGGCATCAAGGCGTTTTACCGGGTGGAACCCGAGGAAGAGCATGCCGCCACCCTCGACCATATCGTGGGTGCGGTGGGCGGCTGAATGATGGGCACATTGGCCACGGTGCTGGCCAAAGATCAGATCCGGACCTTCGGGGATTGCTTCGAGGCGCAGGTTTCCGGCGATATCGAAGACGTCGACGGCGTGCTCAAGATCACCCGGATCCACGTCCGATACGATCTTAAACTTCCCAGGGAAAAAGAAGAAATCGCCCGCAAGGCCATGGAGGCCTATCTGGTTCGGTGTCCCGGCGCCCAAAGCGTAATCGGGTGCATCGACATTACCCATGAGCTGAAGATGGTATACCCGGAGGATTAAGTAAGGATTGGAGGTTCCATACGAAGCGATGGAGCGTCCGAGAGTTCAAGATCCGAAAATCCCGTCATTTTTAAAAGGAAAACGCGCATGACCAACAAACCCATCCTCGTGGGACTGATCAGCCTCCTGGCGGGGTTTTTGATCTGGGGGTACCAAGCCCTGGGAAAACTCATGGAAAAGGAAGCCGCGTCTGAAACCCTTTACCTTTCTCATCTCATGGACACGACCTCCTTTGAAAGCAGTGCCTACTTCGCCTTTTTGGCCACCACCCCCTTGTACCTTCTTCTCGTGGGGATTGGTGTCCTCTTCCTGATCATCGGTGCCGTCATTCAAAAATGATGGCTTCGTAAAAAATCCAAGTTAGCGCTATGCTTCACTTCGTGTCTTCGTTGCGCTTCATCTCGTTGTGATTGCGGCGTACGCTAAGTACGCCTTATCACACGAGATTCGCGCGCCTTGAACTTGGAACTTTTTACTTTGCCATCTCAATTTTGCCTTTTTACGGTGCGCCAGGACAAGCCTGGTGCATCTTGCTGGCTGAAATGTGCCAGCCATGGTAATTGCCCGTTCGCCATGTAGTGGCGGTCCCCTGTGTGAGGGCAACCGAACATGGGAAGCGGACCGGTGATCCGATGGGAATCGAATCGCGACGTGGCTAAAACCCACGGACCACGAACGCGAGAGCCTTAGCGAAAGCGAACCCGTTTCGGCCTCGTTAAGCTGAGTGAGTGCGGCCAGGCCGCCGTAAAGGATGAAG
>JAFDGC010000049.1 GCA_019309485.1 Deltaproteobacteria bacterium | reverse complement strand
TTTCGATCATTGTTTCCATCAACCGATCGAAATCGATGCCGGCCATGCGGAATCCCTCCCGGCCGTATTTCATGTTTGCCTCCAAAACGTACCCCCGGTTTTCATACACGCAGATATCGATGCCCACGTCATCCCACCGACACCGCCGGGCGGTTTCCAGGGCCAGCTGTAAAACCGTTTGCGGGATCGGCTCGAATCGGATGGACGCCCCCACGGCCACATTGGTCCGGAATTCGTTTTCGGGCGCAACGCGCCAGTAGGCGTGGACCACCCGGTCTCCCACCACCACCACGCGAACATCCCGGTCGATGGGCAGATATTCCTGGATATAGGCCGGATCCTTCCGGGCGCAGTAGCGTTCGAGCTCGGCTTCGTTTTGTATCAGAAAAACCCCTCTGCCCATGGCGGATTTTCGGGGAACTTTCGCAATGAAGGGAAAATCGAAATAATCGAGGATGGACGCCTTCTGGGTCTTGCCGTAAAAAACGCGTGTCCGGGGATGCGGAATGCCCAAAAGCGCCAACAAGGCGGTCTGCTTGATTTTATCCTGAACGCACTTGTAGGTGTGGTAGCTCGGGAAGGTTTTTTTTCCCATAATGTCGAAGAGTTCGGCATAAAACAAGGTGGGATAATAGATCACCGGCGCGTCCAGAATCAGGGTTCTTTCTCTTTCGGTGTAATCGGACCAGTTGGGCCGCACCCCGAGGGTCAGGACGTTTTTACATCCTCTCAGTCGACCTTCAAGGGCCACGGCGCTTTTGGAATTTTCACCCCTCACGGCTCCTCCGTTTTGGTTTCATCCTCTTCTGGAGACACCTCCCCGAAAAGGGCATCGATGATCCGGCCGGCGCGCCGGGTATGGGTGCCCGGCCAGAATATCCGACCGCAGGTCCTGCAAGCCGAAAAAGTCTCATGGGTCTCCCAGACATGATCAGGAACACGGGAGGCCGCCTCGAATTTATCCACCCTGTGGATTTCACTGTTGCACCGGATACAGCGGCTGAAGGGCCGGAGGTCTTTCCGGCGAATCTTTGTTTCCCAAACCACCTGCCGGAGTTGATCCCGGACATGATCCGAACGAATGCATAAAACCGGTTGCACCGATGTAAAAACAAGGGAATTTTTTGTCCGTGTCAGACGGATTCTTTCCGCCGACGCGATGTTACGGATCCCTTTGGGTATGTGCGGTTCATAAAGGGTGTCGAATCCGATGAGGCGCAACCATTTCACCAATTTCCCCAGGGGACCTTCGGCTACAAAACGAATCGTCTCAACGCGATGCATGGTATAATCAAAAGGACATGGCGATTCATCCTATCCGGGGAGCAATGACAAACGCCCCTGGATCGGTGGGCACATTGATCCAGCAACGCTGAACCGTAAGCTCGAAAAAGGATCCGGCATCGTCTGCGGCATGAATGAAAAAGGGGATTTCAAAACCGGATACGGCCTGGAAATGATCCCGAAAAACCCGGAAAGAAAGATTCCCGCGACCATCGAACCACTCTATTTTGTATACCTTTTTCTTTTGGGGATCCAAAAAAAGTTTTTGCACCACCCCTTGCCAGCGTTTCTTTAAAATCAGCACATACCCCGTGGAATCGGGATCTTTTTCAAGGTTCACGGCGTCGTGTTTCACCGTGGAAATTTTGCCGCCCAAAAGGGCCAGGAGTTGGCCGGGATCCATGGGTATGGACAAAAATCGCTCAAACCCTTTATCGTAAGGTTTTTTGTAATATCGGCCATCGGTATGGGAAAGAAAATAGACCCACCGGCCATCTCCGGAAAGGCTGGCCAGTGGTTGCCCGGAAAGGGCCAGCGCCTCCACCCGCAGCTTTTCCGGGGACTCTCCCATCCAGGCCACCCGCAGCCTTTGGAATTCCCCGTCCCGCTTCAGTCGCAGGGAGCCAAGACCTTTGAAAGTTTTCAGGTCCGTATTTTTTTGTTTCAGGGCATCCATCAGCGACCGGGCTTCCATCGCCTTGGGGGAAAGGGGGCGTGTCCCGGCGGAGGGTACCATCGCGCATCCGGAACACAGCAGCAACAATGCCCCCACCCCCGTCACCCAAATGCCCAGACGCCCTTTCTTTACCGCCGCCATACTACCCCTCGACCCCTCGAACCCTTGACCCCTCGAACCCTTATACCCTCGACCCCTCGAACCCTTGAACCCTCGACCCCTCGACCCCTTGAACCCTCGACCCCTCGACCCCATTTCTGACTGCATTGAGCGATTCAGGTATTATCAATTTATTAATTTCAATAAGTTATTTATCTTTTCTTCAATTTCTTTTTTATCCTTTTTTTTCAACTCCAAGGATTTTCGATAATACTTTAACGCTTCTTTTGGATCATTCATCCGGCGATAAATATCACCGAGGTGTTCCAGAATGACGGGGTCCTCCGGGACGAGGGCCACGGCTTTCAGGAGCCATTTCAATGCTTCTTCAAATTTTCCCCTTTTAAAATACACCCAGCCCAGGCTGTCCGTAATGTATCCATCGTCGGGTTTGTGCTTTAGGGCTTCCCTGATAAGATTTTCCGCCTCCTCCAAATTACGTCCCAGTTCCGCATACGTGTATCCCAGATAATTCAGGGCATTGGCGTTTTTCGGATCGATGCGGATCACCGCTTTCATGGCCGCAATTGAGGCTTCTTTGCGATCGGACTTGTCATAGACGACACCGAGGCGAAAAAGAATCTTGGCGTTGTCGGGATCCTTTTCCAGACCTTGTTTTAAAACCACTTCGGCCTGATCAAAGGCTTCCATTTCCTCGTAAAAGGAGCCCAGATACAGGTAGAATTCCGCATTGTCCGGCATCGTTCGGATGACGTCTTTCAATAACGCCACGGCGTTCGCCGTCTTTCCGGTCTCCTGGAGCAAAAAGGCGGTATGAATTACGGCATTGGAATAGAATTTGGAGTCGGGCCGGACCTGCCGCATGTGACGGATGGCCTCGGTCTTGTTCTCCTTTCCATCATGGGCGATCCCCATCAAGTAGTGGAGGTCCGAGGCGTCCGGCGCCCCCTGGAGCATCCCGGCCAGGATGACGATGGCGGCATCGTAGTTTTTCTCATCCAAATAAAGATTGAAAAGCTGCCGGATAATTTCCGGGTCCTTCCGGCTTTCCTCGCCCAAAGACTTCAGGTATCCTTCAGATGCCTTGAGATCCCCGAGTTGATGATACAAAAGGCCCAGTCCGAGCCTGGAGCGGATGCTGTCCGGATTTCTCTTGAGAATCTCCCGGTATAGGCCGACAGCCTCATGGGGCTTTTTTTCTTTTTGATAAAGATCGATGAGGGCATACCGGGCTTCCAACAGCTCCGGTGCCAATTCCAGGGCCCGCAAAAAAGCCTTCTTCCCCGCCTCCAACTCCCCTTTTTCCACCAACGTCTTGCCCAGGAAAAAGTGTCCCACATAGTAATCAGGAAACGCGTCCACCAGTCGTTTGTAAATCCGCCGGGCGTTGTCAAAATCCTTTTTTTTCGCATAGGCATTTCCCAAGATCAGATAGACATTCACCTGGGCCGGATCGAGTTGAAGGGCCCGTTCAAAGGCTTCCGCCGCTGCAGCGTGATTTTTTTGCTCCTGCTCCAGTTTTCCCAGAAGCGCCAGCGCTTCCGCATGGGTCGGATCTTGTGCGGTCACGCTTCGCATGATCTCCAGGGCCTGTCGGGATTCCCCTTGTTCGGCCAGAAGCAGGGCCGACTCCATTTTCAGGAAGGTGGAGCGCGGATCGTGCAATATGGCCTTGCCGAGGAGTTGCCGGGCTTTTTCGACGTTGCCGCTTTCCAGTTCCCTCCGGGCCGCCAAATAATAAAAATACGCATTCCTGGGCCACTCCGCGCCGCTTTTGGAAACGGTTTCGAGGGAAGCGGTTTGGCCGGTCGGCCCGTTCGATTTCGGGGCGGCGCAAGCCATGAAAACAAGCAGGGGCAAAAGAAAAAGCACCCTTTTCACCAGACGGATTTTCATGAAAACACGGATCCTTTCAAAGGGGTTGAAGCTCCCCGCTGCCCTGGATGGCGGAATTTCCGCTTCGTTCCAACAGGCTGCGGGGAATGTACTTGCTGCTGCGGTTCAAATACTGAAAACGCTTGGATGCTAAAGACACCGGGAGGACATTTGTAAGGAACGCATCCACCCGGGACCCGGTGAATTATCCGGTGGAGGCGGAAAATGTATCAAAGTCGGATATCTCTTCCTTAAAGAACTCCCGCATCCGTTTGACGATGTTTTTTTCGACCTGGCGTACGCGTTCTCTCGAGATCCCGTATCGTTCCCCGATTTCTTGAAGGGTCACCGGCGACTCCGAGAAGATCCGCAGTTCGAATATCTCCAGCTCTCGTGGGGTCAGCTGCTCTTTAAAGGCGTCGATTTTTTCATGGAGTATAGAATCCATCTCTTTTTTGGACATCTGGACCTCAATGGAGTCACTTTCGGCGCTGACGAAATCCATCCGTTCCGTGTCCGAATCCTCCTTGATGGGGGCGTCCAGGGACAGGTCCCATCCATCCAGGCGCTGATCCATCTCCACGACCTCTTTTTCCGTCACTCCCAGGCGCTGTGAAAGGAGTTTGGGTTTGGGATCGAACCCCTGATCGATGAGGCGTTGCTTTTCTTTTTTCAGTTTGAAAAACAGCTTCCGTTGTCCCTGGGTGGTGCCGATCTTGACCAGGCGCCAGTTGTCCATGATGAATTTCAGAATATAGGCCTTGATCCAAAATGACGCATAGTAGCTGAACTTGACGTTTTTATAAGGATCGAATTTTCGAGCCGCCTGCATGAGGCCGATGTTGCCTTCCTGGATCAAATCCAGAAGATTTTGCATCCAGATCCTCTGGAATTCCAGGGCAATCTTCACCACCAGCCTGAGGTTGGAGGTCACCAGGGTATATGCCGCGTCCCGGTCCCCTTTTTCCTGGATCCGCTTGGCCAGTTCGATCTCTTCTTCCCTGGTCAAGAGCCGGTACTGACTGATCTCCATGAGATAACGCTGGAGAGGATCGTACCGGACAAGGGCTTTTTCCCCCGTCTCTTTTGCCGGCAAACGATTATCGATGACCGGCGCCTGTTTCTCCGCCTTCTTTTTCGGCTTCTTGGAGGGGCCCCCGGCCGAGGTCTTTTTTGATTTCGTTTTCGTGGACATCCAAAGCGTCTCGTGTTATAAAGTGTTTCCAGCAGTGCGCCTGTAGCTCAGCTGGACAGAGCAACGGACTTCTAATCCGTAGGCCGCAGGTTCGAGTCCTGCCAGGCGTACCAAGAAAGTCAGTGGGTTATGGCGGTAGTGCCTTAATCCTTGTATACAGGATAATCGTTTGATTTTCAAGGTCCACGTAATTCCATTTGAGTCTGTTGATCTCACCCATCCGACCCATGGTGCGCACAATCGTCCATAGGTAATCCTGAATGTCTGGTTCCGCTGCAGATATTACCTTTAGAACATCCTCTTTGGGCGGGACATGCTTGACCTTTTTTCCCACAGGAAAAAAATCAATCCCCTTTGTGGGATTCGATTGAATCCAGCCTCTTTTGGAATTGAGCCCGAAATTGAAAATCGCTCTTGAGTATAAAAGCTCCTCATATTTACCTAAGCTGCGTATTCCTCTCCTGCCTCTTTAAAGAAACTCATATCTTCGCCGAAGAACTTGCATTGACCATGCTTCTGGCATTGCTATTGTTGGTGGATTTTACGATAAATTTTATCTAATCTTGTAGGTATGCCATGACAGGAGGGTTTTTCGAGGATCGGTGAACTTCGAATTGTCTTTTTCTTTGGCTTGGCGTAAAAACAAACAGCGGAAGCAAATGGAACCGCCTGAGAAAAAGAAAATGAAAGCAGGGGGGGTCTGCAGGTGGAAAAGCCCGGGAAATACAATGCAGTAACGGATGTGGCCGGCCTTCGCGTGGGACACTACACCGATCGGGAGGCGGTCACCGGATTGACCGTAATCCTCTGCCCCGAAGGAGCGGTGACCGGCGTGGATGTGCGGGGGTCTGCTCCGGGTACGAGAGAAACCGATCTCCTCGATCCCGTGAATCTGGTGGAAAAGGCCCAGGCGGTGGTCCTTTCCGGCGGGTCGGTCTATGGATTGGCCGTTGCGGACGGAGTGGTGCGCTGGCTTTCAGAAAAAGGGTTCGGATTTCCTCTGGAAGACCGCTTCGTGGCCCCCATTGTCCCTGCCGCCGTGCTCTATGATTTGGGGCGGGGGCCGGCGTTCATCCCGCCCATCGATCCCCAATGGGGCAAAACAGCCTGTGAAGCGGCCGATGACGGCCCGGTGGCCACCGGCACCGTGGGTGCCGGGACCGGCGCCCTTTCCGGGGGTTTGAAGGGGGGATTGGGCACCGCCAGCATCGTACTGGAAAGCGGTATCACCGTTGGGGCCATTGTGGCCGTCAACGCCGACGGAACCGTCGTCAATCCAAAAACGGGCCGCCCCTGGGAAATCGGTCTCGAGATGGAAAACGAGTTCAAAGAACAGGGCTCCCGGTTCGTCCGGGTGCCGCCGCGGCCGGGTGCGGCTCCGGTGCAAAACACAACCATCGGAGTGTTGGCCACCGATGCCAAACTCAGCAAGTCCCAGGCCACCAAGGTGGCCCAAATGGCCCACGACGGTCTGGCAAGAGCCATCCGCCCGGCGCATACCATGTTCGACGGGGATACTCTGTTCTGCATGGCCACCGGCCGCCGGGATCTGCCGGATCCCAGAGGCTTTTTCACCCTTCCACAGGCCCAAGCCGTCAGCGACATCGGCCACGCGGCGGCCGATTGTCTGGCCCGGGCCATCATCAGGGGGGTCCTCGACGCCGAAAGCATCGGCGCAATGCAGGCGTTCCGGGACCTTGAAAATCTCCACCTATAGGACTTTCCTTTGTGCAAAACACTGGACTTTCCGCTGGAATTGGAATAAGAAGAGTTTCTTTCTAAAAGGAATATTTGCCGTAACTTTTGACGAACTCGTAAAAAGTCGAAATTGGGATGGCAAAGTAAAAAGCGCCAGATGCAAGGCGCGCAAATTCTGAGGAATGCGGCGTACTTAAAGGTACGCCGCAATGACGAAGAATGCCGCGCAACGCCGCAGATGGACTTTTTACGAAGCCATCACTTTTGAACTATCAAGGAATAGGAGGCGAAATGAAAAAAATCATCCTTGCAATGCTGACATTCACCCTGCTCATCCCGGCCCAGCAACTCCTGGCACAGACGCCGAAAAAAGGCGGGAGCCTAATCGTCTGCCAACCGGCCGAGCCCCCGGGACTCGACCCCACCGCCAATACGGCCGCCGCCATCGACCGGGTGGTCTTTTCCAACATCTACGAAGGACTCGTGAAGGTCAAGCGCACCGGAGAATTCGTGCCGGGCCTGGCCACCGCCTGGAAGGTATCGCCGGACGGCAAGGTCTACACTTTCACCCTGCGGAAAGGGGTGACGTTCCATAACGGAGAACCCTTTACCGCCCACACAGCCAAGTGGAACCTTGAACGCAGCGCCGCGGAAACCACCAAAAACGCCCATCCAGAATATTTTCGAGGCATCGAAAAAATCGAAACGCCGGATGACCACACCCTGGTGGTGGCCCTTAAGGACGTGGACGCTCTTTTCATCGCCCACATGGCGGAAGGGGACGCCGTCATGCTCCCCATGAAAGGGCATGAAAACGCCGCCAGCCAGCCGGTAGGTACCGGTCCTTTCCGGTTCGTCGCCTGGGTGCGGGGGGACCGCGTGGAAATGGTGAGAAATGAAAAATACTGGAATCCCGAACTCCCTTATCTCGACAAGGTCACCTTCAAATTCATCGGCGATCCCAGTGCGCAGATCGCTGCCTTGAAGGCCGGCGATATCGATGTGATCGGGTACATCGCCGCCCCCGAGCAAGCCTCCGAGATGGAAAAGGACAAGCGGTTCAAAGTCTTTGCCGGCACCACCACCGGCGAAGTGATCATGTCCACCAATAACAAGAGGAAACCCTTTGACAACAAACTGGTCCGGCAGGCCATGGCACATGCCATCGACCGGGAGACCGTCATCGATCTGGTGATGTTCGGCTACGGCACCCCCATCGGTTCCCACTGGTCCCCATCCACGCCGTATTACAAGGATCTGACCGGCAAGTTCCCTTACAACCCTGAAAAGGCCAGGGAACTGCTGGCCAAAGCAGGATACCCCGACGGGTTCGAAGCCACTATCAAGCTCCCGGCGATCTATTCCTATTCCCGAAGGGCCGGCGAGGTCATCGCCGATATGCTCGGGCAGGTGGGGATCAAACTCAAGATCGAGGTGGTGGAATGGGGCTACTGGCTGGACCGGATTTTCAAGCAAAAAGACTTTGACCTGACCATGATCGGTCATGTGGAAGCCTGGGATATCGGTATCTATGCCAATCCGGATTATTACTTTCAATACGATTCCCAGGAGTTTCGGGATGCGTATGCCAAAGCCCTGAAAGCGCCCAACGAAGCGGAAAAGGCCGAATGGTTCGGCCGCTGCCAGGAAATCATCGCAGAGGATGCGGTCAACGGCTATCTCTTTTCCGCGCCCAGCCTGCCGATAATGAAGAATGCAGTCATGAACTGGTGGGAAAATTATCCCACCATCGCCCTGGATGCCACCGAGGTATGGCTGGATCAATAATCTAAAATATGGATCGGCCGGCCGCCGCCCGAACGGCGCGGCCGGTCGATTTCTCTTTCCATGATCCCCTATTTCATCAAAAAGTGTATCACGCTGCTGCTCCTGCTGCTTCTGGTTTCTATTACCGTGTTCTCCGTTCTTTTTGTCCTGCCCGGAGATCCGGCCCAGATCATGCTGGGGATCAACGCCACTCCCGAATCACTGGCGAATCTGCGGAGCGAATTGGGTTTGGACCAATCTTTCTGGGCCCAATACTTCCAGTGGTTGGCGCAACTGGTCACTTCTCAGGGGAGCCGTTCCCTCAACTATGACATGCCGGTCAACACACTGATTGTCAGCCGGCTGGCGGTGACCGGGCCCATCGCGTTGCTGGCCATGGTCTTCGCCGTTATCATTTCCCTGCCTATGGGCATTTACGCCGCCTGCCGCCAAAATCGTCCGGCCGACGTTTCCGTGATGTTTTTCACTCAATTCGGACTGGCTGTTCCGGAATTCTGGCTGGGGATCCTTTTGATCCTCTTTTTTTCGGTGAAGCTGGGATGGTTCGCCGCAGGGGGGTTTCCCGGCTGGACAGTGGATGTGTGGGGATCCTTCAAGGCCATCCTGCTCCCGGCCTTTGCTCTGGGCGTCATTCGGGCGTCGATTTTAACGCGTCTGACCCGATCCTCTATGCTCGAAGTCTTGAGGGAGGACTATATCCGCACCGCACGGGCCAAGGGGCTCATGGAACGCACCGTCATCTATACCCACGCCCTTCGCAACGCCTTGATCCCGGTACTGACCATCATGGGGCTGCAGCTGGGGCAGTTGCTGGCCGGCGCCATTATTATTGAAAACGTTTACTACCTGCCGGGGCTGGGCCGTCTCGTGTTCAACGCCATCGGCCAGCGCGATCTCCCCGTGGTGCGGGACGTGGTGCTGTTCATGGCCGCCGCCGTGGTGGTGGTAAACTTTATCATTGATCTGGCATACGCTTACATCGATCCAAGGGTGAAGCTGAAATAGGAAAGACGAATGAAGCGGTTCTTCAGCAACCTCAACTTCACCGTCGGGTTCACCATGTCCCTCGTAGTGGTGCTGGCAGCGGTCCTCAGCCTGGTGTGGACGCCCTTTGATGCGGATAAAATGAACGCCAAAAATCGGCTTCAAGGCCCTTCATGGACCCACCCGCTGGGCACCGATCAGTACGGCCGGGACACCCTTTCCCGGGTCATGACGGGTGCAGTCAGCTCCATCATCGTGGGGCTCGTGACAGTAGCCATCGGTCTGAGCCTGGGAGTGCTGCTGGGACTCGCATCGGCTTACTTCGGAAAATTCGTGGATGAAGTCATCATGCGCATTTCGGATCTGCTTTTCGGATTTCCGGCGGTATTGACCGCCATTTTGATCACTTCCATCCTGGGACCGTCCATGATCAACGCCATGCTGGCCATCGGCATCTTCTACATTCCGGTCTTTGCCCGCCTGACCCGGGCCGTGGCCATGACCCTGTGGGAACGGGAATTCATCACGGCGGCCAGGGCCGGCGGCGTGGGAGAATGGACCATCACCTGGCGCCACGTACTGCCCAACATCCTTTCTCCCCTGTTGATACAAGGGACCGTTCAATTTGCCGTGGCCATTCTGGCCGAAGCCAGCCTCAGCTACCTGGGATTGGGCACCCAGCCCCCTACCGCATCCTGGGGAAGGATGCTCAACGAAGCGCAGACCTTCATGTCCCGGGCGCCCTGGATGGCCATTTTCCCGGGCCTTGCCATCGCCTGGGCGGTTCTGGGTTTCAATCTGCTGGGGGATGGATTGCGGGACACCCTTGATCCCAAGATGGTCCGAATGCGATAAAAAAAGGAAGAGATATCCGATGATCTCTGAAGACACGATTCAAAGGGTATTACAGGAAATCAAGCCGGAAGAACTGGTCGAACTGACGGCACAGCTGGTACGGATCAATTCGGTTTGGGACCCGGAAGCGGGCACCAGCGAGGCAGCGGCAGCCACGAAGGTGGCCGAATGGGCCCACAGGGAAGGCTTCCAGGTCCGCCAGGAGGAGGTGGTCCCCGGACGGCCCAATGTGATTGTGACCTGGCTGGCGGGTCCGGGCCCACGATGTTTGATGTTCGAAGGACATACCGACGTGGTGACGCCGGGGGATGTTTCGGCCTGGCGGTACGACCCTTTCGGCGCTGAAATCGTGGGCCGCCGGATGTACGGTCGCGGAACCTGCGACACCAAGGGGAACCTGGCGGCCATGCTCATCGCCATGGCGGCCCTGAAGCGGGCCGGTGTCCCCCTGGGCGGAACCATTGTGGGGGGCGTGCTTTGCGACGAGGAAGACCAGATGCAGGGCGTGCAGGATTTCATCCGCCGGGGGTATGCCGACGGTGTCACCGCCGCGGTCATCGGCGAACCCCAGGACGGAATGATCTGCTGTTCCCAGAAAGGGGCGTTGCGCGCCCGGATGACCGTAACCGGCCGCATGAGCCATGGCGCCATGCCCCTTGCGGGATTAAACACGGCACCGGCGCTGGCCCGCATCATCGACGGCCTGCACTCCCTGGAGGACTCTGCAGCACAGGCTTCCGGGAGGGATCCGTATCTGGGTTGGCCCAGTTTCACGCCCACGGTTATCCAAGCCCCGAAAAGCGGCCCACCACAGCTCAACGTGATCCCTGCAGAAGCCCTTGTGCTGGCGGATATCCGCACCGTTCCGGCACAGTCCCATCCAGAAATCATCGCCGCACTCCGGCAATTGATGGATACGGTGTCCCAACGGGTGCAGGAAGACTACGCCGCCTATGACCGGCAGCTGGAAGTGGAGCGCAGTCGAGAATTGAACATCCGCCTTGAAATCCTCACCGACCGCCCATGCACCCTCACCGATCGTCGGGAACCGGTGGTTCGGGCAGCCCATGAGGCCACCCGAACGATTTGGGGCGGGGAACCGGTCTACGGCGGGGTCCTGGGCGCCACCGACGGCACGTTCCTGTGGGCGCAAAAGCAGATCCCCATCGTCACCATGGGCGCCGGCGATCGTCTGGTCCCCCATCAGGTGGATGAATGGGTGGATCTGGATCAACTGGCCGATACGGCACGGATCTATGCCCTGACGGCCCTTTTCTACCTGCATCCGAAAGAGGCGGCGTGAGCCCCCCCCTGCTCGACATTCAAGATCTGCAGGTCGATTTTCATACCCCCGAGGGAATCGCCCGGGCGGTGGACGGCGTTTCTCTGGCTGTCCTCAAGGGGGAAACCGTGGGGCTCGTGGGAGAATCCGGCTGCGGGAAGAGTGTCACTTCACTGGCGATCCTGGGTTTGATCCCTTCCCCGCCCGGGAAGATCTCGGCCGGTCGAACCCTGTTCGAAGACCGGAATCTCCTGGCCATCGGCCCGCAGGCGTTGCGGCGGCTGCGGGGAAAAGAGATCTCCATGATTTTTCAGGAACCGATGACTTCCTTGAATCCGGTGCTGCCCATCGGCCGCCAGGTGGCCGAGCCCCTCATGGTTCATCGGAACCTGCCCCGGTCCGCGGCCATGGAACAGGCCGCCGATTATCTCGAACGGGTGAAGATCCCCTCCGCGCGCAAACGGCTCAATGATTATCCCCACCAGCTCTCCGGCGGGATGCGCCAGCGGGTCATGATCGCCATGGCGATGATCTGCGGACCCAAACTTTTGATCGCCGACGAGCCCACCACGGCCCTGGATGTGACGATCCAGGCCCAGATCCTTTCCTTGATGATGGCTCTCAAGGAAGAAAGCCGCATGTCCATGCTCTTGATCACCCATGATCTCGGTGTGGTGGCCCAAACCGCGGACCGGGTGTTGGTGATGTACGCCGGTGAGGTGGTGGAAGCCGCCCCGGTGACCGATCTGTTCGACCATCCCTTTCACCCATACACACAGGGTCTGCTTCGGTCCATGCCACGCCTGGGAGGACACGACAGGGGCCGAAGGTTGAAAGAAATCCCCGGCACCGTCCCGCCGTCAACGGAAACCCTGGTGGGGTGTAAATTCGCCGACCGCTGTCCCGACGCCTTTGACCGGTGTCGCAAAGAAAAACCGGAGCCGGCGGGAATCGATCGTGACCATTGGGCGCGGTGCTGGCTGTTTGAATTCCCGAAAAAAAGAGGGGTCCATGGGTGATCGGACGCTTCTGCAGGTCACCGGCCTAGTGAAGTCCTTCCCGTTGGGGGGCGGATTTCTGAAAAAACCTTCCGGGTGGGTCAGGGCTGTGGACGGGGTTTCCTTCACCGTGGCCCGGGGCGAAAGTTTCGGATTGGTGGGAGAATCCGGATGCGGGAAGACCACCCTGGGCCGTTTGATTCTCCGGCTGATGGAACCCACCTCGGGGCGGGTGACCTTCGACGGAAAAGATATTTTCGCCATGCCCCGGACGGAACTGTTACAGCTGCGCCGCCGCATGCAGATCATCTTTCAAGATCCCTATTCAAGCCTGGATCCGCGGATGAAAGTGGAGGCCATCGTCACCGAGCCGCTTCGGGCCACTTCGAACCGGACGAGAAGCCAACGCCGCCGGGTGGCCGCGGAAATATTGGAAAAGGTGGGGCTGCGGGCGGGCGATCTGGATAAGTATCCCCACGAATTTTCCGGAGGGCAGCGCCAGCGCATCGGCGTGGCCCGCGCCTTGTGTGTGCGGCCAGATCTGATTGTCGCGGACGAACCGGTATCCGCTTTGGATGTTTCCATTCAGGCCCAGGTCATCAATCTCTTGGGGGATCTGCAGGAAGAGATGGAACTGGCCTATGTTTTTATTTCCCACGATTTGAGCGTGGTGGAACACGTTTGTGACCGCATCGCGGTCATGTATCTGGGCAGCATCATGGAACTGGCCCCCACCGTGGAATTCATCCGCCAACCGCGCCACCCTTACACCGAGGCGCTGCTGAAGGCCGTTCCCTTTCCGGATCCGCACCGCCGAAGCGAACCGGTGTTGCTGGAAGGGGATGTCCCCAGTCCCGTGGATCCGCCGACGGGATGCCCGTTTCACCCCCGATGCGCATACTGCTTTGACCGCTGCCGCAGGGAAAAACCCTCTTCGGAGGAAATCGAACCGGACCACTGGACGGCCTGCTGGCTGAACAGCGGCCGTGGATTGGAAGGAGAACAGACATGAAAATCGCCGTGATCGGCGCGGGTGCCATGGGGAGTCTTTTCGGCGCCCTTTTGGCAGAAGCCGGATCCAACGTCTGGCTGGTGGATGTATGGAAAGAACATGTGGCGGCCGTCAATGAACGCGGATTGATCTTCGAAACCAAAGGGAAACAGCGTACCGTCAAGATCCGGGCGACCCTCGACCCGGCTGAAGTGGGTTCCGCCCGACTCGTCATCGTATTCGTGAAATCCACCCACACAGCAGCGGCATCCCGAACCGCCGCCCTGCTGGCCGGCACCGACGGCACCGTTTTAACCCTTCAAAACGGCATGGGAAACGCCGAACTGTTGGCGGCCGCCGCACCGGCAGAACAAATCGTCGTGGGCACCACCTCCCACGGTGCGACCCTCCTGGGGCCGGGGCATATCCGGCACGCTGGAAAAGGACCCACCGTCATCGGCCCCTGGTCGAAAACAGGCGGCGGCATGAATCGGGCGAAAGACGCCGCCGCCGTATTCAATGAGGCGTCCATCACCACCGAGGTGGTGGAAGAGGTTTTGCCCGTGCTTTGGAATAAGCTCATCATCAACGTGGGGATCAACGCGATTACGGGGAAGCGACACGGCATCTGAGCGCCGCCGCCGTGGAGGAAGCCATGGCCGTGGCCCGGGCCCAGGGGGTTTCAGTTCGGGAAGATGCCGTGGACCATGTTTTGGCCGTGGCGGAAGCCACTGCGGCGAATCGTTCCTCCATGGGACAGGATGTGGATCAAAAACGGACCACTGAGATCGATGCCATCAACGGGTACGTGGTGCGGTCCGCCGAAGCCCTGGGACTGGCCGTCCCGGTCAACCGAACCCTGACCGCCCTGATTCAAACGCTCCAGGCCCACTACGCCTGAATCCGGAGACCGGGATGCGTCCATCGACGCGAGGCGTTTATGATGCAACAAATCCACAAATGACAAGGGAGGAAGATATGAGTCAAAAAGTCACGGTTCTGGACGTACAGCGGGCCAAAGAAGAAGGCCGGAAACTGGTGATGGTCACCGCTTATGATTACCCCTTTGGTCTTTTGTCCGATCAGGCCGGAGTGGACATCGTCCTGGTGGGGGACTCCCTGGGAATGGTGGTCATGGGGCTCAACGGTACGGTGGAGGTCACCATGGAAGACATGATTCACCATATCCGGGCGGTGGTGAGGGGATGCAAACGGCCCATGGTGGTGGGGGACATGCCCTTCATGAGTTACAACACTTCCATTCGGGATGCCATCATCAATGCCGGACGCCTGATGAAGGAAGGGGGTTGCGACGTGGTGAAACTGGAGGGCGGGGTGGACTTCGCCCCCACGATCCAGGCCATCGTCAAGGCCGGGATTCCGGTGATGGGCCATATCGGGTTGACCCCCCAAACCGCCAGTGCTCTGGGCGGCTTCCGCATGCAAGGACGCGATGCGGCGGCGGCAAAGCAGATCATCGATGACGCCATAGCGCTGCAGCGGGCGGGGGTGTTTTCCATTATCCTGGAGGCAGTGCCGGCGCCCCTGGGAAAACTGGTTGCGGAATCCGTGAAAGTGCCGGTGATCGGGATCGGGGCGGGTGTGGACGTGGACGGGCAGGTCCTGGTCACCCACGACATGATCGGGCTCTTCGACAAGTTCGTGCCCAAGTTTGTCAAGCAATATCTACAGATCCGCACGATCATCCTGGAAGCCATGGAAGCTTATAAAAAAGACGTTCAGCAGGGAACTTTTCCGGAACCGGAGCACTCCTTCAAGATGCCGAAAGAAACCCTGTCGAAGCTGAAAAAGCGGATGACGGAACCGACTTGACCTCTTACAGTGTCCATGAAAAGGAGCCACGGGCCGGACGACCGTTTTGCACGCGGCCTTACAGCCCCTGGCCCTTAAAGGAAATCGATCCGGACGCCCACGGCCGGATTCCACACATCGCCGATGGTCTTCGAATCGGATTCCACCCATTCTCCGTTTACGTAGTTTTTTATCAGCGGTAATGCCATTCGGGTACCTCCTTTACTGAGCTGAAGGATTCAATGCGGGCGTCATCCGGCCGGATCGGACACGATTTCAAAAGCATTGGAACCTCAGGGGGGTTTCCGTCGGATGTAAAGAGAGAGATGGATGCCGCAGACCGTCGAACAATTCGGCTGCTGCAGATAGACGGTCGCATATCGAACACCCGTATCGCTAAGGCCATCGGGATTTCGGAAGCCGGCGCAAGGATGCCGGGTGCGGGATCAGGATCCACCCCTTCGCTTCATTCCGTGTGCTTCCGTTTTTTCGCGGATACGATCACCAAAACCCGTTCGGACCGGATCAGGGGGAGGGAATACGGGTATTGTTGAACGGCAATTCCGGAAAAAACCGATGGGTCCAATTCCGCCTTCAACATATGGATTTCT
>JAFDGC010000100.1 GCA_019309485.1 Deltaproteobacteria bacterium | reverse complement strand
ATCCATGATCTCGTCGGAGCCGGCATCCAGGGATGTCCCGATCGCCCCGATCTTTAACCACGCAACGTAAATTTGGTTTATAGCTTTTTCCAGTTGATCCTGGAGGGTTTCTTGTTCTTTTTCACTCATAACAATGCCCCTTTCTTTTTGTACGGTCGTTTTTCCCCGCTCCACTTCACTTTCCTACAGGGGTCAGGGGTTCACGGTCGCAACCCTGGGCGCTTGGATCGATAATGATCGGAAAAACAGATGGTCTTTTTTCCAGTTTGTCGAGCCGCGCTTGGAGATTATCGCATTTGTCGCTTAGCCTGTCCAATCCGCGGCGGATGGATGTCAGAGCATCGAGAAGATGCTTAATCCTAAAGTCCAGTTCGTGGTTGTCCATCACAACGCCTCCTTTCAAAAACAAAACGCGCCGGATGTCCTAAGGCTCCTAAACAGGGCCTCCCGGTCCTTGCGGATACCGGCATCCGACGCGATGGATTCAAGACCAAATTGTAAATAAAAATGGACCATAACGGTGATCCTACCGACTTGTGATTTTAGGATGCCGTACCTTTACCATTGCCACGTCACTTTGTCAAGGGAAAACCGGAAAGGAAAGGTCGAAATATCCCCGAAATCGACATTTGCCGCCCCGGAGGTTTCCCCGCGTGCACATGGGGCTTACAGCAGCCCCGCCGCCGCCAGAAGGACCGCCCCGGAAACGCCGCCCATCACAAGCCCAAAAAGGATGTCCCGCCACATGGTCACCGCCTTTCTTTGTTTGTGTTCTTGTGACCGCCCGCCCCCCTTTGAAAAGCTTTTCCCGCCAAGGTCCGAAAGCGGATTTTCAGGGGCATCCTTCCCGGGTCCTTCCCGGAGGGTTTTTTCAACGGTTCGGCAAGGGCTCCGGTTTCACGCGCATGAGGGGAACGAAAAGGAATGGAAAAATCCACTGCCGATCCCGGATCCGCGCCCTTTGGATTAAAAACCGGGATCCGGAAACGCCACGGATCGGGCTTTGCGGTATTCCTGCCACTGGTCCGGGTGAAAGACCGCGGCGTAAAGGAGAAGACACCGGATCGCTTCGGTTTCCGGGACGGGTTCGCAATCGGATTCATGGGGGCACCCGGTGCAGTTGAACCCGGGAAGGCTTTTCCGGATTGCATTATCAAGGCAGGATCCGTAAAGGGGACAAAGGACATTTCGCATCCAGGGTCATCGATGATTACGCCGGCGGACGGCGGACCGAAACGCCTTGATCTTTCGGCGGTCCTGGGGTCTGGGATACAGCCGCCGTTCCTTCAGGAGCATCAGGGTTTTTGACCGGGTGACTCGTCTGGAAAAGATCCGGAGGGCGGCTTCAAAATCCTCTTCCACCCGGACCATCGGCAAGTCTTGAAGCTGTTTGATTTCCATTTCATTTTGCCGTGCCAGGGTCCCCTTGCGGGGACCCGCTCACGGTCACGAGGAGAAATAATGAATGAACGCGGGGCTTCCGAGGGCCCCTTTATGCAAAACCCCCCGGATCACGGGGAATAGTGCCGGGTTTGAAGGCGGATCCACGGGCCCTTAAAGGCGGGATCCACCTTTTCGCACAGGCAAACGAAGAATGGACACAGCATGGTCGGCGTTGTGTCAATTACAGTACATTGCCTGCAGCAGGTTTTTTCCGCCGGCGAATCATCACCGGCGGAAAGGTTTGAATTTTCCTTTTTCGGATCCATCGTGTCCCTGTTATGCGCCGGCGTTGTAGAACAGCCCCCGCCAGTCGATGGCCTTGACGCCGAACTCGATCCGGACCTTGTACTCCACGCCGTCAACGGTCCATCCTTCCCGGGTTTCCAGGTAGGGGGTCCGCTGCCCGTTGAGAAAGCACAGCTCGATGGTGTCGATGGCCTTGGGATCCGCGGCCATGTACCAGGCGGCGGCGGAGGTCGCGTCCAGGAGGCCCTCCACGACCAGGTCCAACTTGCGGTAGAAGGGGTTGACGACGTTGGCGTTCTTGTTGTCTTCCAGGCTTGCAAGGGAGTTGAGCAGCTGGTCGCAATCGGTTTCCAGTGCGGCCGGAACAATCAAAAACCGCGGCGCGATGTTCAGGATTTGACCGGCGATCCCGGTTTGCAGGCGCATCAGCTTGCGCCCCTCCGAGAGCGAACCGTTTCCGGGTGCCGCGCCGGTGCCCACGTTGCCGTGACTGGAATGAAACAGGGTGACCCCGTCGGACATGGCGGCGTTCGTCGTGAGGATGGCATACACGGACTGATTGACGAGGCGCTTCGCCGAAAGCGAAAACGCCTTCGGGATCCGCGTGAACGCGGCCAGGTCATCGTTGACGATGGCTTCCCTTGAAATGGCGAACATCCGGCCGTATTTTTTGATGGCAAAGACTTCCTTACTTTCGCCGAAGGTCCCATAGGTGTACGGTGCCAGTTCCGGGACTTCGAGCAGGTCCGGACCCTCGGAAAGCTGGTTCCGGGACATCTCTTTGAAATCCCGGCCGTCGGTGATGTTCACCCATGCCTCGTAGGTGGCGGGGGCCTCTTCGTATGCGCGCCGAAGGACCTTGTTCACGGTCCCGGCCAGAAGATACGGGAAATCAGCCGTTGCGGCCGCCCGCTGTCCCAGGGCTTCCCGGGCGATCTCGTGGGCGTTCATCCCGCGGACCCGGACACCGTTTGCCAGAAGGCTTTCCTTGGCGATGTCCAGAAGCGAAAGGCTTCTGTATTCACCGGCCCCGGGGGCCGGCTTTTCCAGGTTGAATCCCGCCCGGAGGGTCAAACCGTTGATGATCGCGGCGGCGCGATTGTCCTTCTCGTCACGGGTGACCGTGGACGGGGAATATCCGTCATCGATGGGAGGGTAGTACTTCCGGGATTTTTCTTTTGCCGCTTCCCGGGCGTTTACCGCCTCAAGGATCGCCTGGCGCGCCTGGTCCA
>JAFDGC010000048.1 GCA_019309485.1 Deltaproteobacteria bacterium | reverse complement strand
GGAAGGCGTTTTAGCGGGTTTCTTTTTCCCCTTTTTCTTTTCTTCCACGGCGGGGCCGATCAATTCCACCAGGGAAACGGGGGCCGCATCCCCCGGGCGTCTGCCCAGCTTTATAATACGGGTGTAGCCGCCGGCCACATCGCCGAAACGCTTCCCGGCCTGTTCAAAAAGTTTTGCCACCACGTCCTTTTCCCGAAGCACCGCCATCACCTGGCGCCGGGCATGCAGATCGCCGCGCTTGGCCAATGTGATCATGCGGTCGGCCCATCGTTTGATTTCCTTGGCCTTGGCATCGGTGGTCCGGATCCGTTCATATTTGAAAATGGACGTCACCATGTTCCGAAACATGGCGCTCCGGTGGCTGCTGGTCCGATTCAGTTTTACTCCGGCTTTACGATGTCGCATACGCCTCTTTACTCCCTTTTCCCCGCATCCTCCTGGGGAGGCGTGAAGCCTTCCAGTTTCATCCCCAGGGAAAGCCCCATTTCGGAAAGCACTTCCTTGATCTCATTGAGGGATTTGCGTCCGAAATTCTTGGTTTTCAGCATTTCCGCTTCTGTTTTTTGAACCAGTTGATACAGTTTGTGAATGTCCGCATTCTTCAGGCAATTGGCGCTACGCACGGAAAGTTCCAATTCTTCCACGCTTCGATATAAATTTTCGTTGAAAGTGGGCGTTTCCGGTTCCATGGAACGTTTCAACGAATCCGGTTCGTCCTTTTCGTCGAAGTTGATAAACAGCGTCATGTGCTCCTTCATGATTTTGGCGGCGTAGGCCACGGCGTCCTCCGGCGTGATGCTTCCGTCGGTCCAGACTTCGAGAGTCAATTTGTCGTAATCCGTCTTTTGCCCCACCCGGGCATTGGTCACCACGTAGTTCACCCGTTTGACGGGGGAAAAAACGGCATCAATGGGAATAGTCCCCACGGGGGCGTTTTCATCCCGGTTCATTTCCGCCAGGGAGTATCCTTTTCCGACCTTGACGGTGATCTCCATCTTCAACACCCCTTTATCGGACAGGGTGGCGATATGCTGCTCCGGATTGAGGACGTGACATCGGCCGTCATCGGCCATAATGTCCGCGGCGGTGACCCTTCGTTCTCCCGACACATCGATTTTGAACGTTTTCGGCTGGGTATCGGACAGCTTGAAGCGCACCTCCTTGATGTTCAATAGGATTTCCGTCACATCTTCCAAAACTCCCGGGATGACGCTGAATTCGTGCATGACGGCGTCGAATTTGACGGCCGTCGCCGCGGCGCCGTAAAGGGAAGAGAGAATGATCCTACGTAACGCGTTCCCGATGGTGATGCCGAAACCCCGTTCAAAGGGTTCACAAACGAATTTCCCGTAAGTCGCTTTGCTGTCGACCTGGATCTTTTCTGGCTTGATCATTTCCTGCCAATTGATATACATCAATTTGTCTGATGCCATGTTTGCCTCTCCACTGCGCTTATCTTCGATGGGAACTTCCATGGAAGTCTTCTCTCCATCGACAAAGAAATAAGGGCCCCTTACTTGGAATAGAGCTCCACGATGAGCTGTTCCTGGATCGGCATGGTCAGATCCTCACGCACGGGATACGCCTTCACGGCGCCCTTCATCGTCTCCTTGTCTAATTCAAGCCACTGGGGAATACCCCGTCGAACCACGGCTTCCAGAGAATCGTTAATAGCCTGAACGGCGCGGCTTTTTTCTTTGATCTCCACCACGTCCCCCACTTTGATCCGGTACGAGGGGATATTCACCTTCTTCCCGTTGACCAGGAAATGATTATGCCGAACGAGTTGACGTCCCTGGGCCCGTGAGTTGACGAAGCCCAGCCGGTATACCACGTTGTCGAGCCGCCTTTCCAACAAGACCAAGAGGTTGGTCCCGGTGATCCCTTTCTCCCGGTCCGCCTTCTCGAAAGTCAGGCGGAATTGCTTCTCGGACAGGCTGTACATTCGCTTGACTTTTTGCTTTTCCCTGAGCTGAATGCCGTAATCCGAAGCTTTTCTCCCCCGTCGCTGGCCGTGCTGGCCCGGCGGGTATCCCCGTCGATCAAAGGCGCATTTATCGGAATAGCATCGGTCGCCCTTTAAAAATAATTTCAGGTTCTCCCTGCGGCAGAGCCTGCAAACCGATCCGGTGTATCTAGCCAAGTTCTCCTCCTTGAAGCCCTTTTTGACTTTTTACGAGTTCATCGACATCATTTGATGAATGCATCGTTTCTTTAAAGCGAAGCGTTACACCCGCCGCCGTTTGGGCGGTCGGCAGCCGTTGTGCGGAATGGGTGTGACGTCCTTGATCATCATCACGTTGAACCCGGCGGCCTGGAGGGATCGAAGGGCGGATTCCCGGCCCGATCCCGGCCCCTTCACATAGACCTCGACGTTCTTCATGCCGTGTTCGATGGCCTTCTTTGCGGCGGCTTCCGCGGCCATCTGAGCGGCAAACGGTGTACTCTTCCGGGACCCTTTAAATCCCTGTCCCCCTGCGCTGGCCCATGCCACCACGTTGCCTCCCGGATCCGTGATCGTGATGATGGTGTTGTTGAACGTAGACTGAATGTGAACCACCCCGGAGGGGATGTTCTTCTTTTCCTTTTTCTTCGTATGGGTCCTCTTTGCCATGGATTCGATCCTTGCGTTTCAAATATAAACGATCAATTAAATGAATTATTTCTTCTTTGCCGCGCCCTTTTTCTTCACCGCGGCCCGCCTGGGTCCTTTTCGTGTCCGGGCGTTGGTTTTGGTGCGCTGTCCGTTGGCCGGAAGCGATTTTCGGTGCCGCAGTCCCCGATAGCATCCCAGATCCATCAACCGTTTGATGTTCATGGAGACTTCGCTGCGGAGCTCCCCTTCCACCTTGTATTTCCCATCGATCATCCGGCGGATGTAGTTGATTTCGGATTCCGAAAGCTGATCGGTCTTGGTGTTGAAATCGATGTTCAGCTCCGAAAGGATCTGTCTGGCCGTACTCCGACCGATCCCATAGATATAGGTCAGTCCGATCTCCACGCGCTTGTTTTTCGGCAAATCGACGCCAGCAATTCGTGCCAAGGCTCGTCTCCTCTTTATCCCTGTCTTTGTTTGTGCCGCTTGTTCTCGCAGATCACCCTCACGACACCGTTTCGACGAACGATTTTACATTTTCTGCATATTTTTTTTACGGAGGGTCTGACTTTCATACGCTTTTCTCTTTCTTTTCAATGCCGGGGCTTACTTTGCCCGGTAGGTGATCCTCCCCCGGGTGAGATCATAGGGAGACAGTTCCACGGTCACCTCGTCGCCGGGAAGGATCTTAATGAAATGCATACGCATTTTCCCCGATATGTGCGCCAGCACGCGGTGCTTATTCTCGAGTTCGACCCGGAACATGGCGTTGGGCAATGTCTCCACGACGATGCCTTTCACCTCGATGGGTTCGTCCTTTGCCATAGATCAACTCCCGTCCAGCCTGCTCAATATGACCGGACCGTTTTCCGTGACGGCGATGGTATGCTCAAAATGGGCCGACATGGCCCCGTCTTCGGTCACGGCGGTCCATCCGTCTTCCAGTATTTTCACCGCATATCCTTTTTCGTTCACCATCGGTTCAATGGCCAGGGTCATCCCGGGTTTCAACCGGACGCCGGTCCCCGGTTTTCCGAAATTGGGAATCTGGGGGTCTTCATGGAGCTTGCTTCCGATGCCGTGTCCCACGAACTTCCGGACCACTGAATACCCGTGGGCCTCCACATGAGACTGGATGGCATGGGAAATATCCGACAACCGCCCTTCCGGCACGGCCTGTTCTATCCCTTTGTAAAGGGCCTCCTTCGTGACTTTCATCAGTTGTTCGGTGGAAGCGGAAATCTTTCCGACGGCCACCGTCACCGCGGCGTCCCCGTAATATCCGTCATACAGGACCCCGAAATCGAGGCTCACGATGTCCCCCTCCTTCAAAGGGGCATGGTTCGGAAACCCGTGCACCACGACCTGATTCACAGAGGCGCACAAGGAAAAAGGGAACCCCCTATATCCCTTGAAGGCCGGAACAGCCCCCTGTTCCCGGGCCAATTTTTCAGACAAATCGTTCAGCTGCATCGTCGTTATCCCCGGCGCCACCGCGTTCTCAAGGGCGCCGAGGATTTTGGCGACAATCCGATTGCTGAACCCAATCTTTTCAATCTCCTTCGGTGATTTCAGAACCACCATTTCAATAGCGACCCTTTATGGATCCGCTCTTCTTCAAGAACCCCTCATAGTGGCGGGCCAGCATATGGGACTCGATTTGGGCCATGGTATCCAGGGCCACGCCCACCACGATCAGCAACGCCGTGCCGCCGAAGTAAAAGGGCACGTTGAACTTGGTGATCAGGATGGACGGTAAAACGCATACGATCGAAACATAGGTGGCCCCGCCCAAAGTGATCCGGGTCAATACCCGATCGATGTGCTCCGCCGTCCGTTTTCCGGGGCGGATGCCCGGGATAAATCCCCCGTGCTTTTTCATGTTGTCCGCCACATCCACCGGGTTGAACGTAACGGCCGTGTAAAAATAACAGAAAAAAAAGATGAATCCCACGAACAACAGTTCATAGATGATGCTTCCCGGCTGCATGGCGCTGGCCACGCTCTGCATCCAGGGAATCTTGATGAAACTGGCGATGGTGGCCGGAAACATGATGATGGAGGATGCAAAAATCGGAGGAATGACACCCGACGTATTGATCTTCAGGGGAAGATGCGTACTCTGACCGCCGTACATGCGCCGCCCCACCACGCGCTTGGCGTACTGCACGGGGATCCGCCGCTGCCCCTGCTCCATGAAAATGATGGCGCCCACCACGGCCACCATGAAAATCAACAGAATCAGGACCAAAAAAATGCCCATTTCTCCGGTGCTCACCAGCCGGAAAGTGTTCCCCACGGCATTGGGCAGTCGCGCCACGATGCCGGCGAAGATGATCAGGGAAATCCCGTTGCCGATCCCACGTTCCGTGATCTGCTCCCCCAACCACATGATGAACGCCGTCCCGGCGGTCAACGTGATGACCGTCATCAACCGGAACCCCCATCCCGGATGGATCACCACCGGAGCCCCTCCGGGGGAACTCATGCTTTCCAGACCCACGGCAATTCCGAATCCCTGGATGATGGAAAGGACCACGGTCCCGTAACGGGTATACTGGGTGATCTTTTTCCTCCCTTGTTCCCCTTCCTTGGAAAGCCGCTCCAGATGGGGAACGACCACCGTCAGTAATTGGAAGATGATGGAGGCGCTGATGTAGGGCATAATGCCCAGGGCAAAGACCGAAAGGCGTTCCAGGGCACCGCCGGAAAACATGTCGAACAACGCGAGGAGGGTCCCCTTGGCTCGCTCGAAAAAAGAGGCCAGGGCCACGGCGTCGATTCCCGGCGTGGGAATATGCACTCCGATCCGGTAAACGGAAAGCAACCCCAGCGTGAAGAGGATCCGCTTTTTCAGTTCCGGGATTTTGAAAATATTTCCGAATCCGCTGGCAACCATGGATTAAACCGTTTCCACCTTTCCGCCGGCCTGACGGATCTTTTCCACGGCGCTTTTGCTCGCCTGATGCACGCGAACGGTAAGGGGGCGCTCGAGGGCCCCATGGCCGAGGAGCTTGATGCCGTCATAGTTTCCTCGCACCAGACCCGCCCGGACCAGCGCGTTCTCATCCACCACTTCGCCCTCTTCAAACCGGGCCAGGTCCCTGAGATTGATCACGGCGAAGCGCTTCTTGAATATATGGGTGAACCCCCGCTTGGGAAGGCGCCGCTGGATGGGCATCTGCCCCCCTTCGAAACCGGGGCGCACACCGCCGCCGCTTCGAGCGTTTTGTCCTTTTGCACCCCGTCCCGAGGTGGTGCCCCGGCCGGAGCCGTTTCCCCTGCCCCGGCGCTTTTTATCCCTCCCTGCGCCGGCGGCCGGTGATAATTCGTGCAGTTTCATATTTTCTCCTTGGTCTCGACCAAGTGGGCCACTTTGGCGATCATGCCGCGGATGGCCGGGGTATCCCGGAGGACAACGGTCCTCCCCCGGCGCCGAAGACCCATGCCGAAAAGCACCTTCCGATGCGCCTGTGGACGCCCGATCATGCTTTTCACCAGTGTGACTTCCAATTGTTTTGTCATGAATTCCTTCCGTTTTAAATGGCTTCGGAGGCAAGGCTGCGCCGTTTGGCCACCTCTTCCCGACTCTGGAGTTTTTGGAGCCCGGCGATGGTGGCCTTCACCATATTGTGCGGGTTGTTGGATCCCAGACATTTGGTCAAAATGTTCTGGACGCCGCAGGCTTCCAGGACCGCCCGTACCGCGCCGCCCGCGATCACCCCCGTCCCTTTGGAAGCGGGTTTTAAGAGCACCCTTCCGGCACCGAACTTCCCGATGACTTCATAGGGGATTGTTTCGTCGATGAGGGGAACCTGAATCATGTTCTTTTTCGCTTTTTCCATCCCCTTCCTGATGGCTTCGGGGACTTCTCCGGCTTTCCCGAGACCGTAACCGACGTTTCCGTCTCCGTCCCCGACCACCACGATGGCGCTGAAACTGAAGCGGCGTCCCCCTTTCACGACTTTCGCCACGCGGTTGATGTGAACGACCTTATCGATGAAATCCTTTTCCCCCGTGTCTGGTTTGAACAAGTATCGCCTCCTTTATCCCTTGCCGGTTGCGGCGGTGCTAGAACTTCAGGCCCGCTTCCCGGGCGCCGTCCGACACGGCCTTCACGCGGCCGTGGTATAAAAACCCGTTTCGATCAAAAACCACCTGCACCACCCCTTGATCCAACGCCCGCTTTGCGATGCGTTTTCCCACGATCACGGCTTTGCCGATTTTCCCCCCGGATCCGGTTTCGGCATCCGTTTCCTTTTCCAGCGAACTGGCCGCCGCCAGCGTTTGCCCTTTGGTATCGTCCACCACCTGGGCGTAGATGTGGTTGGCGCTTCGAAATACACAGAGCCGCGGTCGGTCGGGCGTGCCGAATATCTTTTTCCGAATACTTTTCTTCCGTTTCAACCGGGCCATTTTTGATGGATTGATGCGTCCCATGTTATTGCCTGCCTGATGAATGTGTGGATGAATCCCAATATGCGTACGATTCGATAACGGCTATTTTTTACCTGTTTTTCCGGCTTTCAGGTGGAGGCGCTCCTGCGCATACTTGATCCCCTTCCCCTTATAGGATTCGGGGGGGCGAATGCGCCGGATGGAGGCCGCCGTGTGTCCGAGGAGCTCCTTGTCGATCCCCGAAAGCCGGACAATGGTATTTCGATCCACGGAGGCGGTAATCCCCTGGGGGAGTTCATATTGAACCGGATGAGAAAAACCGAGGTTCATCTCCAGAAGATTTCCGTTCACCGCCGCCCGGTATCCGATGCCGCTGATCTCCAGGACCCGCTCAAAACCGTTTTCCACGCCCGTGACCATATTGAAGACAAGGCTCCGGGTCAGTCCCGAAAGGGCGCGGCTATTTTTTCCGCCAAGGGTTTTCACCCGGATTTCTTTTTCATCAATTTCCAGATCCACATCGGGATGGATCGTCCTTTCAAGGGAGCCCTTGGGCCCGTCCACCGTTAACTTCCGGTCCTTGTAAACGACCTTGACCTTTGAGGATATCGGAATCGGTTTTTTTCCTACACGTGACATGGTGAACTCCTCATATCCCTGCACCCCATCCGTCCCCGATTCCGGGGGTTACCAGACCGTGCACAGCACCTCACCGCCTAAATGTTCTTTCCTTGCCTTCTTGTCCGTCATCACGCCTTTGGACGTGGAAATGACGGCAATCCCCATGCCGTTCAGTACGGGTTTGATGTCTTTGCTTTTAGAATAAACCCGTTTACTGGGCTTGCTGATGCGCGCCATGTTCAAGATGGCGCTGGTCCTCTGCGGACCGTATTTGAGATAGACCCGAAGCACACCCTGTTTGGTATCCTTGATGTACTTATAGTTCTTGATGTAACCTTCTTCCTTGAGCACTTTCGCGATCTCGACTTTCAGCTTCGACCCCGGTATGTCGACACTCGAAAAGTTGGCTTTCGCTGCATTCCTGACCCGTGTCAGCATATCCGATATCGGATCATTCATCGCCATGGTTTTCTCCGTTTTTTTTCCTTGATATTTTCGACATATCCCGCATGGATTTTCCTTCAGCAGCGGTCCCGGTTCTGCCGTTTTACCAACTGGACTTGATCACGCCCGGGAGTGCCCCTTGGGAAGCAAAATTCCGAAAACAGATCCGGCAGACGCCGAATTTCCGGATAAAGCCTCTGGCCCTGCCGCAGATGGGGCAACGGTTGTAAGCCCTCACCTGAAATTTGGGCTTTCGAGTGGCCTTGATTCTAAGGGATTTCTTCGCCAAACTCTCCTCCTTGACCCAAAGGATCCATGGATTAATTTCTTAACGGCATTCCCAAAAGGCGCAGGAGTTCCTTTCCTTCCGCGTCGGTTTCCGCCGTGGTGACGATGCTCACATTGAGGCCTTTGATCTTCTCGATCTTGTCATAATCGATTTCGGGGAAGATGATGTGCTCCCGGATTCCCAGGGAATAATTCCCGCTGCCGTCGAAGGCCTTTCCCGACAGCCCTTTGAAATCGCGCACCCGGGGCAGTGCCACATTCACCAGTTTACCGTAAAAATCGTACATGCGATCCCGCCGCAGGGTCACCATGCAGCCGATGGGCATTCCGGCCCTTAATTTGAAAGCCGCGATGGATTTTTTCGCCCGCGTGATGACGGGCCGCTGGCCCGCGATCCCTTGCAGCTCTTCCACTGCGCTGTCCAAGAGTTTCATGTTCTGGGAGGCCTCACCCAACCCCATATTCAAAACAATTTTTTTCAATTTGGGGATCTGCATGATGTTCTTGTATTGAAACCTCTTCATCAACTGAGGCGCCACTTCCTGCCGGTAATATGTCTCAAGCTGTGTCATCCCGGATTCCGCCTTTTTCTAGTGATCCATCACTTCGCCACACTTGCGGCAGACCCGGACTTTTTTCCCGTCTTCGAGTTGCTGCAACTTGACGCGCACCGGCGCCAGGCATTTATCACACATCAACATCACGTTGGACCAATGGAGAGGCGCCTCCATTTCCAGGATTCCCCCCTGGCGCTGTTTTGCCGAAGGTCGTGTGTGACGCTTCACGATATTGACGTTTTCAACCAGGATGCGATCCTTTTTTCGATTCACCTTCAAGACTTTTCCGATTTTGCCGCGGTCCTTGCCGGTGATCACTTTGACCTTGTCATCCTTTTTGATCCGGGGTTTATCCCTCATCGCTTTTCCGATCTCCGTTGCCTTTTTTATCCGTTTGGTCATTCTTCCCGTGGATCCGAATCCGGATCACAGGACCTCGGGGGCCAGGGAAATGATCTTCATGAACCGCTTGGCCCGCAGCTCTCGTGCCACCGGCCCGAATATCCGAGTACCGATGGGTTCTTTGCTCGCGTTAATCAAGACCGCCGAGTTGTCATCAAAGCGAATAAAGGATCCGTCTGCCCTTTTGAGCGCCTTTTTGGTCCGGACCACCACCGCCTTGAGCACGTCACCCTTTTTGACCTTGGCGTTGGGAATGGCCTCTTTCACGGAAACGACGATGATATCGCCCACTCCCGCATACCGTCTCCTGGAACCGCCGAGAACTTTGATGCAATACAATGTCTTGGCGCCGGAATTATCAGCCGCCGTTAATCGGGTTTCTGCCTGAATCATCTCGCCATCTTCCTCGCATGCGCTATTCGGCTTTTTCGACAATCGCACTGACGCGCCATTTTTTGGTTTTGCTCAGCGGCCTCGATTCGGTGATGAGCACCTTGTCCCCCACCCGGCAGGCGTTTTCTTCATCGTGAGCCGAAAACTTCGCATGCCTGCGGATATACTTTTTATACAACGGATGCATCACCATCCGTTCCACTTTGACGACAACGGATTTGTGCATCTTGTCGCTCAACACCGTCCCGACGAGCTGTCGTTTCATTCCTCGATCTTTCATGCCGGTTTCTCTTTTGTTTCAGTGGATGATGCTTCCCGAATCACCGTCCGGATCCGGGCGATGTCTCTCCGCGTCTGCTGGATCCGCTTCGGATTTTCGAGCTGTCCGATTTCATGCTGAAAGCGCAGATTGAAGAGGGCTTCCGTTAACTCCGTGAGCTTCCGCTGCCGCTCTTCCGGGGTCAATTCCCGAATTTCACTCGCCTTCATCAGTCCTGTTCCCTTTCAATAAACTTTGTCTTCACCGGGAGTTTGTGCGCCGCCAAACGCAAAGCTTCCCGGGCCACGTCCCGGGGAACCCCTTCCATTTCATACAGGATTCTTCCCGGACGTACGATGGCGACCCATCCTTCGGGGCTTCCCTTCCCGCTGCCCATCCGCGTTTCCGCCGGTTTCTTAGTGACCGGTTTATCCGGAAAAATTCGAATCCAGATCTTGCCGCCGCGTTTGGCCCGCCGGGTCATGGCGACCCGGGCCGCCTCGATCTGCCGGGCCGATATGGCGCCGCACTCCGTAGTCTGAAGTCCGTATTTCCCGAAAGTCAACGTCGAGCCCCGATACGCTTTCCCCTTCATCCGGCCCTTTTGCTGCTTGCGGAACTTGACTTTTTTGGGACTGAGCATCGAATGCGCCTCCTATGCCTCCAGCACGGGCTCTTCTTTTTTGAGGATTTCCCCGTGGAATATGAATACCTTCACCCCGATGATCCCGTGGGTGGTTTTGGCTTGGGTAAAACCGTAATCGATATCCGCCCGCAAGGTGTGCAACGGAATGCGTCCTTCTTTGTACCATTCCGTTCGGGCCATCTCCGCCCCGGCCAGCCGTCCCGCACAAATGATCTTGATCCCCTTGGCGCCGAAACGCATGGCCGAAGAGACGCCCCGTTTCATGGCCCGGCGGAACGCCACCCGCCGTTCGATCTGGAGGGCCACGTTTTCCGCCACTAGTTGGGCATCGATTTCGGGCTTCCGAACTTCCTGGATATCGATGAGAATCTCCGAAGGGACAAGGGCCTCCAATTCTTTTTTAAGCTGGGCGATCTCGGCGCCCTTCTTGCCGATGACGATACCGGGCCGTGCCGTATAGATCCGCAGTCGGATCCGATTCGACGCCCTTTCGATCTCGATCCGGGAAATCCCTGCATGGAACAGCTTCTTCTTGATGAAGGTCCGGATCTTGTGATCTTCGAGGACATAACCCGCATAGTTTTTCCCGCCGTACCATCTCGACTCCCAGGTCTTGACGATCCCCAGCCTTAAGCCGATGGGGTTGACTTTCTGGCCCAATGCTCTCTTTCCTTCCTATTCGGTTGACTTCTCGCTCAAATTCACTGTGATGTGCGCGGTCCGTTTCAGGATCCGCGTCCCCCGGCCCCGGGCCCTGGCCCGGAACCGTTTCAAGGTCGGGCCGGGATCGGCCGTGATGTTTTGAATCACGAGTTTATCCACATCCAGACCGGAATTTTGACTGGCATTGGCAACGGCGCTGCGGATGACTTTTTCCACCAGGCCCGCACCCCTTTGGGGCATGAACTTGAGTGCTTCCAGGCCGGCTTGCACCGGTTTGCCTTTCAACTCCCCGATGACTTTTCGCACCTTCAGGGGAGAGATCCGCACATATTTGGCTTTTGCCTTGATTTCCACCTTCCCGATTCCTTCCATCCTCGCAGGGACAATACTTTCCGCCCGGCGGTCAGGCCGCATCTTCCGGCCGATTGAACTCACTTCTTGACGGTCGATTTCTTGTCACCGGCATGCCCGAAGAAGATTCGGGTGGGGGAAAACTCCCCCAACTTATGCCCCACCATGTTTTCGGATATGAAAACAGGGACAAACTTCTTCCCGTTGTGGACCGCCAGCGTGATACCGACCATCTCCGGGATGATTGTCGATCGCCTGGACCATGTCTTGATCACCCGGCTGCTTCGGGTTTCCTGGGCCTGCATCACCTTTTTAAACAGATGGGGATCCACAAACGGACCCTTTTTTACGGAACGCGGCATACTGTCTCCTGCATTTCAACCCCGGAACCGATACGTGGTTTAAGCACCGTATCGGTTTGTTTGGGGGTTATTTCTTCTTCCTGCTTTTTACGATGTAGCGATCGCTCTTTTTATTTTTCCGGGTATTATACCCCTTGGTGGGCTTCCCCCAGGGAGTACACGGGTGCCGTCCGCCCGAGGATCTCCCTTCACCGCCGCCCATGGGATGATCCACGGGATTCATGGCCACGCCCCGAACCCGGGGTCGCCGGCCAAGCCACCGCTTGCGACCCGCCTTTCCCAAATCCAAATTACTGTGTTCCACATTCCCCAACTGCCCCACGGTGGCCTTGCACTCCAGGAGAACCATCCGCAGTTCACCGGAAGGGAGCTTTATCAGGGCGTACGGCGACTCCTTGGCCATGACCTGGGCATACGTTCCGGCGCTGCGCACGATCTGGCCTCCCTTCCCCAACCGCAATTCGATATTGTGGATCTGGGTGCCCAAAGGAATGTTTTTCAAGGGGAGGGTGTTTCCCGGCTTGATGTCCGCATCCGGACCCGATACCACCATGTCGTTGACGGCCAGATGCTGAGGCGCCAGAATATACCGTTTTTCCCCGTCCACATAATGGAGCAATGCGATCCTGGCGCTTCGGTTCGGATCATATTCAATGGCCGCCACTTTCGCCGGAATTCCGATTTTATCCCGCTTGAAATCGATGACCCGATATCGCCGCTTGTGGCCGGCACCCCGATGTCGGCTGGTGATTCTCCCGTAGACGTTCCGCCCGCCACTTTTTTTCAAGGGTTTCGTGAGCCCCTTTTCAGGGATTTCTTTTGAAATCTCCTGAAAATCCGAATAGGTCTGAAACCGTCGGCCGGGGGATGTGGGATTTTTCTTTTTCAGCGCCATGTGTTTTCCTCGCCGGCGTTCATGCCGTAATCCATGTGATCAAATTGTCCCCAGGGGGCGTTATTACGCCCCTTCGAAAATGTCGATCCGCTCTCCGGGGGCCAGTGTGATGATGGCCTTTTTCCAGTTCCTGCGTTTCCCCAGGACCCGGCCCCGGCGCTTGATCTTTCCTTCCATGTGGGCGGTGCTGACACCGACAACCTTTACCTTGAAAATCTTTTCCACGGCACGCCGGATTTCGATGCGATTGGCATCCGGACGCACTTCAAAGGTGACCTGATTGGCCTTTTCTTTCTGGAGCGTGGTCTTTTCACTCACCACGGGTCTTTTAATAATATCATAGGCAATCATGACGAGAGCCTCCCTTGGATCCCCGGAATGGACGCTTCCAGAAGAATCAGCGTCTGATACTTCATGACGTCGTAAACGTTAAGCCCTTCCACCCGCAGCAGTTTGATTTCCGGCACGTTTCTGGAAGACCGCTCAAGGGTTTCATCCTTTTGGTCCGTCACGATGAGGGCGCTTTTCACGCTCAGGTCCTTCAAGGCCTGCACAAAATCCCGGGTTTTGATCCGGGACAGGGAAAAAGCGTCCAGGACCAACAGGGCATCGTCGGTCAGCTTGCTGCTCAGGGCCATCTTCAGGGCCAGTTTCCGAATCTTTTTGGGCACCGTAAACCGGTAGTTCCGGTTATCCGGCCCGAAGATCACGCCGCCGCCCCGTAAAAGGGGGGATTTGACGTCCCCGCGCCGGGCCCGCCCCGTCCCTTTCTGGCGATAGAGTTTTCGGGTGCTCCCCCGCACGTCGCTTCGATGCTTCACCGATGCCGTTTGGGAACGCTTGTTGGCCAGCTGCATGGTCACCACCTGATGCAGGACCTCGGCCTTCACCGGCACGTTGAAGATGGCATCCGGGAGCTCCACCGTGGATACGGCCTCCCCTTTGATATTTTTCACGTCTAAAACCGCCATATGCGCCCTCGTATTAAAACCGCCCCTTTCCTTTCGTTAATTCTCCGTTCCGGTGCGGCGGATTCTTCGTGGAACCCTCCGCCCTGAAGGACGGGGCTCCCCGGCAATTCCGGTCATCCCGCATGTCTTTTGTGAATCTCCACGAGTCCGGATGTGGGTCCGGGAACCGCTCCCTTCAACAAGAGGAGATGCTCTTCGATCCGGATATCCACGACTTCCAGGTTATGGAGGGTCCTTAGCTCTTTCCCGAAACGGCCCGGGAGCTTTTTCCCCTTGACGACCCGGGAAGGCCATGCACTGCAACCGATGGATCCAGGCGGACGCTCGTTGTGGCTCCCGTGGGTCTTGGGCCCCCGGTGGAAACCGTGCCGCTTGATGGTTCCGGAAAACCCCCGGCCCTTGGTGGTTCCGGTGACGGTCACCCGCTCCCCCACCCGGAAAAGATCCAGACGGATCTCCTGTCCGAGCGTATAGGCATCGGGATCTTCCACCCGGAATTCTTTCAAATGGGAGAATCCCTGCCCTCCGCTTTTTTTAAAATGCCCCTTTTCCGGCCGGTTGACTTTTGCGTCCTTCTTGGGGCCGAAACCCACTTGGACGGCGTTATATCCGTCTTTGGCCTCGGTCTTGATCTGGGTGACCACACACGGCCCGGCCTGGATGACGGTAATCGGCACCAGGATCCCTTCGGAAGTGAACAGGCTCGTCATCCCCAGCTTTTTCCCCAATACCCCTTTGCTCATGGCTCGTTTCCTATCGATGGACCGGCCTGCAGTCATTGCCGGTGTTCGGCGTCTTTACAGCTTGATCTCCACGTCCACGCCGGGTGACAGATCCAGTTTCATCAATGCATCCACAGTTTGCTGCGTGGGTTCCACAATATCCAACAGACGCTTGTGCGTCCGCACCTCGAATTGTTCCCTCGATTTTTTATCGATATGGGGGGACCGCAGGACACAGTATTTGTTGATCTGTGTGGGCAGCGGAATCGGTCCCACCACTTTTGCCCCCGTCTTGTTGGCAGTATCCACGATATCCAGCGTCGCCTGGTCCAAAAGCTTGTGGTCGTACGCCCGCAGCCTGATCCGAATCTTGGTACCCGTCATGTCCGTCTTCTTTCCGCTTATTCCAGAATTTCACTGACGACGCCGGCGCCCACGGTGCGGCCCCCTTCCCGAACCGCAAACCGCAACTCCTTTTCCATCGCAATCGGCGTGATCAACTCCGCACTGATC
>JAFDGC010000011.1 GCA_019309485.1 Deltaproteobacteria bacterium | reverse complement strand
GGCGGGTAGATAGGCTTCAAAGAGGATTTCCGATGCATCCGTCCAATGGCGATAAAAGCCCCTTTTCTCTGAAGGCCGTATGCGGCGTGTTGTACCAGAAGGGATTGATCTCCAAGGCTCAGGCCCAGCAGGTTTTGACCAAAGGAGTGATGCTGCAAAAAAAGCGGGAGCGGGACGCAGAGGGCAAAGGGGCGCATACATCATCGGGGGGCCCGGCCTCGGAGGGGTTTGCCGACGTGGACCTCTTGGTGTCCCTGAACCTGGAACGGGCCGACAACCCCGCCCTGAAGCTGGATGAAGATGCGGTCTACGAAGCCCTGGCCGCGGCCTGGAAGATCCCCTACCGGAAGATCGACCCCCTAAAACTCGATCTGAATCTGGTGACCACCACCATCCCCCGCACCTTTGCCATGCGCCACCTGGTCCTTCCCATCGGCGTGAAAGACGGGGCCCTTACCGTGGCCACCCCGGATCCTTTCAACATGGAGGCCCTGGAGGACATCGCCCGGGCCAGCCTCATGAAAGTACACCCCGTGGTGAGCCCCAAGAGAGACATCGTCAAGCTCATCGGGGAATTTTTCGGGTTCAAGCGCTCCATCTCCCAGGCGGAGATCCAGTTCGCCGGGCCCGTGGTGGACCTGGGCAATCTGGAGCAGTATGTCAAACTCAGGTCCTCGGACGAGCTGCCCGCCACGGATCAGCACATCGTCAATGCGGTCAATTACCTTTTCACCTATGCCTTTGAGCAGCGGGCCTCGGACATTCACATCGAACCCAAGCGCAAGGTCAGCAAGGTGCGGATGCGAATCGACGGCGTGCTGCACAACGTCTATGACCTGCCCAAGACCGTCCACTCAGCCATCGTGAGCCGGATCAAGACCCTGTCCCGCATGGACATGGCGGAAAAGCGCCGGCCCCAGGACGGCCGCATCAAGATGGACAAAGGAGACGTGGAGGTGGAGATCCGGGTCTCCACCATTCCCGTGGCCTTCGGGGAAAAACTGGTGCTTCGCATCATGGATCCGGACATTTTGTTCCAGGACCTGGATCACCTGGGCTTTTCCAGCACGGACCTGATCCGGTACAACCACTTCATCAACATGCCCCACGGCATCGTTCTGGTATGCGGTCCCACGGGGAGCGGGAAGTCCACGACCCTGTATTCCACGCTGCGGACCATTTCCTCGCCGGAGGTGAACGTCACCACCGTGGAGGATCCCATCGAAATGGTGCACGAGTCCTTCAACCAGATCGGGGTCCAGCCCATGGCCGGGGTCACGTTTTCTTCAATTTTGCGCAACATCCTGCGCCAGGATCCGGACATCATCATGATCGGGGAGATGCGGGATTTGGAGACCGCGGAAAACGCGGTCCAGGCCGCCCTCACCGGGCACCTGGTCCTGTCCACCCTGCACACCAACGATGCGGCCTCGGCCATCACCCGCCTTTTGGACCTGGGCGTGCCGCCGTTTTTGATTCAGTCCACCCTCATCGGGGTTTTGGGCCAGCGCCTGGTGCGAAAGATCTGTATCCATTGCCAGGAGACCTTTGAGATGGATTCCTCGGAGTTAAGGGAGATGGGACTCGATCCCGGAAGAGAAGGGCGCATCGCCTTGAAGCGGGGGAAAGGATGCCTCAAATGCCGGGGGACCGGGTTTCTGGGGCGCACGGCGGTTTACGAGGTGCTGCCCTGCACCGAAGCCATCAAGAAACAGATCGTCTCGAATGCGGATCTCAACACCATTCAGTCCATGGCCAAGCGGGAAGGGATGGTGACCCTGCGGGAAAACGCCGTCCGCAAGATGCTCGCCGGGGAGACCACCTACCAGGAAGTCCTCCGGGTCACCTGGGAGCAGGGGTAGGCGGGGCGAGGATGCCGGAAAAACGTCGGTTATACAGGTGGCGATGATATTCAATCTCCCCGTTTTTCATGATAAAACTCAAGGAATTCGCTTGGGGAGAATACGGTCATCCCTTGCCGCAAGGAAACAGGATAATGGGCGGTGTTCCCCGTGATGAGGCATTCGACCTTTCCGGCCAAAGCGACTTCCAGAAAAGGTTCATCGTCTTTATCCGGGAGGGGACGATCCAGAGGGGGCGCCGAAACGAAATGACTGCCGTATCGAATAAATTCAATGATTGTTTCGACGCGGCGTTTATTGAAATGAAATTTGGGTCTGAGAAATACGTCGTGGTATTCGGCCAGAATCCTGGCGTCCATGCACAAAAGCAGCTTTCCGGCGGTGACCATCCGAACGATGGTGCCCGGGGGACCAAACGGAGAAAGGAGCCCGGAAACCCACACGTTGGTATCCAGGACGACCCTCATTTTTTCCGTTCGGCCCGCACGGTCCGGATTTCCGCATCAATTTCATCCATGGATATCTTATCGCTTCCTTTTCGGATGGATTCATATTGCAGGGCGGAAACCGCCGCCGAAGCCCGTGCATAGCGGAATGCGGAGACCACTTCTTCCAGATTTTCCTCGTTGATGGGCGCCAGAAGGGCAATGGGTCTTCCATTGCTGGTGACAATCATCTCTTTTTCATTTGACAGGTCCTGCCATATTTTGGCGGATCGGGTTCTTAAGTCTCTTACACTTAAATATTTCACGGGGGTCACCTCTACTATTGTGTATCAATAATATACACAACCGTGTCCCATTTCAAGGAAAAAATTGAATCAGATGGTTTCGAGGAAGCGTTTATATCTGTCGCCTGCGTTTATTCCATCAGACTCGGGGCGCGGAAACCGTTTCCGGGGACGACCTGGCGGTCCGCCTGGGTGATTACCACGGCGGAGGCGCGTTCATCGGCCAAAAGCACCAGAAGAGTTCCAAAATCGATGGGTCCCACGGTGACCTCCTTGCCGGTGTCGGGTTTTACCCGCTGCTCGTTTGTGCAGATGAGGTACTGCTGCCCGGCGGCGACACCGTCTTGTTGGCCCTTGTCGATGAACGCAATATGACCGTCTCCCATCAGTGCGAGCCCTTCTTCGGAGGCGAGGATGGTTCCGTGCAGATCCTTTCGGCATCGGGCCAGGGGAATCACGGGAGAGCGTTTTTCATAGGGCATCACCAGGTCATCGAGCCGGATCCGGCGATACGATTTGATCACCGTGGCGATGGCATAGTCGGGTTTGACGTCCGTGACTTCCACCACGCCGGTGAGCAGGTGCTGGAGGCCCACGTCGGGCGGTGCAACGGCGCCGGGGAGGGTCAGGACCCGGAAAAGAGTGTACCGGCCGCCGGCGGTAAAGGCGTCCTCTTCAGCCTTCCATAAAAAGATCTGGTCCCCTTCGGCAATGAGGGCTTTGTCTCCTGTCACCTTGAACAGGGACCCCAGGGGGGCCACCGGTTCGGACCGGACAAAGCCCACACCCTCAATGGGGGAAAAGAGCGTGAACGGGGCTTCGGTTTCCGGGAGCGGAAGGGCGAGCAGGTGCGTGGGGATCTTCTTGCTTCCCGATTTTTGATAAAGACGGATCCGTTCCCCTGCGATCAGATCATGGGGATTTTTGACGTGGGCATTTTCCTTCCAAAGCTGGGGCCAATAGGCCTCGGAATCAAAGAAGCGCTTGGCAATCTCGGCCAGGCTGTCTCCCTTTTGTGCGGTGTAATAAATGCCGAATTCGTAAGTAAGATCCTGTTGTGCCTCTTGGGCCGGGGCGGGAAAAGCAAAGCAAACCACCACCGCAGATACCAGGATCGCTTTAAACACAAGGGAAAATGCGGATGCATGGGGCATGGCAGACCTCTTTTTTTGGATGTTGACGAAAGGTCCCGGCTTAGTTGCTTCAATGCGTCACGGGATTAATATTTCAAGAAATCGAAGATCTGTCAAGATCAATGAAAAACGCCCCCACCGTTTCCGGTGAGGGCGTTTGCGTCTTGAGGTGACGGGTAGTAAAAAGGGGCGATTACATCATGCCGCCCATACCGCCCATACCGCCCATGCCACCGCCGCCCGGCGGCATCGGCATGTCTTTCTTTTCTTCGGGTTTTTCCGCTACCATGGCCTCTGTGGTGAGCATGAGGGCTGATACGCTGGCCGCGTTCTGGAGGGCCATGCGCACGACCTTGGTGGGATCGATGACACCGGCCTCGATGAGGTCTTCGTAGACGTTGGATTCCGCGTTGAACCCGTAGGCGTCCTTTCCTTCAAGTACCTTGTTCAGGACCACGGAGTCTTCGAACCCGGCGTTTTCGGCGATCATCCGCAGAGGGGCTTCGATGGCCTTACGGACGACTTTCACGCCCAGCTTCTGGTCGGCCTTGATCTTGATCTTATCGAGGGCTTCGACGCAGCGCACCAGGGCCACGCCGCCGCCGGGGACGATTCCCTCCTCCACGGCCGCCCGGGTGGCGTTGAGGGCGTCTTCCACCCGCGCCTTCTTTTCCTTCATCTCGGTCTCGGTGGCGGCGCCCACATTGATGACGGCGACTCCGCCCACCAGCTTGGCCAGGCGCTCCTGGAGCTTTTCCCGGTCATAGTCGGAAGTGGTCTCGTCGATCTGGGCCCGGATCTGTTTCACCCGGCCTTCGAGGGCGGAGCGAGAGCCGGCGCCGTCCACGATGGTGGTGTTGTCTTTGTCGATGGTGATCCGTTTGGCGTTTCCGAGGTCGGAGAGGCTCAGGTTCTCCAGTTTGATTCCCAGGTCTTCGGAGACGACCTGGCCGCCCGTCAGCACGGCGATGTCTTCCAGCATGGCTTTCCGGCGGTCGCCGAATCCAGGGGCCTTCACGGCCGCCACGTGGAGGGTGCCGCGCAGCTTATTGACCACCAGGGTGGCCAGGGCTTCGCCTTCCACGTCCTCGGCGATGATCAGCAAGGGGCGTCCGGTCTTGGCCACCTGTTCCAGGATGGGGAGCAGGTCTTTCATGTTGCTGATTTTCTTTTCGTTGATGAGGATGTACGGATCCTCGAGAGAGACGACCATTTTTTCCGGATCGGTGATGAAATAGGGGGAGATGTATCCCCGGTCGAACTGCATCCCTTCCACCACCTCGAGGGTGGTTTCCATGCCCTTGGCTTCTTCCACCGTGATGACACCTTCTTTCCCCACCTTGTTCATGGCCTCGGCGATGATGTTCCCGATAGTCTCGTCGTTGTTGGCGGAGATGGTCCCCACCTGGGCGATCTCCCGCTGGTCCTTGGTGGGTTTGCTCATGTTCTGAAGCTCTTTCACCGCCACTTCCACGGCCTTTTCGATGCCGCGTTTGATGGCCATGGGGTTGTTTCCGGCCACCACCAGTTTCTGGCCTTCCTCGTAAATCGACCGGGCCAGCACGGTGGCTGTGGTGGTGCCGTCACCGGCCATATCGCTCGTCTTGCTGGCGACTTCCTTCACCATTTGGGCGCCCATGTTCTCGAATTTGTCTTCCAGTTCGATCTCCTTGGCCACGGTAACACCGTCCTTGGTGACGGTGGGGGAGCCCCAGGATTTTTCCAAAACCACGTTTCGGCCTTTGGGCCCGAGGGTCACCGCCACTGCATCGGAAAGGGTCCGGATGCCGGTGAGCATGGCTTCCCGGGCCTTCATGTCGTATTTGATCAATTTTGCTGCCATCTTCACATTCCTCCATTCACATTTAATTATTCGATAATTCCCAAGACGTCGTCTTCGCGCATCATGAGGTACTCTTTCCCCTCGATCTTCACTTCCGTGCCGGCATACTTGCCGAAGAGGATCCGGTCGCCCTTTTTCACATCCAGAGGCATCCGCTTCCCGTTTTCATCCAGCTTGCCGCTTCCCACAGCGATGACCTTGCCCTCGGCGGGCTTTTCCTTGGCTGTGTCCGGGATGATGATCCCGCCCTTGGTTTTCTGTTCTTCTTCCACACGTTCCACCAAAATCCGGTCCTGCAATGGTTTCAGTTTCATGATCTCCTCTCTCCTTTTTCATTCGTATGGTTTTTTTGTGGATCAAAACCCGATCCACGATTTAAGATATAAATTTTTTGAAGACCTTAATCATTTATTCGACGTTGTAAAGGCCTTGACGTAAAAAATTTTTGTGAAACCTGAATTGAGCGATTTTCGAGTTTGCCGCAGCTGCAAGGCGTCCGGAAGCGAAGGCGTACAATTCGTACGTCGAGTTTTCGGCAACGCAGCAGATGCGGTGAACTCGAAAATCCCGAAGGGTTTCCGATTTGGTAAAACGCTGTTGGGACACACCCATTGGGTGAAGCGTTGACATCCTCAAATCTTTTAAAACAGAGGAATATTCATAAATAATAATTTTTTTGCCAAATTGGAAACGATCAATTCAGGTGAAAATTGACCGCGTACAGCGCAACAGGCCGCCGCAAAAAGACCATCGCCCGTAAAGCTCCAAAGACGATGGGCCGGGTGCATTCGAATCGGATGAACGCGATGAGGGCAGGTTAGGAGACAGAGCTCCTAGGCATCGGATTTTTTAGATGCGCCGGTATCCGATGCGGTGCTTTCCGTGCTCTTGGAGTCGGTTTTTGCTTTTTTCTCGGAAGCGCCCTGGGTGTTTTTGGATCGGTTGGCATAATCGGTCACATACCAACCCGTGCCTTTAAGGTGAAAAGTGCTTCGGGAAATGAGTTTTCGAAGCCTCCCCGAACAGTGGCGGCATCGGGTCAGCGGTTTGTCGGAAAATTTTTGGAACGCCTCTTCAATCTGGCCGCATTGGGTGCATTCATACTCGTAGACCGGCATTCTCGGCAAACCTCCTATGGTCCCTGTTGTTTTCAACTCGCGAAATATAATGCCGTTTCAGGACTTGTCAAGAAAAATGGGATCGTGTTCGATTTCGTCAAAGGGGGCGCGCCACAACCGGTAGTAGTCCAGGACGGCGTCCATACCGGGTATGGGTGTCCCCTTCAGGATTTCATGGGTCTTTTCATGGACCCGCTGTTCTTCGGCCAGTTTTTCCGCCTCCGTGGCCACGAAATTCTGTAGAAACCGGATGAACCGGACGATATGGATCAACTCATGAGTGACGATATACAGGATAAAGGGATAAAGGGCGATCCAGGGGTGTTTTTCAATGGCCGAAAGGATGCTGTGGTCCTGGAGGCAGATGGTATAAAGATCGATGGTTCGGGATCCCAGGGGGGCGTCTCCCCGATGCCCCCGATAATGGAGAACCTGGGCAAAGGGGCCGTGGACGATTTCCTCCGGGGACAGATCATCCAGGGTCTTGAGGTCGTACCGGCGGTTCAGCCACTGGTTGGAAGACAGCTTGAAATGGTTGCTCACCAATTCCTCGGCCAGGGCCGCGGCATTCCTGACGGTTTTGACCTGGTCCGGATCGAACCGGGCCAGGGTTTTTTTTCGGGTGCCGGGCATCGCCGGTTTCACGGGGTCACCATAAAAAAAGTAGTGCTGGACAAAGGCTGCACAAGGTGTTAGATCTGTTTTTCGAAAAGCCGAGTTGTTCCCATAAATGACATGGGAGAAATCCATAAGGACTGGAGGTGAGTGTTTGGGCAGCGTTATCAAAAAACGACGGAAAAAAATGAGAAAGCATAAACATCGAAAATTACTCGCCCGTACGCGGCATCAGCGAAGAAAGCTCAAATAGGTAATCAGGTCCGGGTATAAAGCATCCCTCTTTCCATCATGGGAGGAGGGATGCTTCTTTTGCCCTTTTTTCGATGAAGCCCTATTGGTTTCGGGCGGGTTCGTTATACCCTTTCAGGTATTTCAGAAATTCCGAGTCCGTGGAAAGGACAAGTGAACTTTCTTTGTCCAGGGACTTGTTGTAGATTTCCAGGGTCTTGGTAAAGGAATAAAATTCCGGGTCGAGCCCGTAGGCTTCGGCGTAAATCTTGGTAACCTCGGCGTCGGCCTTCCCCTTGATTTCCTGGGCCCTCCGGTAAGCCTCTGAGGTGATCTGTTTCAGATCGCGATCCTTTTCACCCTCAATCTTTCGGGCTTCCCCCCGACCTTCGGAGCGAAACTTTTCGGCGATCTGTTTCCGCTCTGCGATCATCCGGTTGTAAACGGACTTGCGCACATCTTCCACGTAGTTGAGCCGGGAAATCTTGACGTCTTCCAGTTGGATGCCGAACTCGGCCAGCTTGGGTTTGGCCTGCTCCAGGATCCCCTTGGTGATTTGGGCCCGGCCGGTGGAGACCATGTATCCGGAAGGTCGTTCTTTTTTCAGGTCCTCGAAACCGATTTCCAGGGTATCGAGGTTTCGATTGGTCAAGCGTACCGTTTCGATGAGGCGGTACGAGGTAATGAAGTTGCGGATGGACGGGTCGATGATGTCGTCCAGACGCGCCAATGCACTCACCATGTTGTTTACGGTCTGGAAGAATAAGACCGGGTCAACGATCCGCCACCGGGCAAAGGCGTCCACCCAGAGGTAGGTCTTGTCGAGGGTGGGAATCTGCCCGGGATCCCCGTCCCAGTCCAGAAGATTTTTCGGAAAATAACTGGTGAGCTGGATGAAAGGGATTTTAAAATAAAGGCCGGGTTCGGTCTTGGGATCCCCCACCACTTTCCCGAACTGGGTGATCACCACCTGCTCCCTTTCATCCACGATGAAGGCCGAGTTGTAAAGCAAAAAGGCGAAAACCGCCAAGGCGATAAGGATCAAAGGTTTCGATTTCATTTGGATTCCCCCAAAGGTTTGGTCAGGTTCAAGAGGGGAAGGAGATTTTTCTGGTCCTGGTCCACAATGTACTTGGGGCCCAGTTTGGGAAAGAGCTCCTGTAACGTTTCCAGGTAGAGCCGCCGCTTGGTCACGTCCTTGGCGTTGATGTACTCCTTGTACACGGCGGCAAAACGGGCCGCATCCCCCTTGGCCCGATTGACCCGATCCAGGGCGTAACCTTCCGCGGCCTTGATGGTCCGATCCGCTTGGCCCCGAGCCGCCGGAATGGCCTTGTTGTAGTCTTCCTTGGCCTGGTAGATCAACTGTTCCTTTTCCTGAACGGCCTGGTTCACCTCGTTGAAGGAGGGCTGTACCGGAACCGGGACGTTGGTCCGCTTCATTTCGACGGTCACCACGTGGATCCCGCTCTGGGCTTCATCCAGTTCCTTTTGGAGGAGTTCCCGGGCCTCCACCGCGATTTCGTCCCGCTTGGTGATGACCTCGTTGATGCTCCGGTCTCCCACCACCAGGCGCATGGTGGCCTCGGACATGTCCACCAGGAGGCGCTGGGCGTTTTGGACCTTGAACAGATAGTTATACGGATCCTTGATGCGGTACTGGACGATCCAGGGGACCACCGCCACGTTCAGATCCCCTGTGAGCATGAGGGCCATGCTCCTTACATCTTCACCGCCGAATTGGGTCCGGGTTTCAAAACGGGACGGGCCTTCTCCGAACTCTTCCTTGAAGACCCGGCGGATCTTGACCTTGGTCACCTTTTCGACGCCGATGGGCAGCTTGAAGTTCAAGCCCGGCTGGGTGGTTCGGACATATTTTCCGAATCTCTGGACCACGCCCACTTCATCCACGCCCACCGTATAAAAGGTAGAGGACCCGAAAATGATCAGCAGGATCAGAAGAATGATGAGGGATCCCCCCGGAATTTTTCCGGGAAACTTGAATCCTTTGAACTTGTTGAAAATCTCATCCATCTGGGGAGATTTTCCGCCCCCCATCCGCTGCTGTTGCTCCTTTAATTTTTCCCAATCCCAATTCATCTTTCACCGAATCCTGTTGCGGCCCCATCGGACCGATTAAAAAGCGCGAGCACAAACCTCGACCCGCGTCCGCCCGAAAAACAATCACGCTTCTTTTATATTGATAAATAACCGCAATTTGATAAAATATACACCAGAACATATTGCAAGTCAAGGGGAAAGGCCCATTTCCAGTAAAGCGAAATCATGCCGGACCATTTCAAAAAACGCCCCATAGAACCGGTTCCCCTGAAAAACGTGTTGACCCAGGTGCTGGCGTCCTGCCGCCGGAACGCGGATATGGAGCTTGCCCGTGTCTGGGACCACTGGGACGCCGTGGTGGGGAGTGTGGTCGCCGAAAACGCACAACCCGCCGCGTTTAAGGGGCGGATACTCATCGTCCATGCGACCGGTTCCGTATGGGTCCACCAGCTCCAGTTCATGAAGGAAGGGATCCTTCAAAAGCTCAACCAGGCCCTGGGAAAACCGCTTCTCGAAGAGATCCGGTTCAAGATCGGCCCGTTACGATAAACCGTCGCGCAGCTCCGAACATGGAAGGCGGCATTTCAAAAATCCCCGTGCAAGCCTGAAACACGTAAGGCGGCATTTTACATGCCGCCATGAAAATCCCGAAATATAAAACGATGCCCGAAAAAGAAAACGCCCTGACCCTCGACACCTTTTTCAACGGCAGGCTCAAAGTCCTCCAGGAAAAAACGGGGTACCGGTTTTCCGTGGATGCCGTCCTTCTGGCACGCCATGCCGGTCCCAAAGCAGACGACCGCATCCTGGATCTGGGTACCGGGTGCGGAATCATCCCCCTGATCCTTGGCTTCCGGCACCCGAGCATTCGGGGGTTTGGGGTGGAAATCCAAAAATCCCTGGCCGCCATCGCCCGGAAAAACATGCAGGAAAACGGCATGGAAGACCGGATGCGAATCCTTTGCATGGATATGCGGGAATTGGATCAAACCCATACCGGCGGGCCCGTGGACCTGGTGGTGACGAATCCGCCTTTCCGGAAAGCGCGGTCCGGACGCATCAACCCGGACAACCGGCGGGCCATCGCCCGCCACGAAATCGCCGTCACGCTTCCGGACGTCGCCGCCGCCGGGGCCCGGATGCTTAAACCCAAGGGCCGCTTCGTCGCCGTGGTCCCGGCCGAACGGACCGCGGATGTCCTTGGTCTCATGGAGGCCTCCGGCCTTGTCCCCAAGCGCTTGCGGATGGTGCATTCCCGGAGGGATACGGAGGCCAAGCTGGTGGTGGCGGAAGGGGTCAAGGGGGCGCGCAAGGGGGTCCGGGTTGCGCCTCCTTTGGTTCTGTACGATCAAAACGGGCGCTACACCGAAGACGCCGCGGCCTTGTTCACTCCCTGAAAGGATCGTCCGGATCGGGGGATTATACCGTATCCGGAACGAGGCGGTTCATGACAAGACCGGAGCCGACCTTGGGATAGAAATAGGTGGCTTTCCGGGGCATGATGAGTCCCCGGTCCGCCACGGTCTTCATCTGCTCGATTCGGGTGGGATTGAGGATAAACGCGATATCGTAGTCACCGCCGGTAATCGCTTCCACGGCGCCGGTTTCGGTGCGGTCGTACCCGATGCGTTTTTCATCGTCGAGCTGGGCCTCGTCGAATCCCAAAATCTCCATGAAGATCAATTGCGTCAGGATCGTGACGTCGATATGGCGCACCGCTTCGATGATTTCGTTTTTGAACTTTTCCTCCATCACCCGGGGCTTCAATACCAAGAGATAAAATTCGGGGTGGTCTTTCATGAAGACGCCGATCACGTTCTTGGGGGCGTTGGCCTTGAGCGAGGAGACAAATTCCACCAGGGCCCTTTCCCGCTCCTTGCCCTTGAAGGGGATGGTGGTGACATCGAAATATTTCCGGGCTTTGGGAATCAGGTTTGTGCGGGCCTCGTCGGAAACACCCCGCAACAGACGATGGGCGGGAAGGACGACAAGGCCGGGATCCTCCATGCCGGAAAGGTACATCATCACAAAGTTGGCGGGATGATTCCCGGGAAGGTCCGGGTGCCGTGAGCGCATCCACTCCAGGTAGTTCAACGCCGTGGTATACCGGTGGTGTCCGTCGGCGATATAGATGTTTTTATCTTTCAACGCGCCGAAAACGGCCTTTTGAACCGATGTGTCGGTGATGCGCCACAGCCGGTGTCGCTGGCTGTCGTAATCCACGAAATCGATGTCCGCCGTTTTATCGAACACGGCGGCTTTCAGGCGGATGATGATGTCGTTTTTCGGATCCGAATACAGGGAAAAGATGGGTGCAAAGTTGGCGTGGGATGCCTTCATGAGGGCCAGCCGCTGGGCCCGGACATTCGAAAACGTCTTTTCGTGGGGTAAAACCATCTTTTTTTCAAAGGGCTCCAGCCGGACCAGGGCGATGAATCCGAAACGGGTGACGGGTTTGTAGTCATGAACAAAACTGCGGGCCGTGAAATACAGAGCCGGGGAGTTGTCCTGAACCAGGATCCCCGCCTTGAGCCAGTTGTTGAAGTGCTGGGCCGCCCGGGGAATCCATGCGGTGCCGTTGGGATTGGAGGCGTCGTTTTTTCCCAGGGTCAGGCGGATGCTGTTGTAAGGATTCCGTTCATGCAGTTCCAGCCGTTCGGTTTCGGATACCACGTCAAAGGGGGGCGCCATGACGTCGGCGATGTCGTATATTTTCGAGGTATTGTAAAAGATTCCCCTGAAAGGGGTGACAGTGGCCATAAGCGTTGCTCCTTAAAGATAAAAATGAAAAGAGTCCTTTTAAATGAAAAACGTGTCGGGTTCAAGGGAAAACTCCGTTAACCGGTTTTTTTTGAACGCCTTTATCGATTCGGCGGAAAGAAACGGAAAGAGGATTGACAACGACGTCCTAAAAAGCATAGTCTAACTTACCGGATTTGATGAGGATGCGGAGAGGTTGCCGAGTGGCTGAAGGCCCCGCTCTCGAAAAGCGGTATCCTGCCAAAAGCGGGATCGTGGGTTCGAATCCCACCCTCTCCGCCATTTTTTTCGATTTCCTTTGAGATCTTTCACCCCCAATCCGACGAGTCACGTTGAATCCAACCCGGCAAAGAAAATCTCAAGATGCTTTCTTCAACGCCGTAAATCTGCAATCCATGATCGATGAGATCCCTGTGGGGATCGCCCTTCTCGACAAGGATCGGCGGATCATGCTGATGAACCGCGTCCTTGAAGCGCTCACGGGATTTTCCCGAAAAGAGGCCGAGGGGGTTCCCTGTTACCACATCGTTCGAAACCGGACGTGCTTAAAATCCTGCCCGGCCATGGGGATGGGGCCCGGTTCCGAATCCGAATCTTTCGAAAGCGACATCATCAACCGGGATCGCTTGCGGATCCCGGTTCAGGTCTACCTGGCACCCTTAAAAGATGCAGCGGATCATTGGATAGGGTTCCTGGAGACCATCGAGGATTTACGGCCATTACGGGACCTCGACGCAAAAATCAGCCATGCATACGGGTTCGCCCATCTTGTGGGCCGAAGCCCCCAAATGGAAAAAATCTTTCAAATCCTGCCCATCATTGCCCAAAACGACTCCTCGGTTTTGATCACCGGTGAGACGGGCACCGGCAAGGATCGGGTGGCCGAAGCCATCCATCAAGCCTCGAATCGATCCAAAGGCCCCTTTGTCAAGGTGAATTGCGGTGCCCTTCCGGAAACCCTGCTCGAATCGGAACTCTTCGGGCATCAAAAAGGAGCGTTTACGGGTGCGGTGGAAAACAAGCCCGGCCGCTTTCGTCTGGCCCATCACGGAACCCTTTATCTGACGGAAATCGGGGACCTTCCATTGCCGCTTCAGGTCAAACTCCTCACCTTTTTGGACGATCGGGTGGTCTATCCCCTTGGAAGCACAAAGGGCTTCCAGGCCGATGTGCGGGTCATCGCCGCCACCCACCGGAATCTCGAACAAATGGTCCGAAACGGGCGCTTCCGGGAGGATCTGTTATTCCGGCTCAACGTAGTCCGGCTTCACATTCCAGCCCTTCGGGATCGTGACGGTGACATCCGCCTGCTTCTCGACCACTTTTTGAACAGGCTGAATTCGAGGTTCGGGAAAAAGATTTCAGGTTTTTCCAAAAAAGCCCTCGAAATCCTGAAGGCCTATGCGTATCCCGGAAATGTGCGGGAACTGCAGAATATCATTGAGTATGCAGTGAATATCTGCCAGGAACGCGAGATTTTACCTCAGCACCTTCCCGCCTACCTGACCGAGCCTTCCATGGATACCCCTGAAACCGCATCCGATGGGGGCGCCCTGGTCTCTCCGGCGGTGTCGGGCGTCGATACATCAAAACTTCGATCCGAGGGACGCACATGGGCGGATGTGGAGCGCAGAATGATTATGGATGTCCTGGTGAAAACCGGAGGCCGGCGCAACAAAGCCGCCGAAATTTTGGGATGGGGCAGGAGTACCTTGTGGAGAAAAATGAAACAATATGGAATAACTTCCGGATAGATATCCCTCTGGACAAGATCAAGACAATATGTCACAATTTAAAACAACCGATTTTATGACGCGGGTGATATGGCCCATAAAGTGTTAATCCCATTGTACGGCGATGAGGTGGCGCCGCGTTTCGACCTGGCTGCCGAAGTGCTCATTGCCGTGGGGGATGGATCCTCTCAAAAACATGACGAAAGTATCATGGTTCTTTCCCAGCCGTCGTCCGAGAAGCTGTGTCAGCTCATTTTGAGCGAGGGGGTCGATACGGTGATCTGCAACGGGATCGAAGAGGAACACTACCAGTATCTCAACTGGAAGCGGATCCGGGTTTTCGATTCCGTTATCGGGCCGTGGAAATCCGTACTGGAGCGGTTTTATCAAGGGGACCTCAAGCCGGGGGAAATCCTTAAAGAAGACATGGGTTCATAATGGCCGAATCCAGGTGGTGGCAATATTTCAAGCCGAATATCTTCGATCCCGGAGAGGATCTCCAATCGACGGACCGGTACCGCCTGCTGCGGCGCAATATTGTTGTCCTCATGATGCTGGTTACCATCATTCCTCTGACATTGATGGCGGTCATCAATTACCATCAATACCGGTCCAGTCTGACAGATGAAATCATCAACCCCATGCGTCTTTTAACCTCCAAGACCAAACATTCCTTCGAACTTTTCCTGGAGGAAAAACTCTCCACGGTCCGTTTTATCACCTCCGCCTATCCCGTGGAGACGCTGGCGAACGAAAAAAATCTAAACCGGATCTTCCGGGTCTTGAAAAAGGAATTCGGCGGATTCGTGGATTTGGGGCTTATTGATTGTAAGGGGATCCAGGTGAGTTATGCCGGGCCGTACGATCTTTTGGCCAAGGACTATTCGGATCAAGCCTGGTATCACGAGGTCACGATCCGGGGAACCTATGTCAGTGACGTCTTCATGGGATATCGGAATTTCCCGCATATCGCCATCGCGGTCCAACTCGGGAACGAAGAGTGCGATAACTGGGTCCTGCGGGCCACCATCGACACCTCCCTTTTTGACAACCTCATCGCCGCCATGGGATTGGATGCGGAAAGCGATGCCTTCTTGATCAACGACAAAGGCGTTTTTCAAACCAATTCCAAGTTTTACGGCAAAGTGTTGGAAAAGTGTCCCTTTTTACCGCCCCCCGGCAATTACGGCATCCATATCGAAGAGGAAATGGACCCCAAGGGCCGCGAGGTGATCGTGGTCTATACCCATTTGGAGAATTTTTGCTGCAACCTGGTGATGGTCAAACCCAAGTCCGTGGTCTTGAAAACCTGGTTCACGCTCAAAAGCGAGATGTTTTTCATATTCATCATCGGCACGATATTCATCCTCCTCACGATTTTTAAAATGACCGGCGTTTTGGTCAAAAAAACCCGGGATGCCGATGAACGGCGCGAGCTGGCCTTTCGGGAATTGGAGCATGCCCACAAACTGTCGTCCATCGGAAGACTGGCAGCGGGCGTGGCTCATGAAATCAACAACCCCCTGGCGGTGATCAATGAGAAAGCGGGGTTGATGAAAGACCTGTTGGAACGCGCCGAGCCGTTTGACAAAAAAGAAAAATTCATGGAGGTGACGGCGTCCATTCAAAAGTCGGTGGAACGTTGCAAGACCATCACGCACCGCCTTTTGGGATTTGCCCGGCGCATGGAAGTGCAGTTCGAGCTTCTGGATGTCAACGATGTCATCCGGGAGGTCCTCGGTTTTCTGGAAAAGGAATATCTTTACCGCGGTATCGAAATCCGCCTGGAACTGGACGAAAACCTGCCCCAGATTTCATCGGACTTGGGGCAGCTCCAGCAGGTCTTTTTGAATATTTTAACCAATTCGTTTTCCGCAGTGGAAGACAATGGATTGGTGATCATCAGGACATGGGAGGAGGATCCGGAGACCCTCGGCGTATCAATTGAAGACAACGGCTGCGGGATGTCCAAGGAGACGCTGGATCAAATCTTTGAACCTTTTTTTACCACGAAAAAAGGATACGGCACCGGATTGGGATTGGCCATTACCTACGGCATCGTACAAAAACTGGGGGGAAGGCTCAAGGTGGAAAGCCAAGAGGGCGAAGGCACCATATTTTATGTTTTTCTCAGAAAGGCGCCTCCCTCCAATACAGGAGAGCTACGATGAGAGAACGGACCCTGCTGCTGGTGGATGATGAGGTGGAATTTGTACAGACGCTGGCGGAACGGCTCCAGCTGAGAGGTTTTCAAGTGTACATCGCCCATGACGGGGACGAGGCCCTGATCCAACTGGAAAAGAGTCGATTCGACATGGTGATTCTGGATGTGATGATGCCGGGGTTGGGGGGGCTCGATGTCCTCAAACAGATGAAACCCATTTATCCAGAGACGCCGGTGATTCTTTTGACCGGCCGCGGATCCACCAACGACGGCATCGAGGGCATGCGCCTGGGCGCCCGGGATTATCTCATGAAGCCCATCAATATTGATGAATTGATCAAGAAAATCGGGGAAAACCTTAACGCCACGTAAAAAGTACCAAAGCCGTCATTTTGGGCTTGATTCCCAATCCAGAACGAATTGAAATCACTTGATCCCGGCTGGGGTTTCTCCCGCACCCGATGCGGGGCCGGCGTGATGAAGCCGGGTTCCTTTGGGTTTTTTTCGAAGCCATCAAGGTTGGTGTTATGAAAAAGGGCAAGGCGTTGGAAACAGAAGTGGCGGAGCACAAACAAGAAGAGATCGCATTTTTCGGTAAAATAACGGCTGCCGCTACCCATGAGATGAAAAATGTGCTGGCCATCATTAAAGAAACGGCCGGTCTCATGGAAGATCTGGTCATTTTATCCCCTGAGATGCCGGCATCGCTTCGGGAAAAATGTCAAAGCACGCTGTCCGTTATCCAGAACCAGATCAAGCGGGGAGTCGATATTTCCGATCACCTGAACTGGTTTGCGCATTGTACGGATGTGCCCACAGCCTCCATGGATCTCTCCACCACCGCGGCGCAAATGATACACCTGGCCCAGCGTTTTGCAAGGCTTAAAGGGGTGGTCCTGGAAGTCGAACCTTCCGAGGCTTCCATAACCGTTCAGGTCCGCCCCGTTTTCCTCCTGATGACGCTTTTTACCTGCATCCGATGCTGCTTGAACGCCCTTTCTCCGGGTTCCCGGATCGTCCTTGCTCCCGAGGAATTCGACACCGGATCGGCATTTTCCTTTCTCCTAAAAGAAAAAGACGCAAGGCCCGATGCGCTTTTTTCGGCCCTTTCGGCGGATGCCGCCTGGTCCGATCTCCAGCAAATGGTTGCCGCTTTGGAGGGGGCCGTCCAGTGGGTACCCGACGGTCCCTGCATCCGACTCCAACTGCCGGAACCCCTTGCATAGCCCTTCCGTTTAAAAAGTATCGAAATGTTTTATTATGTATCTTTCAATATGTTTCATTAAGTTCCATTTCCCTCCTTCAAGCCTTCCCGCATTTCATATAACCTCCTGTTAACACGTCCAATATTGATCTTGGCATCCAACTTGCTCATTCAAAGAGCATGCACGAACACCCACAAGAGGAGGATGCCATGAAAAAATTCAAGGAAAAACTGGAAAGAATCTTTATGGCTGTTGCTTTTGCCGAAGCCGGCGAACATGAAACCGCCGCGTCTGTGGCCGGGATTGAAGTGAATCAAAATCCGGGAGTGAACTGGATTAAGACCCTCCAAAACAGCTTTGCCGCCGCCGCCTTTGCGGAAGCGGGCTGTCCGGAAACCGCCTTCGAGTTCATGGGGCATACCGACGGGAAGTATCGTCGGGCCCCTTTGGAAATCTTCCTGGAATCGGTGGGACTCCAGGGTGTCCGGGTCCGGTACGGCGTCGTAACGGTAGGATAAACGGAGAAGCGGTGTTGATGCATTCATGGGAACGACCCTTTTGATCATCGATGCGGATTCCGGTTTTCGTGAGCATCTCGCCCGGTACTTGCAGAGCCGAAAATGGAAGATCCTGTTCGCCGATGGGCTGGACGAAGCCAAGAAAAGCGTTAAGCGCAGGAATATCGACGTGGTCCTGTTGGGAATGAGTTCCCTGAAAAGCGAAGGCCTGGCGATTCTTCGGATGATCAAAAAAGTAAGCAGACAGACAGAGGTCATCATGCTCGGAAGCGTTGATCAGATCGCATTTTCCATCGAAGGAATGAAGCTGGGGGCGTTTGACGATTTCATGGGGCCGTTCGACATCGACGCATTGATCCGGCGCATTGAAGCGGCAAGGATTCGAAAGAAACAAAGACAGGAGAAGAAACCGTTGTTGAGACGGTATATGGACGCCTTTGCCGCCGGTGCCTTTGCGGAAGCAGGAGAATCGGATATGGCGTTGGCGTTTATGGAAAAAGACGCGGAGAAGATTTCGGATAAAGAAAAAAAGGAGCAAAAAAATGGAAAAGATTAAAGTACTCCTGGTGGACGATGAAGAGGATTTCGTTAAATCCTTGGCAGAGCGGATCAAAATGCGCAAGCTGGGGTCGGAAGTGGCCTTGAATGGAGAAGAGGCGCTGCAAATCGTCAGCGATCAGATTCCGGATGTCATGGTTCTGGATCTTAAGATGCCGGGGATTGACGGGATGGAGGTGTTGCGCCGGGTGAAAAAAGCCTACCCCAGCGTGGAAGTCATCATCTTGACGGGGCACGGTTCAGAGCAGGATGAAAAGGACGCCCGCCGGTTGGGCGCCTTTGATTATCTGCAAAAACCGGTCGAAATCGACCACCTGGTGCAATACATCAAGCGGGCTTACAAAAAGAAGATTGAGCGCAGTTTGACGGCTGCGGCATTTGCCGAAGAAGGAGAATTCGATACGGCACGGGAAATCATGGATGAAGAAAACAATAAATGATCTCCCGAGGAGCGACAGATGAAAATAAGAGTCTTGCTGGTAGACGATGAAGAAGCCTTTGTCGAGCCTTTGTCCCAGCGCCTGTGGATGCGGGGGTTTGACGTGGAAACGGTACTGAACGGAGAAGCGGCCCTGGAAACGATAGGACAAAACGAACTCGACGTGGTGGTGTTGGACGTCTTGATGCCGGGAAAAGACGGGATCGAGACATTGAAGGAAATCAAAAGAATGCGTCCGCTGTTGCAGGTGATTATGCTCACCGGGCATGCCACTGTCGAGACGGCCATCGAGGGGATGAAGCTGGGTGCCTACGACTTTCTCATGAAACCCACGGATGTAGAAGATTTAGCCAATAAGATCGTTGAGGCCCATTCGATTAAAAAAGATCACGAGGAACGGATTCGGAAAGCGGAAATTGATCGAATCGTTCAAAGCAAGGGATGGTAGAGGAATACGACAATGAAATCAATGATGGTTAAAGAACTGATGGTGCCACTCTCCGAGTATGCCACGGTTTCCAAGGATGCTTCCCTTTACGAGGCGGTGTTGGCATTGGAATCGGCGGTGGCCGCCTTCGACCCGGCCCGCCACCGGCATCGGGCCATCCTTATTTATGACGAGAACAGGCGGATTGTCGGAAAGATCGGCCAGATCGATGTGCTTCGGGCCTTGGAACCGGGTTATGAAGAGCTTGTCAAGAGTGACTCCTTCACCCGGCTGGGATTAAGCCCCATGTATCAGAAATCCATGATCGAACAATACCGACTGTGGCACAAGCCGTTGAATGATCTTTGCCGGAAAGCAGCGGAATTGAAGGTGGAATCCTTTATGCACAAACCCACGCCAGGAGAATACGTGGATGAAAATACGTCTTTGAACGAAGCCGTCCATCAGTTGATTATGGGGAGGCATCAGTCCCTCCTGGTGACCCGGGAAAAAGAGATCGTCGGCATATTGCGGCTGAGCGATGTCTTCATGGAGATTGTTGAAAGGATAAAAGCGTGCAAGTTGTAAAAAAGCGTTTTTCTTTGCAGAAACGGAAAATGAGCATTGCGCTACATGTCAGGGTAATACGGTAAGGAGACTTGAAAAATGGCAAGCAAATCCCTCGCCCTTAAAATGGGAACGTTCGATTGGAAACGGTTCATGTATCTCATGGTCGGAGTGCTTCTGTTTGCGTTAGTATATTGGGCACCACCCTGGCCGGACGCGGTGGATCCCAAGGGCGAACATTTTGTTTTGACCCGTGAAGCAAAAGGGGCCTTGGCCATTTTTTTCCTGGCCGGAACCTGGTGGGTCCTTGAAGTCGTCCCCATTGGCGTGACCAGTCTGGCAATCGGGGCCTTACAGGCTCTTTTTCTGATCCGCCCGGCTCAAAAGGCGTTTAAGGATTTCATGGATCCTTCCGTGATGTTCATCTTCGCCTCCATCGTCATCGGGTTGGTGTTTACCAAAACCGGTTTGACCAAGCGACTGGCCTATCGGATGCTGGTGATCGTGGGGGAAAAGACCAGCATGATTTATTTGGGGTGTTTTGTCGTCACGGCGGCTCTGACTCATATCATGGCCCATACTGCCGTGGCCGCCACCATATATCCACTTCTTTTGGCCGTTTACAGCCTTTACGGAGAAGGGAACAAACCGACCCGTTTCGGGAAAGGGCTTTTTATCGGAATGGCCTACGTGGCGGGTGCCGGAAGCATCGTGACCCTTTTGGGAGCCGCCCGCGGCGCCGTCGCCATCGGGTTCTTTCATGACATTGTGGGGGAAAACATCTCCTTTTTTCAATTGACGTACTACATGCTTCCCGTGGGGTGGTTGTTGGTATTCCTGCTCTGGGGGTTTTTCATGCTCTTTTTTAAGCCGGAAAAAAAGGTGATTCCCGGTTTGCGGGAGCGGGCCAAAACCCTCAATGCCGAACTGGGCGCCGTCACCCCAAAAGAAATCATCGCCGCGATCATTGTCTTCGGCTGTATTTTCGTGATGGCCCTGCGCTCCTTTATCCCCGCCTTGAAGCCAGTGGATAAGACGGCCATCATTCTCATTTCGACCATCCTTTTCTTTGTAACCGGGATACTCGATCTGAACGATCTGGAAGAAATTCCATGGAACATTATCCTGCTCTTTGCCGGTGCAATGAGCATCGGATTTTGTCTTTGGGAAACCGGTGCCGCAAAGTGGCTGGCTGTCAATTGGCTGGTGATGTTCCAGAAGGCCAACTGGTTTGTTTTCGTGATGAGCATCGCCTTTTTTGTTATGGTGATGACCAATTTCATCATGAATGTGGCGGCCATCGCCATTTCATTGCCTGTGGCGCTCGTGATCGCCCCTTATTTGGGAGTGGCGCCTGAAGTCGTTTTGTTTGCTTCCCTGGTGACCGCCGGTATGCCCTTTTTGCTCCTCGTGGGCGCGGCCCCGAATGCCATTGCTTATGACTCGAAGATGTTTTCCACGGCAGAATTCTTTCTTTACGGGATTCCGGCCAGCATCCTTCTGATGCTGGTGGTGGGTTTCGCCGCTCTGGTGCTGTGGCCTCTGATGGGGATGCCGGTGCTTGCGAAGTGATCCTTTGGTCACCCTGACGCCTCTTGCGTTACAGTTGAGTATGGGGCGGCAAGTATGGATATCTGTCGTGAAAAGTGATACCCTGGATGCGTCTTTTGACCGGAATCCTTCCCGCATGCCCCGCCTTTTAAGGCGGGGTTAAGGGGAGCGATCTTAAAATGGGTATTTTCCTTACCGGGAAGCCCCGCCCTGAAGGGCGGGAAGGCTCCATTTGCGGAGCGCCGGCGTCAAAAACCGTTTAAAAAGGTTTGATCTATGAAAATGAAGATCCTGCTCGTGGATGATGAAAAGGACTTTGTGGCCTCTTTGTCCCAGCGGCTTCAAATCCGGGGACTCGACGTTAAAACCGCATTCAGCGGAGAGGAGGCCTTGGACCGGATACAACAGGAGGAGTTCGATGTGGTCATACTCGACGTGGTGATGCCGGGCAAAGACGGGATTGAAACCCTCAAGGAAATCAAAGAAATCGAGCCGCTGTTGCAGGTCATCATGCTTACCGGGCATGCCACGGTGGAAACCGCCATCGAAGGGATGAAGCTGGGCGCATACGACTATTTAATGAAGCCCACGGAAACCGGAGCGCTGATCGAAAAAATCTCAAACGCCCATGCCCTTAAAAAGGAGCATCAGGAACGGATCCGCAAAGCCGAAATAAATCATATTATTAAACGCCGGGGATGGTAGCAATCCCGCATCCCTTTTAAAACCGCTCCAACGATAAAGCCGCCAAAGGATATCCGGAAATTTTGTCCGGGATGCTTTTGAGTGGCTTCATTTTCATTGAAATTTTATAAAATCCCTGATATCTGATTTTGTTCCATGAATGGTGGAGATGGTGGCGCCGATTGTCCGCGGCGCTGTGGAAGCCTTTTTCAACCGGGAGCCGGAGAGATGTCCGAGTTGGCCGAAGGAGCACGACTGGAAATCGTGTGTGCTGCCAAAAGCGGCACCGAGGGTTCGAATCCCTCTCTCTCCGCCATGCTTTTTCAGCCCCGGCGGGGCGCCCCCTTGTGACGCCGATTTTAACCTGAGCCGTTCCGGCCGCTTTCAGATCCAAGAGGCCTTTTCGTGTCGTACCTGGTTTTAGCCCGTAAATACCGGCCCCAGACCTTCGAAGAAGTGGTGCATCAGGATCATGTCACCCGCACCCTGGCCAATGCCGTTCAGGCCGGCCGGGTGGCCCATGCCGTCCTCCTGTCGGGTCCCCGGGGAACGGGAAAGACCACGGTGGCCCGGATCCTCGCCAAGGCCATGAACTGCCAAAAAGGGCCCACCCCCGTCCCCTGCAATGCATGCCGGTCCTGCACGGAGATCACCCGGGGGCACGCCGCGGATGTCTATGAAATCGACGGGGCGTCCAACAACAGCGTGGATCAGGTGCGGGAACTGAGGGAAAATGCCCGGTACATGCCCGCCTACAGTCCCTACAAGATCTACATCATCGATGAAGTGCACATGCTGAGCCCCGCGGCGTTCAATGCGCTCCTCAAAACCCTGGAAGAGCCGCCGCCCCATGTCCTGTTCATTTTTGCCACCACCGAACCCAACAAGATCCCCGCCACGGTGCTTTCCCGGTGCCAGCGGCATGATTTCCGGCGCATCGACACCCGTTCCATCGTGACCCACATGGAGACGATTATCTCCAAAGAAAACGTGGAGATGGACCCGGAATGCCTCTGGGTCATCGCCCGGGAGGCCACCGGCGGCATGCGGGACGCCTTGAGTCTTCTGGATCAGGTGATGACGTGTGCAGAAGAAAAGATCACCCTGGAACAGGTGTTGAACCTTCTCGGGGTCATGGACCGGAAAGTGATTTTCGACCTTTCCCGTGCCGTCCTTGAAAAGGATGCGCCGGGGATATTGGAGCGGGTCCATGAGGCCTATTCCCGGGGTTATGACATGAAGCGCCTCTTTTTCGATCTTTTGGAGCATTTTCGAAACCTCATGGTGGCCAAAACCTCCAAAAATCCCAGGACCCTTGTGGATTTGCCGGCCGGGGAGGTGGAGCAAATCGTGGAAACCGCCGGGGAGATTTCTCCTGCCTATCTCAACCAGATCATTGATATTTTATTGAAAGAGGAATCCGCTGTTCGATTCTCTTCGCTTCCCCGAATCGCTTTGGAGATGGCCCTGGTGAAAACCCTGGAGGTGATCCCGGCCCTCCCCATTGAAGCCCTGATCGAAAAACTCGAGGCCCTGAGAGGCGAAATCACCGCCGGCGCTCCGAAAAACGCCCCGGCCCAGGCGCCGCTCCCGCCGTCTCGCGCCGAACTCGAACCGGAGATGCCGCCGGGACCGGGAAGGAACGGAACCCTTCCGCCGGCGGATGCGGCTTCCATCGCCGACGCCCAGGCATCGTATCCGGAACCGGAAACCCGTCCCGCACCGTCACCGGGGGATCCCTGGGACCGGGTGGTTCAGATCCTTTCCGAAAAAACCCCGTCCCTGGCGGCATCCCTTTCCAAGTGCAAGCGGATACGGGAAACCGAGGCGGAAATCGAGGTCGAAGTCCACGGGAACGGATACGATTTTCAGGCCCTGAACCGCAAAAAAAACAAGACCGCCCTGGCCAAGGCCTGCCAGACGGTGTACGGCCGGACCATGACGGTCTATTTCGTTCGTCCCGAGAAAGACAATCCCCACCATGATCAGAAACCGGAAACCCAAAACGATATAAAAAACAAGGCGATCCAGCACCCCCTGGTGGCCGAAGCCATACGGATTTTCGGCGGCACGGTGGTGGACGTCAAGCTCTTGTAGGAGGCCGAAAATGAAAGGCATGGGGAAGATGCTCAAGCAGGCCCAGCGGCTCCAGGCCGATATGCTCAAAATGCAGGAGGCGCTGGCCGAAAAGACCGTGGAGGCCGCATCGGGCGGCGGGGTCGTGAAAGTGGTTGCCAACGGAAAGCAACAGATTGTTTCCCTTTCCATCGACAAAGAAGTGGTGGATCCCGAAGACGTGGAAATGCTGCAGGACTTGGTGGTGGCCGCCGTGAACGAGGCCTTGACCCGGGCTCAGGAGATGGCCAACGCAGAGATGTCCAAGCTCACGGGCGGGCTGAATATCCCGGGATTGGCATAGATGCGCCATTATCCCGCCTCCATCAAGCGGCTCATCGCCGCCATGACCCGGCTTCCCGGCATCGGGGAAAAGACGGCGGAACGCCTGGCCATGCACATCCTGAGCATGCCCCAAAAAGAGGTGGCGTCTCTGGCCGAAAGCCTTTTGGAGATGAAGCAGTCGGTGCGCCTGTGTTCCCTGTGTCATTCCTTGAGCGATGCCGACCTTTGCCCCATCTGCCGGGATCCCTCCCGGGACACGGGTGTCCTGTGCGTGGTGGAACAGCCGGCGGACATGGCGGCCATTGAAAAATCCGGGGCCTTTACCGGTCGCTACCATATCCTCCAGGGGGTCCTTTCCCCCATGTGCGGCGTGGGGCCCGGCGACATCCGGGTCCAGGAGCTTTTCGACCGTATCGGAAAAGGGGGGATCGGCGAGGTGATCCTGGCAACCTCCACCAGCGTGGAAGGGGAAGCCACGGCCGCCTACCTGGCGGAACGGCTCCGGGGACTCCCCGTGAAGCTCACCCGGATCGCCTCGGGGGTGCCCATGGGGGGCGATTTGAAATATGTGGATGCGGTGACCCTCAAACGCGCCATGGATACCCGGCATGGCGTCTGAACCCTTGAGCGCGACGGATCTGTTTGAATGCAAAAAGTGCGGGGACTGCTGCAAAGGGTACGGGGGCACCTTCGTCTCCCGGGAGGACATCCTCCGCATCGCGGAATTTATCCGGGAAGATCCGGACCGGTTCATCGAAAAGTATTGCCGGATGTCGGGGCGCCGTCACGTTTTGGCCCAGGCCGAAAGCGGGTACTGCATCTTCTGGGACGGGCTTTGCCGGATTCATCCGGTGAAGCCGTGGATGTGCCGCATATGGCCCTTCATTCCCAGTACCCTCATCGATATCGACAACTGGCGCATCATGGCGACATGCTGCCCGGGAATGCGCACGGACATCCCCGATGAACGCCTTGAATCCTCCCTCAGAAGAATCCTTCATTCCCGTGATCGGCGTCTTTGATTCCGGTATTGGAGGCCTTTTCCCGCTGCGCGCCATCCGGGGCATGCTCCCGGCCCTGGACCTCCTTTTTTTGGCCGATACGGCCCGCGGCCCCTATGGCCAACGGAGCATGAACACCGTGGCCCGGTTCGCCCGGGAGGGGATTCGGCACCTGATCGATTCAAAGGCGGATCTTTTGGTGATTGCGTGTCCCGCCGCCGCAACGGCCTGGATCCAGGAAAAAATCAGGCCCTGTGCCGTTCCGGTCATCGACGGCGTGACCGCCGCAGCGGCGGCAGCAGTATCGGTTTCCAAAACGCATTGCTTCGGCGTTCTCGGGAATCGGGCTGCCGTGGAAAGCGGGGTCTATGAACGGCTCATCCGGGAGCGGCTCCCCGATGCCCGGATTTATGCCCGATCGTCGAGGTTGCTGGATGTCCTCGTCGAGGAAGGATGGGCCAAACGACCCGAGACGGCTCGGATCGCAAAAAAACTGGTGCACCCTTTGAAGGCGCGGCAAATCGATACCCTGATTCTGGGGAGTCCCTTTCTGTCCGTTATCGAAGCAAAAATCGCTGCCAAGGCCGGCAAGAAGGTCAAGATTGTCAATTCCGACATGACCCTGGCCGGGGCGGTGAACACTGCCATTAAAAATAATCCGGATCTGGCCCGGCCCCCGGAAAAAACCGGTGGAGTAACGATTCGGGTGACGGACAACCCTGCGGGTCTGAAAGAAAAATGCGAGAAATGGTTCAGATCCAGGGTGCGCCTGGAAGTGGTGTCCCTATCCCCGGAGAAAAAAGATGGTGACAGCGGCATGCGGGATTGATTGCCGTGTCTGCCGGCTTTTCATGCTCGGGGTCTGTTCCCCGTGCGGCGCCGGGACAAGCCGGGAAGCCGAAGAGAAAATTGCCGCCCAAAAACAGCTCTTGGGCGCGCCGTGTCCGGTTCTGGCGTGCGCTCGAATGAATCACACGGCCTATTGTCTGAGGGATTGCCTGTCTTTTCCCTGTGACAATTTTGCTTCCGGGCCGTATCCCTTCAGCAAAGGATTCCTTTCGATGCAACAGCGACGACGGGACGCGGCATCGCCGGGGAAAACCCCCACCGGCGGATCCGTGGAAGTCCCGAAGGAACACTGGGAGACCCTGGCCCGGATGGACATCAGCAGCGTTTGTCAAAGCGGCGCGGTTTTACGGGAGGATTCAGGACGAATCCGCATGCCGTTTTTACAAGAAGAACTGCGGATCGATATTTCCCGCCGCGGCGTTTTCCAAAAAAGCGGAAAGACCTGGAACCGGATTCAGGATCCGTTGTTGGCGCTTTTGTGCCTGGTGTACCTTATCGACGCACAGGATGTCCCCTTGAAAGGCCGGATGGTGGGGGTAAACGAATTGAAAACCGGACACTTTTTTCAGGGGCCCCACGCGCTCGATACCAAACCTCTTCTCAGGCGATTCGGGATGGATCTTGACGGATTCCGGAAGGCGGCTGCGATATTGGGCGGGGTATCGATGGACCTGGGAGATGCTGCCTATGCGTTCCGCCCCTTTCCTCGAGTTCCCGTGTACTATCTCTTATGGGAAGGGGATGCGGAATTTTCGCCCCGGCTGTCCGTCCTTTTCGATGAAACCGTCGAAGCCCACCTGCCGGCGGATGCCATCTGGGGCTTGGTCAATCTCGTCTCCCATCGCCTCCTCACTGCAGGTATCCCCATTGTTTGAGGCGGGTCCGGGCGTAACGGGCGTTTTCCCCTTCATTCACCTGGCGGAGATACCGGTAATATTCCCGTGCGGCCGGTTCCCGTTTTCCAACCCCTTCGAGCGCCAACCCTTTGAAAAACATGGTGTTCGGATTTCCGGTCAAAAGGCGTTCATAGGTGACGAAGACCTCATAGGCGCCGGCAAATGTGTGATAACCACGGATGGATTGAGCGATGGACCATATGACGACACAAGTCATTGTGACCGGCGAAGTGAAATATGATATTTTTTCATGTACTTCCAAACAGCCGTGCGGCTGATTCCGATCCGGCGGGCGGCCTCAGCCTTATTCCAGTTGCTTTCATTCAATATCTCCAGCAAATGCGCTTTGCTGATTTTCTCCCGCCGGTAAGGCCTTTCGGCTCCCCGAAAGCTTTCTTTGGTGTTTCTGAGACCGAAGTGTGTTTTGCGGAGTTCAACCGGCAGGTCGTACGTCTCGATCTGCTCCCGGTTGGAGACGACAAAAGCATGTTCGATGGCATTTTCCAGTTCGCGCACATTGCCTGGCCAGTCGTAATCCATGAGGATGCGTAATGTCGCCTGGGAGACGCCTCGGATCTGCTTGGCCGTTTTCTTATTGAACTTTTCAATGAAATGACTGACCAGCAACGGTATATCGTCTCGTCTCTCGCAAAGGGCCGGTAACTGAATTGGGAACACTTTCAACCGATAATAAAGGTCCTCACGAAAAACACCTTCACGCACCAGATCAAAAAGATACCTTTGCGTGGCAGTTATGATACGGATGTTGATTTTTCGTTTTTTTGATTCACCGACCCGCTCAATCTCTCTTTCCTGAAGTACGCGCAGCAGTTTGACTTGGATATAAGGGCTCAGTTCTCCGATTTCATCCAGAAATATGGTACCCCCCATAGCCTCCTCGAAGCGCCCAGCACGACCATACAATGCCCCTGTGAAAGCGCCCTTTACATGGCCGAACAGTTCACTTTCAAGCAGCGTTTCGGAAAGCGCCGAACAGTTAACCGAAATCAGAGGAGCGGCGGCGCGATAGCTGTTATAATGGATTGCGCCTGCGACCAATTCTTTACCGGTTCCGCTGCCGCCTTGAATCAACACTGTGGCGTCACTGGCCGCCGCTGCTTTGATAGCGGTAAACACATTTCGCATTGCGCGGCTTTTGCCGATAATATTATCCAACCGGTGCATCTCCCCTAAGCGCCGCGCCGACTCTTCAATCTTCTGCCGAGCCCAGTTCAACTTTGTCATGTCAGTGATTGTTTCGACAACACCGAGGATCTCGTTGTTTTCATCCCGCACCACGCTGGCATTTTTGATGACCGCTACAGGGTATCCTTCTCTATGCTGCAGCATGCATTCTTTGACTTCCGATGAACCATGTTCGATAATTCCACACTTTGTGATTCCTGCCGGGCATTTTTTTCCGAAACAGCGGTTGAATTGAAGGATACTGCAAGTTTTGCCAAGCGCCTCTTCAGCACTGTAGCCACTGATTCTCTCCATGGCGGGATTCCAGGAGGTAATCTGACCTTCGGCGTCCATCGTAAACACACCGTCAGCCATTGAATCGATGATTTGGTTTGCAAAACGGATGTTCCATATGGCATGGGTTTTTTTCATCACTACACTGAGTTCCCCCAATTGCGGTGTGTACGGTACAAGGTTCCCGAATCAAGTTTCAGGTTTTTAAGCGAAAACCGATGGGAGTGTCCTGACATTCGTATTTATAGCGCCGCAACCAAGTGTTCGTCAAGTATGAGGGTAGCTGGTGGCAGAAGCTTCAAGGCATCGTTACCGGTCGGAATACAACCCTATATCCCGCTTCCTGTAAAGCGGTGCCTATCAGCAATAGGATCTGAGACGGCGGATACACCGCAAGGCGAAGTCCGACAAGACGCATCGGTTTTGGGGGATCTTGGTGCATATCACGAAGATGGAGACGCTTCATGAGGCCTGTCGGCTGTCCGTGAGAAACGGCGGCGCGCCGGGCATCGACGGCGTCACATTTGATGCCGTCGATGCCTCGGGCCGGAAACGATTTCTCGAGGGTACCCGGCGAGAGCCGATCAGTGGAGCGTATACCCTCGGAAAGACCCGAACCGCGCCAGCCCTTTACCCGACAATTTCGTGTTTTGCCCTTCCCTTTTCCGGGCTGTCAAGATGACCGGGGTTGAGTAAAACGTTACCTTAACGTTACTTTTTGGTACCTTTACGAATTTTAAGGCCTTCATTCCATTTCGGTGCTCCGATTTCCTTCTTCAGTTCTCTGCCTGTGAAGCATTGCTGATGAAAATTTAATATTTTTCAAGATGTTATTCATTCCAACAGCTACCCTAAAATGACAGCAGCATTTGGCATGGATGTTGAATAACCAGATGTTCAAAAGGCCGATGCGATCCGCTGATATCCTCTAATGATTGTTGTTAACCAGGATCGCATCTAACAGCAACGGACAATCTGCAAAGAAAGGGGGCTTTTATGAAGGCATTAATCTGCTGCAAAACCATGGAGGCGGAGCTCACTGCCTGGAAAGCCAATGTCTACGACATTGTCCGTAAAATGCAGGAATTGCCCACCGTTGATAGAGAAAGGGTCCTATCTCACATCGAGGATTTGCATATCCTCATCGCGGAAATGGATGATCGGATTGAACAAATTCGGGAAAACTGCAATCCGGAAACCGGCATTGCAGATATCCGGACCCAAAGGGAAGAGTTCGACAAATCCTTGACCAGTCTGCGTGTCAAGGCGGATGAGGCCATGCAAATTGTGGGTGCTGGCAATTTCGGCGGCTGAACGGGGCGGTGTGGCAGGACTTTTTCGGTTGGGTGTGTAGGGCAACGGAACCTTCCGTTGCTTTATTTTCCTGCATGTCTTCAACTTCTCCGGAAGAGCAGCAATCCGGGTTTTCGAAAAGATGTCGGAGAGTGGCCTAAAAGGGTGATACCCGGAGCGCAGGGAGTTTGCGGTATGAATTGATCCGTCTGTAGGATAGAGACGACGCTGATCTCGGGGGTAAGGCAGTTATGGATGATGAACATGGGCAAGTTGTTAGTGAAACGGAAAAGCAGATTCAATCCGGAATCACACTAATCGGCTTTGAATCCCTCTTGTGCGACCCGTGCCGGGTTCAGGAACCGATCATCCAAGCACTGGCTGAGCGATTTCGTGGAGCGGCTAGGATATTGGATTTAAATATCGATGAGCACCGCCAGTTAGCCATCCGCCTGGGCATCACCAGCGTTCCTACGCTAATTCTTTTTAAAGACGGGAAAGAACTGCGAAGGTTTGTGGGCTTGCAGTCTGCCGACGTTCTGTCGGAGGCGATTGAGGCGATTTCAGCAAAACCGTAAGGAGGTCCCATGGACATCATGTTTCACCCGTATCGATTGGGCAACTTGGAATTGCCGAATCGTTTTATTTTTCCTCCAATCAAGACCGGTTATGGTGACCCCGCCGGAACCGTCACGGAACGGCAGTTGGCTTACTATCGACAGATCGCCAAAGACGGTCCAGGAATTATCATCCTCGAGCCGGTGTCGGTGACTTCCGACGGCCGGGAACATTCCAGACAACTTCGTATCGACCAAGCAAAGAGTATCACCGAATTGCAAAAGATCGTCAAGCTGATTCATCGGGAAAACCGGCTTGCATGCCTGCATTTGAATCATGCCGGCGGTGCCGCCAATCCACTGGTTACCGGCAGCGCTCCAAAGTCAGCGACCCCCTTCACCTGCACCACGTCAGGTGAAACAGCCGAAGCGCTCACCGGCGAGGAAATAGAGGCTATTATTGCCGGCTATCAAACCGCTGCCCATAGAGCATTGGAGGCGGGGTTCGACCTGCTGGAGGTGCAGGCGGGTCATGGCTATCTGGTTTCTCAATTTTTAAACCATAAGATCAACAAACGCTCCGACATCTATGGTGAAAACCGATTGGCTTTTGCGGAAAAGGTGCTTGCAGCAATCAAGAAAGAGGCTCCTGATCTTCCTTTGTTTATCCGAATTTCAGGTGATGAGATGTCTCCACAGCTCGGAATCGAACGGGATGAGCTGAGAGCGTTGATCCACCTGGCCGAAGACTTCGGTGCTGCGGCGATTCATGTGGGCATGGGGAACTCATGCTTTAGTCCTCCGTGGTATTTTCATCACGCCAGCCTGCCGGAAAAACCGCAAATGGATGCTCTAAGCTGGGTTAGACAGGAGACCAGGCTTCCTTTGGCGGTTGCCGGCCGAATGGGTCGTCTCGAGAAAATCAAAACTGTACTCGACCGAGATCTGGGCGATCTCGTAGCCCTCGGCCGGCCACTCATTGCCGATCCGGGTTTGATCAATAAATGGAAAGAGGGAAAAACTGAACAAGTGAGATACTGTGGTTTTTGCCTTCAAGGGTGTCTCCACCGGCTAAAAAATGGTGAGCCGCTAGGATGCAATTTGAATCCTGCTGTTGGATTGCCGGATTTGGAAACCTCTGCCAACCCGTTAAGGGTCTTGGTGGCCGGGGGCGGTCCTGCCGGTATGAGTGCAACTATTTACATGTCCCGGCGGGGACATCGGGTCACCTTAGTCGAAAAAGAAAACCAACTCGGCGGGCAGTTCGGGCTTGCCTGGCAGGCACCCGGCAAAAAAAGCATGCAAGCTGGTCTGAATTCATTAATCAATTGTGCAAAAGAAAGCGTAGAAACATTGTTGATGGGCAGAGCGGTGGATGCAGCCTTGGTAAACGAACTGAAGCCCGATCTGCTGGTATGGGCCACCGGTGTGGTTCAAAGGATTCCGGATATAAAAGGGTTGAAAGATCAGCATATCATCACGTCGATAGCATATTTCGGGGGAAGCGGCGAAATTCGGGGTCCCCGGATTTTGGTGATCGGTGCCGGAAGGACCGGTCTTGAAATCGCGGAGAAACTCGGCAGGGATGGTTATGAGGTTGTCGCCACGAAGCGGACCGATCCGATCGGTGGCATGATGGAGATGATCACCAAAAAGTTAGCCCTGATGCGCATCGAACAGATGCCGAAGGTCAAGTTGATGCCTCACACAACCGTAAAAGCGTTCAGGACCGACGGGGTCGACCTTGAACAGGACGGGCAAAGCAAACGTCTCCCACCGTTTCAAACGGTGATCCTGGCCTCCGGCATGCTTTCTGCGCCGGGTCCCACTGAGGATATCAAAAGGCTGGTTGGCAGGCTGGAGATCATCGGAGACGCCGATAAGGTACAAGATATCTACAGCGCCGTGCATGCCGGCTATGAACTGGCTCTTGCTTATTGAAGGCAGAGATCACATTGTCTCCCGAATTGGCACTGTCGGTGTTTTTCCTTGCGGTCGATTTTTGGGAAAATATAAAAGGAGGACCCGCCCATGCCTGTAATGTCATTTTCAGATATCGCCATCGTTTCCTGCGGAACGTTAAGCCTTGAATTGAATTTTTTGAAAAAAGAAGGGTTCTTGGGTATCGTTCCGTTCTATTTTACCACTCCGGGATTGCATGAAGACATCCATGAACTGGAACGACAATTAATCAATCGGATTCAAGCGGCCAAGGAAAAAGCCGATAAGGTGATCGTAGTTTACGGTGGGAAATTCTGCTATGTGAACGCCGACAATCCGACCCGGACCATGCAGACTATTATCGAAGAGCAAGGCCCTGGTGTGGCGCGAATTCAGGCCACTCACTGTATGGATATGATCGCAGGTGAAATCGAACGGGAAGCAATTGCCCGGGAAGTCGCCGGTGGTGAAAAAGTTTGGTGGATGACACCGGGATGGATCCAATTCCGCCATAAGGTCTTCAAGGGATGGGATAGAGGACTGGCGAATGAAAATTTTCCGCGACACACAGGCGGGGCTATTGTATTGGACGGCATCGGTTTTATGGATGGCTATATGGCTCAAAACCCGGAAGCGTTTCTCGAATACTCGGACTGGATGGGAATTCCGATTGTTCCCTACTCAGTGACGTTGGATCGGTTAAAATCGCTTCTCTTAGAACAGGCGCAAAGATTTCACCCAGATCGACCCGGTTAGACACTCTTCCTGTGGTGGAAGATAATATCATATATCGCGCTTTGTTTTTGGATAGAAGCCATTTTAAAGCCGATTTAGGACAATCATAAGACAGGCGAGGTGAAAGAAGGCGCGATACATTTCGATAAGGCGTTCATGCCTTACCAACAAGCGGCGATAATATCCGAATCCGCCGAAGGTGCGTTCAATGATCCAGCGTTAACGGTGTCGCCTCAATTCTCTGCTGTCTTGCATTCTACTTGGGAGACATGAAACACTCGTTCAAATTACATTGATATTGCTTCATATTAGCTATTTGGCAGGCGGCAATTCTAATGGAAAATATATTTTGGATAGCGCTTGCTAGCAGTTTGATGGCCGCTGCAGTAACCAGCATCGGTATATATGTCATCCGGCGCTTTGAGTCGTGGGGCCGCCGAAATACCATCTATTTCATCTGTTTTGCCGCTGGTGTTCTAATTGGCTCATCTATATTGAACGCTCCTTTCACCCAGGAAACCAACTTCATGAGGGTGTGGCTTATTAAAAGATCGGGTGGTTTAACAATAAGTCGTTTTATAACCTGGCTGCCGAACCTCGAGGCAAATGGCCGAACCGATTGACTTCATAAAACAGGGCTGCAATATCGTCTTTGACAGCATTGCGGAGGGGGTCTTTACTGTAGACCTCGAGCGGCGAATCACGTCGTTTAACCGGGCCGCCGAAAAAATCACGGGAACTCCCCGGGAGGAGGCCATCGGGAAACACTGCCTTAAGATCTTCAGCACCAATATTTGCGAGACTGATTGCGTGATCCTAAAAGCACTGAAGGGCATCAAGCCGCTTTTCAATGTGCCAGTTTACATGATCCGCCAGGACGGCAAGCGAATTCCCATAACTGTCAACGCTACTATCCTAAAAGATCCAAAGGGCCGGATGATCGGCGCAGTCGAAACATTCAGAGACCTGGCCAGTACCAGCATGATGCACAAATCCTTCCACGAGGATCACTCGTTTGAAAATATGGTAAGCAAAAACAGAAAGATGCTGGAGATCTTTTCAACACTTCCGCTGATTGCCGAAAGCGACTGCACGGTGCTGATCGAGGGAGCGACTGGAACGGGCAAAGAGCTGCTGGCCAAGGCTGTTCATAACAACAGTTGCAAAAAAAATGGCCCGTTCGTACCCGTTAATTGCGGCGCCCTGCCCGATACCTTGATCGAATCGGAACTTTTCGGTTACAGGGCAGGTGCATTTACCGACGCCAAAACGGATAAACCCGGGCGATTCGAGCGCGCCCAGAACGGAACTATTTTTTTGGATGAAATCAGTGATATACCTCAATCTTTGCAAACTCGACTGCTGCGCGTTTTGGAGGACAAAATTATCGAACCATTGGGAGCCGTAAAACCGGTTAAAACCAACGCCAGGGTGGTTGTGGCTTCCAACGTAAATTTGGACCGGATGGTGGAAGAAAAAAGATTTCGAAAAGATCTCTACTTTCGTGTCAATGTCATGAAATTGACGCTGCCCAGTCTTGCTGAGAGAAAAGAGGACATCCCGCTCCTTGTAGATCATTTTATCCGTCGCTTCAATAATCTGAAGAAAAAGGAAATACTGGGGGTGACACAGGAAACGATGGCGGCAATGATGCTCTATGACTGGCCCGGGAATGTTCGCGAACTCGAAAATGCCATAGAGTGCGCCTTTGTCCTGTGCAAAGAGGAGTTGATCGGCCTGCAGCATCTTCCGGAAAAAATTCTGCTGGAAATCAATCCGGAGATCGCCAACCGCGGCAGAAGCCTGAAAGAAATCGAAGAAAACGCAATTGTGCAAGCCCTTCACCGGAACAATTGGAAAAAGATGATCACCGCTCGTGAGCTTGGCATCAACAAAAACACCCTTCGCCGAAAAATGCTCGCCTATGGAATCGAAAAAAAATATCAGAGGTAATGTCATGACGAAAACGGCAGAGATGAAAAAAAATCCCGGAGGTTTGACAGTACTGGGTCCGCAAGACATTTTTCGGTTTGAATGCCGGCCGGAACGGGCGTGTTTCACCCGCTGCTGCCGGGACATCACGATTTTTCTGACGCCCTATGATATCATCCGGATGAAAAACGCATTGGGCATATCATCGGAAAAATTTCTGGCCGATTACACGGTTGCAATGATCGGGGACGCGGGTTTTCCGGTTGTTGCCCTCAAGATGGCGGTGGATGAGACAAAGCGCTGCCCGTTTGTCACCCGAAACGGGTGCACCATTTATACGCACCGCCCCTGGGCCTGCCGCATATATCCGCTTCAGCCGGAAAGCACTAAAATCACCGAAAAGGCCGGTAAAGCCTATTATTCGGTGATGGACGTTCCCTTTTGTCGGGGTTTCGATGCGGACATCGACCGGACCGTTTCTGAATGGATCGATTCGCAGGGGATTTCACAATACCTTGAAATGGAAACGCTGTTTAAAAATATCACCAACAACCCGCGCCTGCTACGGGAGAAGATCACCAACAGGCAAATCCAGGACATGTATTACATGGCCTGCTACGATTCGGACCGTTTTCGACGGTTTGTGCTGGAAAGTACATTTCTGGACCGTTTCGATGTGACACCGGAGGTGGTGGCGGCATTAAAAACCGACGATGTGGCACTCCACCGGTTTGCGCTCCAATGGCTGGAATACGGACTGCTTGCCCAGCAGGCGCTCAAGGTCAAGCCGAATGTCCTGGCCGCCAAAAAGCGGGAACTTGGCATCGAATGATCGAGACGATGCGCCCTCTCAGAAGCGAATGTCAAATTCCGGTTTGATCGTTGGCGGATCAAGAGCTTTCAGAGTATGACCGTTTCAACCGAGAATTTATTGCGATCATGCCCGGAAATTCGCTGAGAATCAAGAACATACTCAACGACCGGCAACGCAAGATGTTTTACGCGGCCTGCTACAATCTGGACAGCTTCCGGCAATTTATCTTTAAGAGTACTTTTTTTCAAAGATTCAAAATTGACGATGGGTTGCGAATCCGGCTCCAAACAAACGATATCGAATTGATGGCCTTTGCCGGCCGGTGGCTCCATTTTTTTCTGATCGGGGAAAATACGCTTCACATTCAAAATCCTGCACCAGTGCGCCGGGATTTCAATTAATGATATCGTCTTTCAAGGCATCAGTGGACCACACCGGCAGGGGGACGAATTTGCCGGAATCCGGATCAAGTCGGCAGCGATAGGAGGCCCTGGTTGCCATCTTTTCCCACATCTGTTCCCATCCTTTTATGAAATACGGGCATGTGTCGTTGAAGCAGACGTAGAAGAATTCATCAGGCCAGGTGGAGCCTAAAGGCACCCGCCATTTTTTCATTTCTTGGCTGCAGTGAGGACACCGCGGTGACGTGTCGGGGCTCATCGTTTATCTTTCTTGCCGGTTTAAACGGTACGATATTTTTCTTGCTATTTTTAATCGATCCGATCTATAGTGCTGTAACACAACGGAACCATTCGCCAGCGGAGGAGCAATTCTCATGACCGAAATCGTAGAAAAGAACAAATCGTTTCGCGATTACTACTCGGCACGTTTGGAAAACGGGTCCCTGGAGATGATCCCCCATTGCGCATGTGGTAACACCCTCAATGAAGATTACTTCTGTGAGCAATGCGGCAGAAAGTGCCACTGCCACCTGATTGTATGCGACAATGAAACCACAATGGCAACAGTAAACGAATACATTCGAAAATCTTCCCAATTTACGGGTTTTAAGGCGAAGCTCTCCGGAGAAGGGTGACCGAGTCTATCTGTTGCTGTTTGCCAGGCATGTCAACCGAAAAATCGCGTTTTCAATCATCTTCTCGCCGCCGATCCGTTCGCTTGCGGCCATCATCGCCGGTAGTGCGTCGAGATTATCGAATTTTCCCAGCGCATCGCCGGCCCAATTGACGATGTGCGGGCTTCGGTGATCCAATAGCGTCAGCAGCATTTCATAGGCAGCAGGGGTTCGTATGTTCCCGAGCACGGAAACAATGCCGGTTTTGATGGGATCGAACATTTTGTCGTGTAAAAACGCATCCTGAATACTACCCAATGCGGCATCCCCCATCTGCTCCAGGTAATGGAGACTGGCACCGGAAGCATAGGAAAAGCCAAACATGGAGATGTCAATCAGTGTCCGCATGGCCGATTCGGTCCGGTAAACCGACAGGATCTCCGGCACGAAAAGGCCGGCCCATGTATACTTGACGACCAGGGGCCGAAGATAAGGGATGGCACCCGCACCAAGGGCCTTGAGCCGGTCCAGCGTCTCTTTTATCGCACTGCGTCGAAGCACGAGACCCTGTTCTTGCCGTTTGGGAAATCGGGTCGCATCGTCCACAGTCTGAAGTGTTGTGACAAGTTCGACCGCTTCGGCGTTTTCCTCAACGGGATATCCGGATCGGTAGTCCTTGGCCTTTATAACGATCCAGTATTTTTGCAGCCAGGTCAGTGGTGGGTAGTAGTAGGACAGCGTCTGCTGCTGATCGTTTGCGTCCCGATAAAAGCCGTGTCGGATAAAGAAAGCTTTTTCCGATTCAGCGGCGGCCAGCCGTCGTCTGCAGATCTCGATGGCCGGCTCGAAGTCATCGTCGTACCAATAACCGAGTGCCAGGATGTCATGAAGCCGGTCTTCATTGGGATATTGCCTGATCAGCGAAGCGGCGCGCCCGCGCGCCTTGGCATATTGCCCCATACGCAGCATGTCAAATGCCGTGTTGATGTGACGGATGAGCTGCTTCTTTTCGGCCGCCTTCCCGGAGGGGCCCTCACCGTTGGACGGTTCACTGTTCAGACAGCAATGCTTAAATTTTTTACCGGATCCGCAAGGGCATGGCGAATTTCTGCTGGTTTTCTTTGACGGCGCCGATGGCGCCAAGGCCCGTTCCTGTTCACGCCGGGCCAGCAGATCATCACGGATCTTGAAAAGACGCGCTTTGCTGATGCCGGCTTTCCGGGTAATCGCATCCGGGTCCCCCCCTTGAAGCAGTTCCAGAAGGGGTTCAAGGTCCGCCTCGGAAAGGGCGGTGAGCGCAGTGTTGCTGCCCGTGGCCATGAATGTCGGCTCCTTTCGTTCTCCGCCGGGATCTCTAGATTTGTTCAAAAATGTCCATGCATGCCTTGGCAAAACCGGCGGAATATGCCTGAAAATCAAAGCAGTGAGATGCCAGATGGCGATTCAGGATTTCGGCGCGAAACAGGTCCCAGTTGACCGGTATCGTACCGGCGCGCGATACGGCGGCCAGTTCATCGTAATCCGCTTCGTACCAGGCGAATTCAAAGCCTTTACGATAGCCCCGGTCAAACCAGTTTTCATTTCTTCCATCGGCATTCCGCCCGGTCATTTTTTCGCCTCCGGAAATGGTCCATCATCGTACCGTGCATCCCTTTTCCTTTGACCCGTGTGCATGAATCCGGGTGCAAAATGTATAACAGCCGCACGAGAGGAAGGCTCGTGCGGCTGCCTGCGGAGGATACCTGCATGGCATTACCCAGGTATCTGGCAGGGTTATTTTCACATCAGCACCAGCCGCATTCGACATTGTCAAATTTATGCTCGAATGTCCGGTAATCCTCAGGGTTCAGGATATGGATGCCGTCCTTATCGAATTTCAACAACCGATAGGATTCGATTTCCTCCTGTTGTTCAACAATCTCATCGCAGAGCTCTACGAGGTCTTGCACCGCCCCTGAATGCGTTTCGACGGTTGCGCGGACCAGCGACCGATTCGGCATGTTGGGGTCTTTTTGGTAGCCGGCCAATATGACCTCGGCTTTCCGATCTTCACTCACCAGTATTGGGAATACCGCCACATAGATCTCTTTCACTCTCTCGACCATTCGACCTTGGCAGTCCGCGTCATACATTTTTCAACTCCTTTGCTTGGGGTGACCCCGCAAGGGTCCTCCCTGAGCCTGCCCGGACTCGGACCCGCGGCCTCGAGCCCGGTCCCCGGAGCAAAGGGTCTACATGCCCACAACTTCCTTGATGTCGACCAGATGAATGATGGGCCGGGTGAGCATAGTGAATTCATCTTTTTCAGCGTCGTAAACCGAATTGACAAACACCTTGCCCCATTTGTCCTCATCAATCTTTTTGAAATCCGAACGGTAGTAATATCCGGGCCATCGGGTCTCTTCACGGAACAGCTTGTGCCGAGTATGAGCTTCCGCGATCTGAACCCTGTGGATATTTTCCCAGCACCGCATTAGCTCATGCAGGTTTCGCGCCGCCAGCTTCGAAAGGTCCTCCTTGAGCAGTTTGAGCAGATCCAGAGCAATGTTCAGCGTGATGCTGCTGCAGTTGTACTGGGATCCCCAGCCGGCGACATACTCGTCCATGATCTTGTTGAGACGGAACATGACCATCTTAGGCGTGATATAATTGGGGTTAACCTCTTCAACCGGCAGGTCGTACTTCTTTGTGGCCGTACCTAAAGTGGTATAGCCCTTGTGTTCCTCGTAGACCTTCAGCGGCAGAAGGATCTGCTCTTTGAGTTTTTCCACCTCCGCTCCGTCCGCTTCCGGCATATCCGGGTTTTCCACGCAGAATTTTACCGCTGCCTTTGCCGCGATCCGGCCTTCGGTAAACGAGCCCGAAGAGAATTTGTGGCTCGAAACCCCGACGCCGTCTCCGGCAGCGAACAGTCCCTTCACCGTGGTCATTCGGTTGTAACCCCAGAAATATTCATTCTTCGATCCATCAGTTTGGATGTCCTCGGGGCCGCTGACCCATGCACCGGATGCACCGGAGTGGGAACCGATGAAGTAAGGCTCTGACGGCATGATCTCCGAAGGCCCTTCCTCCGGGAAAACATCCTTTGAAGCCCAGAGAATCGCCTGGCTGATGGTCATGTCGAGGAAATCTTCCCAGGCTTCGGCCTCCAGTTTTTTGAGTTCTTTCTTGTAGGTTTTTTCATCCGGCGCCTTTTCGGCGAGTTTCGCAATGGCCTTGTCCGTGTGGATGAAAATGGGCCCATCGCCTTTTTGATACATCTCGATCATCATCAAATGGTTTCGCAGACAGGTGGGGATCGGTTTGACCTTCCCATAGGGCGGCCAGTTGTGCAGCTCTCCGCCTTCCGCCAAACCCTCCGCCATGTAATTGAAACCGGTTGCCGAGGTGGCCGACGCCTTGAACAGAAGGAACCACGCGCCGACCGGCCCGTATCCGTCCTTGAACCGGCCGGGAATGAAAACGACTTCCTGGGAGGTCATTTCGGCACCGGCTGTCGTGGTCAAGTAGGAACTGGACCCCGCGTTCCAGGGCGGATACCATGCCCGGCCCAGACCCTCTCCGGTGGAACGGGGCCTGAAGACATGAACAGCGCCGCCTGCGCAAACAATGCAGGCCTTGAATTTGAACACGTAAATTTCCGGATCCCTGGTGCTGAAACCGATGGCGCCCGCCACCCGGGATTTGTCATTCTTGTCCAGCAGCAGCTGCACCACGAACACCCGCTCAATGATGTTGTCCATCCCGATGGCGTTCTTTGCGGCCTCGGCCACAATGGCCTTGTAGGACTCCCCGTTGATCATCAGCTGCCAGCGACCCTCGTGCACATAGTTGCCATCCGGGTCCTTCCAGATCGGCAGCCCGAAGCCCTCGAACATGTGGACCGTTCCGTTGACATGCCTGGAAATGTCCATGACCAAATCATCCCTGCAAAGACCCATCAGGTCCTGGCGGACATAGCTGAGATAATCGACCGGGGTGTTTTCGCCCTGGTACTGGTTAATAGCGGAAAGGCCCATGGCAACGGCACCGCTTCGCTCCATGGCCGCCTTGTCCACAACGGTGATCTTGACATTATTTTCTTTAGCCCAGTGGGCGCCCTCCACACAGGCGCCGCATCCGGCCATTCCAGGCCCGATGATCAAAAGATCGGTGGTTACCTCGACGGTCTTGAATTCCTGCATCATTCCTCACCCCTCCCTTAATCTCCGAGTGTCCAGAGTTTGTCGGCCTTCAAGGATGCCGGTTCCGTAAACAGCAGTTGATCGTCCAGTTTGCCGGGGCCCACCCCGAAACCGCCATCCGGTTTCGCCTGCCCTTCCGGCGTTGTCCGGATGGGAAACTTGAATCGTTTGATGGTGCCCCCCCTGAATTTGACAGTCCACATGATGTCCTCGGTCCCCCGCATGGGAACTACACTGGCCCCAAGGGGTGTGAAATCCGCATACCCGCGCACCTCGATCGCCTGAGTCGGACATATTTTGACACAGTTGTAGCACTCCCAGCACATATCGGGTTCCATGTTGAAGGCCTTCATTCGATCTACATCCAAAACCATCAGATCGTTGGGGCAGATGTACATGCATGCAGTTTTGTCCCCGCCTTTGCAGCCATCGCATTTTTCTTCAATGACAAAACTTGGCATTGTTTCCTCCTCTAATGCTGATTTTTTTTACCATATCCAGCCGCTTCAAAAGACGCTGTGGATGAATTGCATCACCTCCTTGCTGTAACTGCCGATAGTATGTGCGAAAGGTCGTAAAACACCCCTCAAGACAACGTCTGCCTGCGCGCGTTGGTGGACATCTTTTCAGTGCTTCCACTTCGATTGCGTTTTACCCAGGCGCGTACCCCGTTGAATAAGGATTAAACAAAATATGTGCCAAACCAACAAAGCATGTTATAAAAAAGGTAACGCTTTAATATTTATAATAAATTTAAAAAGCTATTAATCAATTAAAGGGTGAAACCGAGGACAAGGAGGGTACAAAATGAGGATTTTAGGGGAATTGAAGGCCCTATTTTTAACTACGGTATGATTTTTTAAAGTTACTGTTCCCTAAGCTGAGCGTTTCAAATTTTTGAAACAGTTAAATTACTAATAATTTTAAAGAATTCTGCCAATTTGATCTTCAAAAATTTGAAACCCTTCGTAATTTCCGATTTTACCGCATCTGCGGCGTCAAATGCCGTTGCGCATAGTGCACTATAGCGCAACGGCATTTTCCTTGTATCTGCGGCAAACGCGAAAATCGCTCAACTTAGGTGTTCTTAAAAAGAGCCGCGAGCGATTTTTGAGGTGTCGCAAAAGGCCTGCCGTTGCACTCTGCCTGGGAACATGGGTGCTGACTGTCGAACGAATTCAGTCTTCCTGGCAATTTCTGACCAGCGCTCCGAGCACGATTACCATCTGTCAGACCATCGTTGAAGATGCAGGGTATTCACAAAACTTGGAAAATGTGGTAATCTTTATTTCAGATAAAGAGGATCTGATATGAGCAAAAGGTCAAGCCAACATGGTACCCAAGCCAAATTTAAAGTGACCTTGACCGCGTCACAGAACAAAGTGATTCTCACTCAATCGACCGTTTGTATCTGCCATCACTCCGCAATGGTCTTCGCTTCGAAACAATGATTGACGGAAAGTGCAAAGGACTATACATACATTCACAGGGGGCCGCATGGCAAAAAACAGTAAAAATACCATTGGTAATCCTTTTTCCATTTGGTATCGCAGATGCTCATACAATTTTGCCATTTTAGGCGGCGGAAAAACCGCCAAAAATTTCCTGGAACTCTTCATGGATGAATCGTCTCCAAACCTGAATTTCAATGTGCTCGGCTTGTGCGATATAAATCCAGAAGCTGAGGGGTATCTTCTGGCCCGGCAATTGGGCATCTATACGGTTACCAACTACCTGGACCTGTTAAAAATCGACGGGGTCGATGCCGTTGTGGAAATGACAGGGGATCGAAAACTGCTCATCGAACTTCTTCGTATCCTTCCCAAACAAATCGGCCTGATCGAAAAAAATGCGGTCGAAACCCTGATGAAACTTGTAAGCAGGAAGAAAAACCAAATTGTGGCTGAACAAAAAGCATTTTTAGACCAAATGTCCTCTTCCATGCTTTTTCGACAAACAAACGCCGCCATTTTGGTCTTGAACACGGATTTTACCATATACGATGTAAACGAGGCGTTTGTGGATCGTTTTAAAATAGCCAAGAAAGATGTACTGGGAAAGTTGTGCTACAAAACCATCCAACTGCCCGGAGTGCCGTGCCCCATTGATAATCCCGAATTCACATGCCCCATGGTGGAGACGTTAAAAACCGGGGAATCCGCCTTCGTAATCCAGGAATTTAACATGAATGAGGGGCAGACTCGCTATTGCAACGCAGTCACTTACCCTTTAAAGGATGGCAGTGGAAATATTGTTCAAGTAATAGAAATGCGCCGGGATGTCACCGATGAAATCACATCGGGCTGGGAGAAGCAAATTACTGGATTAAAATCCAATATAAGAAAGATCATACAGGAAGATCGGATGATATCGCTGGGGAAGCTGGTCGCCAGTTGTGTCCATGAAATCAACAATCCGATCCAGGGGATGCTGACGTTCAGCCACCTGATGCAAAAAATGGTGGCCGAAGGATTGACCAAGGAAAGGGATCTGAAAGATTTTAAAAAGTATCTGGCACTCATGAGCAAAGAGCTGGATCGGTGCGGTGAAATCGTTTCCGGGCTCCTCTCCTTTTCCCGGGAATCCACCAATAAATACACGGATGTTTGCCTCCAGAACGTTCTGGAATCCGTGATTATGATGATCCGCCACAAATGCGAACTGCAGCGTATCCGTTTGCGGGTTAAGATGTCCTCTACGCCCCTCCTGGTGGTAAGCGACGCCAACCTGCTCCAGCAATGCTTTTTAAACCTTGTCTTCAACGCCATTGAAGCCATGCCGGAAGGAGGAAAGCTTTCGGTAACCCTGAGATTTGTCAGGGAGAAAAGCCTTGCCAAAATTGAAATCCAGGATACCGGATTCGGTATTTCCGAGGAGAACCTGGATCATATTTTTGACCCTTTTTTCACGACAAAAAATTATGGGGAGGGCACTGGTCTGGGATTGGCGATCGTATATGGCGTTGTTAAAAAGCATGGCGGCAACATCAAAGTCCACACCAAAGAGGGTGAAGGCACTTCCTTCGTTATCACGTTGCCGATTCAATAGATCGATGGATTAAGACGGAGCCGACTTATGAAGGAAAACATGAGTATCATGGTCGTCGACGATGAAATGATCATCCGTGAATCTTTTTCCCATTGGTTTGAAAAATCAGGCCATAAAGTCAGCACGGCGGCTTCCGGATTTGAAGCTCTCGACAAGTTGAAAGAATATCCTTTTGATCTTCTTTTCGTGGACATTAAAATGCCGGGAATGGACGGCATAGAGTTTCTGGAAATTGTCAAGAAAGAATATCCGGATACGTTTGTGGTCATCATCACGGCCTATGGTTCCATCGAGTCTTCGGTGAAAGCCATGAAATTGGGGGCTTCCGATTACCTTTTGAAACCGTTTAAACCGGAACAGCTGAATCTGGTGCTGGAAAAAGTTGCACAGCAGAAAAAGCTCACCGGAGAAATAGATTACCTCAAAGGTTGTCTGGATACGATGACCCGATTTGATAACATTATCGGTCAATCCAAGGCTATGGTAGATATTTTCGAGCTGATCCCAGAGGTTGCTGAAAGCGAAGCATCTGTTTTAATCACCGGAGAAACGGGTACCGGCAAAGAATTGATCGCAAAAGCAATCCACGCGAAAAGCAAGCGCAACGCACACCCGTTCATTGCCATTAATTGCGGTGCAATCCCTGATTCACTGCTGGAAAGCGAACTCTTTGGCCACCAGAAGGGCGCCTTCACCGGTGCAGATCATGCCCGAAAAGGGTTCCTGGAAGTCGTTTCCGGTGGCACCCTCTTTCTCGACGAAATCGGAGAAATCAGTACCAAGATGCAGGTGAACCTTTTAAGGGTCCTTGAAGAGAAGAAAATCACCCAACTTGGAGGCCGGGAACCTATTGACGTGGATTTTCGTCTAATCTCCGCCACGCGGCGAAACTTAGAACAAGACATCAAACAAAGAAATTTCAGAGAGGATTTTTATTACCGCATCAACGTAATCACCATCGAGGTTCCCCCTTTACGGAAAAGAAAACCCGATATTCCGCTTTTGGTGGAACATTTTGTGAAAAAATACAGCCGGGAAACCGCCAAACGCATAGACCGTGTAACCGACAGTGCAATGGAACTGCTGAATAATTTCGAATGGCCCGGAAACATCAGGGAGCTTGAAAATGCAATTGAAAGGGCCGTAGTGCTGTCTAAGTCCCGGACGCTTGATCGAAAAGACTTCTCCTTTATTCGGTCTGCACCGGTCGAGCCCGAAAAAACAGTCTCCCTCAGTGAAATGGAAAAAGAATTTATCCGGCAGGCACTGGAGCAGAATGAATGGAATATTACCCGGACATCAAAGGTGCTGGGTCTTCATCGAGTCACGCTTCAAAAAAAAGTTAAGCGGTTGAATCTCAGAAAAAGCGGTTGATATTTTTCATGGGTTCGCAAAGAGCGAAAGATGATAAGCCTGCTCCGATCCAACGGCTTTTTCGTTTATGGCTACGAAAAAATTCATGATCGGTGTGGTTCCTGTTGGAGATACACCTGTTTTCGTCGCCAAGGCGACCGCAGCCCACATTTCCGGTTACCTGAATCTACCTACCGAGATTCTGCCAGCCTTGGATACTCCATCATTTGCATATGATGAAAAACGCCTCCAATATAATGCGGGCATTATTATAAAAACTTACGAAGCGTTGGAGTTTGGATGCGAAAAAGTAGTCGCCTTGCTGGACATCGATCTTTTCATACCCCTTTTTACCCATGTCTTCGGAGAAGCGAAACTGGGGGGCAAATGCGCGCTGGCGTCAATTTTCCGGTTAAAAATGGAGCGGGATGGTTCCTGTCCCGCTCCCTCACTGGTCTATGAAAGAGCCGCCAAGGTGGCGCTTCACGAACTGGGACATCTTTTCAAGCTTCGACACTGTGAAGACAACCGGTGTCTGATGCATTTTTCGGGCGACCTGGAGCAGCTGGATAGGACGCCCATTTATTTTTGCCGATACTGCAACCGCTTTTTCAAAGATGCCCTCGTCGACAATTCGGATTCCAGTTTCAACTCCTGAGAAACTCCTTGTTTAAACGATCCCACCCGAGTTCCGGAAAATTACCGAATACATCCTTGACAGGCTCTGCACCGGTCGATGACAAATTTTCGTATTCGGGTCCTATCATCGCAACAAGACGCTGGCTCTCTTTTTCCATCCAGCTTACACTGTCCTCACCGTAATAAAGGCCGCGCCCATCTTTCATGGGTAATTCAGGCTCCACGATGCAAAGCCATCCGGACTGGTATGGATCCTCATGAGAGATTCCAGGATATTCCGTTGCTGTATGATTCACCGCGAGTACTTTTCCCGAGATGGGGAACAAGACTTCCGCTTCGTTTTTTTCCCTGGAAAATGCCAGACCTGGTTTTCCCTGCTTCATTTTTCTTCCCAGGGATGGAAGCCGCAACTCGTCCGCCACGCCGAAAAGACGAACCAGGAAATCATCGAACCCTACACGGGCGATACCGCCATGTTCAAAGAGTGCCCAGCTGTGGCCTTTGTGGTAGTAATACCCTTCCGCTACACGAAATCCTGAAGCAAGCCTATATTCTGGTGCGTTGCCACCGAGGCTGATATCCCAATCATCCAGCCACTGATCATAGGCGCAGTGGTAACACTCATAATTGTTCGGACATATTTTCGGCGCCCCCACTCTTCCAGTTAAAGCATGGCGGCAAGGACGACTGGAACCTTCAAACTGCTTCACCAGATTGCCGGACCAACCGGAACTCTTTCTTTCCGTTGCATCTTTTCTTTTGCCCATTGCAATTTGCATGCTTTTATCAAAGGGGCAGGTATTACAATCATATGCATTTTCACAAAGTTTGAAATTAACCACACCGGCCTTCATCCAGATACATTCGTTTTCGACAACCTGGAAGGCCTTGATTGTTTTTTTCTCTTTGAGCTTTTTTGTTTGCATATGCACCTCCTACTTCATCCCGGATGAGATGTTTCTGTTCAAGTTTGAACTGCCGCTTTTCCAGAAGGATTAAGCTACCAGTAAAAACACTGCATCCTTGTTTTCATCGACTCCATGATCGTCTTCCTGAAAAGAATCCAAATTATCCAGCCACTGGTCATAAAGACAATGATAGCACTCATAATTAAAAATACATTCCTTTGGAGCATTGATTCGTCCGCTTAGCCTGTGAACGCAGGGACGTCCATTTCCACCATTTTGCCTTTCTCTTTCTTTTTGTTTCATTTGGACACCTCCTTTTTTGTGGCCCTCAATTCATGACCGCCGTTTTATTATGCTTCAGCAGCAAAATTTTTTCGACTTGTCCTATTGTTACGCAATATGAATGCCAAAGGGTTATCAACATTTCATAAGACTATAACAACTTATTGTATTCATATGCTTTATTTGGGTTTTAAGGGATTATTCTCCACTTAGCCTCATCAATACTTTGAGCCTGACAGGAGCTTCCGGGTATAAAATGGCTACACTTGGGGGAAAAACAGCAGCACAATAACTTAAAATATGAATGATATCATTAAGTTATTATGTAGCGATTGGTTGCATTGACTGTAGCCGAAAAAAATAGCGTTTGCATGGTCAGGGACGTGGCTTTCGGGTCTATGGGTTATGCCGTTGACGCGGAGTTAATAATCGTCGATCTGTCGTAAGGGGTGATCCTCCGCCTTATCTTTGACTGGAACCGCTGATGTGCGGTTGAACCCATGACCGCCGAGGAGAGGTCAACCTCCTTCTCGAAACCTGCTTGAAATACGAACCGGACTATTACCGGATTTTTCTTAGTACGTTTCGAGCAGAGGCAAGGTTGGGAGAACTTATCTCCCTGCATTGGGGGATTTCGATTTTCACGGGAAGTATAATCGAATTGAGCGATCCTATCGCCGGGGGGTTGTAAATTCGACGAAGACCGGGTCGGTGCGCCGGGTTGATATGTCGAACCAGTTGGCTGACACTTTGACCGCATTGTTGACGCGACGGAAGCGGGAAGCGTTAAAAGCGGGAAGGGTGGAACCCGTGGAGATCGTGTTCAACAAGGGCGGGAACTGCATGAGCAAAAACAGGATCCGAAACGTTTTCGAGCGGGTGTTACAAATAGCCAAAATGCGGGATATGAAGGTGCACGTCACCCCTCAGGCTGTCCAAACATAGGGGTCCACCGGGACTTACCCCGCTACGGCGCGGCAGCTCATGGGAACCGCCTAGTGCGGACCCGCATGCTCGGTGGTGTGGGGAGGACGTGCCAAACCCCCGTCCTTACCCGATTCGGCAGTTAATTTCTCATATCCATTTGTTAACGATATTACTACCAGATAAAAGGAATCAGCCGATAACGTGTTTTTTCCATGTATTCAGGGTAGCCGGGCAGATTATCTTGTAGCGTCTTTTCTTCAATGAAGACTCTGGCGATGAAGGTGCCCACAATGAGCAGTACCGAAAGTGCACTCACATAGCTTTCGAGCCAAAGGGCCAAGCCGATGAAATAGGGGATGAATCCCAGGTACATCGGATGACGCACGAGGCCGTAAAGTCCGGTGTCGATGACGACCTGCCCCTCTTCAGTTTGATCTTCGACAATCGGCGCGGCGAACGAATTTTGGTAAAGCGTTGCCAAGATAATCCCGAAACCGATAAGAAGCATCACGCCCCCCAGAACCGAGGTCAGCAGACTTGGTTTGGGGAACAACTGGAAGTGAAAAACGTCGATCGGGATCAGCGCAACCCAGGCAAAAATCATGGTAAAAAGAATCGACGAGACCACGCGATCCGCCACAGGCTGTTTTTTGGTGAGTGGCGCTTTGAATCGTACTTCC
>JAFDGC010000047.1 GCA_019309485.1 Deltaproteobacteria bacterium | reverse complement strand
GCTGGTGTTCGTTTCGTTTTTCATCGAGGTTTTCCGGGTTTTTCAAAAGCAGCCACCGGGTTCCTTTGAGGACGTCTTTTTCCGATTGGGTCGTGGCAAAATGATAGAGTTTTCTCCTGAAATCAGAAATTCTGTCATTGAACAGTTTGATCACATGGAAATGATCAAAAACGATGACAGCACCAGGAAGATGCTCCTGAACCCAGGAAGATGCTCCTGAACCGCACTGATATAGGCGGGAGACATATTTGTAGCCTCGAACCAAAAAAACATGATACAAGAAACTCGTGGACATGATGGCCTTCCTCCTTGATTGGATTGCCGTTCATCAAGTATTTATGAGAACCCCGCAGAATACCCCGCGTGGAAACACGGGGATAAATGCGGTGCGGGGCCCGCAGCCTAAGTCGCAAAAACCTATAAAAGCCTATGGCGTGTGGAACGCACCTTCCGGGAAGGAAAATTTGATCGAAAGGGTGTACCTGCAATGATCCCGCTTTTTCTGTCCCTTGTCGCCGTCTACCTGATCTTGACCCTGATTTTCACCTATATTCTTCATGACTATCCGCGGCGGCCGGTCCTTGATCCGCCCGACTGGGGGCGGGTTTTGGATACCCGAATCCCCACCGTCAACAATAAATCCCTGGAGGTCTGGCGCATCGAGCCCGATGGTCCTTCCAAGGGAATCGTGGTGTTTGCCCACGGGTGGACCCGGAATCGGGACCGGATGATCTCCCGGGCCCGGATGTTCGGCCGATGGGGGTATGCCACGGTGATTCACAGCGCCCGGGATCACGGCGGATCGAGTCCCCAGCACGGAATGAACGCGCTGCGTTTTGCCGAAGACATCGAAGCTGTTTTGTCTTGGATCGGAGAGCCGGCCATCCTCTACGGCCATTCGGCAGGCTCGGGGGGAGCAATCATCGCCGCCTGGCAGAATCCGGATAAAGTCAAACTCCTTTTCATGGAAGGTGTGTATCCTTCCGTCGAGGAGATGCTCACCAGCCTTTTCAGGTGGTACAGCCGCTCGTTCAGTGTCTTTTTCGGCCGCATGATCCTGTTCTGGATGAAGCTTTTTTACCGCAGCCGGGTCGAAGCCCTGAGTCCGGCCCGCTTGGCCCCCGAGTTGAAGATGCCCGTCATGATTATCCACGGAGAAAAGGACGGGCGTTTTCCCCTGTCCTTTGCCTTTGCCCTCAAAGAAAAACTCCCCCCGGAATCTTCGGATATCTTCATCGGGAAAGGGGCCAACCACAGCGGATCAAGCAAGGCGCCGGGATATGAGGCTGCCGTGCTACGCTTCCTGGAAAAGCACAGGGATCAAAATGGATGAATTAAATCCGCCCACCTTCTTTTCGAAGGCGCGATTGAAAGGACGCGCTGAGGGTTTCAAGGGAGGCGTTAACGGTCGGATCTTTCAATGGATTCGGCAGCACGGCGGATCCGGAAATACCGTAATTTTCCTTGAGCGTGCGCCGCGCGTTTTGCGACACCCCGTGCAGCATTTCCTCCCTGGATTTTCGGTACGCCTGGACAGCCTGTTCGATACCGGTCGTGTCGGCCGCGAATACACGGCGGAGCAATTCCAGGAGCAAGGGATAGTCTCCTTCGGGATCGAAGGCGTCGAAAATGTGTTCCTTTAAAAGGGGCTTTTCATCGAGATCGAATTGATTCTTCAGTTCAAGGATCTCCTTTTCGGCGTCTTCAAGGGACAAAATGCCGTCCATGTACTTTTGAAGCACACCCCTGAGATGGTCCGAAAATTCTTTGCGGCGGCGCGCTTCCTTTTCTTCGCCGCTGAGCGTCATGTGCCGTGTTTTTTCCATCACCAAATCGAGTGTGCTCTTGATTTCCGACACGACGTATTCCTCCTTTCTTTTCCCCCTCACCCTATCCCCCATGCCGGGGGAGAAGGGCGACGATTGCGATACCGATTTCGATTTAAATACCGATGCCGATTTTGATAACCTCTGTCCTTCTAACCCTTGAACCCTCGACCCCTCGAACCCTCGAACCCTTGAACCCTCGAACCCTCGACCCCTCGAACCCTTGACCCCTCGAACCCTTGAACCCTCGAACCCTCGAACCCTTTAAACATACGAAAATACGTACCGATCCAAAAAATCGTAATTGGCCCGGATTTCTTCTTTTCCGGCAAGCATCTCGCCGTGGCCGGAAAGGAGGAATTCCACATCCAGGCCCTGGAGTTTGCGGATGCTTTCCTTGATCTCATCCCCGCTTCCGCCGGGAAGGTCCGTTCTTCCGAGGCCTTCTTTGAAAATCAAGTCCCCGGTGAAAAGGACCTTCTCGGAAGGCAGATACAGGCAGACCGATCCCGGGGAATGCCCCGGCGTGTGAAACACCTCAAGCTTTTGGTCGCCCACCGCCAGGGTGCCTTCCGTGAGGAAAAATTCCGGGGCCAGGGCATCGGCTTTGACCCCGTAGCCGGCCTCGATGTACTGGCTCATGGCTTGAATCAGTTCCCATTCCTTTTCATGAAAAGCGAACAGGGCCCCGGCCTTGCGGAAAGGGCTGACCCCTTCCATGTGGTCCGGATGCGCATGGGTGCAGATGACAAGATGGATGTCGCCCATACCCAGGCCCAGGGATGAAAGCCCCCGCTCCACGTGATCGATCCGGTGGAGATGCCCGGGATCGATCAGGATCTTCTTCTTCCCGTCGATGAGATAGGTATTGCAGTTGTTCTCCGTCATGGATTCCCAGAAAAACGCGTGCACACTCGGGGTGATTTGCATGGGTGTATCCTCCTTTCAGATATCCATTTCCGTAAGCTTTTTTTCTCCGTGGCGCATGGGGACCCATACGGCAAGCCCCGCCAGGACCAGTACGCCGGCAAGGGAAACGCCGGCAAAGATCCAGTCCGACAAAAACAGGGCGTGGCCTTTGACCCTCGCCATAAAAAACCGGTAGACCGGTCCCGCCTCCAGGAGGATGACCGCACCCACGAAAAAGGCGCCCAGCATCATGAAGAGCAGGCCGCCCCAGCCGGTTACGGACTGGGCGGGGTTTTCCGAATTAAAATCCGGAAAAGCCGCCCCGAGACCCACCCCCAGGCAGACCACGCCGGGGACCAAAAGGCACAGGGTGACCGTGGAAAGCCCCATCATCAACGGCGTCACCTTAAGCAGAAGGTTGGTCCCCACAATCAGTATTTCGGACAAAATCAAAAGCGGTAAAAAGTAGATGACGAACTTCACCCAAAGATAAGTCCGGATCCGGACGGGGCAAGCCCTCACAAGCCAGAAGGCTTCCTTTTCGAGGCTCACGGCGGGAAAGGCGAAGCGCGCCGTCACCGCGATCAGGACAAAGGCGACAAGCCCCATGTTCAAAAAGGACAAAAGGTTTTGCAGGTAAAGGGCCTGAATGGGAGATCGTTCCAGGGGAAGGACCTTGAAGTTGTAGATGTAGATGACCACCAGGGCCGCGATGAGAAAGACCTGGGACCACTGGGTCTGGTCCCGGAAAAAGGTCTTGATCTCCTTCTCGGCAAAGGCCCGCACCGGCCCGGGGAGGCGGCTTTTTTTCAGGGCGGGCTTGCGGCGGGGCTCGAGGAGGCGCTCCTTGACGGTCTGGGCCCTGGACAGGCCCGAAAAATAGACGGTGTCGGCGGTGATCACCATGGCGCAATACAAAAGGCCCGTAGCAGCCAGGGAAAGACTTGCGGCAAAGAGGCCTTGTGCGGCGTCACCGGCCAAGAGACCATGGATACCGTCGTAGGCCCAGGTGCTGGGGAGAAACGGAAAATCCGGGGACTTGAGGGCGTGAAGGTAGACCAACACCGTGGCAAAGGCCTCGGGATCCACCAGGCGTTCCGGGCGAAGGAGCCGGAAGGCGATGTACACGGCGATAAAGGCAAAGAGCCCGAAAAAAACGAAAAGGGTGCGGATGCGGTTGGCCGGGATCACCATCACGGCCAGGATCACCACCAGGGCGCCGATGCCGGAAGCGACGGCTGCCAGGGGGACCAGGGCCACGGGGAGATACGCATAGTACATGGAAGACGCATCGTAGGCGATGCCGTAGGCGATGAGAACCGGGAGGGTGTAAAGCATCACCATCCAGGCGCTGTCGAAGGTGCTCTCCAGCCACCGGGCGATGAAGATCTGGTGCCGCTCCACCGGGAGGGAAAAGACCAAAGACAGATCCTTGCTGAGATACAGTTTGGAAAGGCAGGTAAGGATTGCCGAAAAGATCAACAAAGAAAAGACGGTGATGAGCATCATGGACAACAGCTTGGCCAGGATCAGGTCCCCCACCTCTTCTATTCCCCGGAAATACCGGAGCACGCGCATGGAAACGCCGAAAATTCCGATCCAGAAGGCCGCTCCGATGCCGCCCAGGATGCACAGCCGAAAGGAGCGTTTCATCATCCCGGAGGCCACGGGCCGCTTCAAGGGCCAGAGGCGGGGGAGGAGGAGAGTTGTGACGGTTTTCATGAGGATCCCTGATCCATAAACCCGACGCCGTTCGGCGGCATGCCTGTCCTCGCCTTGCCGGGATAAAATGCCGCTCTACATGGGGTTTGAGTTTTCCGCGGTCAACGCCATGAAGACGGCTTCCAGGTCGGCGTCTGCCGCCCGGGCCCGCTCCCGGAGCTGATCCAGGCTCCCGGTGGCGATCAGACGCCCCCGGTGAATGATTCCGATCCGATGACACACATCCTGGGCCACGCCCAGGGAGTGGGTGGACACGAAAAGGGTGACGCCCTTTTCCGCCAACTCCCGGAAGATCCGTTTCACCAGGATGACGGCCACGGGATCCAGTCCCACCATGGGTTCGTCCACGATGATCACTTCCGGATCGTGGAGCAGGGCCGCGACCATCACGAGCCGCTGGCACATGCCGTGGGAATAGGCCTCGATGAGGTCATCGGCCCAATCGGCCAGGGCAAACCGATCCAGGAGGAACTGCGCCTTTTCCTTGAACCCGTCGGGCACCATCCCGTAGACGCGGGCGATGAACTTCAAAAACTCCATGCCGGTGAGCTTTTCATACAGGTATGGCCGGTCAGGGATGAATCCGATCCTGGCCTTGGCTTCCCGGGGGTTTTCGGCCATGTCAATACCGCAGATCGAAACGGATCCCGAGGTGGGGGCCATGAGGCCGGCCATCATCTTGATGGTGGTGGTCTTCCCCGCACCGTTGGGGCCGATGAATCCGAAGATCTCCCCCTTGGGAACCGCCAGGCTCAGGTCGTTCACCGCCAAGGTTTTGGTGTAGCGCTTGGTCAGCCGGTTCAGGACGATCATATCAAAAGCGCCTTTTTCCTTTTCATTCATCGACCACGGTGATGCCGATCCTCCCGATGACCGGGAGGAGATCCAACTGCTTTTTCTCCGCATCCCGGATCAGCCGTATATGGGTGACATCGGCCGGGATCTCGTTGAAAAGCGCGTCCACGGTGATCCATCCTCCCACATCCACAAGGTTCCAGGCATGATAATAAAAGCCGTCTTTAAGGTACACCAGACCGGCTTCCACCCGGGCCGGGATCCCGGCGGCCCGGGCCAGGGCCGCGAAAAGGACGGCGTGCTCGTTGCAGTCCCCGGAGCGGTTTTCCAGCACCGACAGGGCATCGGGAATGGAAAGAACCGGTTTTTTTTGGATGTTCTCCTGGATCCAGTCCACGATGGCCCGGGCTTTTTCCAGGGGACGATCCCATACGGTCGTGATCCGCAGGGAAAGATCCCGGATGCGATCATGATCCGATTGGATGAAGGGCGTGGCATAGAGATAGGCGGCATCCAGGGGTGTCGCGACGGATGCGTTTTCAAGATCCGGAAGGCGTTCTTTTTCGATGACCAGGATCTTTTCATAAAACCGCTGCCGCCCGCCGTTGAGATCCAGGTTGGCCGCTAAAACACCGTCGATTTTTACTGCCAGCCGGGTCCGGGTTTTGGGGTTTTCGATGGGCGTATCGACGGGCACCGAGGCCAGGTGCGTGAGATCCCGGTCGGGACGGGAAACGATTCCGGAAACAGCCTTGTAACGATCCGTCTTTTCAAGTCGCATCCCCAGCAGCCCTTCTTCTTTGAGCACCTCTCCCTCTTCGCTGATCCACGCCTCCTGGGTCATTCCTTTATAATCGAGGGTGACCTTCGAGACATCCCTGGAGGCACCCATTAAAAAAATCTTTTCTTTTCCCTCCATCGTCACTGATACGGGGGTGCGGCCCAAAGACGCGATATCGAACACATCAAAACGGCGGGTTTCCCCGGGTTTCATGCCCGAAGCGATGACGGCGTCATAAATCACGGATGCCGGGTGCACCGGACCGGAAACGGGGATTTCCATCTGCCGGGCGCCGCCGGTCCCTTTCATTTCCACCGCCAGCTTTCCTTTCTCATGTATTCCTTTTCCTTCGAATCGAAACCTCCCGGAATCCATGCGAAAATCAAATGAGAATAAAGACAGGTCGGGGTTCAGGCGGGATCGGGTGGAAAGCGTCACATCCTGGACCAGCCCCATGGTGGAAAGTCGCATGCGCACCGTTTGCTCCAGCCGGTACCCTGCCGGGTCCCTTTTCAGGATTGAATGGGAAAACCCGATTTTTTGATCTCCCTGGAAGATGTGCATCCAGGTGTCTCTTTCCCCAAGGGCCACGAGCCCTGCAGGAGGGACTTGCCCCGGCACAACAAAGAGATTCAAACGGACGGCCATGAGCCCGGCAAAGGCGGCGGCGAAAAGGATTCCGGCGATCCAATAGGGCTTCATTGAAGCTTACACCGGCTCAAATCGAATTCCCTGGGCCAGGGGCAATTCGGTCCCCCAGTTGATGGTACAGGTCTGACGGCGCATGTAGGCCTTCCAGGCGTCGGACCCGGATTCCCGGCCGCCCCCGGTTTCCTTTTCCCCGCCGAATGCCCCGCCGATCTCGGCGCCGGAGGTCCCCACGTTCACGTTGGCGATCCCGCAGTCGCTCCCCTCGGGCGACAAAAAGAGTTCCGCCTCCCGCAGATCCGTGGTGAACACGGCGGAAGACAACCCCTGGGGAACGCTGTTTTGGTATCGAAGGGCCTCGTCGAAGCTTTCGTACCGGATCAGATACAAAACGGGCGCAAAGGTTTCCTCGGATACGATGGGCGCCTCCGGAGAGATCTCGCACAGACACGGGGTCACATACGTGCCGGCGGCAAAGCCTTTCCCGGAAAGGATTTCTCCGCCGTACAGGATCCGGCCCCCCTGTTTTTTGATGCGGGAAAGCGCGGCCTGCATGGTCTCCACGGCCTGAACGTCGATCAGCGGCCCCATGAGGGTGCCGGATTTCAAGGGATCGCCGATGGGAATCTGCCGGTAGGCCGCCGCCAGGCGTCGGACAAGATCGTCATAGATCGCCTTTTGGGCGATGACCCGGCGGGTGGTGGTGCAGCGCTGTCCGGCCGTCCCCACGGCGCCGAATACGATGGCGGGCACAGCCAGATCCAGGTCCGCCTTGGCCGTGACGATGACGGCGTTGTTCCCCCCCAGCTCTAGGAGGGTCTTTCCCAGGCGGCGGGAAACGGTTTGGGAGACGTGCCGGCCCATGGCCACGCTTCCCGTGGCGGAAATCAGGGGGATCCGCGGGTCGTTGATGAGGGCTTCGCCAACGTCCTCCCGGTCCCCCACCACCCAGTTCAGGATGCCTTCCGGGAGATCGTTTGCCTGGAGCACTTCCCGTGCAGTTTTCATGATGGCGATGGCCGTGAGAGGCGCCTTGGAAGAGGGCTTCCAGATGACCGTATCCCCGCATACCAGGCTGATCAGGGCGTTCCAGGACCATACCGCCACAGGGAAGTTGAAGGCGGTGATCACGCCCACTGGGCCAAGGGGAAGCCACTGCTCGAGCATCCGATGCCGGGGGCGTTCGCTTTGCATGGAAAGCCCGTAGAGCATCCGGGATTGACCCACGGCGAAATCCGCCATGTCGATGGCCTCCTGGACTTCGCCTTCGCCTTCCACCCGGATCTTTCCCACCTCCAGGCTGACCAGGGTGCCCAGGTCCTGTTTTTTCTCCCGCAGGGCCAGCCCGATCTGCCGCACGATCTCCCCCCTTTTGGGGGCGGGCATGTTTTTCCAGGAGGCGAAGGCGTCCACGGCCCGGCGGATCACCGTTTCGTAGTCGTTCTTATCGGCCAGGCGCACTTTTCCGATGATTTTGCCGTGGATGGGGGACCGGACCTCCAGGAGGCGGCCGTGGCAACGCACCGGATCCCCGGTTCCGGCGCCGTTTTCCGTGGCCTGTATGCCGAGCTTTCTCAAAACGGTTTTCATGGGATACGTCCTTTCCTTGGCAGCTTCATAAAAAGCCTCCCGGTGATTTAGGCAAAACCGTGGCATGCCTGTTGGACAGGGGTTGGATTGCGGCTTCGGTTTCGATTGCGATTGCGATACCGATACCGATTGCGGTACCGATACCAATACCGATTTCTGACCTCTGGCCTCTGGCCCCTGGCACCTAACCCCTCGACCCCTTGGCCCCTTGGCCCCTTTGTAAAATAAAACCCCGGTCCTGTCCATACCCAGCTTCGTACGCCGCGGTGTGTATATCCGGCCTTGTGTTTCTTCCACCCCTTGACCCGTTTTGCCCTTTGCGGTAAAAATCAACGGATGCTGCAGGGCTGTGTCACGCTTTTCTTTTCGACCCGTCACCGGGGTGGACCATGAAACGATTCAATTTCCTATTAGCCGTCTTTGTCCTTGTTTCCATCCCTGCCTTGGTGTTTTCCGGGGAACCCGTTGACCCTTACCGAAAAAAACGCGAGGAGATGGTCCGAACCCAGATCCAGGACCGGGGCATCACGGACAAAAGGGTCCTTTCGGCCATGAAAAGCGTCCCCCGGCACCGTTTCGTGCCGGAAGGATTGGAAGACAAGGCCTACGGGGATCACCCCCTTCCCATCGGGGAAGGACAGACCATCTCCCAGCCCTACATCGTGGCCTTGATGACCGAAAAACTTTCCCTTGATCCCGGGGCCAAAGTCCTGGAAATCGGAACCGGCTCCGGGTACCAGGCCGCTGTTCTGGCCGAAATCACGCCCAACGTATATACGATCGATATTAAAGAAAAACTTTATGAAAAATCTTCCAAGATACTAAAAGAACTGGGTTACACGAACATAAAAATCAGGAGCGGAGACGGCTATTTCGGGTGGGAGAAGGCCCAGCCCTTCGATGCCGTCATGATCACCGCGGCAGTGGATCATATTCCCCCTCCCCTGCTTAAACAGCTCAGAAACGGGGGCCGTCTCATCCTCCCCCTGGGAAACCCCTTCAGCTACCAGAACCTGGTCCGGGTCACCAAAAAAGGAGAGGACTACATCATTGACCAGATCTGCGGGGTGCTCTTCGTGCCCATGACCGGACACGCCCTGGGCGCCCGATGATTTTTTCGGCCGTATTCTTCCTATCCTTTTCCGCCCTTTCCTTCGAGGTCCTCCTGGCGCGGCTTTTTTCCATCAGCCAGTGGCATCATCTGTCTTTCATGGTCATCAGCATCGCCCTCCTCGGCTTTGCCGCGGGCGGGGTTCTGTTCTTTGTGCTGGACGCCCGGATGCCGGGTTGGGAGAAAAAATGGTCCACAAAGACCCGCCTTGGCGGGCTGTTGTTCGGGTTCTGTCTTTCCACTTGTTTTTCACTCTTTGTTTTAAGCCGGATCCCCTTCGATTATTTCCGCCTTCCCTTCGAACCGGTCCAGGCACTGTACCTGCTGTGCCTGTATCTGATCCTGGGTGTGGCCTTTTTCTTCGCCGGGCTGACCGTGATGATCGGATATGCTGCGTATCCCGAAAAAAGTGGCACCGTCTATTTTGCCAACATGGCCGGCTCCGCATGCGGTGCAGGGGCGGCGTTTCCCCTCCTGGTCGCTTTCGGAGAAACCGGTGCCGCCGCCCTGTCCGCCCTTATCCCGTTGCTTCCGGCGGCAGGCGTTTCCCTGGCGGCGGTCTTTGGAAAGCCCCAAAGGGAATCCCCGGGGCCGGGCGTGAAAACGCCGTTTTGGAGGATCCTTTCGGCGGCAGGTATCGTCAGCATCGCAACCGTCGGGCTTTTTTTGGGGGATTCCGCGCCCATCCGGATCCATCCTTCCCCGTATAAAGCCTTAAGCCAGACCCTCCAGTTTCCGAAATCCGCGGTTTTTGAAACCCGATCCACCCTCCACGGCCGGGTGGACGGGGTGCGCAGCCCCTTTTTCCGGCATGCCCGGGGGCTGAGCCTCAAATTCCCCGCGGCCCCTCCAGCCCAATGGGTGGCCTTCAAAGACGGAGACCATCCCTTGACCTTCTATGCGCCGGAACCGGATGCGCCCTTTGCCCCATACACGCTCCAATATGCCGGGTATGTCCTTGTGCCCGATCCCGGTCGGGTCCTGGTCATCCAGGCCGGAGGCGGCACCGCAGTCCCCTGTGCCAGGGCATCCGGAGCAAAATCCGTGACGGTGGCGGAATCCAACCCCGTGCTCGCAGAATGGATTCACCGGCATTACGGCCTTTCCGTGATCAACGACTCGCCCCGGGCGGTGCTTTCCGCCCCCGGGCCGGCCTTCGACGTCATCCACGTGGAGGACTGGGGGCCGTCGCTTCCAGGCGCCGGCGCCTTGGGCCAGGATTATCTCCTCACCGTGGATGCTTTTGCCGCCGCCCTTAAGCGGCTTTCGGAAAAAGGGGTGCTCATCGTCTCCCGCCGCCTCCGCCTGCCCCCGGCCGATGCCCTTCGCCTGTGGTCCACCGCCCGCGAGGCCCTATGGCAGGCAGAGGTTTCGGATCCCGGCCGCCACATTGTCCTTCTTCGAAGCTGGGACGCCTTTGTTTTAATCGTCTCCTCCCAGCCTCTTCCGGATTTCGCTCCCCTGACCGACTTTGCAAACCGGCTTAACTTCGACTTTGTATTCAGTCAGCCCATGGTGCCGGATCCGGTCAATCGATACAGCCGATTCCCCGAACCCTATTATCATGACGCCCTCGGCCGCCTGGCCGACGACTATGCCAAAGGGACAGCGAAAGCCTTTTTTCGGGAGTATCTCATCGATGTGACTCCCCGCACCGATGACCGCCCCTTTCCGGACCGGTTCCTCAAGCTCGACAAAATCAAGGCTCTCTACCGGACCACGGGGAGCCGCTTTTACGGGCTGTTTCTGTCCGGGGAGATCATTGTTGTGGTCGTGTTCCTGGAAGCCGCCCTGATCAGCATGGTCTTTCTCGTGCTTCCGGCCCTTTTGGCGCACCGGCGGCGCAAATCCGTACCCTTCCGGCAGACGATCTACTTTTTTTTCGTGGGGACGGGATTCATGTTCCTGGAGATGTATTTCATCCAGGCCTTTGTCCTTCCCCTGTCCGACCCGGTGATCAGCTTCGTGGTCGGCGTCATCGGGATCCTCCTGTTTTCCGCCGTCGGAGGGCGGTTTTCCCAGAAACTGGGAAGCCACGCTATGAAAATCTCCCTTTGGATCCTCGCCCTTTTTACGGCCGCAGGCTTCTGGTTCCTTGATCAATGGATCCAGGACATGCTCCGGTTTTCCAAGGGCCATCGCCTGGCCGTCGCCTTTGCCCTGCTGTTGCCGATGGGGCTCCCGGCGGGGATTCCCTTTCCCCTGGGAATGCGGACCCTTTTGGAAACCCCCCAGGAACGAGCCTTCGCATGGGCGGCCAACGGCTGCGCCTCTGTTTTGACCGCTGTCGCTGCGGTTCAGGTGGCGGTCAGCTTCGGCATATCCGCGAATCTTTTGTTTGCCGCGGCATCCTATCTGGCGGCCTGGATTTGCGTGGCCACACGTACGACTTGACATGGGGCCTTTGTTCGGATTAAGTGAGCTTTCCGGTCATGAACGCATCCTGGCACAGGAGGGCCAGTGGAAAAAACGCCACCCCCCAAAACAGATTCCCGGGAAAGAAGGATGTCGCCCCGGACCCTCGTGGATCAATATTACAGCGTGCAGGTCACCGTGGACAAGGAAACCCCCATCTACCAGTTCAAATTGCGCGACACCTCCGAGGGCGGCCTGTGCATCGCCGTGCGCCGGGATTCGGATATCCTGTCCCGCCTGGAAGTGGGGCAAGTCCATCGCATGCGATACGCCCCCTCCGGCGTCCGCGGCGAGCTGAAATATATCCTCACCAAAATCCGTCACATCACCCTGTGCCGGGAAGGCCCGCACAAAGACCATTATCTCGTGGGGCTTACCGTCGTGGACCATGAAACACCCGCATAGGCCATCCGGATAAAGGCCGGCAAGATGAATCCCTGGAGCAAGGAAGAAGTGGATGCCATCGTGGCTGATTACTTCTCCATGCTTGTCGTGGAACTCCAGGGGAAGCCTTACAGCAAAACGGCACACCGGAACCGGCTTGTGGAAACCCTGTCCAGTCGAAACGCGAGCGCGGTTCAAAAGAAATATCACACCATCAGCGCCGCCCTTACGGCCCTGGGCCTGCCGTCCATTCGGGGATTCAAACCCCTGGACAACTACCAGACCCTTCTCATCGAAGCCATCGACGCCTATCTGGAACAGCATCCCGAGACCGCGGATGCCCTGATGGCCTATGCCCGGCGCTCCCTGTCGATTCCCATGCAGCGGGAGTTCTTCTTCGAAGCCGTGGTGACGGATCCGCCCGGGCGTCCTGGACGCGGAGGCGGAAAAAAGGCGCGCCTTATCCGAAAAATCATGAAAAAATACACATTCGTGAAAACCGAAGACGGAAATCCCGACTTGAAAGGGGCCGGAAAAGACTTTGTCTTTGATTTTGAACAGGCCCGTCTCCGGGAAGAAGGGTTTTTTGAAGCCGCCCGCCGGATAAAGTGCATTTCCCCTGATGCGGGCCCGGCGCATCCGCCCTATGACATCCTTTCATACGACGAAAAAGAAGACCCCCTTTTTATCAAGGTAAAAGCCACGTCCTGCGGCATGCGCTTCCCGTTCTTATTGTCCGCGGCCGAACTTGCCTTTTCCGCGGCAAACCCGGACGGGTATCGCCTCTACCGCCTCTTCGACTTCCCGGAATCCCCCCGGCTTTTCATCCTCAAGGGCCGGCTCCATGATCGGGTGCGCCTGACGCCGGAATCTTTCACCGCCCGGTTCGAGTGACGCCGTCGGAATCTCAGGGAGTCTTCCGCAGTGCCGAATGGTATCTCCGGTAGTAAAGGACGGAATCCGTTGAATAGAGCACCAGGGCGACCCAGATCAGGACGAACGTCCACAGCTTGGCCGTTGAAAAGGGCTCCCCGTAAACGAACACCGCCAGCAAAAAGGTGGAACTCGGGGCGATGTATTGCAGGATCCCCACCGTGGAAAAAAAGATCCTGCGGGCCCCTTCGGTAAACAACAGAAGGGGAAGGGCCGTGACCAGGGCGGTGCCCATGAGAAGGAAATCGATTCGCGGCCCCATGCGGAAAAAAGCCCCGCCTCCGCCGGCGTTCAGATAGCAAAGATACGCCAGCGCGGGACCAGACATCAGAAGGGTTTCCAGGGCGAGGCCTTCCAGGGCCCCCACGGAGGCGGTTTTTCGGATCAGGCCGTAGAAACCGAAGGTAAACGCCAGGGTTAAAGAAATCCACGGAATCCGGCCGAACTGCAGCGTTAAATACCCCACGCCGACGGCGGCGATGCAAACGGCGATGATCTGGGGTCTCCGGAGGCGCTCTTTCAAAAATATCCTGCCCAAAAGGACATTGATGAGCGGATTGATGTAATACCCCAGGCTGGTCTGCAGGATCTGGTTGTTGTTGATGGCCCAGATGAATAAAAACCAGTTGACGGAAACTAAAAGGGTGGTCCCTAAAAGGATTCCCATGGTCCGCCGGTTCATCAATGCCGATTTAAAGGCGTTCCAGTGTCCCCCAACAAGGATCAACGGCATGAGAAAGACAAAGGACCATACCATCCGGTGCATGAGGATTTCAAAGGGCGGAACCGCCTTGAGCCACTTGAAAAAGATGGGGCTTAAGCCCCAGATCAAAAAAGCCCCCACCGCGCTGGCGATCCCCAGGGCCGTTCGATGTTTTTCTTCCGATATCATTTCCGCTCCAGCCGGGCCACCGCCTCGACATGGGGGGTTTGGGGAAACATATCCACGGGCTGAACCTCCAAGATGCGATAGGCGTCCTTGATGAGGCTCAAATCCCTTGCCAGAGTGGCCGGATTGCACGACACATAAACCATCCGTTCGACCTGCAGGTCCAGGACCCCGGTTACGGATTTCGGGTGCATTCCGGCCCGGGGCGGATCAATGACGATCACGTCCGGTTGGCTTTCAAGGCCGGGGAGGAGTTTCCGGACATCACCGCAAAGAAACCGGCAGTTACGGATCCCGTTGATCCGCGTGTTTTCCAAGGCGTCCTCCACGGCTTCCGGGACGATCTCCATCCCCACAACGGATCCGGCACGGCCGGAGAGTGTGATGGCGATAGCACCGGTCCCGGCATAAAGATCCAGGACCGTTTCTTTTCCGGTGAGCGCCGCATAGCGCTTGACCGCGGAGAAAAGGGTTTCGGCCGCAGGCGTGTTGACCTGGAAAAAGGCGTTGGCTGAAATGCGGAACACGTACGGCCCCAGGCGGTCCGTAATCCTGGGCGGCCCGGCCAGGGGGATTTCCCGTTCCCCTGCGGCGATGCCGGCTTTTCTGGCCGTGATGTTGTTTACGACGGAAAGAATCTCAGGGTGCCGCACCGTCAGGTCATGGGCCACCGGTTGCACAACGGAAAGATCCTCCGCCGCCGTGACGAGGTTGACCATCCATCTCCCGGAATCGCCGGAACGGCGCAACGTGACAAAACGCCAGAATCCCGTATGGGTTTTCAAGCCGTAAGGCGGCGCACCGGATGCCCGGATGAGGGCCCGGATCGTTTTCAGGATGGCGTTTCCAGGCGCAGGCTGCAGGAGGCATTGTTGAATATCGATAATCTTGTCAAAGGTTCCGGGAATGTGGAGTCCCAGCGCAAAATCGGAAGTTACGTCCGGTTTTTCCATCTCCTCGGGGAAAAGCCACCGGCGGTCGGAGCAGGAAAATTCCATCTTGTTCCGGTATCCGTAAACGGCCGGAGACGGGACCACCGGATGCACCGGTACGCCGGCAAGGCCGGCGATGCGCTCCAGCGCATCCGCTACCTGCTGCCGTTTATATACCAGCTGCTGATCGTAGACGATATGCTGCCACCTGCACCCCCCGCAAAAACCGAAGTAGGGGCAAGGCGGATCCACCCGGCAGGCAGAGGGAGTCAGGAGTTCCAAAAGCCTTGCCTCGGCGTAATTTCTGCGCTTCTTGACGATTACCACTCGGGCCTGATCCCCGGGGACGGCATAGTCCACGAACACCGCCAGCCCGTCGATACGGCCGATCCCCCGGCCGTCCGAGGCCATGGCCGTGAAGATTGTTCTAATGTCCTTTCTTGAACAATGGATCCCGCAGCCGAAAAAAAACCGGGCGTTCGGGTTTTTATCGGGAAAAGGTGCAAGGGGTCAAGGAATTTAGGGGTCAAGGAGTCAAGGGGTCAAGGAGTCAAGGGGTCAAGGGGTCAAGGGGTCCGGTGCCGATTCAAATCGGGATCGAAATCGAAATCATAGTCGCAATCGAAATCGAAAAATGACCGATTCCCGCATCATTGACCTGTTTTTTGACTCCGGCGGATTCCGCCTGCACGGGGTGTTGCATTTTCCGGACCGGGGGGCGCCGCCGTTTGTCATCGGGAGCCACGGCCTCCTCGCCGACGCCGATTCTCCCAAGCAGGTGTGCCTGGCGGAAGCCTTATCCGAAAAGAAAGTCGCCTACTTCCGGTTCAGTCACCGGGGATGCGGGAAAAGCCAGGGGGATTTAGCCCATGGTATACCCCTGGCCAAACGGGCCGAGGATATCGTGAACGCCCTGAAAACGCTTT
>JAFDGC010000046.1 GCA_019309485.1 Deltaproteobacteria bacterium | reverse complement strand
AGGATCCTGGGGGGATCACACGTGACGTCAAGGATCGTGGATCCCGCGCCGCCTTTCAAGGGGCCGGCATCGAGGATGAGGTCCACGGCATTCCGGATACCGGGATCCAGGTCAGGGACCCGAAAGGCGCCGGGTCGGCCGGAACGGTTGGCGGAGGTGCCGGTGATCGGATGCCCGAAGGCGGCGGCAAGGCGTGCGGCCACCGGATGCCCGGCCAGCCGGACCCCGATTTTGCCGGTTCCGGCGGTAAGCTTTTGGGGAAGCCCTTTGCCGGCATGAAAGACCAGGGTCAGTCTTCCGGGCCAAAAGCGGCGGATCAGATGCCTGGCGGTTTCAGGAACGTCGATGACCAGGGAACCGAGTTGACCGAGGTCATGAATCAACACCAGGACGGGTTTTCCGGCAGGCCTTCCCTTGATTCGAAAAAGTTTTTCCACCGCCTTTTCGTTGAAGGCATCCACCCCCAGGCCGTACAGGGACCGGGTGGGGAAGACAAGGACGCCCCCTGCCGACAGGACGCCCGCCGCCTTGGAAAGGATCGCCGGCGCCGGATCTGCGGGATCGATGCGCAGCAGGTTGTCACGACGATCCGGCGGCTTCAACTTTTCTGGCCTTTTCTTCCACCTGGGCGGCCATTTCTTCCTTGAACGCCGCCAGCTTTCCGGCCAGGCGCTTGTCGGAAAGGGCCAGGATCTGGGCCGCCAGAATCCCGGCATTCCGGGCCCCGGGTTTTCCGATGGCCATGGTGGCCACGGGGATCCCCGGGGGCATCTGGACCGTGGAAAAAAGGGCGTCCAGGCCTTTCAGGGCCGATGAATCGATGGGGACGCCGATGACCGGGAGGGGCGTGTGGGCCGCCAAAACGCCTGCCAGGTGGGCGGCGTGCCCGGCCCCGGCGATGATCACCCCCATGCCCCGATCCTTGGCTTCCGATGCAAACGCAGCGGCCCGACTTGGGCTCCGGTGGGCCGAGGCCACCGTCATTTGGAAGGGAATTCCGAAGCGCTTGAGCACCGAAGCGGCTTCCGCCATCACCTCCAGGTCCGAATCGCTTCCCATGACGATCCCCACCCGGGGCGGACGATTACGGGATTTTGCTTTTTTCGAAGTTTCAGCCATCGCAGTCAATCCTTTCTGGGGATCCCTCCAAAGAAGACGCCCTGGCGACGGCTTCCACCAGGGCCTGTTTTTTTTGATCCAGTCTTTTCCGGTCGATGTCCGCTCCCGCGATGCCGCCGTTCAAGGCAATTTCCGAGAGATACACGGTGGTTTCATCCACCACCTGAAGGTCCACGTGGGCATAGGGAAACCGGCCCCGTTCCATGACAGCGCGGCAAAACGCCTCCATCTCCTTTGAAAGGGAAAAGGGTCGATGGGTGCCTCCGGCGGCCAGGTTCTGCCGGAAATTGTGGGGATTGGTCCGGGAATAGGCTTCCACAAAGTCGCCCACGAGGATGACCCGGACATCGGTGAAGCGTGTAAGAAACGGCTGCAGCACAAAGGGGTAGGCCGACGGCAGCATGGAGACCACGTTGTAAAGGTTCTCCATGGATTCCCACCGGCGGATGCCGTGCCCGCAGTGCATGCGGTCCTGCTTGGTGACCACCGCCTCCACACCGTCTTTATGGTATCGGTCGGCCGCTTTCAAAAGATCCGCCCGGCGGTAAATGACGCATGTGCCTGGGAGCATCCAGTCGGAAAGGATTTGGGCCTGGGCGGTCTTGGAGGTATTGAGGATTTGGGCCAGGGGAGAAGGGATGCAGCGGACCCCCCGTAAGGGATGCATAACGGGATTTGAGGTCTTTGAAGGTTTTGAGAATCATCAATGACCGGTTTCAGCGGCGACACTTGCCAGGGATTGGTGGGCCGCCCGCCGTTTCTTGTCCTCCAGGGCCAAGGCGATGAGCCGGTCCAGGAGGGCGGTGAAGGAAAGCCCGGCTTTTTCCGCGGCCTGGGGCAAAAGGCTGGTGGCCGTCATGCCCGGAATGGTGTTGGTTTCCAGGACATAGACGTCCGGATCTTTCAGGATCATGTCGGTGCGGCTGTATCCCCGGCAGAAGAGGGCCTGGTGGGCTTTCATGGCGGCGTCTTGAGCCTTTTGGGCGAGATCCTCCTGGATTCGGGCGGGGCAGATCTCCCGGGAGGCGCCCGGCGTATACTTGGCCGTGTAGTCGAAGAATTCGAAATTGGTGTTGGGAATGATCTCGATCAGCGGAAAGGCCTCCAGGGTATCGTTTCCCAGAACCCCGCCGGTGAGTTCCACGCCCTGGATATAGGCTTCCAGAAGGATCGTGTCGTCGTGGACAAAGGCGGCTTCCAGGGCCGTCTTCAGCTGATCGGCGGATCTGACGATGGTGATGCCCACGCTGGAACCGGCGTTGACGGGTTTCACCACCAGGGGGAGCCCAAGGGTGTCGATCCATTTCTCGGGTTCCACGGGCATTCGCGATGTAACCACCAAATAGGCAGGCACCGTGAGCCCCGCCTTTTCGTAAAGGCGCTTGGCGGCCAGCTTATTCATGGCCAACGCGCTTCCCAGCACCCCGGATCCCTGGTACGGGATATCCAGAAGGTCCAGCAGCCCCTGGATGGTGCCGTCCTCCCCGAAGGGTCCGTGAAGGATGACGAGCGCCGCATCGATGGCCGGGGCGTCGGCCATCAGCCGGGGAAGGTCGGTCTTGGGATCGTAGCGGACGATGGTGTACTTATCCTTGTCCAGGGCCTCATAAACCTGACGGCCGCTGTTGAGGGAGACTTCCCGTTCCGAGGAGACCCCCCCGGAAAGGAGGGCCACGGTCAATTTTTTCATGATTCAAGCTCCTGCTTTTTTTTGGCCTTTAAGAAGACCGCGGATGAACCGTTATGGACGAAAGAAGCTCTTTTTGGCCTGATCGTATTCTTCCCGGGTGATGAGGCCGCTTTCCAACAGGCGGACCAGCTCCGCCAATTCTTCCATCGGTTTGGAATGGGGATCTTCCAAAAGCGCCCTGGGTTTTCCCGGTGGGGCGTCGATCTGTTTTCGATCCCGGGATTCCCCGACTTTAAAGGATATCAGCCCGTCCATCACGGAAAGCTCCACGGATTTCCCTTGTAATAGGGAGGGGCGCATCATCTCGGCAACGGTTTTTCCTTCTTGCTTCATCCGCCGGTAAAACCGATAGCCCAGGGCCAGGATAACGCCGGCACCAACAAGGAAAATCCATCCCATGTAACGGATGAAACCGCCGAAGAAAAGGACGAGGAGCCCGATGCCGGCGATCAAAAAGACGTGAAGGAGCAAGATGGCATGGGCCGCCATAATACTTTTGAAGACGCCGCTTTGTTCTTTATCGTGTTTAACAAACATGATGCGCGAAGATCTAAGGTCTACATTCTGTGGGATTTTTCCATCCGCGCCACCAATTTTTCCGTGTAGTGCTGGGGGATGTCGCGTTCCGCGGAGGTGTTGCGCATGGTGTTGAGTTTGAGAATCAAAAAATTTAATTTCTTTGTCAGGCGGTATTTTTCCCGGGCGTCTTGAATGCCCGCTAAAAGATCTTCCGTACGATGGATTTCTTTTTTCAGCTCGATTTCAGGGGGAAGGCAATCCGCGTTTTTCAGGATTTTATGGGCCAGGCGCAAGTCTTCGGGAATGTGACGGTCGTCTTCCAGCCGCAGGGGTTTTCCCGCGCCCGGAAGGTTATTAAATTCTCCGTCTATGATGGCCTTTTGAATCCGTTCTTCGATGATTCGTGTAAATCCGGGGAACACGCCGGCTTTCTCCCAACAAAGGTGATGCGTCGCAACAGGAATATATATGCAACCGATTTCCATTTCAAGGAATAAAACACCCGTCGTTTATCGTTTGACCCCGGCGTCGTTCCTTTGATAAAGCGGAATAAACGCCGCGGGTGCGCCGGCGGGTCCGGAAAGGAAAAAGACATGAAACGGATTGCATTTGCGGGAACCGATGGAAGGACCGTGCTGTGTGCGCTGGTGACGGGCACGGCCACTAGCGAGCACCATTCCGATGCATTCGAGGGCATCGTGGTCCGGGGAACACCGGCGATGCCCGAATTTTCAAGGCGGCTTCAATGGCCGGTGGTCTTTGTTTCAACCCGAAGCAACACCGCAAAAGAGTATGCAGAAGCGCTCATCGACGCCATGAATCGAAGCGAAATCGATGCCGTGGTGCCCATGCCGGAAACGCTCCTCTTCGACGGCATCGTGGACATGCTGGACGCTGCCGGGCTTTCGGATCGCGTCATGGGGCTCAGCCGCGACGGGGCCTTCATCGAAGGAGACAAAATCCGCTGCAAGTATTTGTGCCGAAAGGCCGGAATCCCGGTGGCCCCCCAATGGCGGGATGTGGATGCAAAAGATTATCCGGAGGTACTGGCCACCTGTCTTTCCTACATCCATGCCCACGGTGGTGCCGTGCTGAAATATCCGTACAGCGCCGGCGGGAAAGGGGCCCGGATCCTCCTCAACACATGGGATATCAGGGACGTTTATGACACCCTCATGCGCGACTACAGGGACGATTACCGCCGGATGTTCGGAAAGAAGGGGACTTGGCCCCTGCTCATCGAAGCCCGGATGTCGGGAGTGGAGATTTCCTTTACGATATTCGTGGACAAAGCCGGCCACTACCGAATTCTTCCCACGGCCATGGATTATCCGGAACGGTTCGCGGGCCCGGCCAGCAAGGATAACCCCATCACCGGCGGCGTCGGGGCCATATCCCCCCATCCCATGGAGACCCCGGAACTGATGGGCATGGCCGGAGAACGGATTGCCGATCCGCTGATCCGGGCCATGAAGGCCGAAGGGATCCTGAGGCCCTGTGTCATCTATCCGGGATGCTTCGTGTCCCTGGATGCCTCCGGCCGGCCCACGGATATCCGGGTGTGCGAAATCAATATCCGTCTCGGGGAACCCGAAGCCCAGCCCATCGCCCGGCGGCTGAGAAACCTGGGCGCGCTGGTGCAGGGCGCCCTCGAAGGCACCCTGGATCGCATCGAACCTGAAGTCCGGGAGGATCAGGTGGCCCTTTGCATCGCCCTGGTCACGGGTCCCGGCGGCCCCGACGGCCAGCGGGGGTACCCCTGGTCCTGCACCAAAGGGGAGGTACTCGACATGGATTTTACCTATTTCAAACGGAAAGGGATCCAGGTCATTCCTTCGGCAATGACCTACAGCCCGGAGGAAAGGGTGTTCAAGTCCGACGGCACCCGGGTGGCCTATCTCAACGCCAACGCCACCGTCCGCCCCGGGGAGGATCGGGTCCAGGTGGTGGAGCGTCTGCGCAACAAGCTCCTGGCCGCCGTTGACAACAAAAAGATCCGGGTCATCCCCCGGGAAGATCCCACAGGAAACCGCCTGGACCTGCGGCGTGATCTGGGCACCCATTACGCCACGGCGGCAAAGATATTTCAAACTTGAAAGGAATCGATCCCCTTCCCTTTCTCGCAGGCGACATGAAGAGACTTGGAAAAAGCAGAAAACGCATTATTATTGGATTTATTGCCGGATTTTTTGTAATGTCCGGCGCGCCCGTTTTTACCGCCAGGGCAAACGCCGATCCGGAAGCGACCCTGACGCTCCCCGTGGGGGTACTGGAAAGGCTTATCCAGGAGGCTCTTCCCATGGAAATCGAACCCACCGAGGGATTTACCGGGCAATGGTGGGTGAGGACCGTTGAAAAACTCTATCTGGGGAAAAACAGCGTCTCCTTCAGGATTCGCGTACAGGGAAAGGATGTCTCCTATTCCCGAAAAATCGCCGGATACCCGGCGGTCATGCGATTCGGGGAAGTGGATCTGACCTTCAATTGCACGGCGGCGTTTTCCTATGATCGGAAGCGGCGGATTTTATACATCAAACCGCAGATTCGACCGGCCCAAAAAGCCGATGAGCTGCTAACACCATTGTTGATGGCCATTGTCAATGAAAGCGAATTCCCGGTAGAAATGGAAACACTCAAGCCGGTTACCATCCCCGTTGGAAGCGCTTTCATGACCGTCCACTCGGACATCTCGAGCATCGCCACGGCGGACAACAGGATGATGATCGGGATCGTGCCGCGTATTCAAAAGGCTGCGACAAAGTAATCGACAACCCTGTCAATGCAGGTAAGATATGAAAAAGTTGATGAAACGGCTCAGTTTGATGTTTGCGGCGGGCGCCATGGGCGGACTCGTCAACAGCTTGACGGTGTGGTTTTTCGGGACCAAGGGGATCACCGCCCATTTCGGGGTGGCCATTGCACCGGCACTGACCGCTTCCTGGCTCTATCCGAGGCTGGTGTGGGGCGGGATCTGGGGATTTTTATTCCTCCTCCCCTTATTGGAGAACCGACAAATTCCCAGGGGGCTGGTCTTCAGCCTGGGGCCGTCACTGGTCCAGCTTTTTTTCATTTTCCCCGCAGTGGCCCACAAGGGATTTTTAGGCGTTTCCCTCGGGGCGTTAACCCCGGTATTTATATTGTTTTATAACGCCATCTGGGGGGTCGTGACGGCCCTGTGGCTCAAATGGACGGAAAAATAGGATGGAATTATTATGAAAGCCGACAGCGGTGCGAAGACAGGTGAACGATGATCGAATTGACCTTTCCGGACGGAAATAAAAAAGCATTCGAAACGCCCCCCACGGGATTCGAAGTGGCAAAAAGCATCTCCGAGGCCCTGGCGAGGGAAAGCGTGGCCATCCAATTGAACGGATCAACGCTGGATTTGAGTCGAAAAATCGAGCACGACGCCACGGTGCGGATCATCACCACCAGAGACCCGGAAGCCCTGGAAATCCTCCGGCACAGCGCCGCCCACGTAATGGCCCAGGCGGTCTTGCGCCTCTACCCCGACGCACGGTTGACCATCGGTCCGGTGGTGGGGGATGAATTCTATTACGACATCGACATGGAATCGGTCTCCGAAACCGACTTTCCCAAGATCGAAGCGGAGATGAAAAAGATCACGGCGGAAAAATTTCCCATCCGCCGCCGGGAGGTCTCCAAGGCCGAAGCCATGGCCCTTTACCGGGACGAACCCTACAAGCGGGAAATGATCGAAGCGCTTCCCGACGGCACCATCAGCGTGTACGAGCAAGGGGAATTTGCGGATCTGTGCCGGGGTCCCCATGTGCCCCATACGGGATTCGTTAAGGCCTTCAAGCTTACCAAGGTTTCCGGGGCCTACTGGCGGGCGGATCCAAACAACGCCCAGCTCCAGCGGATTTACGGAACCGCCTTTTTCAGCAAAAAGGATTTGGATCAATATCTGTTCTTCCTGGAAGAAGCCAAGAAGCGCAACCACCGGAAGCTGGGGACTTTTTTGGATCTTTTCAGTTTCCACGACGAAGCGCCGGGGATGCCCTTTTTCCACCCCAAGGGAATGGTGGTCTGGAACCAGCTCCTCGAATACTGGAGACAAGAACACGCGGCCGCAGGATACGTGGAGACCAAAACCCCCATCATGCTCAATCGCACCCTGTGGGAGCGCAGCGGGCACTGGGAAAATTACCGGGAGAACATGTATTTCTCCAAAATCGACGATTTTGAATATGCCATCAAACCCATGAACTGCCCCGGCGGAATGCTCATCTACAAGACCCGGCTCCATTCCTACAGGGATTTTCCCATCCGGGCGGCCGAAATCGGACTGGTGCACCGGCATGAACTGAGCGGGGTCCTTTCCGGGTTGTTCCGGGTGCGGGCTTTCCACCAGGACGATGCCCATATCTTCATGACTCCGGATCAGATCCGGGAGGAAATTCTGGGGGTGCTCAATCTGGTGGAACGGATTTACAGCACCTTCGGCTTGGGGTTTCATCTCGAACTTTCCACCCGTCCCGAAAAATCCATCGGTACCGACGCCCAGTGGGAACAGGCCACCGAGGGGCTGCGAGCGGCCCTAACGGATTACGGCGTGGACTACATGGTGAACGAAGGGGATGGGGCCTTTTACGGGCCCAAGATCGACGCCCACATCAAGGACGCCCTGGGCCGCACCTGGCAGTGCGGCACCATCCAACTGGATATGTCCCTTCCGGATCGATTCGACCTGACGTACATCGGGCCGGACAATGAAAAGCACCGACCCATCATGATCCACCGGACGATCTACGGCTCCATCGAACGGTTCTTCGGGATCCTCATCGAGCACTTCGCCGGCCGGTTTCCCCTGTGGATGGCACCGGTTCAGGCGACGCTTCTCCCCATCAACGACGTCCTGGCGTCCTTTGCCCGGGAGCAACAAAAAAGGCTTGCCGAAAAGGGGTTGCGCTGTGAAGTGGATGACCGGGCCGAAAGCCTCAACAAGAAGATCCGGGAAGCCCAGATGAATCAAATCCCCCTGATCCTGACCCTCGGTGAAAAGGAGAAGGCGGCGGGGACCTTCTCCGTGCGGACCCTGGACGGAAAAGTCACCCGCGGGATCGCCCCGGATCGGTTTTTCGGCCGGGTCTTATCCCATATAAAAGAACGGAAACTCGACTCGATTTCCTTTGCCGGATAACGAAATAACATCATGAAAAAAAAGAAAGAAAACGCCGGTGTGACCACCCATCGGATCCAGTGGTGCGACCTGCGGTGTCCGGAGGCCGAGTTTGCCAAAGCGGACGCCTTGGACGGGTCCTGCCGGACCTTTCAGGCCCTGTGGTGTAAAAAGTTGAACCGTCACGTGACCAAAAACGCCCCTTGTGAGGTTCTGTTCGGGAAGCGGCGCCCCACGACGGGGTGGTGAGCCTTTCGAGGAGGCGTCTCTGATTGCAATGCCCATTGCCTCCAAGACAGGCGGACCCCGCCGGATCTTTTCCGACTGGCTACCGGTGGGGCTCTATTGCTTTTTCATATTCGTCCAGTCCGCCTTTCCCCCGGTGGTGAAAGAGCCCTTGTTTCCTTTTTCCGACAAGGCGGCGCATCTGTTCATCTACGCGGTATTGGGGATGCTGTTCTACAGGGCTTTCAAAGCGCCTTCCATGAAAAAGACCGCCGCCGCGATTTGGGCGGTGTCGGCATCCACCCTTTACGGCGTCAGCGATGAAATCCACCAGGCCTTCGTGCCGTTGCGCACAGCGGAAATGGGGGATCTCCTGGCCGACGCCCTCGGGAGCGCCCTGGGCGTGGGGTTGTTCCTGGTTCTTTTTCCGGCATTTCGAAGCCCTCCGGACCCTTCTTCCATGCCATCCTTGGGGGAAATCCCGGATTGACAGGCGCCGGCTTTTTTTATACATAGCGCTTTCGCGGGTACACAAAATCGGCTTTTTTACACGTTCAACAACAATGTCCTCGAAGGGAAAAAGGAGAAGCGGACCCCATGGATGCCCAGCCGTCAATCACCCTCAACGGCAACACCTTTTCGTTTACCCCCGGTGAGACCATTCTGGAAGTCGCCCGGCGGCACGACATCGATATTCCCACCCTTTGCCATTTGAAACGGGCCACGCCCACCGGGGCCTGCCGGATTTGCATGGTGGAGGTGGAAGGCGCCCGGACGCTCCTGGCGGCATGCGCCACGCCGGCTGCGGACAACATGGTGGTCCACACGGAATCCCCCAAGGTGGTGGATGCCCGAAAGGCCATCCTCCGGCTCATGCTTTCTTCTGGAAATCACAACTGCGCCGTTCGGGGCGGGGATGACGAAGACTGGACCGCCTTTCAGCTCCGGGTGCAAAAGGACGACGGGAGCGACGCTCTTTGCCCGGTGTGGGGGGATTGCGAACTTCAGAATCTAGCCTATCGGTACCAGGTCTCAGGGGAGCGGTTTCCGGCGGTGGAAACACCGTACCCCATGGAGACCGTCAATCCCTTCATCGTCCGGGATTTTTCCCGGTGCATCCTTTGCGGCCGGTGCGTGCAGGCGTGCAACGACGTCCAGGTGAATCACGCCATCAATTTTGGCTACCGGGGATCGGTCACCAAGATCGTGGCATCGGGGGACCGCCCTCTCAAGGATTCCAATTGCGTTTTCTGCGGGGAGTGCGTCCAGGCCTGCCCGGTGGGGGCCCTCGTGGAAAAGGATGTGCGTTACCGCCACCGGCCCTGGGAAATGAAAAAAGTCCGCACCACCTGCAGCTATTGCGGCGTCGGGTGCCAGATGATCCTGCATGTCAAGGAAAACCAGGTGGTCAAGGTGACCGGTGCACAGGATGTTCCTCCCAATTGGGGAAGCTTGTGCGTCAAAGGGCGGTTCGGGTTCAACTTCATCGCTTCTCCGGATCGCTTGAAAACCCCCTTGGTCAAAGAAAACGGCGCCTTTCGGGAAGCCACCTGGGAGGAGGCTCTGGATAAAGTCACCGAAAAGCTCCAGGAGATAAAGGATCGGCACGGATCCGACAGCATCGGGGTCTTGGCCTCGGCTCGCACGACCAACGAAGAAAACTATCTGGCCCAGAAGTTCACCCGGGCGGTGTTAAAGACCAACAACATCGACCACTGCGCGCGTCTCTGACATTCCTCCACGGTGGCCGGTCTGGCCGCCGCGTTCGGAAGCGGAGCGATGACCAATACCATCGGCGACATCGAAGAGGCGGATGTGCTTTTGGTGACGGGGTCCAATACCACAGAAAACCACCCGGTCCTGTCGAGTTTCGCCAAGAGAGCCGTCAAATTCAGAGGCGCCAAGCTGATCCTGGTGGACCCCCGGAAAATCGGCATGGCGGAGTTCGCCCATGTCTGGCTCCGTCAGAACCTCGGCACCGACGTGGCCTGGCTCAACGGCATGATGCACGTGATCATTGAAGAAGGGCTGTACAATAAAGGGTTTGTGGAAAGCCGGACAAACGGATTCGAAGACCTGAAAAAGACCGTGGCAAAGTACACCCCGGAATACGTGGAGGGGATCACCGGGATTCCGGCCGAGGATTTGAAAGAAGCCGCCCGCTTGTATGCCACGGCGGAAAAAGCCTCCATCCTCTACTGCATGGGGATCACCCAGCACACCACCGGCACCGACAACGTGAAATCCCTGGCCAACCTGGCCATGCTCTGCGGTCACATGGGAAAACCCGGAACCGGGGTCAACCCCCTAAGAGGTCAAAACAATGTCCAGGGGGCCTGCGATATGGGGGGGCTCCCCAACGTCTATTCCGGGTATCAACCGGTGGCGGACCTGGCGGTGGCCCAAAAGATGGAATCGGCCTGGGGCGTGACGGGGCTTTCCACAAAGCCCGGCCTCACCGTGACCCAGATGATGCCCGCGGCCCACGAAGGAAAGCTGAAGGCCCTTTACGTCATCGGGGAAAATCCCCTGGTGTCGGACCCGGATCTCAATCATGCCAGAAAATGCCTGGAACACCTTGATTTTATGGTGGTGCAGGACATCTTTTTAACCGAAACCGCCCAAATGGCCGACGTGGTGCTTCCCTCCTGTTGCTTTGCGGAGAAAGACGGGACCTTCTCGAATACGGAGCGTAGGGTCCAACGGGTCCGAAAGGCCGTGGAGCCGCCGGGCCAGGCAAAGGACGACTGGGAAATCCTCTGTGCGCTTTCCACCCGGATGGGGTATCCCATGACCTATGCCGGGCCCAGGGAAATCATGGAAGAAATCGCCCGCGTGACGCCCTCCTACGGGGGCATCACGTACGAGCGGATCGAGGATGAAGGCCTCCATTGGCCCTGCCCCAATGTGGAGCATCCCGGGACCCCGATTCTGCACAAAGAGCAGTTCACTTCCGGGAAAGGGAATTTCCACGCCATCGAGTATATCCCCCCTGCGGAAATGGCCGATGAGGAGTATCCGCTTTATCTCACCACGGGCAGGGTCCTCTACCAGTATCATACCGGCACCATGACCATGAAATCGGAAGGCCTCAACGAAAAAGCCCCCGAGTGCTTCGTGGAGATTTCCCCCGAAGACGCCGAAAAATACAATGTCAAGGACGGTTCTCGCGCCATGATCCGATCCCGCCGCGGAGAAATCCGGGTCGCCGTCAAGGTTTCGCCCATGGCGGTGACCGGAACGGTTTTTATTCCGTTTCACTTCGCCCAGGCGGCGGCCAACACCCTCACCAACGCGGCCCTGGACCCGGTCTGCAAGATCCCCGAATTCAAGGTCTGCGCGGTGCAGTTGAAACAGGCGGCGTAGGCCGGTTTACATGTCGGCATAAGAAGACGTGCCAGGCAAAATGGGATTCTATTTTTTTGCGGATGAACACGGTAAAAGACACCGGATGTTTATCCGAGGGAGGTGGGGAGCAATATCGTGAACCGGCTTCCCTTTTTACCTTGTGACGAAAAGGTAATATCGCACCCCTGCAGGTTCGCGATTTTTTTCGCAAGCGACAGACCCAGTCCGGCGCCGCCTTTTATCCCATAATCGTCGTCGCCGGCAAAACGGAGCTTCGTGGAGACCCCTTCTTTAAATATATCCACACCGGCTTCAATTCCTTCCCCCGTGTCTTCGATGTGGATCAGGATTCGTCCTTCGGAAAAACCAGTCTGTATAATCAACCGGAGATCTTCATCCGGATACCCGGCTGCGTCGATCCCGTCCTTCCGAACGGCGGCCGCTTTTATTCTCAGGGCATCTTCGGCGTTGTCCAAAAGGACTTCGAGCAGGGTCATGAGCAGGTCTTTTGCTATGACAGCCCGCGGAAGTGGTTCAACAAGATCAAAGACGATGTTTACGGATTTTTCAAGGAAGATGGAATCCCTCACCTTTGCGTTCACGACTTCAACGATGATGTCGTTGACAAGCCGAGGTTCCACCCGGCTTTCGAGGAGCCCTTCCGAGTAGGCGATCAGCTCACGAAGGCTTTTGACCCCTTCGGTCATTTGATGATTCGCCGTCTCGATCATTTGTTGGAGCCGTTCGATATTCTCGGAAACCGTCTTATTGCGGGACAGACGTTGTTGTAAGAGATACAAAATGCTCTGAACCGAATTGAGCCTGTTTCCCAGAACATTATGAAATCTCAGGCGGAGCATCAGGTGTCTGAGGCGCTCTTGCTCCCGTGACCATTCAAGCTGGATGTTGGCTTTGCCGAGCTGTTGATTGAGCTCGGAGACCCGTCGGATCAACTTTTCGAGCTCCATCGCTTTTCGATCCCGCTCGGATAGAGCCTGGAACATGGCATCGATTGGAACGGACTGAATTTTGGCTTTTTGTTGTAAAAGGGCGACCGCTTTTTGTATTCCATCGGAAAAATAGGACCACCAGGGTTCCATGCGGTAATGAAGGATCATCAGGGCGTGTTCCACGTCGTAGATCTCGCCTTTTTTAAGAAGAACAGTGCCGGTTTCCGACACAAGATCCCTAAGGGTGATGACGGCGTTGGGATCACCCCTGTCTCGAATACGGGTCGAATACGTCGGGTGGCCATTAATTTCGATGGCCTCAAGGGTGATCGGCTCCGCAAAGAGGCGGCCGTTCACATAAACCTTTCCCGTGGAAGACCGCCTGAACTCGAATGCGTGGGCGTGGTAGAGCCGGGTGATGATGTTTTCCAGTTTCATCTGGCTGAACTTAATCTCGAATGACGCGGGTTCGAATCCCTTGGTGACCGGGATGGCGGCGAGGACACCCACGTTGTAATATTCGGCGTGACCGCAGAAAACCTTCTCGAACATCTGTTTAGAGCGAAGGGTATACACGATATGGTCTTTGGATTGTCTGAGAATGGTCCAGGTGAAATACGTATTGAAGTCCGAGTTGAATCGTGGGACGAGGGCGTAAAGATCTTTTATTCGAAGCAAGGCCAACGTTTTGAGATATGATTCATCTTTTTTCGCCTGAAATCCCACATCAAACCAGTCGTACAACGTAAAATCCGGGAGCAGTGAATGGACATTCCACGCAAACCGCTGCAGGTCGATGATGTGAGACCAATTGGAAGGATCCGTATAAAACTCGACGTCTTGCTCCATCCCTTCCAGGAGTTTTGCCACCGACAGCCCTTTTTTCTGGACCATGTAAAAAAACATCATGGAAAGGCTGATGTTTCTGGAATGCCGACCGCTATTTTCGCTGCGGATCACCGCATCTTCACGGTCCGACCATGTCTTGAAAGGGTATCTTTGAAAATGCGATCGAGCGAAAGTCGTCATATGTAATCCTCAAGGAGGCGTCACATATCCGATGCGTGTTTCTTTGTCCGGCAGCCGGAATCTTCCGGGTCAGCGCCTTCGAGACTCAGAGGGCGCCGGTGGTGCGGAAGGGGAGCCGTTTTTCAGTTCGGCATAGCGAAAACAGTCCACCAGGTGGTCGTTTACGATCCCGCCCGCCTGCAGGAAGGCGTAGCAGATGGTACTTCCTACGAACTTGAATCCTTCTTTTTTCAATGCCTTGCTCACTGCATGGGACAAAGGCGTGGCGGCGGGGAGCAAATCGATGCATTTGAATCGATGGTGGACGGTTTTACCCTTTGTGAATTGCCAGATGAACGCATCAAAGGTGCCGTGGGCTTTTTGAAGCATCAAAAACGCCCGGGCATTCTCCACGGCGGCCCGGATCTTGAGTCGGTTTCGGATGATTCTCGCGTCTTGGCAGGCGGCTGCAATCTCGGCTTCGCCCATTTCGGCCACCCCCGCCGGATCAAAGCCGTGAAAGACTTTCCGCAGGGCATCGCGCTTGTGCAGGACGATCCTCCAGGAAAGCCCTGCCTGGAAGGCGTCGAGGACTAAAAATTCGAACCACTTCCGGTCGTCGTGGACCGGCACCCCCCATTCCTCGTCGTGGTACCGTATCATGAGGGGGTCTTCTCCGGGCCACGGGCAGCGGATTCTTGAGTCGGGCATCTTCATCAGTCCCTTTCTTCCAAGGGAATATAATCGCTTCGCGGTTTTCCCACATAAATCTGCCGGGGCCGGGAAATGCGCCAGTCCGGGTCGTCGGTGCTTTCTTTCCATTGGGCGATCCACCCGGGAAGGCGTCCGATGGCGAACAACACAGTGAACATGCTCGTGGGAAAGCCGATGGCCTTGAGAACGATGCCGCTGTAAAAATCCACATTGGGATACAAGTGGTTCTCGATGAAGTAATCGTCCCGGACGGCGATCTCTTCCAACTCCATGGCGATGTCCAACAACGGATCCGAGATGTTCAACTTGTTGATAAGGGTATGGCACCATTCCTTGATGATCTTTGCCCTGGGATCATAGGTTTTATAGACCCGGTGGCCGAATCCCATCAGCCGGAACGGATCCTTTTTGTCCTTTGCCCGCTCGATGAGGCGGTGGAGGGGGATCCCTTTTTCATGTACCTGGCTGAGCATTTCGATGACCGCCTGGTTGGCGCCCCCGTGCAGGGGCCCCCAGAGGGCGGAAATCCCCGCCGAGATGGCCGCATACAGGTTGACGCGACCGCTTCCCACCACCCGGACGGCGGATGTGGAGCAGTTCTGTTCATGATCCGCATGGAGGATCCAGAAGACTTCCAGGGCACGCACCACGTCATCGTCGATGATGTAAGGTTTTACCGGAGAGTCGAACATCATGTTTAAAAAATTGGCGGTGTACGCCAAATCGGCCCGGGGATAGACGACCTTGTGCCCCCTTGAAATCTTGTACGACATGGCGGCCATGGTCCGGACCTTGGCCAGAAGCCGGGTTACCGTAATGTTGATCTCCTCGTCCACTTCCTTAAGCTCCGGATAGAAGCTTCTCAGCGCATTGACCATGGTCGAGAGAATCCCCATGGGATGAGACCCCCTGGGGAAGTTCTGGTAGAAGTGCTGCATATCTTCGTGAACCAGTGAGTGGTCGTTGAGGAGCACGGAGAAGCGGTTGATCTCCGCCTGATTGGGAAGCATGCCGTTGATCAGCAGGTATGCCGTCTCTTTGAAAGAGGCCTTTTCGGCCAGCTGTTCGATGGGAATCCCCCGATACCGGAGGATTCCTTTTTCACCGTCCATGAAGGTGATGGTGCTTTTACAGCTCCCGGTGTTGCCGAATCCCGGGTCATAGGTGATCAGACCCGTTTTTTGGCGCATTTTTTGAATATCGATGGCCTTTTCCCCTTCCGTGCCGACAATGAGGGGAAATTCGTACGTGTTGCCTTCAAAGAAGACCTTGACGGTGTCGCTCATGGTTTTCCTCCCAAGAGACCCTTCCGACCGAATCGGATGAAATCGGGTTTGAAAAGATACAAAGCGCCTCCCGGCCGCCGATTTCAGTGCCGGTAAAAATGATCACTGGTATCTCAATCGAAACAAGATTTCAAGAAGATCGTCCGCATGTGGAGCTCCCCGCCCTGAAGGGCGGGGCTCCCCGGTAAGGTAAGTCCCTATTTTGAGATCGCTTCCCTCGACCCTGTCTTAAAAGGCGGGGCTTGCGGGAAGCGTTCCGGTCAAAAAACGGCAGAACGTATTTACCTTTACACGCAGCGCCGCCTTTGATAGAATTCAGTCGTTTTTTAAAGACCCGGGAGGCGCCATGGGGTTCAAGGAAAATTTGCTGAAAAAAATCGCCGTTGACCGGTTGGCGGACCAGGTGATTTCGTCCATCGGGCCGGCGGGAGGAGAGAAGAAGACCGATCGATCCGCCATGCGCCGCCTGCTGGAGATGGGTCCCCACGAGTTTCAAAAGGAACGGGATCTGGACCTTTTCCTCCTTGACCTGGGAGATCACGAAAAAAAAATACTCGTTCTGGATAACGAACTCCCCCTTTACCGGACCACGGTGGAAGACGTGGGACTGCGGAAAAGCCCTACCCTCAAGGAGATGATCAGCATCCGAAACGCCATCAAGATTCTCAGTGACAAGGATGTGAAAATAAGCACCCGGGAAGAGACGGTGAACCGGGTGCGCGGCGCCTGGATCGCCGGGCTGGATTTATCCTTTACGCCGTCGGACCTGGAGGAAATCGAAAAGGAGGGTGCGGCGTCCCTGGAACGCGGCTATTCGGAGGGCGTGGTGGAAACCCTGACCCTTTTTGCCGAGCTCCTCGGGTATACGGGCGCCCCCAAACCCCTAGAAATTCCCCATTGCCACGTCATCGGATGGCCCGTCACCCGGCCTTCCGGCGAAAAAGCGCTGGGTCCGGTGGTGATTTACAGTCTTATTCACAACCGGTTGCACCTTCTGACGGAACCGGTGGGAATTTACGATAAGGCCGCAATCGAACGCATGCACCATGTGGCCTCCGGGAAGGAAGAGGGGGATAAGGAAGGCCCCGAGGTCTTCGCGTTTTTAAAAGACGAGATCCTCCAAAAAAAACAGCC
>JAFDGC010000010.1 GCA_019309485.1 Deltaproteobacteria bacterium | reverse complement strand
TTCATGCCCGACATGCGGCAAAGCCGGGATGTTTTCTGCGATACCCTTCTGATTTCCGTCGGCCTGATCCCGGAAAACGAGCTTTCCCAGGCCCTGGGCATTCAGTTGGACGTGGTGACCGGAGGGCCTCGCGTTTCCAGTACCCTCGAGACGAGCATGCCGGGGGTATTCGCCTGCGGAAACGTCTTGCACGTGCACGACCTGGTGGATTTCGTTACGGCGGAAGCGCTTTTGGCCGGAGGATTCGCCGGAGAGTATGCCCGGGGAATCCAGCGGCCCCGGGACAATATCCTCCTGGTCCCGGGGGACAACGTGCGGTATTGCGTGCCCCATTCCCTGAGTCCGGAGCGGGCGCACACCATCTATCTTCGATGTAAGGTTCCCATGAAGCCGTGCATTGTCCGGGTGGGGGACCTTCTTCAAAAAAAGCTCAAATTCGTTGTTCCTGCAGAGATGATTATGCTGAAAATCAAGCCCGATTTGTTGGACCGCTTCCACGGCGACACCCTGAGAATCGACATCCGGCCGTTGCCGGCAGGAGAATCAAGTGCCTGAAACCGTCCATTTGACCTGCATCGGATGCCCCGTGGGGTGCCCCCTGCAACTGGAGCATGAAGGCAGTGAGATCAAGGAGATCTCCGGAAACGAATGTGACCGGGGCGCCAAGTACGCCCGGCAGGAATTTTTGGATCCGCGCCGGGACTTAAGCACCACCGTCGCCGTGTCAAACGCCCTGTGGCCCCGGCTTCCGGTGCGGTTGACCGGACCGATCCCGAAAGACAAAGTCCTGGATGCGGTCCGCCGGATCCATCGGATTCGGGTAGAGGCGCCCGTGACCATCGGCCAGATACTCGAGGCGGATTTCATGGGGGAAAAAGGGGTCCACCTGGTGGCGAGCCGCTCAATGCCGGCGGCGGGTCAAGAGGATGTCCACCATCTCGGCGAAACCGTATCCCCCCTGTCTTGACGTGACCCATGCCGGGAGGGATGTCAATCGGTTTTGAAAGGCGACGATGTTGGCCATTCCCACGGATTCCGGAAAATACGCGAACATGGGAGCGTCATTGGGGGAATCTCCGGAAAAAAGGACCCGGCCTTTCACTTTTTCGAGTTCAACGCCAAAAATTTCTTTGAAAAAAAGCGCCGTCATGGTGCGCTTGTCGTAATCGCCGAACCAGCCGTTGATGTGAATGGAGCTGATCTTGACATGTGCCCCGGCCGCCTTGAAGATGTGGACGATCCGATCCATCTCTTTTTCCGGCAAGGGGGGCACGTCCTCGCAAAAGTCGATGGCCAGATCCGCCACGCGGAAGGCCTGATCCGCCGAAACACGGCATCCGGGAACCGTCGCCAGGATTTTTTCTGCAATTTTTTGAAGCTGTTCGCGGTCCGCTTCCCGCTCGGTCGTTTCCTTCGCGTATCGGCGGATCATCTTTTTGGCGTTTCGGTCATAGCGAAAATAAAAAGCACCGTTTTCGCCCACGATACCGTCGATGGGCCACATGCGGGCCATGTGATCGCACCATCCGGCCGGCCGGCCCGTGACGGGAACGACCCGGATCCTGTTTTGTTGCAGCCGTTCCATGGCGGCATACGCGACGGGGATGAGCCGCCCTTTATGGGTCAGGGTGTCGTCGATATCGGTCAGTACAAAGCCGATGTCCTTTTTTCGATCTTCGGGAAACTGGTCAAAGGGCAACATGGGGCGCTTTATCCTCGGGGGTTCAGGAGAGCAAATGCCGGTTTCCGATGCGCACGTTTTTCAATCCGGCACGTCGGGCCGCCTCCTCGCACTGGTAGGCCAGGCGCCGGGGAGTGGTGGAGAGATCGGACATGAAAAACTGGGGCTGGAACGCCAGCAGGGCATAGGGGATTTCCGGGTCCACCGAGGCGATGAATCGGGCGACGGCGCCGATTTCGGCGGCATCGATGTATCCCGGGACCAAAAGGGTGCTGGCGATGACCAGGGGGGGAACCGGTCGTTTCGAGATCCATTTTCCCGCCCGGCGAAAATTTTCAAGGGTATACCGATTGGAGGCGCCGGTGAGTCCTTGGTGCAGTCCATCGTCGAAGGCCTTGAGATCAAACTTGATGCATCCTCCTGAATAAAGGGCAATTTCGAGCATTTCGGCGAGAAGTCCGGGGTTCATGGAGCCGTTGGTCTCCCAGCAGATCCTCAAGAGAGTGTCATTGTTTTTTTTCAGAGCCAACCGAGAGGCCTGGATCGAAAAGGCCGCCTGGGGGGAAGGGTCTCCCCCGAAATAGCAGATGCAGGCGGTTTTTGCATCCACGGCGGAGATCAACGAGAAGACATCCGTTGTCTGCGGCAGATGCGTCTGTTCCTTGAATTGCCAGTTCTGGCAATAGAGACAGTTGAACGTGCAGGCGTGAAAGAAAACCGCCAGATTCTTATATCCGTATTCGGGGCCGATGCAGAAGGCATAATTGGGGTAACCGGCCCCGGTGCCTGCCGGACAGACCCAGTCGCCGACGCAATTGGTGGGGAGCGGATCGTGATACCGGGAAAACTTCCCCCGGGTGGAAGAAACACCGGAAAGGGATCCACCGAGATTCTTTTTGATTCCGCAATACCCTGTTCCGCCATCCGGAATCCGGCAGTCATTGACACAGCCGCCGCAACGGATTCCGGACGGATCGAAAGGCGGGCGCGCAGGGAGGCCGAACCGTTTTCGGCTCTCGGCGTGGGCTTTTTCGGCTTGATGCCGGGCCTCTTTGGAGCCGCTTCGAAGACACAAGGCGCATACGCCGAGTCCGTCGGAAACATGGTTTCCTTTTGTTTCGCAGACGGTGCAGGTCCCCATCCGTTGGTTTTCCCTTTGGCTGGCCAATATTTAAAAAGGACATGTTTCGGAATAGGGACAAGCTACCCTTGTCCGGCATGCCCCGTCAACCTCTAATGAATGGCGCCCACCCGCCCTGAGGGGCGGGGCCTCCCGGTAAAGGGAATACGATTCCGCCGGATTTATAACCTGAATCTATTCCGTTTCTTCATTTCATGGCCAGGGCAAAATTTCTACACTGTTCCGCAGCCAAGATGTTCAAGCCTGCATGCCGGGGACGAATTGCAGGGTGATCCCGGACATGCGCCGGTCGTAGGCCTCGGCCGTCTCCAGGTCGCCTTTGGGCGGCGCTTGCGGGGGATCGACCTGGAAACTCGCCGCCATGGAGCCGGCGAACGAACCGATTCGGTTATGATCCACCTTGGTGTGCCCTATTTTGGTCGCCGCCCCCGCCCAATACCGCATACAGCCTCACCTGGTTAGCGATCTTGGCCAGGCGGAGGGATGTAAGGCCCTGCTTTGCCGCATATAAAGATCGTTGCGCATCAAGGACGCCCAGGTAACTATCCAAGCCGTGGGTATATCGTACCTTGGAGAGGCGATAGGTCTCGGCCAAGGCATCGACCAAAGACTGCTGTGAACACAGGCGTTCGTCCACCGTGCCCTGTATTGCAAGGGTATCCGCCACCTCCCTGAAAGCCCCCTGGATTGACTTTTCGTATCGTGTCAGGGCGATTTTCCGTTGCGCCTTGCTCACCCTGTAGGCGGCCCAGGTGCGAGCGTCAAAAATGGGCATAACCACCTGTGGTGCAAAGTTCCATGTCCCGTTGCCGGAACTGAAAAGACCCGAAAGCTCATCGCTTGCGGTCCCTAAAGAGGTGGTCAGGGAAATCCGTGGAAAAAAGGTGGCCCGGGCCGCGCCGATAAAGGCATAGGCAGCTTTGAGCTGATGTTCCGCCGCCATAATATCCGGCCGCCGCAGGAGCACCTCGGACGACAGGCCCGGGGAAATATCCTTTGGGGTGCTGACGCTTGCCAGGTCAGAGGGCAACAGATCTTCCGGCACCGGCGAGCCGGCCAGGAGATTCAATGCGTTTTGGTCTTTCGCCACCAGTTGATTATAGCGCGCAACGTCTCCCCGGGCTGCATCCACCTGTGTCTGTGCCCGGCGCAGGTCCAATCCGTTTGCGAGCCCGACTTCATATTGTCGCCGGATTAAATCGTAGACCCCCTGCTGGGTATGGAGGGTGGACTGGGCCAGCTTGAGGTTTTCCCGGTCCGCTGCAAGGGCGAGGTAAACCCTCGCCACCTCGGAAACCAGCGAGATCTGCGCACTTCGCATGGCCTCTTCCGTGGCCAGGTACTGTTGCAGCGCCTGTTCTTTCAGGCTGCGGATGCGACCGAAAAAGTCGATCTCCCAGGAAGCAATACCCAGATCGATACTGTATTGCTCCGTTGTCCTGGATTCTCCGGGGCGCGTAAGATCCGAAGCACTATGCCGTTTTGTTCCACTTCCCACAGCACTGACCGACGGAAACAGCTCCGACCGTTGAACGCCGTAAAGGGCGCGGGCCCGTTCCACATTCAGTGCGGCAATCCGCAGATCACGGTTGTTGTTCAGGGAAGTTTCAATAATCTTTTGAAGCCGTTTGTCGGTGAAGAAATCCCGCCACTTCAGCACCGGGACAGTGGCTTCCCCGGTCGCCGTCCGGCCGCCCTGATAGACCGCCCCCTGTGGCCACTCAGCCGGGATCGGCGCCTTGGGTTGTGTGTATTTCGGAGCCAGGGAGCAACCGCCCAGGAGAAAGATTATTCCGACCACTAAGAATAACGGTTGTTTATTCATATCATTGATCCCCTGCTGGATTTTTATCAGCGTACTTCATCGTTACGCTCTTTCTCCGTTTGCCAAGTGCCCTGTAAATCACCACATAAAAGAGCGGCGCAAACAAAGGCGCCAGGAAGGTGGAGGCGACCATGCCTCCCAGCACCCCGGTGCCGATGGCCTTTTGTGCTCCTGCCCCTGCCCCGCTCGCAAGGGCAAGCGGAAGGACTCCGAACCCGAAGGCCAGCGATGTCATTATAATGGGGCGCAGCCTTAATTTCGCCGCTTCCAAGGTCGCCTCGATCAGCCCCATCCCTTCATCGACCCTGGCCCTGGCGAACTGGACGATCAGGATGGCGTTTTTGGTTGTCAACCCCAGGATGGTTAGCAGGCCGATCTGGAAATAGACATCATTGGGCATTCCCCGCATGGAAGAAGCAATAATCCCGCCGATGACCCCAAGAGGCAGACACAAGAGGATCGAGATGGGTATGGGCCAGCTCTCGTACAGGGCTGCCAGGACCAGGAAGATCACAAAAACGGAAAAGGCATACAGAAGCGGCGCCTGGCTGCTTGCCATTCGTTGCTGGTAGGAAAGCCCGGTCCAGTCATACCCGACCCCCTGGGGCAGCCTCGAAACGATCTCCTCCATGGCCTCCATGGCCTCGCCGGAACTCCTCCCGGGCGCCGGTTCACCCCAGATGTTCATGGACGGAAAGCCGTTGTAACGCTCCAGCTTGGGGGAACCATACTTCCAGTGTCCGGATGCAAAGGAAGAAAAAGGGACCATCTTTCCTTGGTTGTTGCGCACATAGAGTTTTTCCAGGTCCTTGGGCAGCATGCGGTAAGGCGCGTCCGCCTGCACAAAGACCCTTTTCACCCGTCCGGCCTGGATAAAATTGTTGACATAGGCGCTGCCGAAGGCCGCCGCGATGGTGTTGTGGATAGAAGTGATGGGAATCCCCAGGGCCCCGGCCTTTTCCCAATCCACGTCAATGTGGTATTCGGGCACATCTTCCATGCCATTTGGTCGAACCCTGATCAACCGCGGGTCCTGCATGGCCATACCCAGGAGCTGGTTTCGTGCCGCCATCAGTTTTTCGTGTCCCAGTCCACCCCGGTCCTGCAACTGGAAATCAAACCCCGTGGCATTCCCCAGTTCGATGACCGCTGGCGGTGGAAAGGAAAATACCATGGCCTCCTTTATCTGTGAAAACCTCCGCATGGCCCTTCCCGCTACAGCCCAGACCTTCTGGTCAGGCCGCTTGCGCAGGTTCCAGTCCTTGAGCTTGACAAAACCCAGGCCCACGTTCTGTCCTTGGCCTCCAAAGCTTATCCCTGAGACCAACATGAGGGATTTTACCGTGTCTTTCTCATCCTCCTGAAAATAGTTTCTGATCTTTTCCATGACCTTCTCGGTCTGCTCCAGGGTGGAACCCGATGGAAGGATTGCCTGGACCAAAAGGATCCCCTGGTCTTCATCCGGGAGATAGGCGGTGGGCATGCGCTGGAATAGATACCCCATGGCCAGCAAAATCAGGAGAAATATGAACAGGTAGCGCAGTTTCCTGGCCAGAACGCGGCCGACAAGCCTTACATACAAGTCCCTGCCTCGAAAAAAGAAGCGGTCAAACCACCTGAAAAAGGGGCGCAGGAAAAAGACGGCATTGTCCGCCGATACATGCCCGGCCTGCACCGGCTTGAGAAGCGACGCACAGAGCACCGGGGTCAGAATCAGGGCCACTAAGACAGAAAGGAGCATGGAGGCGGCGATGGTCACGGAAAACTGGCGGTAGATAACCCCGGTGGAGCCGGGGAAAAAGGCCATAGGGCCGAACACCGCCGCGAGCACCAGACCGATGCCGATCAGGGCGCTGGTAATCTGGTCCATGGATTTGGCCGTGGCCTCCCTGGCCGGGAGCCCTTCCTCGCTCATGATCCGCTCCACGTTTTCCACCACCACGATGGCATCGTCCACCAAAAGACCTATGGCCAGGACCATGGCGAACATGGTCAGCATGTTGATAGAAAACCCGAAAAGCCCCAGGACCCCGAAGGTCCCCAGGAGCACAACCGGCACCGCGATGGTGGGGATCAGGGTGGCGCGAAAGGTCCCCATGAAAACATACATGATCACAAAGACCAGCAGGACCGCCTCGAAAAGGGTCTTGACCACCTCCTCGATGGCCACCCTGGTAAACGGGGTGGTGTCATAGGGATAGACCACCTTCATGCCAGGGGGAAAATACCGGCTCATCTCTTTCAGTTTCTGCTTGACGGCATTGGCCGTATCCAGGGCATTAGCACCGGCGGCCTGCCGGATGGCCATGCCGGCAGAAGGTTTGCCGTTGTACTTGCCCACGATGTCGTAGCGTTCGGTCCCCAGTTCCGTGCGCCCGATATCCCTGATCCGCACGATAGAACCGTCGGAATTGGTCCGAATGGGGATGTCGCCGAACTCATCCGGGGTCTGGAGCAGGTGCTGAACGATGATGGAAGCGTTCAGGCGCTGGCCCTTCTTTGCTGGCGCCCCCCCGAACTGGCCGGCGGAGACCTCCACGTTGTAGGCTCGAAGCGCCATGATGACGTCTTCCATGGTCAGGTGATAATCGGTCAGCTTGTCGGGGTTGACCCAGACCCGCATGGCATACTGAGACCCGAAGTTTTCAACTTCACCCACGCCCGGCACACGAGACAGTACCTTTTCCAGATTGGACTGGGCGTAGTCCCGTAAGTCTTCGCCGCTCATGCTGCCGTCTTCCGAAATGAGCCCTACGATAATCAGAAAGTTCCTCGTGGATTTGCTGACTTTGACCCCCTGGCGCTGCACCACGTCCGGAAGGCTGGCCATGGCGAGCTGGAGCTTGTTCTGGACCTTGGCCCATGCGAGATCCGGATCGGTTCCGGGGGCAAAGGTCAGCTCAAGCCGCGAAGCACCGGACGAAGAACTGCTGCCGGAGAGGTAGAGCATGTCGTCCAGGCCGGTCATCTTCTGCTCGATGATCTGGGTCACGGTGTTTTCCACGGTCTCGGCCGAGGCCCCGGGATAAAAGGAGTCAATCGCGATGGAGGGCGGCGCAATAGAGGGGTACTGAGATACGGGCAGGTTGTAGATTGCCAGGCCGCCCGCCGCCATCATGACAATAGCGATGACCCAGGCGAAGACCGGACGATCCAGAAAGAATCTCGATAGCATCAGGCACCTCCTCCCGGTCGCTTTTTCGGCTGGACTTCACCGCCGCCTTCAGGCCCACGCCCTGCTTGGTTTCCGCTGAAAGAAACAACCTTTACGGCCATTCCGGGCCTCACCCTTTGCACCCCCTCGACGATCACCCGATCGCCGGGAGCAAGACCTGCCGAGACGAGCCATTTGTCGTCGATGGCCCGGTCGAGGGTAAGCATCCGCAGGGCAACCTTGCCCTCGGCAGTGACGATCAGCGCGAAGGGATTCCCCTTGCGGTCGCGGTCAACTCCTTGCTGGGGGACAAGGATGGCCTGTTCCTTAACGCCCTCTTTGATGACCGCCCGGACGAACATGTTCGGCAGGAGAGCGCCTTCCGGATTTGGGAAGATAACCCGCAGGATCACGGACCCGGTCGTCGGATTCACCGTGACATCGCGAAATTGAAGGGTCCCCTCCAAGGGATAGGCCGTGCCGTCTTCCATGAGGAGTTTTACCTTGCCCTGGTTCGTTCCGTCGTGATTAAGGCGGCCGTCTGCCAAGCGACGTTTCAATCGCAGCAGTTCGGTGGTGGATTGGGCAACATCCACATAAATGGGGTCCAGGTGTTGGATGGTGGCAAGAGGGACGGGCTGATAGGCCGTCACGATGGCGCCCTCTGTCACGTTGGACCTGCCGATACGGCCGGAGATAGGTGCGATGATCTTTGTGTAGCCCAGATTGATGCGGGCCGTCTCCACGGCCGCCTCAGCCTGATGGATGGCTGCCTCGGCTCCTGCCACTGCCTCCTGATCGCTTTCCAGTTGGGCCTCGGCGGCCCGCAGCGTAGCCTCGGCTACATCGGCGTTGGTTACGGCCTGATCCCGCTGGCTGGCGGAGACAGCCTTGTCCTTAAACGCATCCTGGAATCGGCGGCGGTTTGTCCGCGCAAGCTCCAGGGTGACCCGCTGCTGCGTAACGCGAGCGATGCCCGCCTGCAGTGCGGCCCGCGCCCGGTCGGCTGCCTTCCGCATGACGGCGAGGTTCGCCTTTGCATTGTCGAGCGCGGCCTGAAAGGGGGCAGGATCTATCTGATAGAGAACCTGGCCGGCCTTGACATCGGAACCTTCCGTAAACAGGCGTTTCCGTATTAGGCCGCTGACCTGGGGCCGGATCTCCGCGACACGGAAGGCAGACGTGCGACCCGGCAATTCAGTAACCAGTATGACCTTCTGGGGTTGGACCGTCACCGTGGCTACTTCCGGAACAGGGGGTGGCGGCGGGGATTGCTGCTGGCGATCGCAACCTGCCAGAAAAAGGCCGCCTAACAGGGCCATCAGGACCACACTACGTTTAAGGGGTTCATAAACAGTTACATTGAGTTGCATCAGAGATCCTCCTAGTATCGATGATGATGAGCGGATTGAGTTCCCAAAGTCCCACGGATAATCACGGATCAACCAATCCTTTGAAGAGAATATTCAGAATGACGTCCGGGTCTTCTGGGTAGAGATGCCGCTCAGGTGCTTCAAGCCAGAGAAAAAGAAAGGCGTTGCAAAGACTGTCAAGGGCAACGGCCAAGTGGTATGGCTCGGCGATCTTCTGGAACCGTTTCCTTTTCATCCCGCTTTCAAAGACAGAGGCAAGGGTATGCAGAAACTGGCTATATCGCTCCCGAATCTCGCTATCAAGGCCTGCCTTGATATTGAAGCTCGCTCCCCGGGTTTCAGCAAAATAGAGGCGAATGATGGAGACGTTGTCCATAAAGATTGTGCTTTTGGTCTTCACGTAAATTCGCAGTTTTTCAATCTCGTCATTCGCCTCTTTTGTGGCCTTCGTGAGGGCCTCATGGAATCTGTCGGCCTGCGCAATGATAAGGGTTTTGTAGAGGTCCTCCTTGTTTTTGAAGAACTTATAGAGCGTTCCGATGGCAAACTCGGCTCTTTCCGCAATCTCGTGCATGGAAACATTGTGGTACCCCTTCTCCGAGAAAAGCTCGAGGGCGGCGGCAAGCATCTCTCGACGTTGCCTGAGTTTCTCTCTTTCCCGACGTGAGAGTTTCTCTCCTTGCATTACTCGACCTCCTTATACTTGGCTGGCACAGGATCGTATAAACATGACGTCATATAATATAATATGACGTTATGTTCACATCATCTAAACATAAACTCCCTTGCTGTCAAGCGGAAATGCGAGGCGGCGTGAAAATTCAATATCTTTCCGGTTTCGGGATCCGTATGACTACAAAACGGCAGGGCATGTCCCGGCTCATGGGCTGATAGGAACAACTGTTAAGCTCGAGCGATCCCTGATTGATCCCCAAACTGTCCACGTATCGCCAAAACGTGCTGGCCGCCGGCAACCGGACAACCCAAAAAACCCGCAAAGCAGGGCATCCAAACGCACATACACAAAATGCCAGATCCGGTTAAAGCCGATGTTCAGAAGCATCAAAACGCCCACTACCATCCGATAGTGGCCCAGCTTGGGTTCACGCAAAGGCGGCCGAAACGCAAATTGAAAAATTTCCTGAAAACCAATCACGTCCAAAAGCTTGATCGACGCCAAAAAGCCGCCGAATCCGGTCAATTGCTCGCTGCAGGTCTCATACCCCGTAGACCCGTTGATTTTTCTGGCCCTCGGATGATTTGAAAAAAATCTTTACGGACGCGCTTTTTCCTGCTACTCTTCTTCCGTTGTTTTACCATCTGGGTACCTCCTGTTGTGGATGTTTAGGTTCGGGAAAACCCTTTCCATAACAGTGTTCCCAGATGGTTTTTTTTCAAGACCTATTTGGTGCAAGATTCAGGTTATAAATTGACACGCGTGTCCATTGCCGATACTCAAGGCGTTTAAACGACCGCCCCCTTTGTGAAACCGTATGCGTATCGGATGCGGTACGGATGGGTGATTCCAAGGAGCATGGATTGGACAAAGACGAAAAACGCATCATCAAACTGACGACCACCTCCCATTTTCTGGTGCATCTTTTCGAAGGGGTGTTGCCGCCTTTGATTCCCCTACTCATCATGGAATTTTCCACGGACTATTTCCATTTGGGTCTCGTGGTGACGGTTTTTTCCTATGCGTTCGGGATCGGCTCGCTCCCTTCCGGCTACCTGGCGGACAGAATCGGGCCCAGGAGACTCATCACCTTCTTTCTTTTCGGGGCGGGCATCCTGGCGATAGGTGTGTGGCCCACCGGCGCGCTGATACATTACGGCATCCTCATGGGCGGGATCGGCCTTTTTTGCAGCACGTATCATCCGGCTTCCAACACCCTCATTTCCCTGGCCATCCTGGAAAAAGGGAAAGCCTTCGGCATCCACGGGATCGCCGGCAGCCTGGGAGTCGCCTCGGTCCCTTTGCTTTCGGCCTGGATCGGGTCGACCCTGGGGTGGCGTACGCCCCATGTCGTTTACGGGGTCATCGGCATCCTGGTGGGAATGTACTCCCTGACCATTCCCCGATACCCGGCGACAAGGGAAAAAAGAGATGCGGAAAAGACAGAAAAACCCCCGTTTTCCATTTCTTATTTGAACTTGATTGTTTTTTTTCTTTCCGCCATGGCCTTGGGGCTGACCTATAAAGGGATCATGACCTTCCTTCCGGCATATATGGGGGAAAGCATCCATATGGCGGGGCTTAAGCTCGATAAGGTGGCCCTGGGCGGGACCGTGGCCACCATCGCCCTCTTATCGGGGGCGTTGGGGCAATACGTGGCAGGAAGGGGGGTGGACCGCATCCAGGCGGAACGCCTCTACCTGGGGGCAATCCTTCTCGGTACGGTCTTTGTGTTTCTGATGGCGGCCGCCAGCAACCTGATCCTCGTCCTTTCCGCGATGATGTACGCGTTTTTTTATTTTTCCACGCAGCCCATGCAGAATTATCTCCTTTCCACGTATCTGCCCCGGCATCGTCACGGCTTGGGGTACGGGATCCACTTTTTCATCACCTTCGGCGTCGGGTCCACCGCCGCGGCGGTATCCGGCTATTTGGCGGATCATTTCGGGCTCCGATCGGTATTTTATGCCATGGGCGGCTGTTTTCTCTTTTCTTCCGCCATGGCCGCCGTATTGCTGTTTCGCGTGAACCGGCGGACCCGTTTGTGAAAAAGGAAAAAGAGACGGCCAGCGGTATTTTGGCGCTTGATATGGATATGGGTCCGTGGTATTTAGCCAAAGTTAAAGCCGAAAGGAGGCGTTCCGAAACAACGCGGAATGCCGGATGTTGTCAACCGACAAACAGGAGGGAATCGAATGGCCGATGCGTACATCAATGTCTTTTTAAACGATGAACGGATTCAAAAACTTCAAGAAATGGGTTTGGCCGATCGGATCGGGGAGATTGACGGAAAAAAGGCGATCCAGGTGGAGATGACCAAAAAGGACCAAAAAAAGCTGGTTAAAGGGTACCCTGGGCTGACCTTTGATGCCGCACAAGCCTGTGTGCTGCCTGAACAGGCTGAAGAACTCCTCTGGAAGATCATTACGGAAACAAAAAGTCTGGATGTGATGAAGTTTGCCATCACGAAGCTTTATAACCCATTGGCCGGGAGAGACGTCTTCGGGAGGGGGACAGGATCCCGATAGGGCGCGCTTTACGGTTTTATCAGTCGATGGGTTTGAACTTTTCCCGGACAGCGCCGCAAACGGGGCACCGTTGCGGCGCCGCATCTTCGGCCACGTAACCGCACACCTGGCAGACGAAATACGCGGTGAGGCGATCGGCGAGGAGATCCTTCATGGCGTTGTTGTAAAGTTCCGCATGCCGGATTTCCACATCCCGAGTTTCGCCGAAAGCCTTTTGGACAATGTCCATCTTCTCCTCGGACGCCTCCCGGATCAGGGGAGGATATTCCTCCACGTTGGCCCGGATCTCCTTCCGGAAGGCGGTTTCAAGGTTTTCCTCCGTACTGCCGATTGTTCCCCGCATCAGCCGTAAAAACCGCCTTGCATGCACCGCCTCGGCTTCGGCCACGGCTCGAAACAGCCGGGCGATCTGCGGGAATCCTTCCTGGTCCGCTTTCAGGGCGAACACCGCGTTGCGGGCGGAGGCTTTGGATTCGGCCGCAAAGGCCATTGCCAGATTCTTTTCCGTTTTTTCTCCCATGGTTCTTTGCCCTTTACAGATTGTCCATTGACGCGGTTTTCATGTGCATCCCAACGCCGGGCCACGTTTTTTTTGCCCCGGGATGCGCGTCGATGTTACAAGCGATGCGCAACCGGGTCAAGGACAGACCAATTCGGCGAAACTGAGTTGACAAAATGGGGCAAATTGCCTATGTTGATATAAATTTTGATTTTTCAGAAAGGATGAACGGAAATGGCGCAAGGCGTGATGGAAGTCAGCGACACCAGTTTTGAAGATGAAGTGCTGCAGGCGGAACAACCCGTATTGGTGGATTTCTGGGCACCCTGGTGCGGCCCCTGCCGGGCCATATCCCCCATCGTGGAGGAATTGGCCGGTGCGTTCGGGGATCGGATCAAGTTTGCCAAGTGCAATGTGGATGATAACCCGGTGACCCCGGGAAAATACGGAATCCGGGCGATCCCCACCCTGATTTTTTTCAAAGAAGGGACCGTCGTGGAACAAGTAACCGGAATGGTGGCCAAATCCAAACTTGAAGATACCATCAACAAGGTTTTGTCTTAGCCGTTACGTTCAGTACAACCACGGTTCTCATCAAAATATCGGCGGCGGGTCTCCAGGCTCGCCGCCGGGGTTTAGAAGGGTGTACCGACCGATGAAAATGAGACGCGGGCTCATTTTTATGCTCATCTTCCTTTTCATGCTGATGTACGGGTGTTCCTATTTTCAGTCTAAGGAAGAAAAAACCGCCCCGGAACTGGCCAGCGAAGGGATGGACGCCTTCTCCCGAGGAAATTATAAAAAGAGCATCGAACTCTTCGACAAGCTGAAAAGCTGGTACCCGTTTTCCAAGTATGCGATTCTGGCGGAACTGAAAAAGGCGGACGCCCATTATGCGCTGAAGGAATATGAAGAGGCCATATTTGCCTACGAAGAGTTTGAAACCCTTCATCCCCAAAATGAAGCGGTACCTTACGTGATCTATCAAATCGGACGATGTTACTATGATCGGATGGATACCGTCGATCGGGATCAGGTTCCGGCAAGAAAGGCCCTGGAAACGTTCCAAAGACTTCTGCGGCAGTTTCCCGAAGATCCATACGCCCAAAAAGCCCGGACCCACATCAAAGCGTGTCACCGCAGCGTGGCGGAACATGAATTCCAAGTCGGTCTTTTTTACTACAAGACCCGGCATTACGAAGCGGCCAAACGCCGCTTCTTAAGCATATTGGAAAATCATCCCGACGTGGGGGTTCACCAGAAGGCCATTGCGTACATCAAACGATGTGAAGCGGTAATGGCCGAAAATTGAGTTTCCCCCAACGAATGCCTTTACTTTTAAAAAAGAATCGGATAGATTAAAAAAGTTAAGATCAAGGGGCGTTTCGCCCTCTGAAGGAGAGATACGATGTCACGGATTTGTGAAATATGCGGAAAGCGTCCCATGGTGGGGAATCATATCAGCCATGCGCACAATGTTACCAAGCGGCGGTTTAATCCCAACCTTCAACGGGTCCGCACCTTGAAAGACGGGACGGTGAAGCGCCTGATGGTGTGCACCCAGTGCATTAAATCGGGGCGCGTGGTGAAGGTTGTCTAGCGGCCGATGCGGACCACTTCCTGAACATTTTTAATTCTCCGAATGTCCGCCAGCACCCGGTCCAGGTGCGTGGTGTTTTCCACACTGATGGTGAAGAAACTGGTGACCGTTTCATCGTCGCTCCGGTTTTCGCTTCTCGCGCTTAAAATATTGGCGGCGTTCTTGCTGATATTGGCGGCGAGGTCCGCCAAAAGACCCACGCGATCGAGTGCGCGCACCCGGATCTTTACCGGAAATGTTTCGATGGTTTCCGGCGCCCACTCCACTTCAATCTGACGTTCCGGATTCATTTTGAGGGCGTTGATACACTGGGTACGATGGATGGTGACCCCGTATCCCCGCGTGATGTATCCGGTGACGGCATCCCCGCGCACGGGCCGGCAGCACTTTGCAAATCGGACTAGGATGTCGTCCACGCCCTTGACGATCACACCCTCCTTGGTTTTTTTTCTCTCCCTTTTCTCGACGCCCTTCGTCAAAAGGGCCTCTTCCTCTGCTTCGGGTTTCGGCAAAAATTTCCGTACCACTTGAAGCGGCGTGATCTTTCCGTATCCCACACTGGCGATTAAATCTTCCAAGGATTTCAGTCCGAACTCCCCCACCACCGTTTCCATGGCCGGAGATTTGCTTCGCTCGGAAAAATTAAGACGATGTTTTCGAAAGGCCTTTTCACACATCTCCCGGCCCAGGGAAAGACTGCGTTCCTTTTCCTGCGCCTTGATCCATTGCCGGATTTTGGTCCGGGCCTTCACGGTTTTGGTGTAATTGAGCCAGTCCTTGCTGGGGTGATGTCCCTTGGTGGTGATGATTTCCACGATGTTTCCGGTTTTCAATTCATGTTTCAAGGAGACCATGCGGCCGTCGATTTTGGCTCCCGTGCACTGATTCCCCACCTCGGTGTGGATCAGGTAGGCGAAATCGATGGGGGTGGCGCCTTTGGGAAGGGACTTGATCTCCCCTCGCGGGGTGAAGACATAGATTTCATCCGGGAAGAGATCGATGCGGACATTTTCCAAAAATTCACTGGGGTCCCTGAAATTTTCCTGATTTTCCACCAGGTTTTGTATCCAGGAGAAGCGCTTGAGGATGGTTTCATCCATCTTTTTCCCTTCTTTATACCCCCAGTGCGCCGCGATGCCGGACTTGGCAACCTTGTCCATTTCCCATGTCCGGATCTGGATTTCCACGCGTTCTCCGTAAGGACCGATGACGGTGGTGTGCAGGGACTGGTACATGTTGGGCTTGGGAACGGCGATGTAATCCTTGAACTTGGCGGCGATGGGTTTCCACATGGAGTGCAGGATTCCCAAGGCTTCATAACATTGGGGGATGGTGGAAAGGATGATCCGAAAGGCGATGACGTCGTAAATCTCTTCGAAAGAAAGGTTCTGGCTGATCATCTTCTGATAGACGCTGTAGATGTGTTTGTACCTTCCCAGGACCTCGCATTTCAACTGCGATGCCTCCATTTTTTTCTGAATGAGGGTTTTCACCGTCTCGATGTATTTCTCGGATTCCTGGCGCCCTTTGTTCAGGCGGCTGAGGATCTTGGAGTACTCCCCGTAATTGAGGTTCATGAAGGCGATATCCTCCAGTTCCTTCTTGACCCAATAGATGCCCAGGCGCCCGGCGATAGGGGCGTATATATCGAGGGTCTCCTGGGCGATCTCCTTCCGTTTGGCGGATTTGTGATACTGGAGGGTCCGCATGTTGTGAAGGCGGTCGGCCAGCTTGATCAAAATGACCCGGATATCGTCGGCCATGGCCAATATCATTTTCCGGATGCTTTCCGCCTGCCGGGCTTGTGCGCTGCTGAAGGGGAGTACGCTGAGCTTGGTGACCCCCGATACGATGTGGGCCACTTCTTTCCCGAACATGGATTTTAAATCTTCCGGGGTGACCCGGGTGGCTTCTGCATCTTCGATGACATCGTGGAGGAGGCCGGCCGCGATGCTGGTGCTGTCGAGATTCATGTCCGCCAGAATCTTGGCGACTTCCAGGGGGTGGCTCAAGTAGGGTTCGCCGGACAGACGCATCTGGCCCTGGTGGACCCGGGCTGAGTAAATGTAGGCGCGGTTGATGATGTCGATATCGGCATCGGGGTTGACGTCGACGGCCCTGTCGATGATATCGTTGATTCGAATCATACCGGAGAACAACACCTATGTGGAGATGGACGTGCCGCCTTCTTTGTCCTTTTAATAGGCCTTAGCGAAGACCACCCGTTCGGTGCTGGCATTGCCGCAGCAGATGCAGGAACCGTTTTCGGGCCCGGCGTCAAGGGGGATACACCGGATGGTGACTCCCAAGTCATCTTTGATTTTCGCTTCACAGTCCTGGGAACCGCACCAATGGGAAAATGCGAATCCCCCGTGAATCTCCGGCGGGTCCGCATTCTTGGATGTGAAAAATGCATAAAAGCCATCGCGGTCATCCAGCGTGATGGTATAGGCTTTCCGGTAGGCCAGGGCTCGTTCATAGAGATTCTTTTGAATCTCGTCTAAAATCCGGGGGACTTCGCCGATGAAGGCCTCCCGCTTGAGGGAGACTTTATCCGTATTCCCCTTGTCCCGCCGACCCAGGTACACGGCATTCTGGGTGATGTCCCGGGGTCCGATCTCCACCCTTAACGGAATGCCTTTCTTGATCCAGTCCCAATTCCGGGCCCCGCCCGTGTCCCGCGCATCGATTTGAATGCGCAAAGGGGCATCATGGTATCGGACGTCTTGAAGCTCCCGGGCCAGGTTCCCGGCATAGGTCATGACCTCGGCTTTTTCCTTGTCGGACCGGTAGATGGGAAGGAGCACTGCATGGGCCGAGGCCACCCGGGGGGGGAGGATGATGCCGTTGTCGTCGCCGTGGGTCATGATAAGCCCGCCGATCATCCGGGTGGAAGACCCCCAGGAGGTGGTCCAGGCATATTCTTCTTTTTCTTCGGCGTTTTGAAAGGTAATACCGGACGCCCGGGCGAAGTTTTGCCCCAGAAAGTGGGAGGTGCCGGCCTGAAGGGCTTTGCGATCCTGCATCATCGATTCGATGGAAAAGGTGTCTACGGCTCCGGGAAAGCGTTCCGAGGCGCTCTTCCGGCCCTTGATTACCGGCATGGCCAGGTATTCTTCGGCCAGACGGGCGTAAATATCGAGCATCAAGAGGGTCCGCTCGATGGCTTCTTCCGCCGAGGCGTGGGCGGTATGCCCTTCCTGCCATAAAAACTCACTGGTCCTCAAAAAGATGCGGGTCCTCAGCTCCCATCGAACCACATTTGCCCACTGGTTGATCAGGATCGGGAGATCCCGGTAGCTGGAAATCCACCGGGAAAAGGAGTCTCCGATGATCGTCTCCGACGTGGGGCGAACCACCAGGGGTTCCTGCAGCAACCCTGCGGGGACCAGACCGCCGTCCGGTCCTTTCTCCAGGCGATGGTGCGTCACCACGGCGCATTCCTTGGCGAACCCTTCCACGTGCTCGGCTTCTTTTTCAAGGAAGGACAAGGGGATGAACAAAGGGAAATAGGCGTTTTGGACGCCGGTGGCCTTGAACATGGCATCCAGGGCGCCCATGATGTTCTCCCACAGGGCGTATCCCCAGGGGCGGATGACCATGCATCCCCGGACCGCCGACCGCTCGGCCAGATCGGAGGCCTTGATCACCTGCTGATACCATTCCGGGTAGTCTTCTTCTCGGGTGGGAGAAATCGCTGTCTCTCCACGCTTTTTCATAGAGTCGCTTCCTTCCGTTCCTTTTTGAACCGTTGTATTTCTTCCATCAATACCGCCACCAGGCGTTTTTGGGGAAATTTTTTAACGACTTTGCCTTTTCGGAAGAGAACGCCCGTGCCTTTGCCCCCCGCAATACCGATATCCGCTTCCCGGGCTTCTCCCGGGCCGTTGACCACACACCCCATCACCGCCAGCTTGACGGGGACCGGATTTTTCCACAGGGCTTTTTCCACGCGCTCCACGATGCCAAACAGATCGATGTCGCACCGCCCGCAGGTGGGGCAGGAAATAATTTCCGGACCGTATCGGCGGATATGCAGTGCCTTCAGGATTTCATACCCCACCCGCACTTCTTCCACCGGATCCCGGGTCAGGGAGACCCGAAGGGTGTCGCCGATGCCTTCGGCCAGCAGCATCCCGATCCCCAGGGCGGATTTGACGATCCCCGAAAAGAGTGACCCCGCCTCCGTGACACCCACGTGCAATGGGTGATCGGTTTGCGCGGAAAGAAGACGATAGGCGGCAAGGGTCCGGGGGACATCCGAGGCCTTCAGGGAGATTTTAATGTGTTCGAAACCCAAATCCTCAAGCATCCGGACGTGCCGTAAGGCGCTTTCCACCATTCCCTCCGGTGTGGCCCCTTGATGTTTTTTGAGGATCTCTTTTTCCAGGGATCCCGCGTTGATGCCGATGCGGATGGGGATTCCCCGCTCCCGGGCGCAATCCACCACCGTCTTGACCCTTTTTTTGCCCCCGATATTCCCCGGATTGATCCGCAGTCCGTCGGCTCCGGCTTCGGCGGCCGCCAGGGCCAGCCGGAAATCGAAATGGATGTCCGCGATCAAGGGGATGGTGGTTTTTTTTTTGATGATGCGAAGGGCGGTGGCCGCCGGCATGTCGGGGACAGCGAGGCGGACGATTTCGCATCCCGCCTTTTCGAGGCGTCGGATCTGGGATACCGTGGCACGGATGTCATGGGTGGGGGTGTTGGTCATGGATTGCACCGAAATCGGTGCACCTCCCCCGATTTTGACATTCCCTACCGCAATCTGCCGAGTCGGTTTCCGGGAAGCTTGAAAGGCTTTCAATCTGGCTTACGCTTTCTTTTCAACATCGGCGCTGAGGCCGAAAGGATCCATTTCTTTTGATTTATAATGGAATTCAGTCTGAAATACAACATGCAATTCCTCTAAAGGGTTCTATTTCATCACGCATGATAAACCCATAAAAAATCTGTGGCGTGTTCAACATCCTTGAAGCCGAAGCACAATTCTGATAAAAACCCAACAGGTGGGCCTCTTGCCCCACACGCGCCTAACAGCCTGAAACAGGAGGAGAATATGGCCACGCAAGAAAAAAAGGGTTTTGCCGCCAAGCACCCTGAAAACACGATTCCGGACGCGTCCATCAAAGCCGGGATCGAAAAACGACTCAAGGGAAAAGATCAACTCCCGTGTGCCGTGGCCTTTGCCGTGGCCAAAGAGACGGCGCGATTCCCGAAAGAAGTGGGACAAACGGCGGATCTCATGGGAATCCGATTGTCGAAATGCCAACTTGGGCTATTCGGGTATTCCCCCGAAAAGAAAATTGTTAAACCGGCGGAAAGAATCGAACCGTCCCTTAACGAGGCGATTACCAGGGCGCTAACCAAGGGAAGACTTTCCTGTGAATCGGCCTGGCGGATCGCCGATACCCTCAGGGTTTCGAAAATGGCGGTCAGCGCCGCCTGCGAAGCCATGAACATCAAGATCACCGCATGCCAACTTGGGGCGTTTTAAAGTTCCGGCAAAACGAACGCTCCCCGGGCATCCCCGGGATGCGGAAAAGCCGGACGGAAAAGGGGCTCCCCTTTCTTTGGGGGGTGCTCCTTTTTCTTTTTTCGTGCACCCCCCAGGGTCCCGGCACCCCCTTGCAGCGGATTCTTCAAAAGGGCGAAATTAAGGTGATCACCCGGAACAATGCCCACTGTTATTATTTTTACCGGGACCAACCCATGGGTTTCGAATACGAACTGTCCCGGGCCTTTGCCGATTTTTTAGGTGTGAAACTGAAGGTGGAAGTGGCCCATCGGTGGGAGCAGATGATCCCGGACCTTTTGAAAGGCCGAGGAGATCTCATTGCGGCCAGCCTGACCATCACTCCCTCCCGGAAATGCAGGGTGGCGTTTTCCGAACCCTATATGGAAATTCGCCAGCGCCTCATTGTCCATCACACCAACCGCTCGATTCACCTGGAATACGACCTTTCGGGGCAAACGGTGGTTGTCCGGAAAGGGACTTCCTACCAGGAACGACTGGAAGCCCTTCGCGCAAAGGGAATCAACGTGGATATCCGTCTTTTAGAAGATATTCCCACCGAAGAATTGATCCGCCGGGTGGCGGAAGGCGCCATTCCGGTCACCATCGCGGACAGCCACATCGCCAAGTTGAACCGGCGGTATTATCCGAAGGCCGTTATTTCCGGACCCATCAGCCACAAAGAATATCTGGGCTGGGCGGTCCATCCGGATGCCCATGACCTGCTGGAACGGATCAACGCCTTTTTCGCCGTCGTTTTCGAAAACGGCCGCTTTGAACAAATTTACAATCGATATTATGCGGACGTGGATGCCTTCGATTACATGGATCTGGGAGATTTCCATCGCCGCATGAAAACCCATCTCCCACAGTATCAGGAAATCATTGAAGCGGCGGCTCAAACGCATGGGTTGGATTGGCGGTTGATCGCCGCCCAGGTGTACCAGGAGTCGCGCTTTGAGCCGGAAGCCCGCAGCCCCCAGGATGCCCACGGACTGATGCAACTGATTCCGTCTTCCGCAAAGCGTTACGGGGTCGAAGACCTCTTGAATCCCGAAGAGAATATCCGTGCCGGGGTGAAGCTGTTAAAGGATCTTTACCAACGATACCCGGATGCCGATGCGCCGGACCGGATCCGAATGGCCCTTGCGGCCTACAACGCCGGCGCCGGACACATCCAAGACGGCATATACCTGGCCAAGCGGATGGGTCTCAACCCCAACCGCTGGAGCGCATTGGTGCGGACACTCCCCCTGTTGAGCTACCAGAAATACTACCGGGATGCCCGCTACGGCTACTGCCGTGGCAGTGAAACCGTTCAGTACGTGCAGCGGGTCATGATTTATTATGACATTTTGAAACGCGCCGCCCTGGAATACGAGGTGGAGCCTTCCACCAACCTTTGACCGGATAGCTTCCCTCGACCCCGCCCTTCAGGGCGGGGGGCTCCACAGAGACTGCGGGCGGAAAGGTGTTTGACGCCACGAGAAGACTATCGGAGGGCGGCGAAGGGATTCGTTCGCTTTTCGACACCGATGGTGGTTTCCGGTCCGTGTCCGCACATGACCCGGGCGGAATCCGGGAGCTGAAAAAGCTTGGTTTGAATGGCGGAGATGAGGGTGCCGTAATCCCCCCCGGGAAAGTCGGTACGGCCGATGGACCCGGCAAAGAGGGTGTCGCCCACGAAAACCACGCCGTCGGCGTAAAGGGAAATTCCGCCCGGGGTGTGGCCGGGGGTATGGAGGACCTTGAGGTTTACCTCTCCGAAGGTGATGATATCCCCTTCATTCACGGTCCGATCCGGGGCCGGAGAGTCATCGGCGGAAAGGCCCCAGCGGGATGCACTGGCGGCAAGTTGTCCCAGCATCGGGGCATCCAGGGGGTGGATGAGGATTCCGGCGCCGGTGGCGCCTTTGAGCCTTTTATTGCCTCCCACGTGATCGAAATGGCCGTGGGTATTGATGATGTACTTCAATGTCAGGTTAAATTGGGCCAAGGCGAGCAATATTTTATCGGTTTCGTCCCCCGGATCGATGACCGATGCCTCCTTGGTCTCTTGGCACCCCACGATGAAACAGTTGGCCATGATGGGGCCCACCGTCAGTTTATGTAGGATCAGAGAATCTTGTCTATGCTTCATATGCCTGCTCTTTTTTCAGTTTCAAGTGGATGGTGTCCAGAATCCCGTTAATGAACGCACCGGATTCTTGATTCCCGTATCTTTTCCCCACGTCGATGGCTTCATTGATGGCCACCTTCGGCGGGATATCTTCCCGGTATAACAGTTCATAGACCGCCACGCGCATGGCGTTGCGGTCCACGCCTGACATACGGCTGAGTTTCCAGTTGTCGGAGGCGCTTTCGATCAATGCATCGATTTCCGGCAAGGCCTTCATGACGCCATGAACCAGATCCTGAAAAAAGGCGCGTGCATGTTCCGGCGGCGGGAAATGCTTCAGGTACATTTTCAAAGCGTCTTCGTTCACACATTGGGCCAGGTCCATGAAAAACAGGGCTTGCATGGCGAGTTCCCTGGATCGGCGGCGGCTCCCCATGAATTATTTCCGGACCAGGGCCTCCATCAGGTCGGCCATTTCCACGGCGGTGACGGCGGCATGCCATCCCTTGTTCCCCGCCTTGGTCCCGGCCCGTTCGATGGCCTGTTCGAGTGTGTCCGTGGTGACGACGCCGAAAATGACCGGCACCCGGGATTCCAGGCCCACCTGGGCGATCCCTTTCGAAACTTCGGCGCTGACGTAATCGAAGTGCGGCGTGGCTCCGCGAATGACCGCTCCCAGGCAGATGACTGCATGATATTTTTGGTTTTCGGCCAATGTTTTGGCCGCCAGTGGAATTTCAAAGGATCCCGGAACCTTGACGATTTCAAGGTCCTCTTCGCGGGCGCCGCAGCGAAGCAAGGCGTCAAGGGCTCCGGACAACAGTTTTTCCGTGATGAAGTCGTTGAATCGGCTCACCACCAAGGCGAAGCGTTTTCCCTTTGCGTTCAGTTTCCCTTCAAGAATTTTCGGCATGTGCGCCCCCTTCATTTGGCGTTTTTCGTCCAAGCGGATTCCCCATGACGCCGGTTTTGATTCATGGGTTGGCGTCGATATTGAGCATGTGTCCCATTTTCAACTCCTTGCACTTCAGATAGCACCGATTGTATTCATTGGGCTCCACGGCGATGGGGACCTGTTCCACGATGCTCAGGCCGTACCCTTCCAGGCCCACGATCTTCTTGGGATTGTTGGTCATGATCCGCATCTTCCGGACCCCGAGATTGGCCAGGATCTGGGCGCCGATTCCGTAGTTCCTCAGGTCCGGTTTGAACCCCAGGGCCTGATTGGCCTCCACGGTGTCCATCCCCTGGTCCTGGAGGGCGTACGCCTTCAGCTTGTTGACCAGTCCGATGCCGCGGCCTTCCTGACGGATGTACAACAAAATGCCCTTTCCTTCCTGTTCCATCATCCGCATGGCCTGCCGGAGCTGTTCCCCGCAGTCACAACGCAGGGATCCGAAGATGTCTCCGGTGAGGCATTCGGAATGGACCCGGACCAGGGTGGGCTCCGCCGGATCGATCTCTCCTTTGATCATGGCGATGTGCAACAGGTCGTCGATACGGTTTTCAAAGACGACGGCCTTGAAGGTTCCGGCGAAGGCCGTGGGGATGACGGTTTCCGCGGCCCGGGAGACAAAGGATTCGGTCCGCATCCGGTACTCGATGAGGTCGGCGATGGTGCAGATCCCGATGCCGTGGCGCTCGCTGAATTCCTGGAGGGCCGGCATCCGGGCCATGGAGCCGTCTTCGTCCATGATTTCGCAGATCACGCCGGAGGGTTTGAGTCCGGCCAGCCGTGCGAGATCCACGGAGCCCTCCGTCTGTCCGGCCCGGACCATGACCCCGCCGTTTCTTGCCCGTAACGGAAAGATATGTCCCGGCCGAACCAGGTCTTGGGGCTTGGCGTTATCGGCGATGGCGGTGAGGATGGTGGTGGCGCGGTCAAAGGCGGAGATGCCCGTGGTCACCCCGCATCGGGCTTCGATGGAAACCGTGAATCCGGTCTGGAACCGCGAGGTGTTGTTGTTGACCATGGGGGGCAGATCCAGGGAGTCGATCTTTTCCCCGGTCAAGGAAAGACAAATCAGACCCCGTGCGTATTTGGCCATGAAATTGATGGCTTCCGGCGTCACCTTTTCAGCGGCCATGGTGAGATCCCCTTCGTTCTCCCGGTCTTCGTCGTCCACCAGGATCACCATCTTTCCTTGTCGAATCTCTCCAATGGCCTTTTCAATGGAAATTTTGGGCATTGAATCCTTTTGCTCCTTTTTTCTGATTTTTCAGGATGCCGTTGTTGTTGTCCGCGTGTGACGCAGACAAAATAATCCCTTTTTTTACAGTTTCAAACTATAAAAATCCGGTTTTTTCCAAAAATGCCGGGTCCAAAGACCTTCCTTCGGGCGGAGCTTCTTCCGGGATACGTTTCCGCCGGGATAGGAAATGGGCCACATATTTTCCGATCATATCCGCTTCAAGGTTGACCGGATCATTTGCTTTTTTGACGCCCACGGTGGTAACGGCTGCCGTATGGGGGATGATGCTTACTTCAAATGCGTCCCCTTGACATTCGTTGACCGTAAGACTCACCCCGTCCACCGCCACCGAACCTTTCGGTATCACGTATTCCATGACGGCCTCCGGGGCCTGAATCACCACCCGAAACGCGTTTCCCGCCGGCGTCTTTTCCCGGATCCACCCGATTCCGTCGATGTGGCCGGATACCAGGTGCCCGCCGATCCGGTCGGATAACTGCATGGCCCGCTCCATGTTGACTCGATCCCCGATGCGGGCGTTTCCTAGAGTCGTTTTATTGAGGGTTTCCGGCGATACATCCGCGGAGAACCGGTTTCCGGAAAGCGTCACCGCCGTCAGGCAGACCCCGTTGACGGCGATGCTGTCCCCGATCCGGGTGTCCGCCAGGGGAAATTCCGCGGCAAAAGTAAAGCGGCGCCCTTGTTGGACGGCCGAAATCGCCGCGATGGTTCCCCGGCCCTCAATGATTCCGGTAAACATGCCCCTTCACCTGTTTTGACGCCGTGCAGCCCGTGATTCGGGCTTGAGATACCCTTCGATCATCACATCGTCTCCGAAGCGTCGATGTCGGATTCGATACACCCGGAGGCTTTCTTCAATCCGTTCCGGTCCGCTTCCCCGGCAAACCGGGTATCCGTCGTCTCCGGCCAGGATTTTAGGCGCGAAAAAAAAGGCGATCTTGTCCACGATGCCGGAGGAAAAGGCGGTCCCCAGTGTGCGGCTCCCGCCTTCGATGAGCAGGTGAGTGATATCCAGCGCGCCAAGACGATCCATGAGCCGATCCAAGTCGATCCGGTCGCCTTTAAGGGGCGCCGTGATGATCTTGACCCCCGGCTTTTCAATCCGGCGCTTTTTGGCCATCACCTCGGGGGAGTTTTCGTACCCTTCACCGATAACAAGGAGTGTATCAGAGTCGGTGCCGTGCCGCAACACCTTTGCCTGTTCCGGGATTGAAAGCCGGGTGTCCAGGATCACCCGGATGGGATGACAACCCTTCTTTCGGGGAATCCGGGTGGTCAATCGGGGGTCATCCCGCTTGATGGTGCCGACGCCCACCATGATGGCGTCCGCGGCATGCCGCATCCGGTGGACATGCCGCCTGGAGGACTCTCCTGTAACCCACCGGGCATCCCCGGTGCGGGTGGCGATCCGGCCGTCCAGGGTGGCGGCGCATTTGGCAATGACAAAGGGCCGACGGGTGGACACGAACTTGATATAGGCTTCATTCAGGACCCTGGCCTCGTCTTCCAAAAGGCCCAGGGCGGTTTCCACCCCGTTTTTCTTGAGAAAGTCCATTCCCCCGCCGGTGACATTCGGGTTGGGGTCCGCCATGGCCGTCACCACCCGCCGGATTCCGGCATCGAGAATGGCCCGGGTACAAGGGGGGGTCCGGCCGAAATGATTGCACGGTTCCAGGGTGACAAAGAGGGTGGCTCCGCGGGCGCGAGGACCCGCATCCCGGAGGGCTTCCACCTCTGCATGGGGGGCGCCCGCCTTCCGATGAAACCCTTTTCCTTCTATTTTTTCGTTTTTCACAACAACGGCGCCCACCATGGGATTGGGGGAGGTCACCCCTGTGCCCTTCCGGGCCAGAGTGAGTGCCATTTTCATGAAGCGTCGATCATCCATGGAGGTTGTAAAGATTTCGGCGAGGCTATTGTTTGTTCAAGAGAATTTTGAGCTCATCGAAGAAGTCGTTGACATCTTTGAATTCCCGGTAGACGGAGGCGAATCGGACATAGGCCACGTCGTCGAGATCATGGAGCTTGGCCATCACCTTTTCACCGACGATGTGGGACGGGATTTCCTTTTCTCCGATTTCCCGCAGGTCCCGTTCCAGATCGTCTGCAAAGGATTCGATGACGTGCACGCTGATGTTACGCTTCTCGCAGGCCCGCTTCATCCCTGCCAGGACTTTTTCCCGGGAAAAAACCTCTCGCCTCCCGTCTTTTTTGATAATGGTCAGAGGGATTTCCTCCACGTGTTCGTAAGTGGTGAACCGCCTGCTGCATCCCGTGCATTCCCTCCGTCGCCGGATCACTTCCCCGTCTTTGCCGAGCCTGGAATCGATAACCTTGTTGTCGAGTTCCGAGCAGAATGGACACTTCATATCCGATTTCCCTGTTTAAGGTTTTCCAAGTGAACCACGACGATTCCCGCCTCCTCGAACATCTGTGTGGACATATGGTCCGCATAACCGGATCGGTAGTAGATTTTCCGGATACCGGCGTTGATGAGCATCTTGGTGCAGATGGCACAGGGCAAATTCGTGCAAAACAGGTCCGCATCCTTGATGGAGACCCCGTGAAGGGCGGCCTGGATGATGGCGTTTTGCTCCGCGTGGATACCCCGGCACAGTTCATGCCGCTCTCCCGAAGCCAGCCCCATCTGTTCCCGGAGGCAGCCCGTCTCCAGGCAGTGTCGGATTCCCGAAGGCGCGCCGTTATAGCCGGTACTCAAAATGCGTTTGTCTTTGACGATGACAGCACCCACGGATCGCCTCAGACATGTGGAGCGCCTCGCCACCAGGGAGGCGATATCCATGAAATAGATTTCCCAGGGAGGTCGATGGTCCACGGCGTTCATTCAATTCGGCGTTTCAGGGTATAAATCCGGATACAAGGGAAACGCCCGGCAAAGATCCAGGGCCGCCCTTCGTACGTCTTTCAGGGTGTTTTCGCTTGAGGGGTCTTTCAGGATCCGGACCATGAGACTCGCGATGCAGCTCATTTCGGAAACCCCCATCCCCCGGGAGGTGAGCGCCGGCGTGCCGATTCGGAGCCCGCTGGTGACCGCCGGGCCCAAAGGATCAAAGGGGACGGCGTTTTTGTTGGTGGTGATCCCTGCCCGCTCCAGGGCTTCCTGGGCGGTTTTTCCGGTGATGTTCAGGTTTCTCAGGTCAAGCAGGAGCATGTGATTGTCCGTCCCTCCTGAGACCAGATTCACCCCTTCCCCCATCAGGCCCGCCGCCAGAGCCCTGGCGTTGTCGACGACCTGTTTCTGGTAAGTGTTGAATCCGGTTTCCATGGCCTCCTTGAACGCCACCGCCTTGGCGGCGATGACGTGCATGAGGGGTCCGCCCTGGATTCCGGGGAAAATCTCCCTGTCGAGCCTTTTTTGATAAACCGGCCGGGCGAGAATCAGTCCCCCTCTGGGTCCCCGGAGGGTCTTGTGGGTGGTGGATGTGACAGCGTCGGCAAAGGGGACGGGAGAGGGGTGCATCCCGGCGGCCACCAGCCCCGCAATGTGTGCCATGTCCACCATCAACAGGGCGTCCACCGATCGGGCGATGGTGGAAAATGCGTCAAAGTCGATGATGCGGGGGTAGGCGCTGGCGCCGGCGACGATCATTTTCGGCCGCACGCGCCGGGCGATTTTTTCCACATCGTCGTAATCGATCCGGCCCGTGGAGGGATCCACGCCGTAGTGGAAAAACCGGAAGAGGCGGCCGGAAAAACTGGCAGGGCTCCCATGCGTCAGGTGTCCCCCGTGGGCCAGGCGCATGCCTAAAATGGAATCCCCGGGTTGAAGGAGCCCGAAATAGACGGCCATGTTGGCCTGGGAGCCCGAATGGGGCTGCACGTTGACGTACTCCGCATGAAACAGGGCTTTTGCACGGTCGATGGCTAGGCGTTCGACCACATCCATGTTCATACATCCGCCGTAATACCGTCTTCCAGGGTACCCTTCAGCGTATTTGTTCGTTAGACAGCTCCCTTGGGTTTCCATGACCGCCCGCCCTGCGATGTTCTCGGATGCAATGAGTTCAAGGGTATCCCGCTGGCGGGCCAGCTCGGCCCGTATGGCCGATGCGATTTCGGGATCAGTCCGTTGGATCCAGTCCACTTTCGGTTTTTTCTCCGTCTCGATCTTCTTGGGGCGATGGGTCGGCTGTCGGAGTCAACAGGAATTCTCCGGCATTTCCGATTCGAGGGATCCGGCGGCTTCGATTTTCTGTACCCGGGCTTCGTGCCGACCCCCTTCAAAGGGGGTGTCGAGCCATACCCGGACGATTTCCATGGCCAGCCCTTCTCCGATCACCCGGGCGCCCATGGCCAGAATATTGGCGTTGTTGTGCCGCCGGCTCATCGCCGCGGAATAGGTCTCCGAACACAGGGCCGCCCGGACGCCGGGGAACCGGTTGGCCACCATGGACATACCGATGCCGGTACCGCAAATGAGGATACCCCGGGCCACTTTTCCCGAAGCCACCATTTTTGCCACTCTGGTGCCGAAATCGGGATAATCCACGGAAGCCGTCCCGTCGGTTCCCACATCCACCACGTCGAGCCCCGCTTGTTGCAAAAATTTTTTAATGGTTTCTTTCAGCCCAAAGGCGGCGTGGTCGCAGCCGATGGCGATCGAACCGGTCGCATTGTTCATATCCAGTCCCTTTCTGTTGATCCTACGGGAAAACCCGGAAATTCCTTTATATCCCGCCCCTTGAGTCGGGGCAAGGAAAAAAAGGGGGACCCTTAATGTCTTATGGACGGAATTTTTTGAGAACCAGGCAGGCGTTGGTCCCCCCGAAGCCGAAGGAGTTGGTCATGGCGTACTCGACGGCTTTTTTACGGGCCGTGTTGGGAACGTAGTCGAGGTCGCATTCCTCTCCGGGGTTTTCAAAGTTGATGGTGGGGGGAAGGATGCCCTGGTGCAGGGTCAGGGCCGTAAAGACGGTCTCAACACCCCCTGCGCCGCCCAAAAGGTGCCCGGTCATGGATTTGGTGGAGCTCACGGCAAGGGTTCGGACATGATCCTTGAATACGGTCTTGATGGCCCGGGTTTCGTACAAGTCGTTGAGGGGTGTGGAGGTTCCATGGGCATTGATATATTCCACCGCTCCGGGAGTGATGCCGGCATCTTCAATGGCGGCGGCCATGCAGCGGGCCATCCCTTCCCCGTCCGGGGAAGGCGCGCTGATATGAAAGGCGTCCCCGCTCATTCCGTATCCCACCACTTCGGCGTAGATATGCGCCCCGCGCCTTTGCGCGCTTTCCAGGCTTTCAAAGATCAAAATGCCGGCACCTTCTCCAATGACGAATCCATCCCGGTCCCTGTCAAAGGGTCTGGAGGCCTTTTCGGGCGCGTCGTTCCGGGTGGAAAGGGCTTTCATGGCGTTGAAACCGGCCACGGAGGTGGGGGAGACGACCGACTCCACGCCCCCGGTGATCATGGCCTCGGCCCTCCCGCTTTGAATGATCTTGAAGGCCTCTCCGGCGGCGTGGGTCCCGGCGGCGCAGGCGGTGGCCATGGAGGCATTGGGTCCCTTGGCTCCGAACAGGATGGAAATCATGCCGGCGGCCATGTTCCCGATCATCATGGGAATGAAAAAGGGGCTCACCCGTTTCGGGCCTTTATGCTCGATGATGCGGGTCGTTTCTTCCAGAAATGAAAGTCCTCCCAGCCCGCAACCCATGAACACCCCGATCCGGTGGGCGTTTTCGCCATTGACGATCAATCCCGAATCTTCCATAGCCATCCGACTGGCGGCCACGGCATAGGCGATGAAAGGGGTTGCCCGGTTGGCGTCTTTTGCAGACATGAAATCGGCGGGGTTGAAGTCTTTGACTTCCCCTGCGATCTTTGTGGCATAAGGGGTGGCGTCGAACCGGGTGATGGGCCCGATGCCCGATTTTCCGGCACAAAGTGCGTTCCAACTCTCCGACACCCCCATACCCAAGGGCGTCACCAGCCCCATGCCGGTGATCACGACCCTTTTTATGCTCAAGATTTCCTCCTTTTGACGGCTACGATCGGGCATGCTCGCCCGGCAAAAAGAATTCGCGCATCTCCATGGATGCCGGTGCATCAGGAATGCTTGGCGATATACTCCAGAACGTCTTTTACGGTGACAAGCTTTTCCGCTTCTTCGTCCGAAATTTCGATGTCGAATTCTTCTTCCATGGACATGATGAGTTCCACCAGATCCAGGGAATCGGCGCCCAGATCATCCACGAAAGACGCTTCTGGTACAATGTCGTTGATATCCACGCTCAGTTTTTCCGCAATGATCTTCTTGACTTTATCCTCAAGTGACATGGTCGTTTCCTCCTTGATGGCCGTAAAAAAATAATGATTTATTATGCGCTTAAATATACATGCCGCCGCTGACATGGATGACCTGGCCGGTGATATAGGCCGCCTGTTCGGATGCCAGAAACGCCACGGCGTGCGCCACGTCTTCCGGCTGTCCGGCACGACCCAAGGGGATTTGGGCCATCATCTCCGTTCTCACCTTTTCGGAAAGCACGGCGGTCATGTCCGTTTCGATGAATCCCGGCGCCACCGCGTTCACGGTGACGCCCCGCTGGGCGAATTCCCGGGCCGCGGTCTTGGTCAGTCCGATAATCCCGGCCTTGGAGGCCACATAATTGGCTTGGCCCGGGTTTCCGATGATCCCCACGATGGAAGCGATGTTGATGATGCGCCCGGATCGTTGGTTCACCATGGCGCGGCCCGCAAACCGGGTACAGTGAAACGCCCCCTTCAGGTTGACGTCCATCACGGCGTCCCAGTCCGCTTCGGTCATCCGCATGAGCAGTTTGTCCCGGGTGATCCCGGCGTTGTTGACGAGGACGTCGATGCGGCCGGCCTCGTGCATCACCGTGTCAAAGAACGTCTTTACCGAGTTCTCCGACGCCACATTGACGCTTTGGCTTTTCGCCCAGCCGCCGGCCCCTTTGACGAGGGTCTCGGTTTTTTCCGCATGGGCCTTTTCTCCTTGCGGATCGGCGGGATTAAAGTAATTGAAAAAGATTCGGGTGCCTGGTGCTGCAAATTCAAGACAGATGGCCCGGCCGATGCCCCGGGATCCGCCGGTAACCACCACCACTTGCGTTTCATCCGTTTTCATTATCCCCTCTCGAAAATAAAATCCGCGGCCCGATCCATATCGGCCATGAGCTGTTCATAGCCGGCTTTAAGGGAGGAAAAGGCGATGCGTTCCAGGAAGGGAAAAGCGTCTTTCGATTCGAATAGACCGCACCCCATCACGATCTTCGCGGCGTTTTCCGCTGCGACCTGTGCCGCTTCCCGGGCGAAAATCCTGCAAAAGACCTTGATTTTTTCGGATTCAGGGAGGCGGTTTTCCGTCAGGCGCCGGGCCTTTTTCACGAAACCGGCCGCAATTTCCACTGCCGTCATCATATCGGCAAGGGCGAACATGACGAACTGCTGCCGTGTCAGCTTGTGGTCGTGGGCCAGTGTGAGGGTCTCATTGAGCGCCCGGGTGGCCGTCCCCACCAGGCCTGCCCCCAGATCCGAACAGACCCTTTCGATTTGGTCCATTTGGGTGGCCATATCCGCGTAAAAAGCGCCTTTGGTTTTTCGGGACTTTTTCCATCGAAAAGTGCTGATAATGTTTTGCTGGACCTCGCTGGTGCCTTCATAAATGCAGGTGATTTTCACGTCCCGTTTGATTTTTTCCACCATGAATTCCCGGATGTACCCGTATCCTCCCAGGGCCTGCATGGCGTCGTCGGCGGCCCTGTTGGCGGCTTCGGTGGCGAAATATTTGGCGATGGAACCTTCCACCTGAAGGTCTTCCCCGGTTTCATCAAGCCGTTTGGCCGTTTCCTCGAGATAGGCGGCCGCGGCTTCCATGCGCACGGCATGGGGGACGACGAGTTTGTGGGTATAGCCCTGCTTTTCGGAAAGGGTGGATCCGAACTGGACCCGCTCCTTGGCATAAGGGATAACGATGTCGAGGGCGGCTTCTCCGGCGCCCAGGGCCATGGCCGCCACCATCAACCGTGTGTATCCGAAGACCGCGTTGGCTTGCTTGAGGCCGACCCCCGGAATATCGCCGATGAGATTTTCCGCCGGAACAAAGACGTCGGTGAAGGTCAACGGCGAGGTGTTGGAGGCGCGGATGCCGTGTTTTTCTTCCCCTTTCCCCTGTATAAAGCCGTCGGCCCCTTTTTCCACTATGAAAAAGGTGGGTCCTTCCGGCGCCCGGGCCAGGACCGTGATGAAATCGGCATACCCGCCGGTGGAGATAAACTGCTTGTTCCCATTGATGCGGTAACCGATGATTTTCCCGGATGGGTCCGCCACCGGATCGGCCTTGGTTTTCAACGCGGCCAAGTTGCTGCCGGCCTCCGGTTCCGTGACGGCGTAGGCGACCAGGGCGTTCCCCTCCGCTATGGCACCCAGCCATTTTTTCTTTTGCGCCTCGGTGCCGCCCACCCTTAACGGGTCGGATCCCAGTTGAATGGCGAAAAAGGCCGTGGCCACCCCCAGGCAGATCTTGGCCATTTCCCGGGTGACCTCGCAGCAGTCCATGGCGCCGCCCCCCATGCCGCCGTAGGCTTCCGGAATGAACAACAGCTGTAAGCCGACTTCGGGGCCCAGCATTTGCCGGATGATCCCTTCCGGAAAGGACTCGTCTTTATCCAGCTCGAGAATCGTTTCCTTCGTCAATAGCCGGTTTTTCAGCTGGCGCACCGTGTCGAGGACCATCTGCCGGGTTTCCGGATCCAGACCCTCGGGGGCCGCTTTTTGGGGGGCGGAAGACAACGTCTCCATCGTTTAAAAATTTTCCTTGGGGCTATTCTTCGGTTTTGACCACTGTGCGGCCTTTATAAGCGCCGCAGTGGGGACATGCCCGGTGCGGCGGTCTGGCTTCCCCGCATTGGGGACAGGGAGAAAGGTTGGGAAGGGCGGTCTTGTAGTGCGCCCGCCGCATGTCACGCTTCGATTTGGATTTCTTTCGTTTTGGAAGTGGCATAAGTAATCTCCTAACCATCTATTATTATTAAACTATTTAATATTCTGAGCGGTTATTAAAAGGTTTTGCCCCTAGTAATTGAAAAGCAAACCGTTGTCAAGGACTTTTCCGCCGGAGCTTTAAAATGATTCCCTTGTACCCTGTGGCCGCATGTGATAAGAAGCAAGCTGGCGGCGGAAATAAACCGCAATTTAATTTAAGATATTGATATAATTGGATATAAAATCACATCGAATGCAAAGCGGATCCATGCGCAACTCCCTTTTTAAAATCGTATGATTCCCGGTTTCGGGAGACGATGGTTGCTGTGGCAGGAAAACGCCCGGGGAATCCGCTTTATGACTAGTTTTCATTAAAATGCGACCGGAAGCACATCTCAGGGATCGAGCTATAATAATATTCTTAAATATCAAATGGTTGGAAAGATCATGATCCACCCGAGTTTATTTCATAGGAAAGTATAAGCAATGATTGTCACGCGATTTCCACCCAGTCCCACCGGACATCTTCATCTGGGGGGCGCCCGCACGGCCCTGTTCAACTGGCTGTATGCCCGGCATACGAAGGGAAAATTCATCTTGAGAATGGAAGATACAGATACGGCGCGGTCCACCCCTGAATTTGTGGAATCCATCCTGGAGTCCCTCAGGTGGCTGGGCATTGACTGGGACGAGGGGCCTTATTTTCAGTCCCGGCGGTTTTCCATTTATCGGGAATATATGCAAAAGCTCCTGGATTCCGGCCATGCTTATTATTGCGATTGTCCGCCCGAGCGGCTCGAATCGATCCGCAAAAGGGCCATGGCGTCAGGTGGAAAGCCCAAATATGACGGAAAATGCCGGGATCGGGGACTGAAGGCGTCCCAAGATACCGTGGTCCGATTCAAGGCGCCTCTCATCGGTGCCACGGTTTTAAACGATGCCGTCAAGGGGAATATCGTCTTTGACAACACCGAGCTGGATGATTTCATCATCGTCCGGAAAGACGGGACCCCCACTTATAATTTCGTGGTGGTGGTGGACGACGTCACCATGGGGATCAACATGATCCTCCGGGGGGACGATCATGTCATGAACACCCCCAAACAGATTCTGATCTACAAGGCCCTGGGCGCTGACCTTCCCGTATTCGCCCACGTTCCGATGGTGCTGGGTCACGATCGTTCCCGGCTGAGCAAGCGGCATGGCGCCCTGTCGGTTTTGGCCTACCGGGACATGGGTTACCTTCCCGAGGCCCTCATAAATTACCTGGTCCGCCTGGGATGGTCCTACGGAGATCAGGAAATTTTCACCCGGGAAGAACTCATCGATAAATTTTCCATGGAAAGGCTTGGAAAATCGCCCGGCATCTTCAACCCGGAAAAGCTCTTGGCGGTCAATGCGGAGCACATGAAGCTCGCCTCCGATCGGTATCTGGCCGAAAGGCTCCTCCCGTTTCTATCCGGGCAAGGACTTACGCTGGAGGACGGCCCGAATCTTGAATCGGTTGTTTCCACCCTGAAGGAACGGAGCAAGACCCTTTCTGAAATGGCGGATGCCGCCCGGTTTTATTTTACGGAAACCGTGGCTTACGAAGAAGCGGCGGCCGAAAAATTTCTCACCGCCGAATCGGCGCGAATCCTTCGCCGGGTGGTACAGCAGCTTGAGACGTCCCCGGATTTCGGGGAAAAGGCCCTGGAAGACGCCTTCCGTGCCGTCATGGAGGAAACCGGGCTGAAACTGGGCAAGATCGCCCAACCCGTCCGGGTGGCTCTTACAGGAAAAACCGCCAGCCCCGGCATCTTCGAAATCCTGCACGTGCTGGGCAAGGCCCGCGCCGTCGGCCGATTGAAACGCGCCGTTGAGTTCATCGAAGGCCGGTCCTCCTGATTTGCTGAAACAGAATCGACTTGACGGCTGCCGGCAAGGTGTATTAGAAGAAAAACATATGTGCTGGGGGATCGTCTAACGGCAGGACGACGGGTTCTGGCCCCGTTAATCCAGGTTCGAATCCTGGTCCCTCAGCCAAATTTTTCCTGCTGTGTTGCCCCCGCCCCTTCTGTTGCGATTGACTTCGTTCCCTTTTTCCCATAGAAACGGCGCATGATTTTGTTCCTCGAAAAGGCGTACGGAAAGTGAATCCAAGGAGGAGAGAACCGTCATGGCTTCCATTGACTTGAAGCCCGCATCGAATTTCATTCGAAACATCATTGCAGAAGACCAAGAAACCGGAAAATGGGACGGTCGCGTACAGACCCGGTTTCCGCCCGAACCCAACGGGTATCTGCACATCGGGCACGCCAAATCCATCTGCATCAACTTCGGGCTGGCCGCCGAGTTCAAAGGAAGATGCAATCTTCGGTTCGATGATACGAATCCCACCAAGGAAGAACAAGAGTACGTGGAGTCCATCAAGGCCGACGTTCGGTGGCTCGGATTTGACTGGGAAGACCGGGAGTTTTATGCCTCGGATTACTTCGACACCCTGTATGCCTTTGCCGTGGATCTCATCGAAAAAGGCAAGGCCTATGTTGACAGCTTGAGCGCCGAGGAAATCCGGTCGTATCGGGGGACCCTCACGGAGCCCGGGAGGGAAAGCCCCTACCGAAATCGGACCGTGGCCGAAAACCGCGATCTGTTTGAACGCATGCGAAACGGTGAGTTCCCGGCGGGGGAGTGTGTCCTTCGGGCCAAGATCGACATGGCGTCTCCCAATTTGAATATGCGGGATCCGGTCATGTACCGGATCCTTTTCGCCTCACACCACCGCACCGGAGACAAATGGTGCATTTACCCCACCTACGATTTCGCCCACGGCCAGTGCGATTCCATCGAAGGGATCACCCATTCCATCTGCACCCTGGAATTCGAAGACCACCGGCCCTTGTACGACTGGTTTCTCGACGCCCTGGAGATCCACCATCCCCGACAAATCGAGTTCGCCCGGCTCAATCTTACCCGGACCGTCTTGAGCAAGCGGAAACTCATCCGCCTGGTGGAGGAAGGATATGTGACGGGATGGGATGATCCCCGCATGCCCACCCTTTCGGGGCTCCGGCGCAGGGGGTACACCCCGCAGGCCATCCGCAACTTCTGTGAGCGGATCGGTGTGGCCCGCCGTGACAGCACCGTGGACATGGCCCTTTTGGAATATTGCCTGCGGGAGGATCTAAACCGCACGGCGCCGCGTGTCATGGCGGTATTGCGTCCCTTGAAAGTGGTCATCGAAAATTACCCGGAAAACCACACGGAAATGCTTAAAGCCGTCAACAATCCCGAAGACCCCGGCATGGGGACCCGGCAGGTCCCTTTTTCCCGGGAGATCTACATCGAACGCGGCGATTTCATGGAAGATCCGCCCAAGAAATTTTTCCGGCTTTCCCCGGGCCGGGAGGTGAGGCTCCGGTATGCCTACTTCATCACCTGCGTGGGGGTGGTCAAGGATGAAAAAACGGGAGAAGTAAAGGAAGTCCGATGCACCTATGATCCGGCCACCCGGGGCGGGGATGCACCCGACGGCCGGAAGGTCAAGGCCACCCTCCATTGGGTGAGCGCTCCCCAAGCCTTCGACGCCAAGGTGCGCCTGTACGATTACCTTCTGAATGAGACTTCCGAACCGGATGCGGGAAAGGACACCCCGGAGTTTAAGGAACGGATCAATCCGGATTCTTTGACGGTCCTTTCCGGCTGCAAGCTGGAACCGGGTCTTGCGGGCGCCTTACCGGAAAACCGGTACCAGTTCGAACGGCTGGGCTACTTTTTCGTAGATCCCGTCGATTCCGCACCGGGAGCCCCCGTTTTCAACCGTACCGTTACCCTCCGGGACACCTGGGCCAAGATCCAGAAACAATCCCGGGGATAAGCGCATCGCTTCCGAAAAGGGGCGACTTTCCGGTGTTCCCCCTATTTTTTTTGAAGACCAGTCTTCCCCTTCCGCATGAGATCCCGCCTTGGCCAAGATGAGGCGCGTTCAAAGGCATCACAACAAAAAGCTCCAGAGGATGCCGGCGCATAGGGCGGATCCGATGACGCCGGAGGCATTGCAGGCCATGCCGTGCATGAGCAGGTAATTGGTAGGATCCGCTTTCAGGCCCGTCAAGTGCACTTCCCGGGCGGACCCGGGGACGGCCGAAACACCGGCGGCACCCAACAGGGGATTGATCTTTTGTTTCAAGAAAAGATTCATGATCTTGGCGAAGAGGACCCCCGAGGCTGTAGCGATACTGAAGGCAATGGCACCCAGAAAGAAGATGCCCACGGATTTGGGGGTCAAGAAGACGTCGGCCTGGGTGCTGGCGCCTACGGTGAATCCCAGGAAAATGGTGGCCGTGTCGATGATGGCCGAGCGGGCGGTCTGGGCCAAGCGGTCCACCACACCGCTGACCTTCATGAGGTTCCCGAAGAAAAAGGGTCCCAGAAGCGGGATGGAAGCGGGCGCCAGAAAGCAGCACAGGATGACCCCCACCACCGGAAAAATCAACTGTTCTTTCCGGGAGACCTCCCGGGTTTCGGGCATGCGGATGCGCCGTTCTTCCTTGGATGTTAAAAGGCGCATGATGGGGGGCTGGATGATGGGGATCAACGCCATGTAGGAATATGCGGCAATGGCGACCGGGCCGATGAGGTGCGGGGCGAGCTTGGCGGTTAAAAAGATGGAGGTGGGTCCGTCGGCCCCCCCGATAATGGCGATGGCACCGGCTTCCCGGGGCAGGAATCCCAGGGCCAGGGCCGAAAGGAGCGTGAAATAAATCCCCATCTGGGCCGCGGCACCCAGGATCATGAGCTTGGGTGTCGCCAGCAGGGAGGAAAAATCCGTCATGGCACCAAGCCCCAAAAAGACGATGGACGGATAAAGGCCCGAGGTGACCCCGAAATACAGATAGTGGAGCACGCTGTTGGGTTCATAGATGCCCAAGCCGAACCCTTTGAAAAACGGGACGTTCCCCACGATGATGCCGAAGCCGATGGGGAGCAACAGGAGCGGTTCGTATTTCTTGGCGATGGAAAGGAAAATAAAAGTGCATCCCACCAGAATCATGACGATGTGGCGGTAATCGGCCAAAAAGTAGCCTGTGTTGGACAGGAACTGAAGTAAAAGCGTCATAATGGTTTCTTCCTAAATGTTCTTTCGTGTTCTTGACGTGCCGTTTCGATGTGTGGGAGGCAGGTTATCCGGACGGGATGAACCCGGTGGCGCGTGGCGGAAAAAGGCGAGATCCCATGTTACTTCTTCCATGAAAAAAGGCCGTCTTCGGCCGGTACGAGGATTCCCCGCTCCCTGAAGGTGCGGATCGTCAGGTGGGGTGCGGGCCACCCCCTATTTTTTAACACCTCGAAAAGGGCTTTGATCTCAAAGGGTTCCCCCAGGGCCGCCGCTTCCAGACTGCACTGTGCCGCCGCTTCTTGAAGGTCGTCCAGGGGAAAACCGAAGGATTTGGCAGGTGTTTCAGGCACGTCTTCCGGCGGGGGTTCTTCAGGGCGCTTTTCAAATAATCCGGCCACCCGATGCAATTGAGAGATGACGAAAGACAGGATCGTCAGCCCCGACATGACGATGAGGGCGCCCGCGATGGCCATGGTCCATCCATTGTAATGGGATATTGCTTCAAAACCGTACACTACATGCTCCTAAAATTGTTTTACCTACTTCGGGACATAGATCTCATAAAGGGTTTCTTTGCCGATCAACGTATCGATTTTGTTTTGGATATCGATACGTTCGCGGCTTGCCATCCAGTTTTTCCAATCCTCCATGGACCGCCAGGTGCTGATTACCATGGTCTCCGCCGGCCCGTCAACACGTTTGAGGGTCTCGCCGGAAATGTACCCCTTTTGTTGCATGGCCTTTTTCCGGAGTTCTTCCAAAAGAGGGGCCATAAACACATCCGTTTCTGCCGAGGCCGGGCGTCGGATGATCACCTTCACAGGCATGGGGCGCTCCTTTCGCAAGGTTTCTTACGATAAATAGACGCAAATGAATTCCGGAGTCAAGAGGTTATGACCCCTTGTACAAGCAATTTCGGGTTCCGAAAGCCTTGGGTGGATGCGGATTGTTTGTCGATGATGCACTTTCGAGTAGAAAGACAAGGTCCGTTGTGATACGGAAAAATTCCCGGTCGGAACATAAAAAAGGAGAGAAATATGCACTCCTGCAAATATTCAGGGGAATGCTCGATTTAGAATGACGATTTTATCACCGGGGGCCCCGCCCTTCAGGGCGGGAGGGCTTCACTTTGAAAAGGAGAGGGCATCATGAGAAAAAACAGGGGATGGGTGTTTTTCGCGGTGAGCCTGGTAATCTTTTCCGTAGCATTTTGTTTTCAACCGGCCGAGGGATCTGACAAACCGTTCATCTTCGGATTGCTCCTGGTGGGACCTTACAATGACCACGGATGGAGCCAGGCCCACTACGAGGCCGGGTTGACCGTGGAAAAAAAGGTCCCCGGGACGAAGATGATCTACATCGACAAGGTCAACCCGGCGGACCGGCCGGGTGTGACGATTCCCCAGTTGGCCGATGATCTGGTGGAAAAGGGGGCAAGGCTGATCATCGCCAATTCCGACGACATGAAGGACGGCACCCGGGAAGCGGCCCGGTTGCATCCGGAAATCCATTTTCTCCATATTTCCGGGGATGATGTCCTGACAAAAAAGGCTCCTTCCAATTTGGCCAACCTCATGGGAAAAATGGAATACGGGAAGATGATGGCCGGCTTTGCGGCGGCCATGACCACCCGGACGGGGAAGATCGGATACCTGGGTCCCCTCATCAATGAAGAAACCCGCCGCTTGGCTGCCGCGTGTTTTCTCGGGGCCCGATACGCCTGGGAACACGTTCTTAACCGGGATCCCAAGGCGTTGGACTTCAAAGTCACCTGGATCGGATTCTGGTTCAACATCCCCGGCGTCACGGCCGATCCCACACAGGTCTGCCAGAACTTTTTCAACACCGGGTATGACGTGGTCATCTCCGGCATCGACACCACGGAAGCCGTGGTGGTCGCCAAGCAGAAAAAACAGGAGGGGAAGGCAGTCTGGGCCATCCCTTATGATTACATCGGCGCCTGCGAGGGGGCGTCCGAGGCCTGCCTGGGTGTTCCCTATTTCAACTGGGGACCCGGATACATCGATTTCGTGAAGGGTTCCATGTCCGGCAACTGGGAATCCAAATGGGTGTGGCTGGGTCCGGACTGGAACAACATCAACAATCCGGAGACCAGCACCGTCGGATTTCTCCCCGGGCCGGCCCTGCCCGAAAAAGCCAAAGCGGCCCTGGAGGGATTTATCAAGGATCTGGGGAGCCAGAAAGCCGTCCTTTTCAAGGGGCCGCTGTTTTACCAGGACGGCAGCATCTTCTTAAAGGAAGGGGAAGTCGCCACCGACGCGCAGATCTGGTACATGAAACAGCTCTTAAAAGGGATGACCGGCGCATCCAGCGCCCAATAACAACCCTTCACCCGGTCATTTGCAGGATCTTGACGGAGTGCGGAAGGGGAAGACCGCTCCTTCTGCACTTTCCGTTCCCATGACCATTGATGAGGATTGCCGAAGGTGCGTATCCATCCGGAACCGCCGCCGGCCGTGGAACTTGTCGACATCCATAAACGCTACGGTTCGGTAAACGCCAATCAGGGGATCACCCTTCGGTTCCGTCCCGGAGCGATCCACGGTATTTTGGGGGAAAACGGCGCCGGAAAGAGTACGTTGATGAAGATTTTGGCCGGATTCACCCAAAAAACCCGGGGACGTATCCGCATCCACGGGGTGGACGTCGATTTTCAGGCGCCCGCTGTGGCGTCCCGGCTCGGCATCGGGATGCTGTACCAGGAACCCGTCGATTTTCCGGTTCTCAGCGTTCTGGAAAATTTCATGATTGGACAGATCCGTGGATTCCGGCTGCACCGGAAGGCCTTCCGGGAACGGTTCGAATCCCTTTGCACCCGGCTGGGCTTTTCGCTTTCTCCGGAAACGCCGGTACGGCAACTGACCCCCGGAGAACGCCAGCAACTCGAAATCCTCAGGCTGTTGTCCATGGGCACCCATGTCCTGATCCTCGACGAGCCCACCACCGGAATATCCAGCTTCCAGAAAGAAACCCTTTTCAAGGCGCTTAGGACCCTGGCCCAGGAAGGCAAAACGATCATTTTGGTCTCCCACAAGCTGGAAGACGTAGAAAGTCTCTGTGATCGGGTTTCGGTGCTGCGCCACGGAAAAATCACCGGAGAAATGGAGCGTCCCTTTGACCCGAACGCTCTTTTGAAGATGATGTTCGGATCCGTTCCGTCCCCCCTGAAACGGCCCGAAATACCGGCCGGTGCCCCGTTGTTGATTCTCCGGGATGTCTCGGCGCCCGGAGACCGTTCCGGGTTGAAGGCCTGCAGCGCGATCATCCGGGAAAAGGAAGTGGTGGCCCTGGCGGGACTGGAAGGCAGCGGGCAGGGGGTGTTTATGCGTCTTGCCGCCGGGCTGCGGGCCCCGGTGTCCGGGGTGCTTCGCCTCCGTGACGAAGGGATGCACAGGAAAGACGGCATCGCCTTCCAGAAAAAAGGAGTTGCCTTTTTACCCACGGCCCGTCTGGAGGAAGGCCTGATTCCGGGCCTTTCCATCTTGGAACATGTCGCCCTCAAGTACTGCCGGGGATTCCGGGTGCACTGGAATGTCGCCCGGGATCAGGCCGCCCGGCATATTCGGTATTTTCGGATCAAGGGGGATCCGGAGATGCCCGTGGAGTCCCTTTCCGGCGGGAACCAGCAGCGTCTCATGCTGTCCTTCCTCCCGGATGCGCCTGCCTTGTTGCTCCTTGAAAAACCGACCCGGGGGCTCGATTTTGAATCCGCCCTCTGGGTCTGGGACCACTTGTTTCGATACCGCGAGAAAAACACCGCCGTCGTTTTTTCCTCATCGGAACTGGAAGAGATTTTCATGGTGGCCGATCGGATCCTGGTCTTTTACGAAGGGGCCGTGATCCGGGACATCAGGGCGGCCGACACGGATATCCACGAACTGGGCAGCGCCATTGCCGGAAAGGCGTGAAAAGATCGAAGCATGACCAAAAGACACTGGAAAGTTTTCGGAGTCTCCCTGATGGCCGTCTTCGGCTTCACCACGGGAATATTGATGCTGGCCGGCGCGCCGCCCATGGAGGCCTATGGGCTTCTGCTCAAGGGGTCCCTCGGATCCGGGAAAAAGGTGGGGGCCGTTCTGACCGCCTGGGTCCCGTTGACCCTTTGCGCCGTAGGCCTCCTGTATACCTTCCGCATTGCCCTGTGGAATATCGGCGTCGAAGGACAGATGATTATGGGGGCGGTATTCGCCACGGCGGTCCTCCGCTGGGGCGTGGAAAGCCGGCTCCCCTTGTTCTATCTGATCCTGGCGTTTCCGGCGGCCGCGCTGGGAGGCGGTCTTTGGGCCATGGGGGCGGGATTGTTGAAGACCAAAGGGGGCGTCCATGAGATTTTTGCAGGGCTGGGTCTCAATTTTGTGGCCCAGGGGATTTTGTTGTACCTGATTTTCGGCCCGTGGAAACGCCCGGGAGTGGCCTCCATGAGCGGAACCGCACCTTTTCCGCCGGAGCTCTGGCTTTCTTCTGTGTCCGGGGTGCGCCTTTCTCCGGAAGGAGTGTTCCTGGCCGCTGCCGCTCTGGCCGTCACCGTCTGGATGTTTCGTTACAGCCGGCTGGGTCTGGTTTTCAAAGCCGCCGGAAACAATCCAACGGCGGTGATGCTATTCGGTGAAAAACCGGGACGGTACATGATCTTGGCCATGGTACTGGCAGGGGCCTTTGCCGGGCTTGCCGGAGGCGTCCAGGTGGCCGGAGTGTATCATCGCCTGATCCCTTCCATTTCCAGCAATTACGGCTACCTGGCCTTGCTGGTGGTCATGCTATCCAATTACCGGGTGGCCCTGGTGCCTGCGGTGGCCTTTTTTTTCGCGTGTTTGAATGTGGGGGGGATCCAGCTCCCCATGGTGCTGAAAATCGATTCCTCCCTGGCCGGCGTGATTCAGGGGGCATGGGTCCTTGCCGCGTTGGCGGCCGTTGCGTGGCTTCGGAAAGAGGGCCGTCCGGAAGAAGCACGGTAAAATGAGCGGGTCCGAGTGGCTACTTTTATTTTCCGGCGTCGTTGCAGGGGCCACGCCCATTCTCCTGGCCGCCCTCGGGGAGACGCTCACGGAAAAGGCGGGGGTGATCAATCTTTCCCTGGACGGCACCATCCTCCTGGCCGCCATGGTGGCGTTCGCCGTGGCCTTCGAGACCCAAAGCGCGTTTTTGGGGTGTATTGCGGCGTGTCTGGTGGGCGCCCTTGTGGCTGCCGCGGTGGGCCTTTTCAGCCTGAAGCTGGGGCAATCCCAGGTGGCGGTGGGGTTCGTGCTGACGCTCACCGCCCGGGATCTGGCCTATTTCCTCGGAAACCCCTACGCCCGGCTCCACGGCCCCCAGTTTTCATCCGTTCCGATCCCGATTCTTTCCGACATCCCGGTGTTGGGGCCCGTCTTGTTTCAACACAACTGGATGGTGTATGCCGGTTTGGGGATGATCGTGCTTTGTTGGGCGTACATCTATCGGACCCCCATGGGCCTCCGGTTGCGGGCCGTGGGGGAGGATCCCCGGGCCGCCTTTGCCCGGGGCGAAAACCCGGTGCGGCTGCAATGGATCTACACCCTGTGCGGCGGCTTCCTGGTGGGGGCCGCCGGTGCGGCCTTTTCCCTTTTCGTCAAGCCGGGATGGGGCCGTCCCCAAGGTGCGGAAGGGACCGGATGGATCGCCCTGGCCCTGGTCATCTTCGGGGGGTGGCACCCCATGCGCGCCGCCGCCGGGGCTTATCTCTTTTCCTTTTTACAGGTGCTGGGCATCTATTTTCAAGGATGGATCCCCACGGTTCCGGCTCAGGTTTTCCAGGTGGCGCCTTTTCCCCTCATGATATTCACGCTTTTGATCATCGCCTATGCACAGCGGACCACCATCCCGAGAGAGGACCGGCACCGTCTCCGGCTCAAGGCGCTCCTGGAGGTTTTTTCCGGCGCCGCGCCGTCGGCCTTGGGAAAACCCCTTCGTCCGGGGTCCTTATAACGGGGATGCCGCTCGGATATCCCAATATGTCTTGGGGACGCGCAACTTGAGAGGAAAGATGCATCCTTTAAACGAAATCATGGGAAGGAATCATCCATGTTATCCATGATCCGACGGCGAAGCGCCTGTCGTTTCCGATCGATGCCGGCGGATGACAAACCACCGGGCGAACCAATACGCGGCAACCCCCGGCAGAATTCCCAAAATCATTCCCCCCGAGACCATGGCAACCGTTAAATCCGTTCCCATTTTCATCAATTCCAACACCGTGTGCGGGCGCGCATCAAAAGGCGTCAGGTTGAAAAAAAATGTACCCACGCGGTAACTTAGAAAATAAAAAAGGGGAATGGTGACGGGATTACTGAACCAGACACCGATGGCCGCCGCTGCTTTGCTCCCCTTGAAAAGAAACGCCAGCACCACCGCCAAAACGGTGTGAAACGGGATGGTGGGGGTCATTCCGACAAAAACACCGATGGCAAACCCCAGCGCAATGAAGTGGGGGTCCCCTTCAAGCCGCTTGACCTTTTGGTAAAAAATCCTGAGCCGGTCTTTGATGTTTTGAGATACATTCATCAACAGATATTTTTCTTTCGGAGGATGCACCTTTAGGGGCAGGTCATCGCAAGAAGATGCCATGAGATATCATTAAGATTTTCTGGTTTCAATTCTTTTCGAGGCCTTCTTTTGGAAGAAAAAAGCCATGAACTTGACTTTTTCTTGAATAACGAGTAATTTTTAGTAAATAAGATGCATTGCTGTAAATCCGGCGGAAAAAGGGGGAACGCATGGTTAAGAAAAGAGGAAAACCGGTGAGTTTCGACGCCATGGTGAAATTCTTCATGCAGGCCTATCAAATTCCCACCAAGCGCGATGTCGATAAAATCCTGAAAGGCATGGAGCGGATTGAAGGACAACTCAGGACACTGATGAGTCAAACGCCTTCTGCTTCCCGGAAAAAGAGAACCCCTCGAGAGAAATCAGAAGGGAATGCCACGATCCGTGTCTTGGAAGTCATCCGGAAACGCAAAGACGGGATCGACGTTCCGGGTATCCATGCCGAAACCGGATTTGAAGACAAAAAACTGCGCAATATCATCTTCCGGCTACACAAGCTCGGAAAAATAAAGCGAAAAGACCGGGGCGTTTACGTCGGCGCCTGATCGGAACGCCGCCCGCCCGCCCGCCTTTTAAGGCAGGGTTAAGGGAAGCGATCTTAAAATGGGCATTTTCCTTACCGGGGAACCCAGCCCTTCAGGGCCGGAGGGCGCCACTCCACCGATAATCGATATTTTCAGCCGATGTTGGATGCCGGGTGTGTTCCGGCAGGGCCATAAGGAGGAGGTTTTTTCTTTGTTCGACCTGAAAGAAAAAGATCTGACACCCTGCCCAGTAGTTCTCGGACGACGGGGGCCCGGGTGTCGAATGGGATCGGAAGTTAAAAGGAGAAGCGTGTGACGCAATCGGCTTCGTCCGAAGAGATGTTTGCACAAGGACAGCGCGTATCGGGATACACGGTGACACGATGCTCGGCATTGGAACGGATCGATGCCCAGGTGGTGGAACTGCGGCATGATGCCACCGGCGCCCGGCACCTGCATATTGCCAACGCCGACAGGGAAAACACCTTCGGCGTCACCCTCAAAACGGTTCCCCGGGATTCCACCGGCGTGGCCCATATCCTGGAGCACACGGTTTTGTGCGGCTCGAAACGGTTTCCGGTGAAAGACCCCTTTTTCTCCATGCTGAAAAGGAGTTTGAGCACCTTCATGAACGCCTTTACGGCACCGGATGCCACCCTCTATCCTTTTTCCACCCAGAACCGCAAGGATTACTACAACCTCATGGATGTCTACCTGGACGCCGTCTTTTATCCGAGATTGGACCCCTTGAGCTTCCAGCAGGAGGGACACCGGCTCGAGGCCGAAGAAAATCCGGAAAATCCGGAAGCGGTTTCCCTGGCCTTTAAAGGAGTGGTCTATAATGAGATGAAAGGCGCCATGTCCTCCCCCGACCAGGTGATGGTGCGCTCCATTCTCAACGCCCTCTACCCCTCCACCACCTACCGCCACAATTCGGGGGGGGAACCGCTGGAAATTTTAGATCTCACATATGACCAACTGAAGCGGTTCCATGAGGTCCATTATCATCCCAGCAACGCTTACTTTTATACGTACGGGAACCTTCCGTTGGAAGACCATCTGGTTTTCATCGCCGAAAAGGTCTTGGATCAATTCGGCCGCATCGACCCGGCCACCGATGTTTCGCCGCAACCCCGCTGGGAACACCCCAGGACGGCGCAGTATTTCTACCCTTTGGGACCGGATGAAGCCGGCGCCAAGAAATCCCAGGCATGCGTGGCCTGGTTGACGGCGGATGTAAGAAACGCCTTCGATGTCCTGACGCTGACCCTTTTAACCGAGATCCTTTTGGGGAACGCTGCATCGCCCTTGAGAAAGGCCCTCATGGATTCCCGGTTGGGAAGCGCCCTTTCCGACGGCACCGGCTATGAACCCGATTACCGGGACACCTTGTTCGCCTGCGGCCTGAAAGATATCGACGCCGCCCGGGCCCAGGACGTGGAAGGGATTGTCTTGGAAACACTGGCGCGTCTGGCCCATGAAGGGATCGACAAGGACCTGGTGGCATCGGCCATCCACCAACTGGAATTTCACCGGAAGGAGGTGACCCATCATCCCTATCCTTACGGCATCAAGCTGCTCATGGCCTCTTTCGGGCCCTGGTTGCATGGCGGGGATCCATTTGAGCGGCTCATGTTCGAAAACGACCTGGAAAAAATCCGCGCCGCCCTGAAGCAAGGCCCCTTTTTCGAAGAGGCGATCCGGCGATTTTTCCTCGATAACCCGCACCGGGTCCTGTTGACCCTTTCCCCGGATCCGGAAATGGAAGAAAAGATCGAACGGCAAACGCAAAAAAAGCTGAATGTGATCAAAGAAAGACTGACCCCCAAAGACATTGAAAAAATCCGTACCGACGGCCGTGCGCTCCAGGCCCTGCAGGAATCCGAAGAACCGGTGGATCTTCTTCCCACCTTGAAGATCGAGGACATCCCTCCCCTTGTGGTTCGGGTGGCGCCTTCCGATTTTGAAAACGCCCCGGCGGTTTGTTACGATCAGCCCACCGCCGGTATCTTTTACTTTACGGCAGCGGCGGGGATCGCGGGCCTCGATGAAGCCGCTTTGCCCCTGGTGCCCTTTTTCTGTTATGCCTTGTCGAGAATCGGCACGAAAACGAAGGATTATGTCGAGATGGCAAAAAAGATCAGCCGGTTCGCCGGAGGCATCGGTTCTGCCGCCAACGCCCGGACCCGCTGCGACACCGCCGGTGAAAGCGCGCCGTTTCTGGTACTGGCCGCCAAATGCCTTAATCGGAATCGGGCGCATGTCTTTGACATCCTCGACGAGATCCTGACGGCCTTCGACGTCACGGATCTATCCCGCATTGCCGCGCTTCTCGATGAGTATCGGGCGGGCCTGGAAGCCGGCGTGGTTCATAACGGGCATCGACTCGCCATGTCCCTGGCCTCCCGGAATTTCCTCCCCGCCGCCGCCTTGGACGAGGTCTGGCACGGCGTGACCCACATCAAGGCCGTAAAAGCGATAACGGCAAACCGGAAAGAGGATTTTCCGGCGGACTTCGCAAAACGGTTGGAGACCATCGGAAAGACCGTGTTTCGGCCTGAAAATGTGCAGATGGCCTTCATCGGGGATGCAAAAACCCTGAAACAGGCGGCCCGGGACGTTCGCGGCAGCGCATTTTTATCGCGCGTTCCCGAACCCGCGGTTTCGGCGGTTCCCTTTGACTCTCCCCCTGTGGAGATCGGAGCGGAGAACGTCCGGGAGGGATGGAGCACGGCTTCGGCGGTCTCTTTCGTGGCCAAAGCGTTTAGAGTGGTGCGGATGGTTCACGAGGATGCGCCGGCCCTGTCCGTCATCGCCAAGCTGTTGCGGTCATTGATTTTGCACCGGGAGATCCGGGAAAAGGGCGGGGCCTACGGCGCATTCGCCGTCTACAATCCGGAAGCGGGTATCTTCAACCTGTGCTCCTACCGGGACCCCCATATCGTGGAGACACTGAACGTGTATGACAAGGCCGCGGCGTTCATCCGCTCCGGCGATTACACGGAAACGGACGTGGAGGAAGCCGTCTTACAGGTTTGTTCCGAGATCGATCGGCCGGATCCCCCCGGACCAGCCGCCAAGAAGGCCTTTGTCCGGAGTCTGATCCGCCTTTCCGATGATGACCGGCAACGCTTCAAAGAGACCCTCTTGTCCATCACCCGGGACCGGGTGGTGGATACGGCCCGAAAGTACTTCGCCCTTGAAAGCACAGACTGTGCCGTGGCGGTCATATCGGGGGATCCGCTCCTCAGTGCGGCCAATGCACGGCTGGATCCACCACTGACGCTGAAAAGGATTTAATCCATGAAATCGGTCTGTATTGTGGGAACAGGGTCCCATCTCCCCCCGAATGCATTGAGCAACAAGGACTTGGAACAAATGGGCCTGGATACGGACGATGAATGGATCGTGCAGCGCACCGGCATCCGGGAGAGACGCGTCGCCGCCCCGGATGTGTGCACCTCCGATTTGGCGCTGGAGGCCTCCAGGAAGGCGTTGGAGATGGCGGGGATCACCGCCAAGGACGTGGACCTCATCATTGTGGCCACCATCACCCCGGACACCTGTTGCCCGGCCGCTGCCAACTGGCTTCAGGCAAAGCTCGACGCGCCCCAGGCCGTCACCTTCGATATCACGGCGGCCTGCTCGGGATTCATCTTCGGCCTGAACGCCGCCGAACAGTATCTGAAGACCGGCGCCAGCCGCACCGTTCTCGTGGCGGCCTCCGAAGTGATGAGCCGCACTGTGAACTGGAAGGATCGTTCTTCCTGCATCCTGTGGGGGGACGGCGCCGGTGCCTCAGTACTCACCCTCCGCGAAGAGGGGCATCGCTTGTATTCCACGCACATCCACACGGACGGCGCCAATGGACAAGACCTGCTGCTTCCCGGAGGCGGTTCCCGGACCACCCCCATTTCCCACGAGAGCGTGGATAAGGGCCTGCATTACCTGACCATGATCGAGGCCAACTTGAGTTTCCGGGTGGCGGTACGGCATTTCATCGGCGCCATTAAGGAGGCGGCCGCGGTGGCGGTACGGCATTTCATCGGCGCCATTAAGGAGGCGGCCGCGCATAACAGAATCCCGGTCTCCGTCATCGACTGGTTCATTCCCCACCAGGCGAACCTCCGCATGTTTCAAGCCGTGGCCAAGAGCCTGAACATCCCCATGGAGCGCTTCTAAAACATTTCCTCGGCGTCGTGTGCCATCGCCCTGGACGAGGCGGTGCGTGACGGCAGCATCCGCTCGGGGGATTGGGTGTGTCTCCCGGTTTTCGGGGGCGGGTTGACGTGGGGATCCGCCATTATCCGCTGGTGAACACGCTGTTCGTCTTCCCCCTTGTATCCTTGAAACCCGCCGGCACTAGATCAAAATTTTTTTCCGCTGGGGATCATAGAGGGCACGGCGGGGTTCCCGCTTGGCCGGATAGCGTTCTTTATAAGATTCGATTTCATACCCTTCAAGGACATCGGCCATCTTGGCCGGAAGGTATCCGTAGCAGATGTTTTTTCCGATAGTGTGCCCGTATCCCGTGCTGGTGGTCACACTCACCACGTGGCCGTCATGAAGGATGGGCGCACTCCCCTGGAGCATGAGCGGCGTTCCGGCGTCGATGGTGAAGGTGCACAGTGTCCATCGGGGGCCTTGTGCCTTGATTCGGGCCAGCGCCGCCTTGCCGATGAAGTCGTCTTTTTCCAGGGCCACACAAAAGCCCAAACCGGCGTCGTAGGGGGTGTATTCCGGGGTGAGTTCCGAACCCCAGTCGGCATACCCTTTTTCCAGGTGCAAAGAGGCGATGGCGCGATAACCGGCGTTGGCGATGCCGAAGTCCCGGCCGTTCTCCCAAATGGTTTCATACACATGGCAGGCGAACTCCACGGGAATGTACAACTCATAGCCCAATTCCCCCACATAGGTCACCCGAAAGGCCATGGCCGGTGCAAATCCAACCGTGATCGGTTTGAGGGTGCCGAAAGGGAATGCGGCATTGCAGATATCTTCCGAAACCAAACGCTGCAGAAGCGCCCGGGACTTGGGGCCGATGACGTTGAGGACCGAATAGCAGGAGGTGACGTCCCGAAAGCTCACCGATCCGTCTTTGGGCATATGGTGATGAATCCACCAGGCGGCCCGACGTCCGAACGCGGTTCCCACCACCAGATAAAACGTGTCCCGGGCCACCCGGCCCACGGTCAGGTCGCATTCGATGGTCCCCCGCTCGTTGCACATCTGGGTATAAATGACTTTCCCGACGGGTTGATCGATCTGGTTGGTGCACAGCCGGTTTAAAAAGGGAAGGGCGCCGGGGCCGGCGATTTCGAATTTGCAAAAGGAAGACTGATCGATGAGGACGACGTTTTCCCGGGCGTTTCGATGCTCGGCCCCCACGTGGGTAAACCAGTTGGGTGTTTCGAAGGTGTGCACATCTTCGGGTGCAACGCCTTCCGGGGCGAACCAGTTGGGCCGTTCCCATCCGTATTTGGCGCCGTACACGGCGCCCTGTTCCTTGAGCAAAAAGTAGAGCGGACTCCGCCGGACGCCCCGGGCCGAGGTGTGCTCTTCATGGGGCCAGTGGACGGTGTAGTGCTTGCCGTAAAGTTCCTTCGTGCGCGTCACATTGTAGGCGCGGCTGTGGTGATGGGGGCCGAAGCGCCGGATATCCAGGGGCCAGATATCGAGGCTGGGTTCGCCTTCCACGATCCATTCCGCCATCATGCGGCCGGCGCCCCCGCCGGCGGCGATGCCGAAGGCGTTGAATCCCACGGCCACGAAGACGTTTTCCAATTCCGGCGCGGGCCCCATGATGGCGTCCCCGTCCGGGGTAAATGCTTCGGGACCGTTGACTAGTTTTCGAATCCCGGCGGTTTCAAGGCACGGCGTCCGCTTGGTGGCCGGTTCGGCCAGTTGCAGAAAATGGTCGAAATCGGAGTTGAGGAGATTGGCGCTAAAATCGTTGGGAACCCCGTCCACCGCCCAGGGGATGCCGTTGCGTTCATATCCTCCCATGACGAGTCCGCCCACCTCTTCCTTGTAGTAGATCAGGTTGTCCTTGTCCCGGATGGTGGGCAGATTCGGGGGCAGGCCGTCGATGGGGTTGGTGACGGCGAACTGATGCTGAAAAGGGACCACCGGCGTGTTGACCCCCAAAAGCTTCCCCACCTGGTATCCCCACATGCCGGTGCAGTTGACCACGATCTCGCAGGCAATGTCGCCTTTATCGGTTTTCACCGCCGTCACCCGGTTTTTTTTAGATTCAAATCCGATCACCAGCGTATTTCGGTAAATCACGGCTCCCCGGTTACGCGCTCCGGTTGCCAGGGCATAGGTGATCCCGGAGGGATCGGCCTGTCCGTCGGTGGGCATGAAGGCGGCCCCGATGATTCCGTCCAGGGAAAGGATCGGGCAAAGGTCGTATGCTTCCTTCGGCGTGATCATGTGCATATCCAGACCAAAGCTTTTGGCCGTGGTGGCGCCTTTTTTCAACTCATACAGGCGTGCTTTGGTGCTTGCCAGATGCAGGCAGCCCGTTTTTTTCCATCCTGTGGCCTGGCCGGTTTCTTTTTCAAGGTTTTCGTAGAGGCTTACGCTGTACTGCAGCATGCGGGTGATATTGCGCTCCGAGCGGAGTTGGCCCACAAGGCCCGCGGCATGCCATGTGGAACCGGAGGTCAGTTCCCCCTTTTCCACCATGACCACATCGGTCAGCCCCATTTTCGTCAAATGGTAGGCCGTGCTGCATCCCACGATTCCTCCACCGATAATGACCACTTGTGCCCGATCTTTCATGTTCGTCTCCTGAGTCGTTATTTACTGGGTTCGGCGTCGCGCCGGTGCAATGAAGTTAACCGGAACGCCTCCCGCAAGCCCTGCTTTTTAAGGCGGAGTCGAAGGAAGCATTCTTGATGGCTTCGTAAAAAGGCCGCCTGCGGCGTTGCGCGGCATCCTTCGCCTGCCTGTGCGTTGCACGCAGACAGGTCATTGCGGCGTACCTGTAAGTACGCCTCATTCTGAAGAATTTGCGCGCCTTGCATCTGGCGCTTTTTACTTTGCCATCCCAAATTAGCCTTTTTACGATTTCATCATTCTTGAAACAGATGATTTCTTTTCCGGAAAGCGGCGACCATTCAGGCGATGACCACTTCAACTCCCAGCAGATCGAGTTCCCTCTGGAAATCTTCGGGTATGCTTCGATTGGTGACCAATACATCGATCTGCTTGAGGGGAACGATGGACATCTGGGCCACCAGGCCGAATTTCGTGTGGTTGGCCATGATGATGACCTGCCCGCGGGTGTATTTGATCATGGTGCGCTCGATCACGGCGATCTCAAAATTGGGGGTGGTCATGCCGGAGCTGAGGCTGAGGGCGTCGGCGCCCAAAAATACTTTTGTGGCGTTGACCTGGCGGATCATCTCCATGGTGAGAAGACCCGAAAGGGATTTGGTCTGGGGGTTATACATTCCCCCTAAAAAGGTGATTTCTGCGGTGGTGCCGTTGGCCTCGCTGGTAATGCCGAGGTTATTGGTAAAGACGGTGCACGGCAGGCCGGGTTCCAGATACCGAATAATCAAGGCAGCCGTGGTTCCTGTCCCCAGGAAAACAACCTCGTTGGGCTCGATCAAGGCCGCGGCCCTCCGGGCGATTTGCTGTTTTTCTTTTAAGTTTTCCTTGATGCTGCTGTTGTAATGGAATTTTCCCGCCACCCGCTCCTGCCGGAAGACCGCCCCCCCGTGGGTGCGCTCCACCAAGCCCCGGCGCTCGAGGGCATCAAGGTCCCGGCGGATCGTCATCTCCGATACGTTCAGCAATTCGCTGAGGCGGGTGCTCCGGACGGTGAATTCGTTTCTAAAAATTTCGATGATGCGCTGCTGTCGTTCCGCCGGCAGCAGGGAACTCGTTGTTTTGCTCATCGGCCTTTTCCCTTGGGATCCCCCGGCGCCGGCAGCAGGGAAAATAAAAACCGATCGTCAATCCATCTGTTCAAGTGCATCATAGGCCTTTTCCAAACGGGAAAGGTTTGTCCCGGTGTAACGGACATAGTCGAAGTCCAGCGTCGAGTGGATTTCCGAGACAATGCTCCATAGCGTCTCCCGCAACAAGGAGACACACTTCATTGCCGCAAAACGGCGGCGCAGTTTATCCGTAACGCGACGCTGGTAGTAGGTCTCCAGGAGATCCTCTTCCTGTTTCAGAGACAGTGCGTTGTTGGAAGACAGGTTGGCCAGATCGAAAAGCGCTGTATTATAGCCTGCGTAGTCCCAGTCGAGCAGCCACAGGCGGCTGCCGTCGTGGATGAAATTGGCGGCCAAAAGATCATTGTGCCCGAATACCAGGTGGATTTCCCCGATTTGTTTTTCCAGGTTTTCATTCATTTCAAGAAAACGGGGGAGATGCGACGTCATGCGGCTCTTGCCTTCTTCAGCCGTGCGAATGTAGTTCCGGCACACGTGAAACGGCCAGAAAGCCAGGGCCGGCCCTTTGAAATGCTTCGGGATTTCGGTATGGCAGGTCCGCAGAAGGGAGACGAGGGGCGCCAGGTTCTCCTTTTTTTGCACGTCTTCTTCCGAAAAGGGGGTACCGTCGATGTATCGCATGATGAAAAGGCCGTCTTCACTGTAGACGATTTCGGGCGAAATGCCTGCGGCGTGGGCGGCCCGTGCGGCCGCGATTTCGTTGAACCGCATGACACCGTGAACCGGAATGTCTTTTCCGACGCGGACAACGAAGCGTTCCCCCCGGTGATCCACGATAAAATTCGTATTGGTGATACCGCCGGCCAGGGGCCGGGGATCCACCGATGCGGACCAAAAATCCAACCGGGAGATTCTGTCTCTAAAATCTGTGTTCATGGGCTCTCCTTTTCACCCGCCCAGATAGGCCCTTTTCACCTCTTCGTTTTCCCGGAGTTGGTCGGCCGGACCGGAAAGCACGATCTGGCCGGTCTCGATGACGTACGCCTGTTGGGCCAGTACCAGCGCCAGCCGGGCGTTTTGTTCCACGAGAATGACGGTCCGGCCCTCGGCATGAATATCCCGGATGATTTTGGCGATCTGCCCGCACATAATGGGAGACAGCCCCAGGGAAGGCTCATCCAAAAGGATAAGTTTCGGTGCTGACATGAGGGCCCGGCCCATGGCCAGCATCTGCTGCTCTCCCCCGCTCAAGGTGCCGGCGGCCTGCTTTGTTCTCTCCTTGAGGCGTGGAAAATGCCTGAATACCGTCTCCTCGAGATCTTTTTGAATCGCGTTTTTGTCCATGCGCAGAAAGGCGCCCATGAAGAGGTTTTCCAGCACGGTCATCTGAGGAAAGACCCGCCGGCCTTCCGGGACCATGGCAATCCCCAACGCATTGATCTTGTAGGGGGGCAGCCGATCGATTCTTTGTCCCTGGAAATGGATTTCCCCCGAGGAAGGGTGTTTCAGCCCGCTGATGGCGCGCAGCGTCGTCGTTTTTCCCGCCCCGTTCGACCCGATCAACGTAACGATTTCCCCGTCGTTTACACCGATGGAGATATTTCTGACCGCGGCGACTTTAAAGTAGTGGGCCGTGATGTCTTTGACCTCGAGCAGCAACGTTTTCACCTCATGCAGATGTGGATGCCGACAGGATATCTTCCGTTCCAAGATAGGCGTTGATGACCATTTCGTTGTTCTGGATTTCGGCAGGAGGGCCTTCCACCAAAAGCATTCCGAAATCAAGGACGCTGATATAGCCGCACAGCTCCATGACGGAGCGCATATCATGTTCCACCATCAGGATGGTGATCCCCTGCTGGTGCACTTTTCGAATGAGATCGATCATGCGGTCTTTTTCGGTGGGGGTCATCCCCGTCAGGGGTTCATCCAAAAGGAGCACCTTGGGTTCACAGGCGATGGCAATGGCGACGCCCAGGGCCCTCTGGTGCCCGTGGGGCAGGTTTTCGGCGAGCTCCTCTTTCAGGTGGCCCAGCCCCATGAATTCCACGATTTCCAGGGCCTTTTCCGTGTTTTTTTCTTCCGTTTTTTTCGCCAATCCGGAAATCACCCGAAAGATGTTTTCCTTGGCATGAAGATGGCGCGCCACGATGACGTTCTTGAGGACGGAAAAATGATGATACAGCGCCGTGCGCTGAAATGTCCGGACCACACCCATTCCGGCGATTCTGCTGGAAGAAAGGCCGTCGATGCGCGTCTTGCCTTGATAGCGGATTTGCCCCGATGAAGGCCGGTAGACGCCGCTGATCACATTGAACAGGGTGGTTTTTCCTGCCCCGTTCGGGCCGATGATGCCCCTTATTTCTCCTTCCTGGATGGAAAGATTCACGTCGTTTAAGGCAGCGAGCCCGCCGAAGTATTTGCTCAAGCCTTCTACTTCAAGTATCGGCACGATTTTCTTCCTTCATTCCTTTTGCATCCGGAAAGACGCGTCACGTTTCCACCGGTGCGACACGGTCCCGTTTTTGCAGTCGCGTGATGGCCTTTGAAATCAATCCCTCGAGACCCCCCGGCAGAAAGATCAGCACCAGAACCATTGAAAGGCCGAAAAACATGGGGCGGATCTCGATGAGCGGGCGGGAAAGCTCGAAAAGGGTATGCATCACCGAGACCCCGATGATGGGTCCCCAGAACGTATTCGTACCCCCGACCACCACCCAGATAAGAAGATACAAGGTGGTTGTAATGTTGAACAGTTTCGGGTCCACCGCGCCCAGCCGGTGCACCAAAAGCCCCCCGGCGACGCCGGCGAAAAAGCCGCCGATGGAACAGGCCATCAACCTGTGGCGGGGGATGTTGATGCCGGTGGATGCGGCCAATTCCGGGTCCATTGAAATGGCCTTGAAGGAATCCCCGATTCGCGATTTTTCAATGCGGTACAGCATCAGCATGACCAGGAGCATGACGCCCAGGCTGAAAAAGTAGTAGGGGATTCGGTCGCTGAAATCGATTCCCGCAATCACCGGAGGCCAGGGGATGTCGATGATCCCGGTGGACCCTCCGAAAGGGTTGCGGAATTTCAGCCAGGTCAGCCGGATCAGCTCCGCCAGACCATAGGTGGCGATGTAAAAGCCCCACCCTTTGGTTCTGAGGAGCGGCAGGGTGATGGCCATCCCCACCAGGCCCGCCATCGCCCCTCCCAAAGGGATGGCCACGAAAACAGGGACGCCGAGATTCTTGGCCAGCATGCCGCTGGTGTACGCCCCCACGCCGTACAACACGATGTGGTAAAGCTGCCAGTCGTGCACCGTGACGATCAAACGGTAGCTCTGGGCAAGGATGATGTAGATAAAATACATCATGGCCACTTCGACCAGGTACGCCCGGAGAAAAAAGGGCACAAGACACAATCCGGAAAGGACAAGGATCAGGGGTGCCAGGCCCCCGATCTTGTATTTTTTCATACTATGCGATGACACGGCCCATTAATCCTTGTGGTCTGATTGCCAATACCACGGCCATAACGGTAACGGAAACCATCACGGCGGTGACGCCGTCGACGAGTGTGGTGACAAAGGTCATCACAAAACCGAAGATCACGGCGGCAAGGGTGGCGCCGCCGATGGAACCCATACCCCCAACGACCACTACGATGAGGGCGGGCAGGATGATATGCCCTCCGAGGGAGGGTGTAATCGCATAAATGGTGGACATCAATCCCCCGGCCAGGCCGGCGTAGGCGCCGGCGATGGCCATCGCCAGCGCCGTCATCCGATTGATATTGATTCCCTGCAAGGCGGCGGCTTCAGGATCCTGGGCGACGGCCCGCAGGGCCCGGCCCAGCCGGAAACGCCGCATAAAAAACATGAGGCCGCCGATGGAAACAACGGCAAAGGGGATGACCAGGACGCGCTGGAAAGCCACCGCCGCGCCCATGAACCGAACGGCACGCATATAGGGACTGGGGATGGGTCTCGACAACCCCCATCCCCATAGCTCGCCCACCAGCACCTCGAAGACGAACATCAAACCGGCGGTGGCAATGAAACCGGAAACGACATCCCCCTGGAGGGGGCGGAAAATACCGCGCTCCACAATGAGGCCGATGACGGCTCCCACCGCCACTGCGGCGGCCACGGCCCACCAGAAGGGCCACCCCCCCAGCGCATAGAGGGCATACACGGTATAGGCCCCCATCATGAAGAAATGACCGTGGGCCAGATTCGCCATTTGCATCACACCGAAAGCCAGGGTCAATCCCACGGCGATCAGGGCCAGCATGCCGCTGGCGGCGATGGCGTTGGCGATGGTTTGGATTAACAGTTGGCTGCTCATGTATTACCTCTGATTTCGGTTGGCGCCGGCGTATGGAAATCTCGGTTTCCGATAGAGGATGAAAAGGGGGCGGTGGACAAGTCTTCCGCCCCCCGGGATACGGCTTACTTGCGTTGGGTCCAGTGTTGCCCTCGATCCTTTACGGCTTTCATGACAATGGGTTTGATGGCGGCAAACCAGGGTTCGAAATTCAAATGGGCGATGATGCGTTTATCATTGGCATTGAGATCGAACATGTTCATGGGTACGGGTTGTTCGATCATGTTTTGAATGCCGAACATTTCCTGGCCGCTCATGTGTCCCGGCCCCAGGATGGTGGGAAAGGACGGGACTTTTCTCAGGGCTTCCAAAATGGCGTCGTTGGAGGGCCACTGACCGGGGGTTTCCTGTCCGGCGATCTGGGCCCCGATGCACCACGGAATCAACCACACCACATGGTCCCAGTCGATGCCGGTCATGCGGCGCTTGACGTCTTCGGGGGCGCCCGGTCCGTATCGGGCGTTCCACAGGCGGGTGAAAGAGGCTTGCCAGGAGTGTGTGCCCCACCACGGATCATCCATCAAGGGAAAGCTGTCGATGGCATGCCGCGCAGCAGGATATTCCGGAGGAATCTTTGTGAGGTTGGTTTCCCAGTCGGCGTAATTTTGGGCCACCACGCCTTTGAATCCCTGCAGATAGAGTTGTTCCCACAGGAGGGTTTGGTATTCGGGCCAGGCTTCGCAGAGGCTGATGACATCGGGTTTGGTGGCCATCATGGCGGTGACGATGGGCGCGAAGTCGGTTGTATCCACGGAGAAGAATTTCTCGTAAACGATTTCGAATCCCATGGCCTGGGCGGCGCCGATTTCCCATGCACCCACCTGCCGGGACATGATGTCATCCTGGGTCGTCAACGCGTATCGCAAGGGCCTCCCCATCTCTTTTTCACTGGGCAGGACCATCTTGGCGATAAGGGCGTTGAACATGTTGCATTGCGGCGTGACATCCCCGCCCGCCACCACGTACGGCCGGTCCGGATGCATATCCGTGGGGACCAGGGAAGCATAAATGACTTTGTTTTTGGTGAGAAAAGGCGCCGTGGCGTTGGCCGGATCCCCGCCGATGGCGTTGATGAATTTAACGTCGTGTTCCAGGACCAGTTGCCGGGCCCCCTGGAGGGCTTTGGACGCGTTGGCTTCGTCATCGAATGCATGCATCTTCAGCGGGTAGCGTTTCCCTCCCACAAGGAGGCCCCCTGTCTTGTTGACCGTATCGATCCAGATGTTGTTTCCGGTTAAACCGGGTAAGCCCCAGCCGGCATCCGGCCCCGAGAGCGCGGCGAGGAAACCTACATTGATGGTTTCCCCTTGGGGGTATTTTTTCCCAATCTGCTGATCCGGCAGATGGCTCAACAGCACCAACTCGTCTTCGGTCAGTCCGGCCGATGTGTCGGACAGAGCCGCCGACGGTAATGTGAAAAGCAGCGTCCCGACCAGCATAATCGGAACCATCCATCGTCGCAATCTTGCCTTTTCCATCTGTCCCCCCTTTTTTTGGTGTTTCAAACGATTGGGCCCAGTCCCGCCGTTCATTCATGAAGCCAGGGCGCTTTCATGAAAAGCGGTCCATTAATCACTCGGTTTGCGATCAGCCATGCACTCCCATCACCTGCTTTGAATGGATGTTTGGAAGCGTTTGATTTTGTTTATTCTAACTCATATTATGATGTCAAGTGTTAATTTTAAATATTAAATCAATCATTGAAAGAAAATGATCCGGGCCGGAGACAAAGGCCTGAGATACGAAAATAAGCTTCTTGAATCCAAAAAACTTTGTTGTTTGGAAAAGCGCGACGGGATCCTAAAATATCCAGGATCCTTCTGTTTTTCTCCGTTAAAACTAATATATCTTTATATCAGTCAGTTATGTTGCAATTGAAGCGGGGGAAGCCCGCGCTTTGTTTTTCGATCGCATTAGGATCGGAAAGGGGTGAACAATACGGGGTGCGCCGATTACTGCTAAACGAATTTCATATATTGACTAAACCAAATTTATTATCAAACATAAACGATCATGGTGGTTGCGCGTCATGGGAAAAGCACGCCCGCAGGGGAATGCCTTGGAAACGCCCGGGCGCCTCGAATATCCATCGATGGATCCATCCGGTGAAGGAAGCGATGGCCTCCCCGCCCGCCTGGTGGCCCGGTAAACCGGGGCGTTCCGGATCGATGGTTTCCTTGTCTGTCCGGAACTTCATGTTGACTTTCCGACGGATTGCAGGATAAAAATTAAAATTTGTACAATTGATCCGGAAGAAAAGCATCCGATTGAAGCGGTCCGGGATCGCGTTTTCCGCCCGCCGTCTGAAAATCGGGAAACTTCAACCCATGACCTTTTATGGACCTTTTTGAAAATGATGCAGTTGATTCGGGGATTCCGGGACATTCTCCCCGGAGAATCGGCCCACTGGCAGGCCATCGAAGAAGCCGCCAGGCGCCTTTTTGCGGATTTCGGATTTCAGGAAATCCGCATCCCGCTTCTTGAAAAGACCGCCCTTTTTGCCCGGAGCATCGGCGAAGACACCGACATCGTCGAAAAGGAGATGTATACCTTCGAAGATCGGAAAGGGGATCTGATCACCCTGCGGCCCGAGGCCACGGCTTCCGTTGTTCGAGCCTATATTCAACACAAGCTTTACGCCGGGGATCCCTTCCACAAGCTTTTCACCATCGGTCCCATGTTCCGGAGGGAACGCCCCCAGAAGGGCCGATACCGGCAGTTTTACCAGATCAATGCCGAGGTCTTCGGAACCGACTCCCCGTTGATTGACGCCCAGCTCGTCTACATCCTCATGACGCTCTTGGGCAGGCTCGGCGTTTCGGGTGTACAGGCCCATGTCAACTCCCTCGGGTGCCCGGTCTGCCGCCCGGACTTCAAGGCGGCGCTGATGGTCTTCGCCTTGGGGAGAAGCGCCGCACTATGCGCCGACTGCCTCCGCCGCAAGGAGAAGAATCCTTTGCGGCTCCTCGATTGCAAGGTTCCGTCCTGCCGTGAGGCCATGGCCCAAGCCCCCGAGATGGGAACGTACCTGTGCCCCGATTGTCGTGAACACTTCCAACGATTCCTTTCCGCCTTGTCCCGCTTGAATGTTCCCCATGTCCCGGATTCCCGGCTGGTCCGGGGGCTCGACTATTACACCCGGAGCACCTTTGAGATTCAGACCCATGTTCCGGGGGCGCAAAACGCCATCGCCGGCGGGGGCCGATACGACGGCCTGGTGAAGGCCCTCGGCGGCCCCGATATCCCTGCTACCGGGTTTGCCATCGGCCTGGATCGCCTGGCGGAAATCGTGAAAAAAGATTCGCAATCGGCTCCCGGCCGGCCCGATGTTTTCATCGCAGCACTGGGTGGAAAAAGCCGGGAAAAAGCCTTTGAATGGGCGTGCCGGCTGGGTGAAAAAGGGATCTTTGCCGAAATGGACTTCGGGGATCGGGGGCTGAAGGCCCAGATGAAACGCGCCGGAAAGCTCGATGCCCGGTACGTCATTATCATCGGTGAATCTGAACTTTCCACAGAAACCGCGGTGCTGCGGGATATGGCCGCGGCCCGACAGGAGGACGTTCCCTTTTCCCTGCTTCTTGGCACGGTGATCGAGCGGATCGGAAATCCCCATTGAAACGGATGAAATCATGGAACCTGAGCAGCTTGAAAAAGCGAACACCCAAGACAGAACAATCCCGGATGCATTGAACACCGATGCCCTGGGCGCGTGGCGTCGAACCCATCACCTGAACGCCCTGCGGGCCGGTGACACGGGAAAAGAAGTGGTCCTCATGGGCTGGGTCCAGCGCCGGCGGGATCACGGGGGCGTCATCTTTGTGGACTTAAGGGACCGGGAAGGGATCACCCAGGTGGTTTTCAACCCCGATGTGGATGCTGCCGTCCATGAAAAGGCTCATGCGCTGCGCAGCGAGTACGTCATTGCGGTCCGGGGACGCGTGGACCGGCGCCCCGATGGCATGACCAATCCAACCCTGGAAACCGGGGAGATCGAAGTTCTTGTCTTTGAGCTGCGCATTTTGAGCCGCGCATCGGCGCCGCCCTTTCTCATCGAAGACGATCTGGATGTTTCGGAGATGATCCGCCTGAAACACCGACACATCGATCTTCGGCGGCCGCGGCTGCAAAGAAACCTGTTGTCGCGGCATCGGGCCGCCGCCGCCGTCCGCAGCTTTTTGAACCAAAACGGGTTTTTGGACATCGAGACCCCTTTTTTAACCCGTTCCACGCCGGAAGGGGCCCGGGATTATATCGTCCCAAGCCGGGTGAACCCCGGACAGTTCTACGCGCTTCCTCAATCCCCCCAGCTTTTCAAGCAGCTTTTGATGATCTCGGGATTCGACCGATATTACCAGATCGTGCGGTGTTTCCGGGACGAAGATCTCCGGGCGGATCGACAGCCGGAGTTCACCCAGATCGACATGGAGATGTCCTTTGTGGGGGAAGAAGACATCATGGACGTTTCGGAGCGGATGCTCTCCGAGATGTTTCGAGCGCTCCGGGGGGAACCCCTTTCTTTGCCGTTGCCGAGAATTTCTTACGCTGAAGCCATTGACCGCTTCGGCCTGGATCGCCCCGACACCCGCTTCGGCCTGGAACTCGAAGAGGTGACGGATCTTTTATTGGATTCCGATTTCAAGACCTTTTCCAGCGTTGCTCGAGGGGGAGGGATCGTCAAGGCCCTCAACGCAAAGGGTTGCGGAGGCTTTTCCCGAAAAGACATCGATGATCTCGCCGAGTTCGTGAAAATATACAAAGCCAAGGGGCTGGCCTGGGTCAAGGTCAAGGAAACGGAATGGCAGTCCCCCATTGCCAAGTACTTCTCTGAAGCGGAAAAGGACCGGTTGGCCCGGCGGCTGGACATGGCACCGGGGGATCTCGTTTTTTTCATGGCCGATGATTCCGTCATCGTCAATGAATCCTTGGGGAATCTAAGAAACCTTCTGGGGAAAAAGCTGAAACTCATTGATGACACCCGGTTTCAATTCTTATGGATCACCCATTTTCCGCTTCTGGAGTACGACGACATGGAAAAACGGTTCAAGGCCCTGCACCATCCTTTCACGGCGCCCCTGGAAACGGATATCCCGTTTCTCGAAACCGACCCGGTTCGGGTCCGGTCCCGGGCCTACGACCTGGTGCTGAACGGTTACGAAATCGGCGGGGGGAGCATCCGGAACCATCAAAGACAGCTCCAGGAGAAAATTTTCCAGGTGTTGGGCCTTTCACCCGAAGCCCGGGAAGAAAAATTCGGCTTCTTGCTTTCAGCCCTCGATGCCGGGGCCCCGCCCCACGGCGGGATCGCCTTCGGATTCGACCGGCTGGTCATGCTCCTTTGCCGGGAGGCCTCCATACGGGACGTCATAGCGTTCCCCAAAACCCAGAAGGCCGCCTGCCTGATGACAAACGCCCCCTCGGAGGCCGGGAAAGAACAACTGGATGAACTCCATTTGAAAATCAAAAAAACATAAGGGAGATCCCGTGCACATCACATTCTACGGCGCCGCCAGGGAAGTCACCGGTTCCTTTCACGTATTGACCCGGGAAAAGGATCGCATTGCCTTTGACTGCGGGTTGTTTCAGGGACGGCGCAAAGATAGCCAGGAAAAAAACCGGATCCTTCCCTTCGATCCTCGGATGCTAACCACCCTCCTTCTTTCCCATGCCCACATCGATCATTCCGGCCGCATTCCCCTGTTGATGAAAAACGGCTTCAACGGCCGCATTGTCTGTACCCGCGCCACGGCGGATGCCGCCGGTTACCTCCTTTTGGATTCGGCCCATATCCAGCAGTCCGACGCCGAATACTTCAATTACAAGACCGTGCGGTCGTTTTTGACCGAGATGAAAAACCAGCAGAGAGAAAAGCAGGACCGGAAGATTAAAAGGCTCTTGAAAAAAAGCCGGGCCCAGCTCAACCTGGAAGTCATCCAGGACACCATCCGCCGTTACCACCTGGAGTACGTGGAGCCGTTGTATACCGTGGAGGATGCTCAGCAGGCCCTCCCCCATTTCGAGGGGTATCCCTACCGGCACGAGATCCCAGTGGCCGGGGACGCCGTATGCACCCTTTATGATGCCGGCCATATTTTGGGGTCCGCCTTCTGTATCCTGAGGATCCGGGAAAACGGCCGCCTCCGAACCGTTGGGTATACCGGCGACATCGGGCGGTTCGGAAAGCCCATCTTAAAGAATCCCACCCTCGAGTTTGCCGAAGCGGACCGGGACCTGGACTGGCTGATCATGGAGAGCACTTACGGGGACCGGGAACACAATCCCGTGGCGGACTTGAGGCCGGACCTGGGAAAGATCATCGCGGAAACCGTGCGCCGCGGCGGGGTGCTCCTCATTCCTTCCTTTGCCTTCGGCCGTACCCAAGAATTGCTTTACGTGATTCACGATCTCTTCGATAAAAAAGAGGCGCCGAGAATTCCGGTATACCTGGACAGCCCCCTTGCCGTGGAGCTGACCCGTGTCTATGGGGAACACCCGGAAGTCTATGACCGGGAATCCCACGAAGACTTTCTCACCCAGGGGAAGAATCCGTTTTCCTTTTCTTCCCTTGAATTCGTGGTATCGGTGGAAGATTCCATGAAACTGATGCGGAAAAAAGGGCCTCACATCGTCATCGCCGGATCCGGAATGTGCGAAGGCGGGCGCATCCTGCACCATTTGCGGCACAAGATTCAAAACCCGAAAAATACCATCCTCATCGTCGGTTTCATGGCTGCCAATACCCTGGGGCGGCGCATCCTGGAGCTGGGGGAAGACTATGCCCAAAGAGGAAGAAAGGGCGAGGTCCCCCAGGTGAAGTTCTATAACAACACCTTTAACCTGAAAGCCCGGGTACTCTCACTGGGCGGATTTTCCGCGCATGCGGACAAAAACGAGATGCTCCGGGTTTTAAAAAATACCAACCTGCGGATCCAACGCATTGCCGTGGTCCACGGAGAAGAAGAACAGGCCCTGGCCTTCGCCGGTAAGCTGAAAGAGGAAGGGTACACGGTGCGCGTTCCGTGCATGGGGGAAACGGTTTTTTTTGCATCTTGACTCGGACGGTCAACGGATTCAGCGCGGATTTCGGGGATGATGAAAAAGACAACGGCCGAAACGATCCTCTTGGTGGACGATAATCCCGTCAACCGCACCCTTCTTAAAAAAATCTTGGAAAAGGAAGGGTACCGGGTGGCCGAAGCCGAGCCAAGACGCGGCCCGAGGACAAAATCAAGGGGTTGAACCTGGGCGGAGCGGATTACGTGACCAAGCCCTTCGACAAGGGCGAGATCCTGGCCCGGGTTCGGGTGCACCTCAAGATCCGCAGGCTGACCCTCGATTTGATGGGTGCCAACCGGGAATTGCAGGAAAAGCAAGCCCGCCTGGACGACGATTTACGAGCGGCGGCCGAGATTCAAAAAAGCCTGCTGCCGCCGGCTTTCGTTCAGGTGCCGGGCATGGAGACGGCGTGGCGGTTTATTCCCTCCTACCGGATCGGGGGAGACCTTTTCAACCTTTTCCCCCTCGATGAAACCCACTGGGGAATCTACATCCTCGATATCAGCGGACACGGGGTTCCGGCCGCCATGGTTGCCGTTTCCGCCTACCAGATGCTGAATTCCCGGCCGGGGTATCTGTTGAAAAAGGCGATCCGGCCGCCCCCGTTTTATGAGATCGTTTCGCCGTCGGAGGTGCTCGCCGCCGTGAACCGGGAATTTCCCATGGAGCGCTTTGATAAATTTTTCACCTTGAGTTATTTGATCCTCAATATTAATGACGGTCGCATCCGTTACAGCAATGCGGCCCACCCGCCGCCGGTGCTTTTGCGCAAAGACGGTACCGTGACGCTTCTGAAAGAAGGGGGGACCGTCATCGGTCTGGGGGAAGGGGTTTTGTTCGAAGAAGGAGAAGCCCGGCTCTTTCCGGGGGACCGCCTCTTTGCGTATACGGACGGAATCACCGAATACCGCACATGGGACGAACGGTTTTTCGGTGAGGCGCGCTTTTACGAATGTCTTCAATCGACGATGCACAAAAGCCTTAAAGATCAGGTGGATGGGGTCATTGATGCCATGATGGCGTTCGGCGGCCATGAACCCCCGCCGGATGATGTGAGCCTCCTGGGCATAGCCTTTGGAGGACAAGGGCGAAATCCGGCTGCCGGCGCCGTGAAATGAACAGGAGAACCGCATGGAATTTTTCCTCCGGCGACAAAACGGGGTGACGGTGGTCGCCCTCAAAGGGATGCTCGATGCATCGACGGTCCCGATCTTTAAGAAGGAGATGGCGGTGTTGATCCGGGACAGGACCCTCCGCCTTGTGGTGGATCTGAAGGATGTGGGGTTCATCGACAGTACCGGGTTGGGGGCCTTGATCTCCGTTTTACGGCAGGTGCACCAGGAAGGCGGGGATGTCAAGCTGGCATGTCTTCAGGAGCGGATCCGGGCCGTCTTCGAGCTGACCCGGCTGGACAAGGTCTTCGATATCTGTACCGACCCGGAAGAGGCCAAGCGTCGATTCGGGTCGAAATAATCTCTGCCGGGGCGGAATCATAAAGAAAGGAAGGTTCATGAAAGGCATCATCCTTGCAGGCGGATCCGGCACACGGATGTATCCCATCACCCGGGTGGTTTCCAAACAGCTCCTCCCAGTGTACGACAAACCCATGATTTATTATCCGTTGTCCGTTCTCATGCTGGCCGGGATCCGGGAGATTCTCATCATTTCGACCCCTCAGGATCTGCCCAGCTTCGAAAGGCTTTTGGGGGACGGGTCCCAGATCGGACTTTCCCTTTCCTATGCGGAGCAACCCCGCCCGGAGGGGCTGGCCCAGGCCTTCATCATCGGAAGCCCCTTTATCGGCGGGGATTCCGTCTGCCTGATCCTGGGAGACAATATTTTTTACGGCCACGATCTGTCCGAGACACTGCAACACGCGGTTCAGGTGCATGAAGGCGGGCTCATCTTCGGTTACCCCGTGAAGGATCCGGAGCGCTATGGGGTGGTGGAGTTCGATCCTGCCGGGAATGTCATCGGCATCGAAGAAAAACCCAAGAATCCCAAGTCCCACTACGCCGTGGTCGGCCTGTATCTTTATGACAACGACGTCATAGACATCGCGGCCTCCTTGAAGCCGTCGCCCCGGGGGGAATTGGAGATCACTGATGTGAACCGGGTGTATCTGGAGAAGGGGCGGTTGCGGGTGGAACTGCTGGGCCGGGGGATGGCCTGGCTGGATACTGGGACTCACAATTCCATGCACCAGGCCGCCAATTTCGTTCAGGCCATCCAGGCACGGCAAGGGCTCAAGATCGCCTGCATCGAGGAAATCGCTTATCGGCTCGGGTATATCCGCGCCGAGGCCCTCGAGGAATTGGCCTCGGACATGACCAAAAACGACTACGGAAAATACCTGATGGCCATCCTCCGGGAAGGACAGGTCGAATAGCGGCCGGCATTTCTTACAAATCGGATTTGAAGAATTGTTCCGGCTCGGAGATGGTGCCGGGCCGGGGGGAGTATTCGGTGGGGGCCGTTCCCTCCTTGAAACACTCGAAGATGACCTTTTCGGATTCGGGTACGGGAAGGAGACCGGTTTCCGCATCGATCTTGATGAACACCACGCCATCGGGCACCTGAAAGACCCGGACGGGCTTGTCGACGAGGACCTGCTTCATGAAAGCCAGCCAGATGGGGCTGGCGGCCCGGGATCCGGTTTCCCCTTTCCCCAGGGATTTTTCTTCGTCGAATCCCACCCATACGCCGGTTGTATATCGGGGGGTATACCCCATGAACCAGGCATCAAAAAGATTGTTCGTGGTCCCGGTCTTTCCGGCCACGGGCCGGTTGAGGGCTCTGACCCGCCACCCGGTCCCGTCCTTGACCACCCCTTCCAAAAGATGGGTCATGAGGTACGCTGTGCTTTTTTCGATCACTTTTTGGATTTTAGGCTCCGTTTCTTCCAGCACGTTCCCGTCCCGATCCAGGATTTGCTTGATGAATACGGGCTCCACAAGATAGCCGGCGTTGGCAAAAACCGAGTAAGCCCGCGTCAGTTCCAGCAGCGACACCCCCGAGACCCCCAGGGCCAGCGCCAGGTTTCGATCCAGCTGGGAAGCGATTCCGAGTTTCTGGGCGTATTCGATGGCGTAGTCGATCCCGATATCCTGGAGGATCTTGATGGTGACGACGTTCCGTGAATGGATCAGGGCCTCCCGGAAAAGGGTGGGGCCGAAGAATTTTTCCTTGTAGTTTTTGGGTTTCCAGGTGAAATCCCGTTCCGCATCGCTGTAAACGATGGGCGAATCGATAATTACCGTGGCGGGTGTATACCCTTTGTCCAGGGCCGCCGCGTAAATGATGGGTTTAAAGGCCGAACCTGGTTGCCTGCGGGACTGGACGGCGCGGTTGAACTGGCTGATACGGAAATCCCGCCCACCCAGCATGGCTTTGATATATCCGGTTTCATTTTCGATGCACAAAAGCGCGGCCTGGGCAATGGGTTCCTGCTCGAGTTCCAGATGGAGGGCATCGGCCTTTTCGGGCGTTTCTTTGACCTTGACCCAGATCACGTCCCCCATCGCCAGGGCATCCGACGGGCGTCTCAACCGGGCTTCGTAGTAGGCCACCTCCGGGTCGGGTTTCCGCGCCCATTTCATGTCCTTCAAAAGAATGGTCCCCCGGTGTCGTCCCATTCGCACCGCCACCTTTGAGGCGGTGTCTTCCACGTCCACCACCACGCCTTTGAGGATTTGTCCTGCAGCAGGGGAAGCGGCGCCCATTTCTTCTTCGAGGGTTTTTGAAAAACCTTCAATCTCTTCCTTGGCCAGGCGGGTGATGGGTCCCCGATACCCCTGGCGTTTATCCAGGTCGCGTAGGCCGGCTTCGATCTCCAGGCGTCCCATGTTCTGCATTTCGATATTCACGGCCGTATACACCTGGAGCCCGTCGGTGTAAAGCGCGTCCGTCCCATACCGGTTTTCGATGTATTGACGCACGTATTCGGTATAGTACGGGACTTCTTCGATGAACCAGTTTTTGCGCGGCTGGATGTTCAGTTGGGCATTGATGGCCTCAGTGGCTTCCAGGTTGGTGATGAAGCCTTCGGCCACCATCCGGTTGATCACGTAGATTTGGCGCTCCTTGGCTTTTTCCGGATGGCGGAACGGAGAATAGGCGCTGGGGGCCTGGGGGAGGCCGGCGAGCATGGCGCATTCGGCGAGATTGAGGTCTTTGGCGGACTTGCCGAAGTAATTTTCCGCCGCCGCCTGAATGCCGTAGGCGCCGTGGCCCAGGTAAATCTGGTTTAAATAAAGGTAGAGGATTTCATCTTTGGAAAGCGCCTTTTCGATGCGGTAGGCCAAAATGGCCTCCTTGATCTTTCGGCGATAGCTCTTTTCCGGTGTCAAGAAGAAGGATTTTGCCACCTGCTGGGTAATGGTGCTCCCTCCCTGGACAATGGTGCCGGCCTCGATGTTTTTGAAAAAGGCCCGGAGGATGCTGACAAAGTCGATGCCTTCGTGCTGGTAGAAGCGGGCGTCTTCCGCGGCGATGAACGCGGCTTTGAGCATGGGGGAGATGTCGGACAGCGGCACCACGATCCGCCGTTCCTTGTAAAATTCACCGATTTTCCGGTTGTCGTCCGAATATATGGTGGTGATGACGGGAGGGCGATAGTCTTTCAAGGATCCGATCTGGGGAAGACCTTCGGCGATGTAAAAGTAAAGGCCCGCTAGGGCGGCGCCTCCGCCGACCACGCATAAAAGGGATATAAAGAAAATCCACCGGAAAACCGCTCTTATTTTCCCCGTATTCGTTTTCTTGGCGCGCTTTTTGAGTATCTGTGATGTTTTTTTGGTCATGGGGGGTTCAAACCGGCCGCTTTGGAAACAGATCTTTTTGTCGACTTGAAATCGCTCCCGTTCGACCATTATTCAATAGCAAACTCCGCCCTTCAAAACAAGCACCGGCTGCATCCGTTTTGCGGAAAAAGGAATTGACAATTTAACCGCATGATTTTATTAATTTTGGTTTCGATTCTCGTTTGCGTGCACATCCTTAATTGTGCGGGAAGCGTTCCCGTTATCGGGATGGCAAAATAAACAGTTCCAGGTGCAAGGCGCGCAAGTTCTTCAGGATGAGGCATAATTAAAGGTACCTCGCGATGACCTGTAAGCGTGCAACGCACAGGCAGGCGAAAAATGCCGCGCAACGCCACAGGTGAGCATTTTACGAAGCCATCGTTTTTTAAGGAATGGATAATGATAACTCTGGATTTTGACAAAATGGGAGGGCTTGTCCCGGCGGTGGTGCAGGATTACGAAACCCGTGAGGTCCTCATGTTGGGATTCATGAACGAAGCGGCGTGGCGCAGCACCCTGGAAACTGGAAGGGCCACCTTTTTCAGCCGCAGCCGAAAGGAGCTGTGGATCAAAGGGAAGACCTCCGGACACTACCAGATCGTCAAAGAGGTCCGGATCGACTGTGACGATGACGCCGTCCTTTTGCTGGTGGAGCAGGTGGGCGATGCGGCGTGTCATACGGGGCATCGCAGCTGTTTTCACAAGGAAGTGCGGGGCGACACCGTGCGTGTGGTGGATTCGCCGGTGTTCGATCCGCGAAAGGTTTATGGAAAATGACGAAACTCAAGCTGGGTATCCCCAAGGGAAGCCTCCAGAACGCCACCATCGCGTTGTTCCAGCGGTCCGGATGGACCATCGACGTGAACGGGCGCAGCTATTTCCCGGAAATCAACGACCCCTTGATCGAATGCGCCATCTGCCGCGCCCAAGAGATGTCCCGGTATGTGGAAGGCGGTACGCTGGATGCCGGTTTGACCGGAAAAGACTGGATCGCCGAAAACGCCTCCGATGTCCACGTGGTGGCCGATCTCATTTATTCCAAGGTCAGCTCCCGGCCCGCCCGATGGGTTTTGGCGGTCCCCTACGATTCCCCCGTCCGCACCCTGGAGGATTTGAACGAAAAGAAGATCGCCACGGAGCTGGTGCATTTTACGAAGCGGTTTTTCGAAGAACGCCGCATCAACGTGAAAGTGGAATTTTCGTGGGGCGCCACCGAGGCCAAGGTGGTTTCCGGACTTGCTGACGCGGTGGTGGAGGTGACGGAAACCGAAAGCACACTCAGGGCCCACGGGCTCAGGATCATCTTCGAGCTGATGCAGACCAACACCCAGCTCATCGCCAACCATGAGGCGTTCAAGGTGCCTGAAAAGCGGGAAAAGATCGAACAGATCGCCCTGTTGCTCAAAGGCGCCCTGTTGGGCGAAAAGCTGGTGGGGTTGAAAATGAACGTCCCCGGGCAAAACCTTGAAAACATCGTGTCACTGCTTCCCAGCCTGAACGCCCCCACCGTGGCGCCCTTGTACCAGAGCCGGTGGTTTTCCGTGGAGACTGTGGTGGACCGCCAGGTCGTCCGGGACCTGATTCCCAAGCTCTTAAAACAAGGCGCCGAAGGGATTATCGAGTATCCCTTGAACAAAATCGTGTGACGCGTTCGGAAACCAAGACGGCCGTTTTCTTTTTTCAAGTGGAACCCGTTGCCCAAGGAGTCTAGAACCCATGAAGATCCGGTCGGCGGAATTTATCAAGAGCGCCGTCGAACCCAAACAGTATCCGGCGGGCCGGTTCCCGGAAATCGCCTTCCTGGGGCGTTCCAATGCGGGGAAATCTTCTCTCATCAACACCCTCGTGAACCGGAAGCGTCTCGTGAAAACCAGCAATACCCCGGGAAAGACCCGACACCTGAATTTTTTTCTCATCAACGAAAAGTGGATGTTCGTGGACCTGCCGGGCTACGGATACGCCAAGGTACCAATTACCTTGAGGAAAAACTGGAAACAATGGATCGAGACGTACCTTCAGGAAAGAGAGAGCCTCAAAGGCGTGGTGCTGGTGATGGATATCCGGCGGACGCCCCGCCAGGAGGAGTTGGGCCTGGTGGAATGGTTGACCGACCGGAAACGACGCTGCATCCTGGTCATGACCAAGGCGGACAAGCTTTCCAAGGCCCGGCAGTTGCGTCAAGGCGCCGCCGCTTTGGAGGCGTTTTCAAAAGGACCCGATGCCCTGATCCTTTTTTCCGCCAAGACCGGCCAGGGAAAAGACTCCTTATGGGAAGCCATCGAGGCGTGCCTGTGAGTACGAATCCAGGAGGCCCGAAACAGTGAAGCGTACCCAATGATGGAACAACAGGGGAGAGACCTGTCCGGTGTTTCGTTTCGATCCGGATTCGTGGCCCTCGTGGGCCCGCCCAACGCCGGAAAATCGACCTTTTTGAACCGGGTCCTGAAGGAAAAGATCTCCATTGTCTCCAAAAAGCCCCAGACGACCCGAAACCGGATCTTAGGGATCGTGCATCGCCCCGGTGCCCAGATCCTGTTTTTGGACACCCCCGGGGTCTTTTCGGGGGCCGCTGCCTTCAATTCCCGGCTCGTCAAAACGGCGTTGTCCGCCCTTTCCGAAGCCGACGTAGTACTCCTGTTGCTGGATGCCGCCGCACCGGATCCGGAGACCGAAGCCCTTTTGCTCAAGGCCCTGCGGTCGAATCGATCGGGGGTTGTTTTGGCCCTCAACAAAATCGATCTGATGGAAAAAAAGAAATTGTTGCTCCTGATGGAAGCGTGGATCGGTAAATATCCCTTTGAGGCGGTTTTTCCCGTCAGCGCCAAAACCGGGAACGGCATCGATGCCCTGATGAAGACCATTGAACGGTTGTTGCCCGAAGGGCCGCCCTATTTCGACCGGGACGCGGTCACCGACGTCCCCACGCGTTTCCTGGTGGCCGAACGGATCCGGGAAAAGGTCATCCGCCTCACCGGCCAGGAGATTCCTTATGCCGTCGCCGTCACCGTGGACGCCTTTTCTCCGAGCGCGGACCGATCCCTGGTCCGGATCAGGGCCACTATCCATGTGGAGCGCGACTCCCAGAAAGGGATCCTCATCGGGACCGCCGGGCAAAAGCTCAAACAGATCGGGATGCACGCCCGGCAGGAGGTCGAAGCCTTTTTGGGGTGCAAGGTCTTTCTGGAACTTTTTGTGCGGGTCCAGAAAAAGTGGAGGAAGGATCCCAAGGCGCTGAAAAGGTTCGGGTACGAATGATCCTGTCCTTTCATCCCTGTTACGAAGGCGACGTCAACCGCCTGTGCGCGGGCCGGGATCCGGGGCCGGAGGAATTGGCGTTCATTCAAAGGGCTTCCGCGGTGATCCTTCCCCAGGGATGCCGGGAGTCCCTTTACCGCATGGCGGCGGCCCATTGCCCCAATGTTTTCCCCAACTACGAGGTGCGCTTTGCCTTCCCGGGGAAAACGGATCAGATCCGGCTGTTCCGGCGCACGGGATTTCCCCATCCCCGGAGTGAAATTTTTTCATCCGTGGCGGACTTTTTTTCACGATACGGCGACGACGGAAAAGGGTTGCCCTTTTCCTTTCCCCTGGTTTTCAAGTGGAACTGGGGCGGGGAGGGGGCAAGCGTTTTCCGGGTGGATTCCCTGGAGGCCCTGAAAGACATGCTGTTATGGGAAAAAGGAAGCGGAAGCGATGCGCTGCCCTTTTTAATCCAGGAATTTCTTCCCGGCGGAAACCGCTCCCTGCGGGTCGCCGTCATCGGTGATGCCCTGTTTTCCTACTGGCGGATCCAACCCGATCCCGGCCGATTCCTGACCAACGTCAGCGCCGGCGGGATCATCGATGACCGGGCGGACCCGGAACTTCAGGACGCGGGGAGAACCGCGGTTCGGGATTTTTGCGGAAAAACCGGAATCAATCTTGCCGGCATCGACTTGCTCTTTCGTGAAAGTGCTCCGGACGAAAACCCGTTCTTTTTGGAGATCAACTATTTTTTCGGCAGAAAAGGGCTGGGCGGATCGGAGCGATACTATGGGTTGTTGGCACAGGCCATCGATCGATGGCTGTCCCGCCTGAACCTCAAAAGAGGGATCACCCATGCCGGAACCGCATGACATGGACTTCGATGAAGCGCATCTGTCCACAGAACGCCGGAAAGCCAGGGAACTGAGGAAATCCCAGTGGTGGAAGCGGAAACTGGCAAAAGGAAAATGCCATTACTGCGGCAAATCGTTCCCCCCGGGGGCCCTGACCATGGACCATATCGTTCCCCTGTCCCGGGGGGGGAAAAGCACGAAGGGGAACCTGGTGCCCAGTTGCAAGGAATGCAACACCCAGAAAAAATATCTGCTTCCCATGGAGTGGGAGACGTATTTGAAAAAGATTCGCGAATCGTAACCGGCGGACGTTAACGATAGGGAGGAAATCATGAAAAAACGCATGGCCGCGTTTCTAGGCGTCATCGGGTTGTGGGCCGCCGTGGGGGTGGGCTGCACCGTCATCGGAAAGACCAAAGAGTACCAGCCCTTCGACCCTTCCAAGTTCCATTCATTGACGCCGGGGAAGACCCGCGCCGCCGATGTCACGCAGCTTTTCGGGGCTCCCACGGAGGTGGTGAAACTTACCAACGGAAACGCCTATATCTACCGGAGGGCCGTTACCAAGGGGACGGCGTTGTGGCTGGTGCTGCTGACTCTGGGCAATTTCGACACCCAGTATGACCAGATGGCCCTTTTTTTCGATTCGGAAAATGTGCTTTCCCATTATGGGGTCAGCTTGAACGCGGAGCAGACGGCGTATGGGCTTCCCTTTAAATAAGGCCTTCATCGGCCTTTGGATCCTTTTATGGATCTTTGCGACAAGCGGGTGTCTTTCCTATCGGGTGCTCCGGGAGGTCGAGGGAAGCCCGGTGGCCGCCCCGTCCGAGACGCTTCGCATCGGATCCACCACCATGCAGGAAGTGCTGACCCTTTACGGGGCGCCGAGCCGGATCGTGGCGCTTGAGGGGAGAGACCTTTTCATGTACACGCAATCCGTTTATGTGCAAAACAGCATCGCCTTCGGGATTCCCTTGACGGATTTTGCCGGATCCAGCGTGAGCTTCTCGGGATACACCAACCTCACTCGCTACGATCTTTTGGCGATGGTCTTCACGCCGGAGGGGATCCTGGAAGACATGGTTTTCGAAAAGGGATCCGGTTTGCCCTACCTGGAAACCCTTTTCAAAGACGACTCCGGGAAAAAGGCAGCCCCCGTCCCCTGATGCGGCGACCCCTCAAACGGCGATTTCAGGAAGACCGGAAGCCCCGCGGTGAGAAAAGAGATTCGACTTCATTGGGATGCGGAGGTGGTGAACCGGTCGATCCACGCCTGGTGGTCTTCCGGGGTGAGCATTTGGGGGAGGCGCTGGAGGGCAAGGGCGACGGCGGAATCCACGAGTTCCGATACGACCCCGCCCTTGGCCCGGCGGAGCTGATTTTCGATTCTTTGCCGCGCGCTTTCGAGCATCACCTGTGCTTGCGCCCGGGCTTCCTGGATGACCCGTTCCCGTTCGGCTTCCCCTTCTTTTAAAATCCGGGCTTTCAGGGCCGAAAGGGTTCCTTCGCTTTCCTCGAGGGTTTTTTTCGCCTGGTCCACCTCTTTGGCGATTCTTTCCTTTTCCTGCTCGAGGCTTTGGATTTCCTGTTCCAGGTCGGTCTTTTTGTCGGCCAGAAAATTTTTCAAGGGCCGGCGGGCGTACTTGACGATGATGAACGCAAGGATCAAAAAGTTGACCCACCGCATGATGAGGTCATAGGTGGGCCGCCAGTCTCCGGCCCCTTCGGCCGCCGCCGCCGTCCCGGCAAGAAAGAGGACTGCCGCCGGCACCGCGCTTCCTTTCCACAACATTGCCAGGAAGTGTCGGATCATGGGCGCACCCTCCGGTCCAGCATCTTTTCCATGATGGCCGCCGCCAGGACTTCCGATTCGTCGGCCAGGCTCTTTTTGGCGGCTTCGATTTTTCCGGCGATCTCTTTTTCCGTGGATGCTTTGAGGGCGTTGATCTCTTTCCTTGCCGCATCGAAGATTTTTTCGGCCTCACCGCTTCCCTGGGCCTCCATTTCCCGGCTCAAGGCCCGGGCCTCGGTTCGCACCGCACTTTTGCGGTCTTCCAGCTCCCGGCGGCAAAAGTCGACGATCTTCTCGGACTCTTCGATCTCTTTTTGAATTTTTTCCATGTGGTGTTCCCGTTCCCACATGACCCGCCGCAGGGGACGGATCATGATCCGGTTGAACAGGAATAAAAAGATCAAAAACGAGATCAACTGAACGATCACCGTTTCATTGATCGTGATCAGGGCGATGTTGCTGACGATCTCCATAATGTCTATCGAACCCCGGTGTTACACGACGAAGAGCAAAAGGAGCGCGATGACCAAAGAGTAGATCCCGGTGGACTCGGAGACGGCTTGCCCCACCAGCATGGTCCGGGTCAGCAATCCGGCTTCTTTGGGGTTTCTTCCAATGGCTTCACACGCCTTGGCCGCCACCATCCCTTCACCGACGCCCGGGCCGATGGCGCCCAGGCCCATGGAGATACCGGCGCCTAAAAACGCCGCCGCTTTGATGAGATCCGCACCTTCGATAGCCATATGAACCTCCTAACCGTTGGATGTTACGTTACAAAACGAAAATGAGTACCAGGCTCACCACCATGGCGTAAATGGCGGTGGACTGGGAAACCGCCTGCCCTACCAGCATGATTCTCATGAGATCGGCCGCATGATCCACATTGCGGGCCACCCAGCGCACCGCGCCCTGGGCCGCCTGGCCGTTCCCGATGCCCGGGCCGATTCCCCCGAATCCCATGCAGATGCCTGCCGACAGCAGAGCCACGGCCGGGCTCAAGGCCTGGGTTTCGGGGAAGGATTTAAAGATCAGGATAAAGCTGATCAACAGCCCGAAGATGGAAGATGTCTGCGCCACGGCTTGCCCCACCAGCATGATGGTGGTGACGTTGGCCACCGTGTTCGGATTTCTGGAGATCCCCTCGCAGCTGGCGCCCGCCGCCAGTCCGCCCCCGTATCCGGAGCCGATGGCCGCCAGGCCGGTACTGAGACCGGCACCGATGACCGCCCCCCATCCGGGTTGGAAGGGGATTCCCTTGAACTGCATGAAGAGCAGGAGGAGGGAAACGACCATGGACAGGATGGCCGGCGTCTGACAGACCGCCGAACCGATGAGCATATTTGTGGTCAGCCGAGACGACACCGACGGCTGCCGGGAGATCCCCAGGCACGTCTCCGCCGCCGGAAAACCGGAACCGATCCCGGATCCCAAGGCGCCGAATCCCATGCAAAGGCCGGCGCCAAACAGGGAGGCCGCCTGGATGTAGCCCGACGTGGGGACTTCCAGGAACAACAGGAGGATGGCGATGACGAGGGCGAAAATGGACGCCGATTCCGCCACGGCTTGCCCTACCAGCATGTTCTTGAAGATGTCCCCGGAAATTTTGGGATTCCGGGAGACGGCCAGGTTGGCCTGGGCCGCGGTGTATCCTTCCCCGATGGCGGCACCCACCGCGCCCATCCCCATGGCGAACCCGCCGCCCGCAAAGGCGGCGACTTTCATTATCGTTGTAACGTCAAGCGCCATCGTTTATTTCACCTGGACCGATATATAGACCACCGTGAGCATGGTGAACACGAAAGCCTGGATGGTGCCCACGAAAAGCCCGAAAAAAGCGTTCAAAATGGGCGGAAGGAGGATACTGTACGTCAAGTAGGAAACCACGAGGATGATGATGGACCCGCCCATGATGTTTCCGAAAAGCCGGAAAGAAATGGAAACGACCTTGGCCAGCTCCCCGATGACGTTCAACGGCATCATGAAAAACATGGGCTGGAAGTATTCCTTGGCGTAATCCTTGAACCCTTTGGACTTGATGCCGGCGTAATGGGCGATGACGAAGCCCATGAGACCCAGAGACAGGGGCGTATTCAGGTCCTTGGTGGGCTCTTCCAGGTGGGGGAGGATCCCCAGCCAGTTGGACAGCATCAAAAACATGAACAGGGCGCAAACCAGGGGCCCGTATTTTTCCGCTTCGGTTTTGCCCAGGGCGTCTTCGGTCAATTTGTAAAAGGCGGAAACAAAGAGTTCCCCGATGATCTGGAAGGGCCTCGGGAAAATGTTGCGCCGCCCGGCGGCCAACACGCCGAAGAGGCACAACAGTGCGATGACGATCCAGGTCATCACGATGACTTCGAGATTGAGGGTGATGGTGTATCCCCCGACAGGGATGAGCAGTTGATGTATTTTCCCCAGTTCCTGCATGAATCGTTTCCCTAAACGGCGGTGAGTTTCCGGGTTTTCAGGAGTTTCAGCCCCTGCTCGGCCAGAATGACGACTTGCACCATGAAAAGCCCCACGACCGTGGCCGGCCAGTAAAACTGGTCATATTTCAGGGCCGCTATCAAAGGGGCGGCCATGAGGGCGTACCGGCCGCCGATGGAAAAAAAGGCCGTGAAAAAGGTTTTGGCCCGGCTCTTGGAAAGATTCGCCGGCAAGAGGTAGGCCATGATGGAAAAATTGAGGATGCTGAAAAGGGTGCCCAGAACCAGCCCTTTTCCCATGGCTTTTTGTCCCAGCAAAAGGGTCAGCAGGCCCAACACCACGGCGGCGGCCAAGGCCCTTTTGCAATACAGATTTCGGGTCTGTCTAAGGATTTCCGTCGGTCGGTTCATTTCCACCCGGCTTTTCATCCTTCACGGTCTTCATGATCTGTCGATACGCGGTGTTCGCCCCGCCGACCACTCCCAGGAGTGTGAAGATCATGACGAAGATCCCCTTCGTTTCCATCCAGCGGTCCAGCCAGCGCCCGATAAAAAAGCAGAAAACGATGCACCCGGCCATGGTCAGGCCCACCTGCATCACAATGTGCAGGTTTTCCAGCCAGGGGCGGTTTTTCCGATAATCGATTCCCATCGGCGCCGTCAACGCGTCCACCGGCGGCGGGATTCCGGAGGCATGGACCGCATAAAAGAAGCTTTTCTTATCAAATGCCTTTGAATTGTCAAGGAGAAATCCTCACCCGGTATGGATCGGCCGATGGAAGGAAATTGTATGAAAAACAAATGATTATCCTTTGGCCGGAGATCTCGGGGCCTTTTTTGTAGCATGCTCGAAAGCCTGCCGCGCGTGATAGGAGCTCCGCACCAGAGGGCCGCCGGCCACGGCTGTAAACCCCATCTTTAGGGCCGTTTCTTTGAGATCCTGAAAGGTTTCGGGGGGAACGAACCGGAAGACCGGCAGATGGGCGGGGGAAGGCTGCAGGTACTGGCCCAGGGTAAGAATCCGGCAACCCGCCGCATGAAGATTCTTGAGGGTTTCCCGGATTTCTTCCAGGGTTTCGCCCACACCCAGCATGAGCCCGGACTTGATGGGGATCTCGGGGGCCTTTTGGGCGGCCTCCCGGAGCAACTGCACAGAGCGATCGTAATCGGCTTCCGGCCGGACCTTTGGGTAAAGCCGGCGGACGGTTTCCACGTTGTGATTCAAGACATCCGGACCGGCGGCAAGGACCGTGGCGAGGGCATCGCGGTTTCCCGAAAAATCCGGCACCAGCACCTCCACCCGGGCGCCGGGGATCCGCTTTTTGACGGCGGTGATGGTCTTGGCGAACTGGGCGGCCCCGCCGTCTTCAAGATCGTCCCGGGTCACGGAGGTGACCACGATGAAATCGAGCCCCAGCGTCGCGGCCGCGTCGGCCACCCTGTCCGGCTCTTCCGGGTCGGGCAAGGCGGGCTGCCCGTGGGAAACGGCGCAAAACCGGCAGTTCCGGGTGCATCGGTCTCCCAGGATCAGGAAGGTGGCGGTCTTTTCCCCGAAGCATTCGAACCGGTTGGGGCAAAGGGCTTCCTGGCAGACCGTGGAAAGCTTCAGGTCCCTCAGGAGCCCCTGGACCGTTTCGAATTCAGGCCCGAGCGGAAGCCGGGTCCGGATCCAGGGAGGCTTTCGGGTATGGATTCGAGGATGCATGCGGTTTCGGTTCCAGAAAAGCATCGGGGTTCCCGGCGTTCAGGGCCACCCCGAAAACGGTTTCGATGCATTGCTTCGCATCGGCGCGGATGCGCGCCATGGAAACGGGCTTCCCGGTTTCCCGGGACAAGGAGGTCATCTGCACCCCGGAAAGGCCGCAGGGGTCGATCCAGGAAAAGGGAGTCAGGTCCACGGCGGCGTTGAAGGCAAGTCCGTGAAAGGCGATGTGTTTACGCACCGCGATGCCCACGCTCCCCAGTTTTTTCACTCCCACCCAGACCCCCCGGTTTTCGGGCCTGCGCTCGGCATGCACCCCCCACCGGGCCGCCAGGCGGATCATGACCTCCTCCAGGCGTGCCACGTAATCGGTGACGGCAAGGCGGTGGCGTTGAAGATCCACGAGGGGATACAGGATCAACTGCCCCGGGCCGTGATAGGTGATGTTTCCCCCCCGTTCCGCGGGGATGACGGCGATGCCGTGTGCTTCAAGGAATTCTTGTGACACCTTCAGGTGCTCCGATCCTCCCCGCCGGCCCAGCGTAAAGACCGGAAAATGCTCCAGGATCACCAGCGCATCATCGGAAAGGGTGCCTTCCAGGCGTCGGGCCAAAAGGCGATGCTGCAACGCCAGCGCCTCCGGATACGCCACCCGGGGCAGTTCCAGGACCGTCCAGGAAGGACGGCGGGGCAATGCACTCACGAGCGTACTCAAAGGCGTTTTCCTTGTATCCCTACCGGGGAGCCTCGCCCTTCAGGGCGGGAGGCTCCACAAGACACGGCCGCCGGGCCGCGGTCACCTCGTCCAGCCGTTTCACCTTGCACCGGGTGGGCGCCGATTTAAGGCCTTCCGGGTTTTCCCCGGCTTCGCTGGCGATGGCGGTCATGGCTTCCACGAACCGGTCGAGATTCTCCTTGGATTCGGTCTCGGTGGGTTCGATCATGATGGCGCCGCTGACCACCAGGGGGAAATAGACCGTGGGGGGGTGGAACCCGTAGTCCATGAGCCGTTTCACCATGTCGAGGGTGGTGACCTTGCGGGCCGCCTGGTGCTTGTCCGTGAAGACGCACTCATGCATGCAGGGCGCATCGAAAGGCAGGTGGAAAACCCCCTTGAGCCTTTCCTTCACGTAGTTGGCGTTGAGGACCGCCAGCTGGCTGGCCTTTTTCAGATGATCCGGTCCCATGCTCAAGATATAGCTGTAGGCCTTGATCATCACGCCGACGTTTCCGAAAAAGGCGTGGAGTTTTCCCACGGATTCGGGAAAATCCTCGGAAAGGCCGAAGGTTTCTCCGGTCTTGACGATCCGGGGGACCGGGAGAAAGGGCTCCAGGTGACGGCGCACGCAGATGGGCCCGCTTCCGGGGCCGCCGCCCCCGTGGGGCGTGGAAAAGGTCTTGTGGAGGTTGAGGTGAAGCACGTCGATTCCGATGGCGGCCATGTCCACGATTCCCATGAGGGCGTTCATGTTGGCGCCGTCGCAGTAGACGAGCCCCCCCTTGTCGTGGACGATGGCGGCGATCGCCTTTACATGGTTCTCGAAAAGCCCCAGGGTGTTGGGATTGGTGAGCATGATCCCGGCGGTCTCTTCGTCCATCAGTTCCCCCACCCGCTCCGGTGTCAGGATCCCTTTTGCTCCCGATTTCACGGCCACGCTCTTGTACCCGCACAACGTGGCGCTGGCCGGGTTGGTGCCGTGGGCCGTGTCCGGAACCAGGATCTTGGACCGGGGATTTCCGTTTCGCTTGTGGTAGGCGTGAATGAGGAGCATCCCGGAAAACTCCCCCTGGGCCCCGGCGGCGGGCTGGAGGGAGACGGCGTCCATTCCCGTGATCTCGGCCAGGTGCCGCTCCAGGTCGTACATGAGTTCCAGGATCCCCTGGCAAAGGGTTTCCGGAAAAAGCGGGTGGGCGCCGGCGAACCCGGGTAGGCCGGCTTGGCGTTCATTGGTCTTGGGGTTGTATTTCATGGTGCACGATCCCAGGGGGTACATCCCGGCGTCAACGGAAAAGTTCCACTGGGAAAGCCGGGTGTAGTGGCGTACCACGTCCACTTCGCTCAAATCAGGAAAGTCCGGGCCTTCGCCGACCAGGGCGTCGTCGATGGCCGCGGACGGGACGTCCGTTTTGGGCAGGGAATACCCGGTTCTTCCCATGCGCCCTTTTTCCCACAGGAGGGGTTCGTTCAGGACAAGCCCGGTGGTGCCGATGGATTCCGTCATGATGTCACCTCCGAGACCAGGGCATCCAGGTCGTCTTGGGTCTTGGTTTCCGTGACACAAAATACATAATGATCCGAAAGGGCCGGGTAATAGGGCGCCAGAGGCACTCCGGCGACGATGCCTTTTTCCATGAGCGCGCGGCGCCGGGTTTCAAAATCCGGGTCCGCCTTCACGGTGAATTCATTGAAGGTGGGCGCCGAAAACGCCGGGGAAAATCCTTTTTCAGCCAGGCGGTCCTTGAGATAGGCGCTTTTGTCCAGGTTGAGTTTGGAAAGAGCCTTGAACCCGGTGTTCCCGAGCACGGCCATGTACATGGCGGCACAAAGCGCGCAGAGGCTGTTGTTGGTGCAGATGTTGGAGGTGGCCTTTTCCCGGCGGATGTGCTGTTCCCGGGTGGACAGGGTCAGGACAAAGCCCGTTTTTCCGTCCATGTCTGTGGTTTTTCCCACCAGGCGGCCCGGCATGCTCCGCACGAATTCCATCTTGGCGGCAAACATTCCCAGCCCCGGCCCCCCGAAGGACTGGGGGATCCCCAGGCTCTGGCCTTCCCCGCAGGTGATGTCGGCCCCCAAGCTCCCCGGGCTTTTCAACAGACCGTAGGCCAACGGCTCGGTGAATGCGGCGATGAACAAGGCCCCTGCGGCGTGCGCCGCTTCGGCCCAGGCCGCAAGGTCTTCGATGCCCCCGAAAAAATTGGGGGACTGGACTGCCACCGCCGCCAGATCCTTTCCGCCGGAAAATGCGTTCGGGTCGCTCCGGCCGTCTTTTCCGAAATCGAATTCCTCCAGGGCGTACCCGGTGGGCCCGAAATAGGTGGCCGCCACCCGGCGGTAGTGGGGGTGCACGGCCCTGGAGACGGCCACCCGGTTTTTCCGGGTGACCCGGCAGGCCATAAGGAGGGCTTCGGCCAGGGCCGATGCCCCGTCGTACATGGAGGCGTTGGCCACCTCCATCCCCAAAAGGCGGGCGGTCAGGGTCTGATACTCGTAAATCCCCTGGAGGGTTCCCTGGCTCATTTCCGGCTGGTACGGGGTGTAGGAGGTGACGAATTCCCCCCGGCTCAACAGATGCGGAATTACGGCCGGGATGAAATGCTCGTAGGACCCTGCGCCCATGTAGTTTTTGCACGTTCCGGCGGAGGCCGTCTGTCCGGCCAGGCCGTCCATGTGGGCGTTGAGTTCCCACTCGGTGAGGGCCTCGGGCAGGTTCAGGCGGACCCGGCAGCGGCATTCCTCGGGAATCTGGGCGAAGAGATCCTCTATGGAGTCCGCCCCCACCGCCTGGAGCATTTCCGCGATTTCTTCATCGGTGTGCGGCAGGTAACGCATCAGGAAAGTCCTTTCAACATTTCAAGGTAGGCGTCTTTTGCCATGAGGGCATCTTTTTCGGAAGGATCCTGGGGCGTGATTTGGATCATCCACCCGTCCTGGTAAGGATCCTGGTTGACCTTCTCGGGGGAATCGCCCAGGGATTCGTTGACGGCCGAAACTTCACCGCCGATGGGCATGTACAGCTCGGAAACCGCCTTGACCGATTCCACGGTCCCGAACGCTTCGCCTTTTGCAAAGGTTTGTCCGACGGAAGGCAGTTCAACGTAGACGATGTCGCCAAGCTGGTCCTGGGCGTAGTCGCTGATGCCGATGACGGCGGAGCCGTTTTCCATCCGGATCCACTCGTGGTCCTGGGCGTAAAGCAGGTCTTCGGGAAAGGTCAAATCTTCGATGGGTTTCATTGAGGGGTCCCTCCTTGAGATGGAATAATGGAAAATCCGTTGTAACGGTTAAAGGAAATCCCGAAAAAAAGATCCCTTTTTTTAACCCGAACCGTTCTTTTTGACAAGGAAAATGATCCCCAAGCCCCAAAACCGGGCACGGTCCGCTCCCATGGCGCGCCGTCACCGCGCCCGATTTTCCTTGACAGTCAAACCGCGCCCGTGTATCAAATTATCCAAATATATCACAGGCACGTAGCTCAGGGGGAGAGCGCTACCCTGACACGGTAGAGGTCATGAGTTCAAATCTCATCGTGCCTACCAGGCCATCAAAGGGCTTACGGGTTTCGTACCGTAAGCCCTTTTTGTATAGACCGTCCGGTCCGGTGAACCGGCAGGTTCTACCTTTTCTGTCCTTCCCGGATAATATCCCCTATCTCTTGCTACATTTGGCGTTTAACGGGTGGTAAGTGGCCGGAATAAACCGCCAGGTTTTTCCCAGTCCATCTTCAGCAACAAGGTTATCACTTCAGAATATATTATCCCGCTTGCAGTTGAAGCGCATGAACCTCATCATCAAGTCGGTCCTCCAGCAAATCTTCTGCCACTTCAAGATCATAACGAGTCTGGAGATTTAACCAAAACTGAGGCGACATGCCAAAAAACCGTCCCAAACGGAGCGCAGTATCTGCGGTAATGGCTCTTTTCCCATGCACAATTTCGTTTATGCGTCGGGGGGGTACACTTATACCCTTTGCCAATCGGTACTGACTGATTCCCATGGGCTCTAAAAATTCCTCCATAAGAATTTCGCCGGGATGGATAGGAGGAAGTTGTTTGTTTTTCATATTAAGCTCCTAATGATAATCTGTGATTTCAACATCATATGCATCACCATCGCTCCATTTAAAACAAATCCGCCATAGTTCGTTTATGCATATGCTATGTTGTCCTTTCCGGTTACCTTTCAATGCTTCCAATCGGTTACCTGGTGGAATTCGTAAATCATTTAATTCCGGCGCCGCATCAAGAATCACCAGTTTTTTGTGTGCAGTGCGCTGAATGTTCTGTGGCAATTTGCTTGAAAGTTGCCTGCCGAATATTTTTTCAGTCTCTTTGTCACGGAAGGATTTTATCATGAAAATGATGATAACGCAATTCGTTAATAACGTCAAGTATTAATAGTGAAAATGGGCTTTATCCCCCCGTTTCTGAATTTATGTCCCAAAAGTTGGATTGAATTACGCTAGGTGGCAGGATGAGGAGCGGGTGAAAGCCAACAAGGGAGCACCGGGCATGGACAACATGCCCATCGCCGACTTTATGGCCTTTGCCCGTACGCATCGGACAAGGCCTTTTCCGAGTTCAAGCGGCGGATCAAGAAGCTGACCGGACGAAGCTGGGGAGTCTCGATGGCATACCGCTACATCAAACTGACAGGGTACCTTCGCGGCTGGATGGGGTATTTCGGAATATCGGAGTATTACCGACCGATACATGAAATCGAGCATTGGCCCTCCACCTTCTACACTAATTTTTCAAGGGGTAGGTGTCTCACTCTCATTGGCACAGAGGGAGAGGCAATAAAACCAGAAGCTCCCGTAACACAGATAGCTTTGTTAGTAATCATGATCGCCTCCATATCTTATTTTTGGAACGATTCCCTTTGTTGAATGGCGCTGCCTAACGCCGTGCTTCACCCGCCGGGCAGCCCGACACGATGAACTTGAGAAAAGCGATAAATCCCGATCTACCCCGATTTATAAAAAAAGCCGCGGATCAGCCAGGTCGGTTGTGAAAGCGCATGTTGTGCGATTGCCTTCGTAATCATATCCTCGTAGGGCATCAGCACGGAATTTCTTCCCCTTCCCCTAATCGGCAACGTTGTAAGTACGCGGTCAGGCGCTCCTCTCGCGCTTTTGCGATCCGCGCTTGTTGCATCGCGATCAACCATTTCTCCATTTTCTTGCTTTTGAAGAGTAGCCGCATGAGCGCGTTCACGCCGCCGGGGGATGGGGTGTCAAACATCCGGTGCTCTTTGTAGAACCTGTAATCCGCCCTAAGCATCATCCCGGTTGCCGCTACCAAGTCACGGAATGTCCGGGTAACGCCACGGATTTCGAAACGGTCGGCAATCTGCCATTTCTCGTCAAGTGCCCGATCTAAGTCCTCGACCACTCGGCGTACAGTTGTGGCAAAGTCATGGGCGTCCGCCGCACTTTGGGTCAGTGCTGCGATACAGCGCGTGCCGGTCATGGTCAGGACAACCCGCAAGTAACGGGCTGCCTCTGCTTCCAGAGGGCCGCCACCGGTAGCAATTACGAAACCATACTTGCCCTTTAGCGAGGGGCGATGGTAGATGCCCCAACAGCGATCAAGAAAAGCTTTCAGGTGGCAGTCCACCATTCCGGAGGAACAGGTACCAACGAAGACGATGCCATCAACCTGGTGCAGGTGCCGCTTAATCGCCTCATACTCATCCTTGCGCACACAGATGCCATCGACATTGAAGTCACAGAGGTAACACCCCACACATGGGCCGATATGGCGGTCTTGCAGCTCGATCACCTCCACGCTGTTCCGGGAATAGCGGCGGATGGATTCTATGACAGAAGCATTGGCCGAGTCTTCCGATAATCGATTGCCGGTTACTATCAAGATCGTCTTGTCGTTGGTTTTCGTTACCGGGGGCTCGTCCATGGAAAACCCTGGACCCCGGTACGTGGAAGTGAGGTATTTGCGCTCTACCGGCGGATAGTGTCTGGCGGGCACATACCCGTCGGCCAGCGTGCGGTTGAGCTGCCCGGCAAGGATGCGGCAGCTGTCCTCCGTAACCTCTTCGTCCTCTGTATAGCCAAAGAAGGGATTACCCTCAGCAGATACATCTCCGATGTAGCCAAAGCCCAACTGCTCACTGACAAAGCGCATCCGGTCGAGAATGAAATCGTCGTGAGCGTGGACCGAGGTCATCACTGCTGCTGCGATCTTTCCACTGAAATCATGCCCATGTGCAAATAGCTTGTCGAGGAGATACTGCATTTGCACCGGAACAAATAAAACCCATGCGCCGAAGGTCCATACAGTGGCGTCGGCTGTCTGCATCCTTTCCAAGATTCTCAAAAATGGTGGTTCAGTTTCGCTGGGGTCGGTGGACAGCTTGGCTTTGGCTACGTCTACGAATTCGTAGTCGTAATCGAGGAAACGGGCCAGGTACTTTGCCGTGTACAGACTGGCGCTTCCTTTTCGACGTGGGCTGCCGCATAGAAAAAGTACTTTCTTAGTTGTCATTGTTTTATTCTCCTGACATTTGACGGGAAATCCATTAATACTGTGATTCACTTGTCAACTTTTACGTCTGTCTCCTCCCGTCTTGGTCGCATAACGACCCGAGCTAAGCCGCCTGCGGGTTTCGCAGTGTCACCAAACTTGAACCGGAACGCTTCAAAAACGAAATCTACCTCAAAAAGCGACTCGATCAGCAGGTCGGCTTCAGCGACTTGTTGTGTGCCGGGCACGGCACGTATTCTTAAGGGTGAGCCGAGCCCCGAGGGTGACGGTGCTTGGCAAGTCCCTGATCCAGCCCGATGGAGGCGAAGGATGTAGCGGTATG
>JAFDGC010000045.1 GCA_019309485.1 Deltaproteobacteria bacterium | reverse complement strand
CGGTGGCATATAAAATGCCACCCTACGGGGGATGTGGAAACGGCGGCATATAAAATGTCACCCTACGCTTTTTTGTGGAATGGGGCGGCAAATCGATTATCTCCTTGCCGGAAAATTGGGAACATGGACCGAACCTATCCATCCCGGAAATATACACGGCTGAAGGATAAATCCCTTTATTCCAAGACCGGCAATGCGACCCACATCATCATCGGCACCCACGACAAGGTGCCGTATTTCCGCGACGCCGAATCGGCGAACGCTTTTTGTCGTATTTTAATCGAAGCCGCCAAACAAGGGGGAAACCCGGTTTATGCCTACTGTATCATGCCGGATCACGTTCATTTTCTTTCTGCGCCGTCACCAGAAAGGGATCTGATCACTTTGGTTAAACAGATCAAAGGCCGTTTTGTTTCGGATTGCCGGAAAAAGGGAAGGACCGTCCGGCTTCAGCGGGGTTTTTATGACCACATCCTGCGACGGGAAGAAGATGTTCGCGAAGCGGCACGGTATATCATCGCCAATCCCGTGCGTGCGGGGATTTCCCGTAAAATGGGAGAATATCCCTTTGCCGGGTCATTGGAATTCAATTTGTAGGGTCGGGTTTTACACCCGACCGGACCATGATGGTCGGTATCCGGTGGCATGTAAAATGCCACCCTACGGTGGATATGGAAATGGCGGCATATCAAATGTCACCCCACAACCTTCGCCCCCGTAGGGTCGGATTTTATATCCGACCGAGCCATGACCGTCGGTTTTCGGTGGCATATAAAATGCCACCCTACGAGGGATGTGGAAACGGTGGCATATAAGATGCCACCCTACAACGTTCGCCCCTGTAGGGTCGGGTTTTACACCCGACCGGACCATGATGGTCGGTATCCGGTGGCATGTAAAATGCCACCCTACGGGGATGTGACGGCATGGAAAATGCCGATCTTGCGGGAATTGGTCGGGGCGAGAGGATTTGAACCTCCGACTTCCTGCTCCCAAAGCAGGCGCGCTGCCAGACTGCGCCACGCCCCGAACGAATCCTTTCTTACTAACATGATTGAATCCCCCGCGCAAGGTGTTGCGATCCGTTCGGTTCGTATCACTTCAGGTAATCGGAGACGGCATCGCATATTGCATCGGCGAAACGGGCCGCTTCGGCGGGGTTTTGCAGCCGCTTTGCATCTTGGGGATGGGTCAGGTAGCCGATTTCCATCAAGACGGCGGGCATATCCGCCCCCTTGAGGATCAAAACCGGGGCCTGATGAATACGCACCGCCATTTTCAACTCTCGACCCAACACTTCCTTCAAGATCCCGGCAAAGGCCTCGGAGGCCTTTTGATGGCGTGCCTGGAGCCGGTCCCAAAAAAGGGGGGCCTGGGCGGCATCCCCTGGGAAACCCGACGGTTCTCCTTCTCTTGAACCGTGCGGGTCGGACGCCTCGAAACAAAAGACCTCGATGCCATGATTTTCCGGGTGCAAACTCGCGGCAGCGTGGATGCTGATGAAAAGATCGGCCTTTTCGTGATTGGCCGCGGCGGTGCGCATGGGAATCTTGACGGCATAATCATCGGTCCGGGTCAGTACGACGCGGTACACTTGATTCAGACGGGTTTCCATCAACCGGGCAAAGGCGAGCACCACGTCTTTTTCAACGCTTCCCCCGAGCCCCTGGACGCCGGTGTCTTGTCCTCCGTGGCCGGGATCCAGCACAAGGGTTTTTTTTTGTGCCTCCCACAGCCCCGCCCCGGCGGGGATCACTCCCGGTCCCGCTGCGGCGGCCAGGCAGAAGACCAGGATTCCCCCCGCCCGGACCCCCCAACGCATCCAAAGGAAAGCGATTTTTAAGCGCATTTGCACGGCCCGGAATCTTTCCCGCCTTTTATCTTGACACTTTTTGGTGTTGCGGTTATCCTTTAATAAATTTCTCTTGCAATTTAGCGTAGTTGAAATAAATGTCAATATCGATGCGGGATCAAAGGGGAAAACCGGTCGATTTTGGCATTGATGCCTTTCGAGTGCATCCATTTGCGAGAGTGGCGGAACCGGTAGACGCACTGGACTTAGGATCCAGCTCTGGAAACAGGGTGGGAGTTCGAGTCTCCCCTCTCGCACCATCGGCACCCACCCCTGCTGATCCGTGGCGGTCGGATAAATTCCATAACGGATAGAGGAAGGAATGCAATGCAAGTTACTGTGGAAGATGTGAACAGCGTAAAAAAAATCCTCCATGTGGAGGTTCCGGTGGAAACGGTTTCCCAGGAGATCGAAAATGCCTACCGGGAGATTAAAAAGACAGCGAAAATCAAAGGGTTTCGCCCGGGAAAGGTTCCCCGAAACGTCATCGAACGCCTCTTTAAAAAGGATGTCCACGCCGATGTGACGAATCGATTGATCCAGGACACCTTCGCCAAGGCCATTCAGGAAGCGGATCTCAACATCGTGGGAAGGCCCCAAATCGACCCCTCGGAGATTTCGGTGCAGTCCCCGTTTCAATACCAGGCCACGGTGGAGATCTCCCCCAAGATTGATACGATCGATTTCAAGGGGTTGGAGTTGAAAAAGACCTCATACGAGATCAGCGACGCCGAAGTCGAAACCCAGCTCAAGCTTCTCCAAAAAAACATGGCCCAGCTCAAAACCATCACCGAAGACCGCCCGGTCAAAACGGATGACTTCGTCCTTGTCGATTATGAGGGGACCAAAGACGGAAAAATGTTTCCCGATATCGGGAAGGCCGACAACTTCGCCATGCAGATCGGAAAGAAGACCATCGCCCCGGAAATCGATGAACAGCTTCTGGGTATGAAGTCCGGAGATAAAAAATCGATCACCGTTCGTTTCCCCGAAGACCACTTCAACAAGGCCCTGGCCAAGCAACAGATCGATTTTAAAGTCCATTTAAAGGAGATCCGGGAGGAGATCCTTCCGGAAATTGACGATGAACTGGCCAAAGATCTCGGAGATTACGAAAATCTGGAGGCCCTGAAGGGCAAGATCGTCGAGAACCTGAAAAACGGATACGAAAAGCGGGCCGATCAGGAACTCAATGAGCAGATTTTTCAAATCCTCATCGAAAAGACCCCCTTCGACGTGCCGGACGTCCTGGTGGACGCCGAATTGGAGGGGATCCTTTCGGATGTGGAACGGTCTTTCCAGTACCGGAACCAGACCCTGGAAGACGCGGGGCTCTCCCGGGAGAAACTGGCCGTGCAGTACCGGCCCACGGCCGAAAAACAGGTGCGGCGATTCCTGATCCTGGACAAGATCATCGAACAGGAATCCCTGGCGCTTTCCGACGAGGAAATGGAAGCCGAGATGAACCGAATGGCCGAGGCCCTGAAGCAGCCCGTGGACGAAATCCGGCGATATTATGCGGAAAACCCCAACCGCCTGGAATTTTTCAAGCACGGACTCCTTGAAAAAAAGGCGATGGCGCTTATTTTAGAGCATAGCCGAATCGAGGAAGTCTCCCGGGAGGAACCGGCGGTGCCTGAAACCAAGACCGAAGAAACGAAAAAGGAGTAGACTTTTGCTGATACCCATGGTCATCGAACAGAGCAGTCGAGGGGAACGCGCCTACGATATCTACTCGCGGCTCCTCAAGGACCGGATCATCTTTTTGGGCACGGCCATCAATGACGACGTTGCCAACCTGCTGATCGCCCAGTTTCTGTTTTTGGAATCGGAAGATCCGGATAAGGATATCAATTTTTACATCAATTCCCCCGGGGGTCTGGTGACATCGGGATTGGCCGTGTACGATACCATGCGCTACATCAAACCTGAGATCGCCACAGTCTGCATCGGGCAGGCCGCCAGTATGGGCGCACTCCTTCTGGCCGCCGGCACCCATGGGAAGCGGTATTCCCTTCCCAACTCCAGGATTCTCATCCATCAACCCATGGGCGGCTTTCAGGGGCAGGCCTCGGACATCGCGATTCAGGCCAAGGAAATTTTACGCATGAAGGATGCCCTCAACAAGATCCTGTCCTTCCATACCGGGAAAGATATCGGCGTGATCCAGACGGATACGGATCGGGACTTTTTCATGTCCGGTCAGGAGGCCAAGGAATACGGCCTCGTCGACCATGTCATCGTCAATCGGGAAGATCTGGACCACCTGGACGACCCGGCGATACGGGAGACGTAATATGCCAGTAAAAGACGGAAACGGGGACAACCTCTTTTGTTCCTTTTGCGGGAAAAACCAAAAAGAGGTGAAAAAGCTCATCGCCGGTCCGGCGGTTTACATCTGTGATGAATGCATCCAGCTGTGCTCCGAGATCATCGAAGAAGAGACTGAAAAAGACGCCCCGGAAACCAAGCGGTTGCTTTCCCCCAAAGAGATCAAGGAAATGCTCGACGACTATGTCATCGAGCAGGAGTATGCCAAGAAGATCCTTTCCGTGGCGGTGTACAACCACTACAAGCGGATCGAATCGGGGGTCCGGTCCGAGGAGGTGGAGTTGCAGAAAAGCAACATCCTGTTGATCGGCCCCACCGGATGCGGCAAGACCCTCCTGGCCCAGACCCTGGCCCGGTTCCTGAATGTCCCCTTCACCATCGCGGACGCCACCAGCCTCACGGAAGCCGGCTATGTGGGAGAAGATGTGGAGAACATCATCCTGTCCCTTCTGCAAAACGCCGACTACGACGTGGAAAAGGCCAGGCGGGGAATCGTGTACATCGACGAGATCGACAAGATCGCCCGGAAGTCGGACAATCCATCCATCACCCGGGATGTGTCAGGGGAGGGGGTGCAGCAGGCGCTCCTCAAGATCATCGAGGGCACCCTGGCCGCCGTGCCGCCCAAGGGCGGGCGGAAGCACCCCCAGCAGGATTTCATCAAAGTGGATACCACCGACATTCTCTTCATTTGCGGCGGCACGTTCACCGGGCTCGAAGAGATCATCCAGCGGCGGGTGGGATCCAAGCTCATGGGGTTCGGGGCGAAGATCGTTTCCCGGGAAGAAAAGAACATCGGCGACATTCTGAGTATGATTCAGCCCGAAGACCTTATCAAGTACGGCCTGATCCCCGAATTTTTAGGAAGGCTTCCTGTCATCGCCACGCTGGACGAACTGGGCGAAGGATCCTTGATGCGCATCCTCAAGGAGCCCAAGAACGCCCTGGTCAAACAGTTTGAAAAGCTCTTCGAGCTGGAAGGGGTGAACCTGCGGTTCACCGACAGCGCCCTTTCCGCCATGGCCAAAGAAGCCATGAAGCGCAAATCAGGGGCCCGGGGCCTGCGGGCCATCATCGAAAAGTGTTTGCTGGATATCATGTATGAACTGCCTTCCATCGAAAACGTTCGGGAGTGTGTTGTGAGCGAGGACGTGGTCCTTCACCAGGAAGAACCCATTCTCCTTTTCGAGCAGGAAAAGATCAAGGCGTAAACGACACGTTTCCCTCTCCCTCGAGGGAGGGGCGGCCCGCCTCATGCGGGCAAGGGTGAGGATGAAACGCTCAGCCCAGGTGAAAATAAAAACGAATTTACTGCAAAACAAAATAAAGGGAGTTTACGTAGAGTAGTACTTATGGTGACATTACCGAAAGTATTTCAAAATGATCCGCAGCCGGGAAAACCCCGAATGCTGCCGCTTTTGCCGCTGAGGGATATCGTGGTGTTCCCGCATATGGTCGCCCCACTCTTCGTGGGCCGGGACAAGTCCGTCAACGCCCTGGCCGAGGCAATGAACCAGGATAAAAGCGTTTTCCTGGCCACCCAGAAAAAACCCAACATCGACAATCCCACCGAACGGGATCTCAACACCATCGGCACCGTGGGCACGGTCCTGCAGCTTCTCCGGCTGCCCGACGGCACGGTAAAGGCCTTGGTGGAAGGGAGAAGCAGGGCGAAGATCCTCCGGTTCGTGACCAACGAAGGGTTTTTCAAGGTGGAATACGAAGCGGTCCCGGACATGGGACTCTCCGATTTTGAAGGAGAGGCCCTGAGGCGGGCCATCGTCCAGAGTTTCGAAGAGTACGCCAAGCTCAACAAGAACATCTCCAAGGAATTGCTCCAGAACGTCTCCACCCTGGCGAACCTTTCCCAGCTTGCCGATACCGTGGCCGCCCAGTTCGCCTTCAAACTCGAGGACAAACAAAAGCTTTTGGAGGCCGCCGATCTGGAGCAGCGGCTGACCCTGCTGTTGCGCTTCATCCGCACCGAGATCGACATCTTCAAGATGGACCAGCGGATCAAGGGTCGCATCAAGGAACAGATGGAGAAAGTCCAGAAGAACTTCTATCTCAACGAGCAGATGCGGGCCATCAAGAAGGAGATGGGGGCGGAGGAAGACCCCAGCGAAGAGCTGGCGGAGCTTGAAAAACGGATCAAGCGAAAGCGCGTGTCCAAGGAGGCCTCGGCCAAGGTCCGCCAGGAGTTCAAGAAGCTCAAGATGATGACTCCCATGTCAGCGGAGGCCACGGTGGTCCGGGGATACATCGAGTGGCTCATCGGTCTGCCCTGGTATGAAAAGACCAAGCTCAAGCACGACATTCAGGAGGCCGAAAAGATCCTGGATGAGGATCATTACGGCCTCGAAAAGCCCAAGGAGCGGATCTTGGAGTATCTGGCCGTCCAGTCCCTGGTGAAGAAGATCAAGGGCCCCATCCTCTGCTTCGTGGGTCCGCCGGGCGTGGGGAAGACGTCGCTGGCCAAATCCATCGCCCGGGCCACGGGGAGAAAATTCGTTCGCCTGTCTTTGGGCGGTGTCCGGGACGAGGCCGAGATCCGGGGTCACCGGCGTACTTACATCGGCGCCATGCCGGGTAAGATTATCCAGTCCCTCAAGAAGGTGGGGGTGAACAACCCCGTCTTCTGCCTGGACGAAGTGGACAAGATGAGCATGGACTTCCGGGGGGATCCCTCGGCGGCGCTTTTGGAGGTCCTCGACCCGGAGCAGAACTTCGCCTTCAATGATCACTACTTGGACGTGGATTACGACCTAACGGACATCCTGTTTATCACCACGGCCAACACGCTCCCGGATATTCCCATGCCGCTCCAGGACCGGATGGAGATCATCCGCCTTCCCGGATACACGGAATACGAAAAGCTGAATATTGCCCGGGGGTTTCTGATCCCCAAGCAGATTGCGGCCAACGGACTGGAAGGAAGAAAGATTTATTTTTCCAAGCAAGCCGTCTCCATGATCATCAACCGCTATACCCGGGAAGCCGGGGTGCGGAACCTGGAACGGGAGATCGCCTCCATCTGCCGGAAAATCGCCCGGGAGGTCATGAAGCACAAGAAAAAAGAGACCACCCACGTGACGGTCAACGCCGTTCAAAAATACCTGGGACCGCCGCGCTTCCGGGAAAATCAGATCGAGCCGGAAGATCACATCGGTATGGTGACCGGTCTGGCATGGACCCAGGTGGGCGGTGAGCTGCTGTGGGTGGAAACGCTGACCATGCCTGGAAAAGGGGAACTCACCGTGACCGGGAAACTGGGAGACGTCATGAAGGAGTCCGCCCAGGCCGCCGTGAGCTACGTCCGGTCCCGGGCCGAATGCCTCATGATCGACCCGAAGTTTTACAAGAATCTGGACCTGCATATCCACATCCCGGAAGGGGCCATTCCCAAGGACGGCCCCTCGGCAGGGATCGCCATGTGCACCTCCATCGTCTCCACCCTGACCCGCCGGCCCGTCCGCAAGGACGTGGCCATGACCGGCGAGATCACCCTGCGCGGGCGGATCCTGCCCATCGGAGGGCTCAAGGAAAAAATCCTGGCCGCCCATCGGGGGGGGATCAAAAAGGTGATCATTCCCAAGGAAAACGAAAAGGACTTGAGGGACATCCCCAAGAGTATTTCCAAGCAGATCGAAATCGTCCTGGTGGAGCACATGGACGAGGTTCTGCCCCAGGCCATGATCATGGGCCCCGGGGAGTCCTGCTTCAAGGAAAACGATATCTCTTTCCAGATGACGCCGGAAGAGAAAAAGGAAGAACGGCCGTCTTTAATTTGACCGCCGTCGCAGGAATATCTGTTGACAAGGGGTCCGTCACCGAATATAAGGAAGCGGCTTTAGGGCGGGTAGCTCAGCGGGAGAGCGGTAGCTCAGCGGGAGAGCACCGGCCTTACAAGCCGGGGGTCACAGGTTCAAATCCTGTTCCGCCTACCAATAAAATAAAACAAGCCCTTGTCAGGGGCGTTACGAAGTTGTTCCCATTGCGGGGGCGTAGTTCAGTTTGGTTAGAACGTCCCGCCAATTCAGGCGGGAAGGTCGAGGGATCAAGATACCACCGGGCCTTGACCATTGTTCATCGTTTTCCCATTGCGGGGGCGTAGTTCAGTTTGGTTAGAACGTCCCGCCAACTCAGGCGGGAAGGTCGAGGGATCAAGATAACACCGGGCCTTGACCATTGTTCATCGTTTTCCCCCGGCCTGTCACGCCGGAGGTCGAGGGTTCGAGTCCCTTCGTCCCCGCCATTCATATCAAGGCCTGGCATCCATAAGGATGGCCCAGGCCTTTTTCATTCATGGCGTATTGGGTTTACATACTCCAAAGCGAGGTGGACGGCAGCTTCTATATCGGCAGCACCCGTGATGTCTGCGAACGCATCCAGCGCCACAACGATGGACGAAGCCGCTACACCAAGACCAAACGCCCCTGGAAACTCGTTTACAAAGAAGTCTTTCCGGATCGATCGAGCGCCGTCAAACGAGAGGCTGAGATCAAACGGAAAAAGAAACGCACCGCTGTCGAATCCCTGGCAAGGCCGTTCCACCCCTAAAGCCTGCCTTGGCGGTTGACCGGAACGCTTCCCGCAAGCCCCGCCTTTTAAGGCGGGTCAAGGGAAGCGTTCTCAAAATAGGTCCTTACCTTACCGGGGGGCCCCGTCCTTCAGGGCGGGGGCTCCACAAATCGCCGCGCCGGGTCTCTTCCTTTCCGTAACCCATCAATGCATCGGATTGTTTATACCTGAAATGAACGGGCGGTTTTTCACAGCCTTTGTGAATCCTCGGAGACTTGCGCCGGATTATGAGATTCCAACGTAAACGTATCTACGTAGAAGCCGTAATTTCTTGACAAGGTTGCTCCTTTTGTGATGGAAATAGCCTCTTTGGAGATTCTGTTTTGCGATGTTATCAAGAATTCAGGCAAATTGATCTGATCATAAGGGGCGCGTTTTCGATTCGTCAAAGATATAATTTTTCGAATATCAATGGAATCAATCGAAAGGAGGGTGAACGGGTCTATGCGTAAGACATCTTGGGCATTAAAATTGGGGATTGCAATCGGTTCCTGCCTGTTGGTGGTCACGGGTATTTTCGCCCAGACCCTGGGGCCGGAATCGGTGAAAATCCAAACCGAGGGTTATGAGCACGAAAGGGGGATCGTCACATTTCAACACAAACAGCACGTGACGGAATACGATCTCAGTTGCGGTCAATGCCACCACGATGACAGCGGAGTTCCGCTGGATTCATTTAAAATGAAGGACAGAGTCCCGACATGCATCAACTGTCATGATTTGGACTTTATCCATACAAGCCATACCCCGGAAATGGATGTCGATTGCAGCAGCTGCCATGTAGACAAAGAAGGCAACCCGATCGACGTGTACGAAATTCAGAAGTGCATCGAGTGCCATGACAGGCCCGGGAGGGCGAAAATCGGACTCAAGTATCCCAAACTTTCCCGGGAAGAGCGGCTTGAATATCACGGCGATGCGTTTCATTATCTGTGCCGCGATTGCCACCGGGATTATAACAAGGAAAATCCCGGTGCCAATGCGCCCATGGCCTGCCATGAATGCCACCCGAAGACCGAGAAAAAATAAGTGCCATGGAAAAGATTTTTAACGGTAAAAAAGCCGCCAGGTTGGGAACGGAAAAAAACCCAGCCGTCGTCACCGTAGCGAGTTCGGAAAGGATGAAAGAAGTCGCCGCGGTTTTTGAAAAAGCCGGATGGAAATACAGAATCGAACTCGACCCGGACAAGCCCGAGGATGTGACCGACCTGGAAATGCTGTTAAACCGGCCCAGCCCCCGGAAAGTGGATGCCAAAATCGGGCGAAACGATCCGTGCAGTTGCGGCAGCGGGAAAAAGTATAAAAAATGCTGCGGGCGTTAAAAGCGTGTTGCAGAAGACACGTCCATCCGGTTTACGGTTGTTTCAAAACCATGGCTTTTTCCGGACAGATTTCCTGGCAGCAGAAACAGGTGATGCAGACGCCGGCATCGACGTGGGGCGGATCATCGTCGCCCATGGAAAGGGCCCCCACGGGGCACTGGTCCACGCATGTGCCGCAGCCGGTGCAGGCCTCGGAAGCTTCCGGGATCAGCTGCGTTTTTTGACGCATGGCGTCCTGCATCGCCTTGTTTTTCAAAATGGCCTCGCCGCCCAAGGGCGGGAGAACGAAATTGGGAATCGGTTCCAGGCGGCCGATCACCTCGATGCTCTCCCGGGCGTAATCCCCAAGCCCGTCTTCTTTTGCCTTCCGGAAAAACCGAAGGCGCCCCGGGTCGAGTCCCATCATTCGGGCCATCACCGAATCCATGGCCACGGCGTTGTCCGAGGCTAAAATCTTTCCGATTTCCCTGAGATCCGGGGAGGCCGGGCCGTTTCCTTCCATACCCAACACCGCGTCCACGATAAAAAGATCCGGCACCCGCAGCTTGAAGACCTCCACCACCGCTTCGTGGAACCGCTCCGGGCTTCCCGCGGCCTGGTGGAGCTTGGCTTTCTGGGCCCCGGGGAGGAACCCGTAGCTGTTCTTTACCGCCCCGGTCATCACGGTCAGCCCGTGGGTCTTGAACTTGGGCAGGCTGATGATGACGTCGGCCTCCAGGACGATCCGGGAGATGCTCACGGAAGGCAGGAATGCGGGGTTGAAATCCGCCTTCACCGAATCGTTTCCGATGTTCCGGTAATACCCCTTGGCGGCGGCCATGAGTCCGGTGTCTTCAAAGGTCTTTTCATTGGCGCCGTAACTGATCACTCCCGGGTTGTCCCCCACGATGATTTCAGCGGGACCTTCTTCTTCGACCCGTTCCACCACCGCCCGGAGCACGGCCGGGTGAGTGACGATCCCTTCCGCCGGTGTGGCGGATCGAAGGACGTTGGGCTTGATCAGCACCTTTTTTCCGGAAAGTTTCTGAGGAAAATGGGAAAACGCCAGGTCCACGGCCTCCTTGACCGTGTCATATGTTGCCGGATGAATCAGCACTTTGGTCATTATCGTTCCTCGTGGGTGCAAATTGTCGTTTCCTCAATAGCGATCAATGGACCCAGTTGGGCCGGTCGGCGACCCAGGCTCGGATCGTCTCGCGGAGCCATTCTTCGAGTCCCCTGGCAATGTAAAAACGGGGTTGGAGCAGGTTGTCATCCGGTTCGATCACACCTTCCCGCACCGCCATCCCCGCCAGTACCGTATTCGGATAGATTCGGACGCCGATGGTCAGCTTGACCATATCCAACTTTAATTTATCCGCAAAAGCCAGGCTGCCGAGAACGGTTTCGCGGGTTTCTCCCGGCCCCCCCAGTAAAAGAAACCCCATTCGACCGATACCGTGTTTGGCCAGAAGCCGGTTGGACCGCCGGACATCTTCGGGGGAAAAACGCTTGTGATAGACATCCAGTAGCGGCTGCACCCCGCTTTCGAATCCCAGTGCGACCTCCCGGCATCCCGCACGGGCCATGGACCGTGCCAGTGTTTCGGTCAGTTTTCCGGGATACAGGATGGCCCTCCATCGGATGTCCAGTCCGGCCTTGGAGATACGGTCACAAAGTTCAATGGCGTAGCCTTCCGGCAGGTTGAAGACGTTGTCCACGAAATAGATCCGCGAAAAGCCTGCACCGCGCCAGCGGGACAAGGTGTCGACCACGGCTTGAGGCGAGCGCCTCCGGATCCGATTCCCCTCGATGGCGGGGGTGGAGCAATAGGAGCAGTTCATGGGACAACCGCGCCGTGTCTGGATGGGCAAAAAATAGTCGGGATCGTTGGCGAAGCGGGAATCGAACAAGTCCGGTGCAGGAAAGGGAAACCGGTCCAGGTCCCGATGATAGCTTCGCGGGGACTGAAGTCCTTTTCCCCGGATAAACAGACCGGGGACATCCGAAAGGGGGGCCGAGCGGTCGAAGCGGTCCACCAGCATGACAAAGGCGTGTTCCCCTTCGCCCTGGATCCCCATGTCCGCGCCGGTGTAATCCAGCACCGCTTCCGGAAAAATGCTGTATCCGGCGCCGCCGAGCACGATCGGCGCCAGCGCGTGGGATCGGCAGGCGGCCACCACTTCCCGGGCGTTTTCCAGCAGAAAACGCGGCGCTTCGCTGAACTGATCGTCGATATTGCGAATGGAAACACCGATGACGTCCGGGGAGACCTGTGAAAGGGTTTTCTGAAGCAGCGAATGCCGGTTTTCCACTCCCATCAGGTCGAGAAACGTCACCGAATGCTGCGTCCCTTCCAGTGCCGCCGCCACGCACCCCAGCCCCATGGGCAGGGTGGGCATGTTGATTTTTTCCGTGTTGGCCGAGATCAGCAGGACGTGCATAATAAATTATACCGATTACGCCAGTTTCCCGCAACATTTCATGGCCGAAGTCTTTCCCCGCATCTGCCGGCAAAATCAGAATCCGCCTTTTTCAGGGGCGGGAGGTAAAGGCGGAACCGCCTATTATACGGACTGCGGGATTGCATTTTCATGCACTTCACGGTAATGAATTTCGTGAGCCGATGCGCCAGGATCCGCGCTGCTCACCGTTAAACCGCCTGAAGGAGGATCACTGGGAAAACGATCCGAATGAGCTCTCTGATGAAAATCCGTCCCTTTCGCGCCGAGGACCGGGAGGCGGTCGTCGACCTGTGGAATGTGTGTGGCCTGGTGGTTCCCCACAACAACCCGGTCCGGGATATCGACCGCAAAATGAAAGTCAACCCGGAGTGGTTCCTGGTGGGCGAAATCGACGGACAGGTGGCCGCCACCTGCATGGTCGGATATGAAGGCCACCGGGGTTGGGTGAACTACCTGGCGGTCCGGCCGGGCCTGCAAAAACGCGGGCTCGGAAAGCAGATCATGGCGCACGCGGAACGTCTCTTAAGGGACGCGGGGTGCCCCAAGATCAATCTGCAGATTCGATCCGGCAACCGGAAGGTGATCCGGTTTTACGAAACGATGGGGTACCAGGAGGATCCTGTCGTGAGCATGGGCAAACGCCTGGAACCCGATATTCCGTAGTTTGTTCTATGGGTGGGATATTTGGACAAGTATCCAGAACCGTTGAGCCTGCGCAGTCCCTTCAGTGCGTTCGTGAAACCGATTGCTCAGCAGGAAGAAAAATGAATGCTGTTTTAAAATCCCCGAAGATCATTGCTGTCACGTGGGGGGAGATGGTGGTGGAAGGCATCGGGAAAGGGCGGGATTTCAAGCTATGGCCGGGGGGCGGCCGGGAGTGGAACTGGGCCGAGACCGGCACCCACCACGATCCCGGGATTCAGCCCCAAGACGTTAAGGAGCCCCTTTCAAGGGGAAGTACGGTACTCGTCTTGACCCGCGGGATGGCGTTGCGGCTCAAACTGGCGCCGAAAACAACAGCATTTTTGAAAACGCGTGGGATCCCGTATCACTTTGAAGAGACCCGGAGCGCTGTTGAACGATACAACCGCCTGGCGGCACAAGGCGCTGCCGTGGGCGGCCTTTTCCATTCCACCTGCTGACGCCGCCGAATTTCATTTTCCAAACCCTTTTCTCGATTTCCTTTCCGAATCTCCAAGGCCGGGCGGCTGCGAGCGATCTTTACGCATAACATTAATGCCTAAATAATTAGATTGACAATAGTTTAAGATTTCAATAATAAAACACCAGCCCTGATCGCTCTTCCGTTCATGTATTCCAATTTCGAGAAAACTCTAACATAAGGAGGTTGTTATGGAACGGAAATTCCCCTTGTTACTGGTATTGTGCGTCCTGGTCCCGAGCCTTTTGTTTTTTACCGGCACCCGTGCAGCGGCCGCTTCCGGCGATGTTCTTGTTCTCGCCGATCTCAACTGGGACAGTGTCCAGGTGCACAACCGCATCGCCAAGTTTATCCTTGAAAACGGCTACGGGTATAAAGTCCAGTTCACCCCCGGCGCCACCATTACCCTCTTTACCGGCCTGGTGCGGGGGGATGTGGACATCAACATGGAATGCTGGGTGGAAAACCAGCAGGAAGCCTACGACAAGGCCATTGCCGAAGGCAGCGTCATCGATCTGGGCGCCAATTTCCCGGATTCCTGGCAGGGATGGCTCGTGCCCACCTACGTCATCAAGGGGGATCCCAAGCGGGGGATCAAGCCCATGGCGCCGGATTTGAAGTCCGTTTATGACATGCCCAAGTACTGGAAACTGTTCAAGGATCCGGAAGATCCGAACAAAGGACGGTTTTTTACCTGTGTCCCCGGATGGGAATGCGAGAAGATCAACGAGAAAAAGATCAAGGCCTATGGGCTTGATAAAACCTACAATGTTTTCGCTCCCGGATCCGATGCCGCCCTGAACGGATCCATGGCCGCCGCCTACAAAAAAGGGGAGCCCTGGTTCGGCTACTATTGGGCGCCCACCTGGGTCCTGGGCAAATTCGACATGACGCCCCTCGAAGAGCCGCCGTACGATCCAAAGATATGGAAAAAGACCTACAAGTGCGCCTATCCCGCCGTTCGCGTCAACATCGTCGTGAATTCGGAACTTCTAAAAAAGGCGCCGGATGTGGTCGAATTTTTGAAAAAATACGAAACCACCCAGGCCATGGCCAACAAATTTTTGGCCTATATGCAGGATAACAAGGCCAGTACGGAAGATGCGGGAAAATGGTTTCTGAAAACCTATGATTCCGTATGGACCCAATGGGTTCCGGCCGAGGTCGCGGCGAAAGTGAAAGCCGCCTTGAAATAAAAGGAGAGTGCATCGCCGCCCGGTCCGTGGCGGAACACCCTATCCGGGCGGCGTCATCTTCAAACGGAGAAATCCATGCCCGACGATTCCGGCGACACCCCAGAACCCTGCCTTGAAGTCAGGAACGTGTGGAAGGTTTTCGGCGAGAAAACGGATTCCGTGATGGATTCCGATCTGAAAAACGCTTCCAAGGAGGAAATCCTGGAAAAATCCGGATGCGTCTTGGCATTGCGCAACATTTCCTTCAAGGTGACGCCGGGGGAGTTTTTCGTGCTGATGGGGCTTTCCGGAAGCGGAAAATCCACCCTCGTCCGATGCCTGATCCGTTTAATCGAGCCCACCGCCGGAGAGATCCTGATCAAGGGAGAAGACGTCTGCCGCCTGGAGAAAAAACGCCTGAGAAGACTCCGGCGAACCGTCACCGGAATGGTTTTTCAGCAATTCGGCCTGTTCCCCCATTACACGGTCCTGGATAACGTGGCGTACGGGCTGAAAATCCGCGGTATCAAAAAGGAAGACCGATACGAGGCCGCCCTGAAAGCCATTGAAACCGTGGGGCTCAAGGGATGGGAAGATTCCCTTCCCGGGGCGTTAAGCGGCGGAATGCAGCAGCGCGTCGGGATCGCCCGATCCCTGGCGATCAATCCGGAAATCCTTCTCATGGACGAACCGTTCAGTGGACTGGACCCCTTGATCCGCCGTGAAATGCAGGATGAGCTGGTGGCGCTCCAGGATCAGCTCCAAAAAACCATTATCTTTGTGACCCATGACCTGCACGAGGCCCTGAAACTGGGAAGCCGGATCGCCATCATGCGAAACGGCGAAATCATCCAGGTGGACGCGCCGGAGGATGTCATCTCTTCGCCGGCGGACGACTACGTACAGGATTTCGTCCAAGACGCATCGCCTGCAAAGGTGCTCAGGGCCGGAACCATCATGGAAACACCGGTGCTTTTGCTCTATGAGTGGCAGGGTCCCAAGGTGGCCAAAACCCTTCTGAGCAAAAGCGACCAGGAACGCGCCTTCGTGATCACCAAGGACCATAGGCTCAAAGGCCTGGCCACTCACGAGATCCTGGAGGCGCTGATCGCCGACGGGGCAAAAGACCTCCGGAACCGGTTGATCGAAGATGTCCCCCGCTGCACGCCCGAGATGACGGTGGAAGAACTCTTTCCTCTGGCCACCTCGAGCCCTTACCCCATCGCCGTTCTGGATGAAAAAGGCAAATTCCTGGGAGACATCCGCAATCGGACCATTATCAACAGTATGATCCAAGACACCGGAAAATAGCCTCATGACCGAGTTCCCGAAAATATTCAGAATCCCCCTGGCAGACTGGATCGACGTGGCCATGGACTGGGTATTGACGGCATGGGGCGGTTTTTTCGACACCGTCGGGGATGCGATCCTGAAGTTTCTGCTGCAACTGGAACGCTTCTTTTTATGGGTCCCGTGGTTCGTGGTGGTGATCTTTATCGGCATCCTGGCATGGCGCCTGATGGGCCGCTGGTGGCACGGCATCGCGATGGCCGGTATGCTGGTCCTGATCGGAACCTTCGGCTACTGGGATCTGGCCATGATGACCCTTGCCCTGGTCACCGGAGCGGTCATTCTCTCCCTGGTTTTCGGAATTCCCATGGGCATCGCCATGGCGCGGAGCAATCTCTTGGAATCCATCGTCAAACCGATTTTAGACGCCATGCAGACCATGCCCAGTTTCGTTTATCTCATCCCGGCGTTGATGCTTTTCGGCCTCGGCAAGGTCCCAGCCCTTTTTTCCACCATTATCTATTCCATGCCGCCGGTGATCCGGCTTACCAACGTGGGGATCCGGGAGGTTTCCAAGAGCGTCGTGGAGGCTGCGGAGGCCTTCGGCGCCAATTCGTGGCAGATCCTGTTCAATGTCCAACTCCCGCTGGCCCAGCCGTCCATCATGGTGGGCATCAACCAGACTACCATGATGGCCCTGGCTATGGTGGTGGTCGCTTCCATGATCGGGGCCCGGGGTCTGGGGATGGAGGTGTTGCTGGCCATCAACCGGATCGAGGTGGGACGCGGTTTTGAAGCAGGGCTTTGCATCGTCATTCTGGCCATCATCATCGATCGGATCACCCACGCCCTGGCATCCCGCCAGAAGAAATAAGGCCGACGGGATCAGGTGTGCGGGGAGACGGCCGCCTCCTGCCCGGCGATGCGCCCGAATACAAGGCACTCGATAAGGGCACAACTTCCCAAACGGCTGGCTCCGTGTATGCCGCCGCAAACCTCGCCGGCCGCGAAAAGGTTCGGAACGGGCCGTCCCGTCAGGTTCAATACCTGGGCCCTGGAATTGATGCCCACACCGCCCGACGTGTAATGGACCTTGGGCCAGAGGCGGATGGCATAAAAAGGGGGTTCGGATAAGGGCCTGGGATCTTGATGCAGCGGCTTGCCGAATTCATCCGTACCGCCTTGGGTGATCCTTCGATTGTATTCCTCGACGGTCCGGATCAGCTCACCGGCCGGCATCCCGTACGCATCCGCAAGCTCCGCGAGTTTTTCGAATCCCTTCACTTTTCCGTTTTTCAAACAGGGCTCGAGACTCCGGGAGTCCTGTCGGGCGCCTTCTGCATCCACGATGCCCACACACGCCCGTTCCGTCCGGATGATGGCCTCAGAACGGATTCTACGGTCGGCCCATTCATTTACAATGCGCCGACCGGTCGCGGGATCCACCAGTATGCCTGTGGGATACACACTGTAGGAGGCAAATCGGGATCCTTTTCCGTAGCCGGCCTCATCGGCACAGGCCCATGGCCCGGTTTGGATCCAGGAAAGATGAATCGGCGCCGCGCCGATCCTTAAAGCAGCCGCCAGGCCCTCTGATGTGGCCCCCCGGTGATTGGTCGAACCGATCGATTCATTCAGGCTAGGATTCTGGAGCCTGCGGAATTCCACGTCACGGCCGAATCCGCCGGTGGCCAGAACAACGGCACGAACCGCACGGAGGGTTTTCTTCGGCGCGTCGGTTTTTTTCGGGAACCGGTAGCCGGGTTGAAATTCCACTCCGCGAACCGCCCCTCTGTTGTCGGTGATCAGGGCCGTCAGCAGGCAGCGCGTTCGAATTTTCACCCCCAGTCCGCGAAGTTTCTTTTCCTGCGCCTTTATGATATCGACGCCGGAATGACTCCGGGTCGTGAGACTCCTGGCTGCGGAATGTCCTCCGAAACGGTCCAGCCGCTGGAGATACTGCACGCCCAATGCTTCCCGGGTCCAGTCGATGACCGCCGCGGCCTTTTCGGCCACGACGGTCACCAGTTCGGGATGATTGAGTCCCATTCCGGCTTTCATCATATCTTCACGGAACAGCTCCGGCGAATCCGCTATTCCCATGCGTTTTTGCAAAAAATTTCCCGGGGCGGCCAGGCCGCCGTCGCTGATTCGCGTGTTCCCGCCGGTCAGGGCCATTTTTTCCAAAACGACCACCGAAGCCCCGGTTTCCCGGGCTTCGATGGCCGCGGCCAGCCCGGCCAACCCGCTGCCGATCACGACAATGTCGGTTTGTTCATCCCAATTCGGCATTTCAACAACTCCGGGACATTTTGTAAGTCATGAAAAAAATAAAACCGGTTCTTCGTGCACGGATCAAGAACGGTGCGGTCACGGAATGACCCATGGCCAGGATGCGGGCGCGGCGGTTGTGATGGTGCATAATGTTTCAATTATCCGAAGGACCATGCGGTGTCAATCGAAATTGGCCTGACATCTTCTTGCCGGCTTCGAGCATTAAACGCCCCTTTTATCCGATCAAAAAGCTATGTTTTTGACAATCCCATGGATTTGTTTTATTTTTATTTATTATAAAAAAAATTTAAGTGCGTTTCGATCACAAAGGCGGTCATAAACCCCTTTTAAAGAGGAGAGGTGCAGATGGATCCAAAGACCGGTCACGAGGAACCCAGTTGCAGAATCGATATGGAGATGCTTTCCAACTTCCGGAAACGGCTTCCGGAAGTCGCGGAACACATCATCGAAAGCTGTCACGACGGTCAGTGTTATACCCACATCGATTATGAACCCATTCCCTCCAAGGAATCGGTGATCGAGATCATCGAACGGATGAAGGAGGTCCTCTTCCCGGGGTACTTCAGCCGGGGGCGTCTCGATCCGGCCAACCTGAAATACAACATGGGCCAGTCGGTCTCCGTTTTGTTCGATGTCCTCTCCGAGCAAATCACCCGAAGCGTGCGCCACGAGTGCATCCGGTACGACATGCCCTGCACCGAATGCGCGGAACAGGGGCACCAGATCGCCGTGGGCGTGCTGGAGGCCGTTCCCGGAGTCCGCAAAGTCCTGGCTACGGATGTGCGGGCCACCTACGAAGGGGATCCGGCGTCCAAGAGCCACGACGAGATCATCTTTTCTTATCCCGGCATCTTCGCCACCATGGTGTACCGGATTGCCCATGTCCTCTTCGAGGCCGGAGTTCCCCTCCTTCCCCGGATCATGACCGAGTACGCCCATTCCCAAACCGGGATCGACATCCACCCGGGGGCCCACATCGGCGAAGAGTTCGTCATCGATCACGGCACCGGTGTGGTCATCGGTGAAACCACGCAAATCGGGGACCGCGTCAGGATCTATCAGGGGGTCACCTTGGGGGCGTTGTCCCTTCCCAAAGACGCGGGGAACCGGCTCCGCGGGCAGAAGCGGCATCCCACCATCGAGGACGACGTCATCATCTACTCCGGCGCTACCATCTTGGGAGGGGATACGGTGATCGGCGCGCGGTCGGTCATCGGCGGGAACGTCTGGATCACCCGGTCGGTGCCGCCAGACACCAAGGTCCTTTTGGAAGAACCCCGGCTTATCTACAAATCGGACAATGATCAAAACCGCGTCGACGCTTTCTCGGGTGTCGCCAAGTGAAAGGAGCGGATCATGAGAGTCTTTAACAGCATCGAAAAAACCATGGGATGCACACCCATGGTTCGTCTCAATCGTATCGCCGACGGCGTGGATGCCGAAATCATCGCCAAGCTGGAATTCTTCAATCCGCTCAGCAGCGTGAAGGACCGGATCGCCGTATCCATGATCGAAGCCGCCGAAAAAGACGGCCTCATCACGCCGGATACGCTCATCGTGGAGCCCACCAGCGGCAACACGGGCATCGCCCTGGCCTTCGTGTGCGCGGCAAAAGGGTACCGGCTCTGTCTGACCATGCCCGAGACCATGAGCATGGAACGGAGGAAGCTCCTTAAGCACCTGGGGGCCGAACTGGTCCTTACACCGGGGCCCATGGGCATGAAAGGGGCCATCGAGAAGGCCCGGGAAATCGTCGCCGCCACGAAGGGGGCGTATCTGCCCGATCAATTCGCGAATCCGGCCAACCCCCGGGTTCACCGGGAAACCACGGCGGAAGAGATCTGGAACGACACGGAAGGGACCGTGGATATCCTGGTGGCCGGCGTGGGCACGGGCGGGACCATTACCGGTGTCGCCCAGGGCATCAAGTCCAGGAAACCGTCTTTTCTGGCCATTGCCGTGGAACCGGCGGCCTCCCCGATCCTGTCCGGCGGGAAACCCGGCCCCCATAAGATTCAGGGGATCGGCGCCGGGTTCGTCCCAGATGTCCTGGATCGGTCCGTCATCGACGATGTGGTCACCGTCACCAACGAAGACGCCTTTGCCACCGCCCGGGAGGTAGCCGAAAAAGAAGGGATCCTGTGCGGCATCTCTTCGGGTGCGGCGGTCTGGGCCGCCTTACAGGTGGCGCAGCGTCCCGAATCGGCCGGAAAGCGGATCGTCACCATCCTCGCCAGCACCGGCGAGCGGTACCTTTCCACGGATCTTTTCAAAACCGACTGAACCCGCCTGTCTTGAGCGCCCGGCATTTACCCCGTCAATGTCGGGCCTTTCCGTTTTTGTTTGTCTTTTTTCCCATCTTTTGTAACAATACACCGGTAATCGGCCGATTAATCCCTCATTTTGAGGAGGAAGAAGATGCCGTTTCGGATCGAATCCGACAGCATGGGCGAGGTGAAAATCCCGGAAGAGGCTTACTACGGGCCTCAGACCAGGCGTGCCGAAGAGAATTTTCCCGTCAGCGGCCGGATGCTTCCCAGGGAATTGATCCACGCCCTTGCCCTGATCAAGGCCCACGCCGCCGCGGTGAACCGCAACCTGGGGCTTCTGGACGACGCCATTGCCGATGCCGTCATCCGGGCCGCAACCGAAGTGCGCGAAGCCCGGCTCGACGACAACCTTATCGAATCCATTTCCCTTTTGGCCGCGGTGTCCCGGATCTTTGCGGAAAAATGCATCGACGGCATCACGGCCAACGCGGATGTCTGCAACGCCGGCATCCAAAAAAGCCTGGCCCTGGCCACCCTTTTGGTCCACCGCATCGGTTATGACCGGGCGGCCGTTCTGGCCAAGGCCGCCCATGATTCCGGGAAGACCGTCCGGGAAACGGCAATCGAAGCCGGCCTTTTACCGGAAGCGGAACTGAATCGGCTTCTCAATGACCAGGAGCTGGATTGAACACCCCGGAAAGAGTACTTCCGCAACGTTGGAACTGGGACCGCGCCAGGCTGTTTTTCACCCTTTCCCGGACCCCCCACGGGCTCGTCGACATGGCTTCTCCTGCCCTGGCGGCCCTGCTGGTTCTGGGAACCTTCCCTTCTTTTTGGGTGACCCTTTTGGGACTGGTCACCGCCTTTGCAGGCTACACCGCCGTGTATGCCCTCAATGATCTGGTGGACTACCGGAGCGACCGGGAAAAGATGCATTTCGAAGATGCGGCGTCAAGGCAAAGGGACCTGGGCGCCGTCATGGCCCGCCATCCCCTAGCCCAGGGCCTGTTGAGCCTGAAAGAAGGACTCTTGTGGACCGGCGGATGGGGGGCGGCGGCGCTGCTGGGGGCCTGGGCGTTGAATCCCGTGTGTTTGCTGATCTTTTTTGCCGCGTGTTTTTTGGAAATCCTGTATTGTCTCCTGTGGCGCATCACGCCCTACCGCGCACTCCTCAACGGACTCGTCAAGACCACCGGCCCGCTGGCCGCCGTCTTTGCCGTGGACCCGAAGCCGTCCTGGCTTTTCCTGGCCCTGGTCTTTTTGCTCGTCTTTTTCTGGGAAATCGGCGGCCAGAACATCCCCAACGACTGGACCGACGTGGAACAAGACCGGCGCCTTGGCGCCAAGACCGTGCCCATCGCCTTCGGCCCGGAAAAATCCGGCCGCATGATCCTGGTTTCGATGGGCGCGGCCGTTTTCCTGACCCTCCTGTTGTTTGCCGCCTCCCCGGCCGATTTCATCTTCCCGATGTATCTTCTGATCGCCGCCATGGGGGGCATCCTCCTCATCTGGCCGGCGGTGCGCCTTCGGAAAAACCGGCAGGACAAAGACGCCATGCATCTTTTCAATGCCGCCAGCTATTATCCCCTCGCGCTCCTGACGGTGGCGGCGATGAACCTGATCATCTGACGGTCACCCCCAGGATTCCTAAAAAACCCGACTCGAGAAAGGCGTGCAGGAAAAGCCCGGCCCGGGAAAGTGCGGCTTTCAGATCCCGGCTGTGGAAGCGGTTTTGTGTGGGGTGTAAAAGCACCCGGCGGGTGACGGCATTCAGGTACAACGGCGGGTACAGCTCTTCCATGTAGTACCGTCCCCCGGGTTTGAGGACCCGGGCCACTTCTTTACGGCGGATTCCCAGTCCGGCACGTGGTGCAAAAGGCCGAAGCCGAAAACAACGTCAAAGGAAGCACTGTGAAAGGGCAGGCGGGTGCTGTCCCCAGCGAGGAGGGATATCCGCTCGCGTTCTTTCGATGTGAGAAAACCTTTGGCGGTATGCATCATGACCGGATCGAGATCCAAGGCTTCGATGCGCCGGGGATGCATTTTTTTCAAGAGAATCCGGGCGCCGGCCCCCCGTCCGCACCCGATCTCCAGGATGCGGGGATTAGGGGAAAGGTCTGCCGCCTGCAGGAACCAAACCATCTCCAGGCGCTGCATGGCCATCCGCAACGGGTTGTTCACCACCAGGCGTTCGGCACAATTCAGGATCATAAGGCATCTCCCGGTGGATGGCGTGTCCCTTTGACGGCCCGGTGGATCACGGCGATCCCGTTGGTCAGGCGGCGGTACCGGACATCTGAAAAACCGATTTTTGAAAGCATCTCGGAAAGCTCGTCGGGCAGCGGCCATGTCCGGATGGACTCGGGAAGATGGGTATATGCTTTACGGGATCCCGCCAAAAGCTGGCCCAAAAGCGGCATGATCCGGAAGGAATAAAAATCGTAAAGCCCCCGGAAAACCGGGGAGGTGGGTTTTGAAAACTCCAGGCACACCATGGCCCCTCCGGGCTTGAGGACCCGGTGGATTTCCGAAAAGCCGACCCGGGGCCGGGTCAGGTTTCGAATCCCGAATCCCACCATGGCCGCATCGAAGGAGGCGTCCGGAAACGCCATCCGCTCGGTGTTCCCCTGGACAAAAGCCGTTTCCGTAACCGCACCGCAGCGGGCCGTTTTGTGCCGGCCGGCTTCCATCATGGCCCGGTTGATGTCGTAAAGGACGATGAACCCGTTGCCGCCGAGGCGCTTTGCCGCCATGAGGGCCAGATCCCCGGTGCCGGCGCACACGTCAATGACCCGGTCCTCCTTTTTCAGCCCCAGCATCCGGACCGCCAGGCGCTTCCAGGGATAGTGGATGCCGAAAGACAATAGCGTGTTCATGAAGTCGTATTTTTGGGCGATGGACTCGAAATGCCGGTAAATCCGCCGGGCTTTTTCGTCCAGGGAAACGGGCTGATAGCCGAAACAGGTGACGGGACTGTTGGAAGGATCCGCGGCCTGCCGGCGTTTTTTGGGATCGAACCACATGGGCTCCTATTATTCCAGAAAGGCGGACATGGCAAGGATGTTGAAATCGTAAAGCCTGATTTGGGATGACAACGTAGAAAGCGCCGGATGCAAGGCGCGCAAATCCTTCAGGGATGAGGCGTACTTATCGGTACGCCGCAATGACGAAGGATGCAGCGCACCGCCGCGGATGGCCTTTTTACGAAGCCATCAAGGATCAAAGCCGTAAATGAAAGCAAACCCTAGGACCCCGGACAGAAATCCAGCCCGAATCCAGCCGTCGGAAGGGAAAAAAGGTCGAGAATCCATAAATTCGGTTTGACAAAAACCGGCACATGGAGTATCAGAAATTTTTCATCAACAACGCATCCGGGCCGTTAGCTCAACTAGGCAGAGCAACTGACTCTTAATCAGGAGGTTGAAGGTTCGATTCCTTCACGGCCCACCA
>JAFDGC010000099.1 GCA_019309485.1 Deltaproteobacteria bacterium | reverse complement strand
CCCACCTGGGCGGCCGGTTCGTTCCGGTCCGAACTTTTTCCGGGAAAGTTGTGAAAAAGCTTGTGCTTCCAGGTGCGCTTTTCCGGATCCTCGTTATCCAGGTCGAAGGAAGGGATCAGCACCCGTTTTTGAAGCTGTCCCAGGGTGGTATTTTTGAAAAGCCGCCGCAGTTCCCGCCCCAGCGGCCGGATGTCATAATCGGCGCCGTTGAGTTTTCCCAGGTCCGCCAGGTCGTCCAGCCATGAATCGTCAAAGATTTTCGGACCTTTCTGGACATACAGATCCCGCATCTCCTGCAAAGGAATCCCGTGGGCGATCCCAAGGGCCAGAAGCCCTCCCGTGGAGGTTCCCGCCACGAGATCGATGGTATCCAAGAAATCCTCGAACCCGGCCGTGGCCGCCATCCGCTGCAGCAAAACCACGGTCACCAGCCCCCGGATCCCTCCGCCGTCGATGGAAAGAATACGATACCTGGCCATCAGCGCCCATTCCCTTTGCCCGGCGGGATATACAATCCCGCCTTGTCTTCCCGCTCCCCGCCCTGCGCCTTGAGCCCGCCCTTATCGCCTTCCAGCCTTCCAGCCTCCCCGCCTTCTAACCTTCTGGCCTTCTAACCTCCCAGCCTCCCAGCCTTCCAGCTTCCGAGCCTCCCCGATTTCGTCCATCGGATATTTGCATTTGACATCTTGACAAATTGACAAAATCCGAATAATATTTTACCCGGACAGTTGGAGAGAATTAAAATGAGCGAAAGGGGCGAGTGATGTTCGTGACCATCGACAAGAGAGGCAGCATCAACCTGCCGGCTTCCCTGAGAAGAGAACTCGGGATCAACCCGGGCAGCCACCTGGAGCTATCCGTGGGACCCGGCGGCGCCATCCACCTGTATCCGGTTGAATTTTTTAGAAAAATTAAGCTCAGCGACTCCGGTCTGCAAAAATTGAAGGAAGCCAGGGATTCGGAACCGGACAAATTCCCGGAATGGTTTGAAAAGGTTCGCCGCGATGCCGGAACTGGTTCCGAATAAAAAATTCAACACAGACCTCGAGAAATTCAGACACAATAAACCCCTGTTAAAAAAGATCGCCAGGGCGGTCAATATGCTGGAAAAAAACCCCCGCTATCCGGGTTTGGGAATTGAACGGATTACCAATGACCCCTCCGCATGGTCGGCGCGCGTTGACAGAAAGTACCGGATTTCATTCGAGCCGACCCTGATTCAGCCCTCCGGTTCGCCGGACTGGAGTGCCCCGGTCAAACTCCTCCGCATTCTTGACCACGACGACCTCTACAAAGCTCCCCGCTGACATTTCCCGTTTCCCGTTCCCCTTTCACCGATTCAAATTGCCCTTCATAGGGTGGGGTATTACACCCCTCCGGCAAACCGCCCGCCATCCCCGAATTACGCAGGGTGGGGTTTTACACTCCCGCTGGCGCGTGGACAGGCCCACCGCAAACCGACCATCATTTCCCGGCGGCATACCTGTCCGCGCGCAAGCGGGATAAAATGCCACCCTACATCCATGCCTTCAAACCTTCAAACCTTCCAGCTTTCCGGCATTTCCCCCCTTGCGCCTTTTTCTAACACTAACACTGACCACTAACACTATCTTGCGCCCTGCGCCCTGCGCCATTTTCTAGCACTGACCACTAACACTGCTCTTCCGCACCGCCGCCAGCCCGATCACCCCGAATACCACCAGCGCCAGGGTCCCCGGCTCTGCGTGCTTTGAATGGAAAGGGTGCCTCCGCCGCTTGCCGTCCAGGACTCGAGTCCGGCATTGAATCCTCCATTTTGCTGCAAAAGGAATTGCATCTGTGAGTCATCAAAAAAGGAATAGGCCACGTTATCGAGCAGTATACTGATCCCGGTCGGCCCGTTCAATTGAAAGAGGAGAGCCACAGCATTTAAATTATAAAGGCTCGTATTATCCACCTGCAGGATGGCATGCAGGAATTCATCGTTGACCGTATCCGGTGCCGTCAGGCGCGTACCGATCTGGATTCCGTTTAGGTAAACATCCAGGTAGCCGTCGGTGGTGGTAAAACGATAATCGAACTCCACGTTGAACGCAATGGAAGGCGTGTCGACTGTCAGCGATGCGCCGATGGGAGAGCCCGTTGTCATCTCGAGAGTGTTGCCTTCCGCCGCGCCGTCCGACGGCGTAAACGGAATGTCCGCCTCGGCGTTAGAACGATTCAGGACTTTCCCTTGGAAGTCGGTATATGGCAGGTCTCCCGATAAACCGAAATATTCATAGTCCCGCGCTTCCACACGGATAATATAGTTTTTTCCATACTCCAGCCGGGCCTCGTCTGGAACCGTGTATGTCGTTCCCTGTATATCGTCCGACTGTTTTAGCAAAACGAGGCTGCCGTCGCCTGCCTTCTCGTATAGCCGCACCCTGTAGGCATCCAGGTTTTCATCGGGATTGGACCAGGAAATCGTTGGCTGTAACGGATCGCCGGTGATCGTCAGATTGGATGAAAGCGGTACGTCCCGAATCCCCGAAACAGTCCCGGTGGCCGTTAAATCGGTTGACTCATCTACGGCTGTCCAGGAAAATGCCTTGTCATTGAAATATGACGGATCCTGTGGAGTTGCCGATTCCGGCGGTTCGATGTTGTCGGAAAGAGGAAACGTAAAGGCATCCCAGACATTTGTCCATGGCATGGGATGGGCAGTGCCGTCTGCAATGCAGGTAACCGTCGGTCTGTCATCATCACTTAATGCCGGATCATGCAACCAGACCTTTGGATCAGACAAGAAAACATCGGACACCAAAGTCCAACTGTTGATCCGGCTGATGGAGACGAGTTCTATCTGGCCGAACTCTATTGCCAGTCCATCGTTGACGATGACCAAAAACCCCAGACAGAAAATAGAAAGCAGTTTTTCACGATTCAACTCCTTGGATGCTGGGTTCAACTGCGTTGTTTTAATGATTTAAGCCCAAACAAAAAGATCCATCTCCTCCTTTGCTCTCGAAGATCGAATCTCGATTTTGCAGGATGACCGATCAGTGGAACGTGACGACATTTTTCCGGCTTAGAAGAAAAAGAATACCCATGAAGCCAGTGGCAAGCAAAAGAAACGTGGGCGGTTCGGGCACGCTGCCTTGGCTAGTCTCATAGCTTTCAATGGAGATGTTGCGGACACCGAACAGGGAATGAATTCCATCTTCCGCAGTGATCAGGCCGAAGGCCAAGATTCCGAAAGTACCTGCGTATTGAGATATGTCGATATCGAATATCCGATACCAAAGGTCTTTGATCATGAAATCCGTCAAAAAGGACATGAGAAGGTTATCATTCCAATACAATGCAAAAAGATCCCCCTCGTTCCACTCCAAAATGCTGAGATCAAACGACAGGAAATCGGATTCCACGGGAAGAAAAAAATCCGACATTACAAAGACAGGAGAATTTGTTTCTGCAAACACACCACCATCATATTCCCATGCATCACCGCTGGTGTAAAACAAAAGATCCGCTTCGGTTAACAGAAGCTGCGAAGTTCCAAGAGACCGGGTCCGGTACTCATAGCCGATGTCAATGCTTGTGAAGGTTTTATATGCGTTATATAACTCCGAGCTTTGAAAAACGAAGATGGGTTTATCTTCAACATCCTCTCGATTGAAACCCCAAGGAATTGAATCGTCTTGTATGGTTAAAAGATACCATTTATGGGCATATTGATGGTTTTCTGAATCTTTTAGAATTGAATCACTGAGGGTTGACCATCTATTAAGGTAATAATAATAATGGGTAAACCCCCGGCTTTGCCGGGGGACTCACGGGGTTTGACATTTCCGGGAATATTGGGGAATCTCCCTTGCTTGAACCGCTCAAAGTTCAGAGAAAGGGA
>JAFDGC010000009.1:7379-109637 GCA_019309485.1 Deltaproteobacteria bacterium | reverse complement strand
CATGGGGCAAAACCGCTTTCACGACTCGCCGGCCATCGAGAACACGGCCGCTGAATCCATCCTCCTTCTGACCCTGGGCGACAGCATTACCGTGGGATTTCCCTATTACACGGGGGCAATGGATGGATCCACCAAGGGCGGATATCAACCCAGTCTGTCTTCCCGGCTCGACGGACCCTCACAAACGGTGACGGTTTTGAATTACGGTGTGTCCGGAGAAAATACCACCCGGGGTCTTTCCAGGATCAACAGCATCTTGGCCCGGCATTCCACATCGCGAATGATGCTGCTTTTGGAAGGCACCAATGATATCTTCTATTTTTCGCGATCCACCACGTACTCCAACTGGAGAAAAATGGTCGATATCTGCCTCGCCCGTAGCATTACACCGGTTTTGGCGACACTGACCCCGGATACCCGGCCCATCATGGACGGGATGAAAGCGGTTAATACCACCTACAATGTGGAAATTCGGAAGATCGTAACGGAGAAGAATATTCCCTTGTGCGAGCTGTATAATCCCTTGCGTTCCGATTGGAATAAAGCCTATACAGAAGACGGGCTTCATCCCAATCGGAACGGGTATCGCGCCATGGCGCAGGTCTGGTTCGATTCCATCAAGACCCCTGACGTATTGACACTCAACGCCTCAACGGTGGGAGAGACCGACGCCGTCATCGAGGGCATTGTCAATCCGAAGCATTTCCCGCTGACCTATTATTTCGAGTACGGATACGACACGAATTACGGGGGAAAGACCGACATCCTGGATGCCGGATCCGGGAACAGCCCGTTGGGGGTCAGCGCCTCCCTTGAGGCCCTGTCCGATAATACGGTGTATCATTTCCGCCTGGTGGCTGCCAACGATTACGGTCTTTATGCCGGAAACGACTTGGCTTTTCAAACTCTGGAGTCTCCCTCAAAAAAGTGCTTCGTCGCAACAGCCGCCTTTGGGTCCCCCTTTGAACCCCATGTGAAAATCCTGAGAAACTTCCGGGACCAATGGCTGCTCCCCTCTTCGTGGGGGCGACACCTGGTTGAATTCTATTATGCAACATCCCCGGCTGTGGCCCGGATCATTGAGGATCACGAAGGACTCCAAGCGATTGTGCGAACCGCACTCTATCCCGTCGTAGGGGTCTGTTATGCGGTAATGAACCCCCTGGACGAAAGGGTTCTCTTCGGCGGCGGTGTCCTGCTGACGCTCGGCGGTTTTTTCGGATACGGTTTGCATCGGCGCCGAACCCGGCGATGATCCAAAGTCTTGGGAGACGCTTTTGAGAGTGTGAACGTGGATCTTTCCATCGTTATTCCCATATTCAACGAAGGCGAAAACATCGACGCCCTTTACAAGGAACTCGTCGATGTCCTGTCCGCCCTTGCCGTAAGCGCTGAGCTTTGACCTGTTGAAACGGATACAGGCCCAAGATGACCGGGTGATTGTGATCCGTTTTCGGAAAAATTTCGGACAGACGGCGGCCCTTTCCGCAGGCTTCGATTTTGCCCGGGGGAATGTGATCGTCACCATGGACGGAGATCTTCAAAACGACCCCAAGGACATTGGAAAGCTCCTGGAAAAGATCGACGAGGGATACGACTTGGTGAGCGGATGGCGTCAAAAACGGAAAGATCCATTTTTGAGTCGGCGATTTCCCTCCATGGTGGCCAATAAAATCATATCCCTTATTACCAACGTGAAGCTCAACGATTATGGTTGCACCTTGAAGGCGTTTCGGAGTGACGTGGCAAAGATGCTCAAGCTCTACGGGGAGATGCATCGCTTCATCCCTGCGGTGGCCAGCAGCATGGGGATTTCCATTGCGGAGGTGAAAGTCAACCATCGGGAAAGAAAACACGGAAAATCCAAATACGGCATCTCCAGGACCATCCGGGTGATCCTGGACCTGATCACCGTTAAATTCATGCTCAGCTACGTCACCAAGCCGATTCAGATTTTCGGATTAATGGGGGTGATTTCCGGATTCCTTGGATTTTTTATCGCATTGTATCTGACTATTCAGCGGCAGTTTTTCGATATCCCCATCGCCAATCGGCCCATGCTTCTCCTGGCAATTCTGCTGATCTTCATGGGGCTTCAGTTCGTCACCCTCGGGCTTTTGGGAGAAATGGAAGCCCGCATCTACCATGAAACCCACAACAAACCCATCTACACCGTCCGGGAAGTCCTGAAAAAAGAAGATCCCCCCGGTACGTGTTAACCCTTTTTCCTCCGTAGATGGATCCGGTTTTCGGTTGCTGAAATGCCTTTCCCCTTATTCCACCGACTGCGGGCAAGCCTTTCCGGAAAAGGCGTGTTGATCCGAAAGGTCGTTGTTTCGATTCAAAGCGACGGATTAAAGCAAACATTTTTAAAAAGCGTTTATTAGACTACGCGTTTTGGCGGAAAAGCCGCGTGCCTTCCGGAAAATCGATCCGCAGCCGCATGGAAGCCTTTGAAACAGCGCCCAAGTTCAGTATTCTCATGCCGGTTTTCAACACGGAGCCCAAATGGCTGGAGCGTGCCGTGGAATCCGTTTTCAGGCAGGTCTATCCGCATTGGGAACTTTGCATCACCGACGATGCATCCACTCGCAAGGAGACGGTCCGGTATTTGGACTCGCTTTCCCATGCCCGAATTCAAATCAAACGGTTGGAACGCAATTTGGGGATCGCCGGAGCCTCCAATGCCGCGGCGGCGATGGCCGCAGGTGAGTACGTGGCGTTTTTAGACCACGATGATGAAATCACCGAAGACGCCCTTTTTGAAATGGCCACCGAAACCCCTTTTTCAAACCCGACTGGTCTCCGGATCTGCTGCGGTGCCAAAACTATATCTGCCATTTCACCGCCGTGCGGAAACGCCTTTTTGAAAAGATTGGCGGGTTCCGATCCGGTTATGAGGGCGCCCAGGATCATGATCTCTTTTTACGGATTGCCGAGCATACAACCCGGATTCATCACATTCCAAAGGTGCTTTACGGATGGCGGGAGATTGCGTCTTCCACAGCGGGAAACCCCGCTTCCAAACCCATGGCCCAGGAAAGCGGACGCCGTGCGGTGGACGGGCATGTCCACCGTGTATTCGGGCCGACCGCTCGCGTATTCCCCTGCAATCATTTATATGTGTTCGATGTCTTCCATGAAGTCAAAGAGTCCACACGGATCAGCATTATCATTCCCACGAAAGACCGGATCGATTATCTGGGGCCCTGTGTTCGATCCATCCTGAAACGCTCCACCCACCCCGATTATGAAATCCTCATTCTGGACAACAACTCGGAAGAACCCGACACCCGAAAGTGGTTTGAACGCATCACCCGGGAACATCCTCATGTTTTCGTCGTTCCGGCGCCGTATCCCTTCTGCTGGTCGAAACTCAACAACCACGGCATGGAAAAGGCCACAGGCGATGTCTTTATCTTTTTGAACAACGACACCGAAGTGATTTCCCCCGACTGGATGCAGCGTTTGGGCGGGCAGGCCCTCCGGGAAGACGTTGGAGCGGTGGGGCCCCTTCTTCTCTATAAAGACGGCACCATTCAGCATGCCGGTGTGGTGGTGGGCCTCGGCGGATGGGCCGACCATCTTTATCAGGGCGTTCATCCCGTGCACCTGGGCACTCCCTTTGTTTCTCCCATGGTCAAACGGAATGTTTTGGCCGTCACGGGCTCCTGCATGGCTGTGTCGAGAAAGACCATTGAACGGATCGGACCATTCAACGAGGCCTTCATGATTTGCGGAAGTGATGTGGAACTGTGCATCCGTGCCCATGAAAAGGGACTTTTCAATATCTATGATCCTTTTGTCAGATTGTATCATTTCGAATCCAAAACAAGAAATCCTATCGCCATCCCCCCATGCGATTTCGAGATGTCGGAAAAATGCTACAAGGCGTATCGCCTCAAAGGGGGGGATCCCTTTTACAACGCCAACCTCTCGTTGAAGAGCAACGTGCCCCGATTGTCCGAAACCCCGTGAAAGAAAAAATCGCGTCCATATTGCGCCGATACGCCCTGGCGCGGCGCATCTACCAGGTGGTCAAACGCCTGGACCTGCGCTTCATGATCCCCCAGATTACGCCGATATCCGGGAAAGCCAGCCGATTCGAAACGTCCCGATTGAACCTGATCCTTCCGTCCATCAATGAAGAACACTTTTTCGGCGGTACCGCCACCGCATTGGCCTTGTTCGAAGCACTCGTTTCGGCATGCGGGGAAGGCATCGGATCGAGACTCATCGTAACGGACGCCGCACCGGATAAAAACGCCCTGAAGCGGTTTTCCCGATACCTGGTGGTTTCCTTTGATGCGGATTCCGACGCAATGCACCAGATCCTGGCGATTCCCCAGCGATTCCAAAGAAGTGTCTACCTTACACCGAAAGACCGGTTCGTGGCCTCGGCCTGGTGGACCGCTTATGCCGGACAGGAATTGATCGCCCAGCAAAAAGCGCTTTTCGGTATACCCATGCCGGCCATGGGTTATGTGATCCAGGACTTTGAACCCGGTTTTTACAATTGGTCCACGCTATACATGCTTGCCGAATCCACCTATCGTTCCGAGGTGCCGACCGTGGCGATTTTCAACACCTCTCTTTTAAAGGATTTTTTTGCCGACAAAGGCTATCTGTTTGAAAAAACTTTTTTTTTCGAACCCCGGCTGAACCCGGCCTTGATCCCCCATCTGGATCGGAGAGAACACACCCGGAAAAAACAGATTTTGATTTACGGGCGGCCGTCGGTGGAAAGAAACGGATTCCCTCTTATCGTGGAAGCCCTGAAGCGCTGGAGCCGCCGGGACCCCCGGTCCGATCAATGGAAAATCCTTTCCATCGGAGAAGGGCATCCGCCGGTGCGCATCAATGATAAAAAGGTCTTAAAGTCCCTGGGGAAACTGAGCCTTGACGCCTATGCCGCCTTACTGCTGGAAAGTGCCGCGGGGATTTCCCTCATGATCTCCCCCCATCCGAGTTATCCGCCCCTTGAAATGGCCCACTTCGGACTGATTACCATTACCAATCGATTTGCAAACAAAGACCTTTCCCGTTTTCACGACAATATCGTCTCTCTGGAAAAGCTGACGCCGGAAAGCCTTTGCAGCGCCCTTATGGACATCCTTCAACGACTCGAGGCCGATCCTTCGGCCGGCACAAAGGGAATCGGGCACATGCCGGATTATTGCCGGCAGGACGACCCGTTTCCCTTCCTTTACGAGCTGGCGGATACCCTTTGTGCATCGTAATCCGTCTCCCAATTCCAGGCCCGCTGCGGTGACCCTGATCATTGTTAATTACAACGGAAAAGGGTGCATCGAACAGTGCCTCGAAGGGGTCCGGCAACAGGTTTTTCAAAATTTCGAATGCGTTGTGGTGGACAACGGTTCATCGGACGGATCCGCGAAGTGGATCGAAACGCATCATCCGGAGATTCAATTGATCCGTCTTCCGGAAAATGCCGGGTTCTGCCGGGCGAACAACATCGCCCTTCAACAGTCGAGATCGGAATTTGTAGGGCTTCTCAACAACGATGCCCTTGCCGATCCTTTTTGGCTGTCCCGTCTGGTTGCGGCATTAAGAATGCATCCGGAAGCCGGGTCTGCGGCGTCCAAGATGCTTTATTCGGACGCGCCCCACATCATCGACCGGGCCGGGGACGGATATACCCGAAGCGGCGCCGGATCTCTCCGGGGAAGAGGCGCGCGTTCAGATGCGTACAATCAAAAAGCGTGGATTTTCGGGGCCTGCGCCGGTGCCGCCGTATATCGGAAGGCCATGCTGGATACCATCGGTCTTTTTGATGAAGACTTTTTTCTTCTGTACGAAGATGTGGATTTAAGCTTTCGGGCCCAACTGGAAGGCTTCAGGTGCATCTATGTTCCGGATGCCCGTGTGTATCATCTGGCCAGCCGCACCCTGGGATACGACTCACCCGTGTCCATCTATTACGGGCACAGGAATCTGGAATGGGTTTACCTGAAAAACATGCCCGGGCCTTTGCTTTTGATGACATTGCCGGCCCATCTTTTCTATATTCTCTTATCAGGGGCCTTTTTCGTCTCCAAGGGGAAAGGGGGTCCGTTTTTCAAAGCCAAGGCCGATGCTTTGAAAAAGGTTCACCGCACTTTGCAGAAACGGAAAAAAATCCAGAATCAAAAAACGGTTTCCAATGCTTCCATCTGGCGGCTGCTGGATAAAGAAACCTATTTTGAACGCTTGGTTCACCGGCTGAAAAAGAAAGACGAAAAAACACCATGATGCCAAAGGCTTTTTCCATCGACATCATCGTCGTCAATTACAACAGCACCGATTGTCTTTTAAACTGCATCGATTCCATTTATGACGCCTTAAAAGGCAGAAAAGCCCATATCTTTGTTCAAGACAATGCATCCACGGACGGCGTGGACCGCATCCAAGAGCGGTTTCCGGATGTCTTGTTGAGGAAAAACAAAACCAACATCGGTTTTGCGGCCGCGGTGAACCAAGCGTTGAAAAAGTGCACTTCGACCTATGCGGTGCTCCTCAATCCGGATTCCATGCTCGAAAAAGGATTTTTCGAGGATATCCTCTCATATCTCGATGAAAACCCGACGGTGGGGATCCTCGGACCGAAAATTTTGGACAGCGACGGCAAGGTGCAGGGCTCCGCCAGGTCTTTCCCGACGCCGTTGACCGCCTTTTTCGGGCGCAAATCCCTTTTCACCCGGCTTTTTCCCAATAACCCAATCACCACGTCCAACGTTTTGACCATGCGCAGTGACGGGGTGACCCCCATGGAAGTGGACTGGGTCTCCGGAGCCTGCATGGTGGTGAACCTGAAGGCGGTGGAAACCGTCGGGTATTTGGATGAACGGTTTTTCATCTATTGGGAAGATGCGGACTGGTGCCGGAGGATGTGGGAGGCGGGATGGAAGGTGGTATACTTCCCGCGTGCCTGCGCCGTCCATTTTGTGGGCGTGAGCAGTGACCAGCTTTTGGTGCGCTCCCTTTTCGAGTTCCATAAAAGCGTCTATCTCCTCTTTGACAAGTACAGCCGCCCTTCTTCCTGGATCATGAAAGCGGTCATCATATCCGGATTGTACTTTCGCTTTTGTTTCGTCTTTTTTTCCAGCGGCATCGCCTTGTGGGTGCGGAAACACCAGCCCTTGCCGCATGGAACAAAAGAGCTGCGACTTCATCCGGCAACCCGTAAAATACGGGTGTTGCGCATGATCGCCCGGTTAAACATCGGGGGGCCTGCCATCCATGTATATCTTCTCACCAAGGGGCTCGATAAGGAAAAATTCGAGTCCACCCTGGTGACCGGAATCATATCCCCCCTGGAAGGGGATATGAGCTATCTGTTGGAGTCGGAGAATTTGAAAACCATCGTGATCCCCGAACTTCAGCGGGAAATCAGTTTCAAGATGGATTTAAAGACCATCGCAAAGATTTTCAGGGTCCTCATGTCCGAGCATCCCGACATCGTGCATACCCATACGGCCAAAGCCGGCACCAGCGCCCGGCTGGCCGCATTGGCCTACAACTTTTTCGGAAGGAATTCTCTCCGGGCGGTTCATACCTTTCACGGTCATATTTTTGAAGGGTATTTCAGCAAAGGCAAATCCATGTTTTTTATTCTCATCGAACGCCTCCTGGCAAGGATTACCGATGCCGTCATCGCCATCAGCAAGACCCAGAAAGAGGACCTGGCGGAGAAATTCCGCATCGCCCCGGCGGAGAAAATCAAGACCGTGGAGCTGGGTTTCGAGCTCGAGCCCTTTTTGAATTCCGAAAACGAGAGGGGAAAGTTTCGGCGGTCTCTGGGCGTTTCCGAGGATACGATCCTCATCGGGATCATCGGCAGGTTGGTGCCCATCAAAAACCATGTCATGTTTCTCAGAGCTGCAAAGATCCTGTTGGAGCGCCACCCGGATCGCAAGCTCCTTTTCGTTGTGGTGGGGGACGGCGAGTTGCGTGTGGAGCTGGAACGCTTCTGCGAAAATCAGGGCCTGACAGACCATGTCCGGTTCTGCGGATGGATCCGCGAGGTCTATCAGGTTTACGCCGACCTGGATATACTGGCCCTGACCTCCATCAACGAAGGCACCCCGGTCTCCATCATCGAAGCCATGGCCTCCTCCGTCCCGGTCATCGCCACCGACGTGGGGGGTGTTCGGGATCTTCTCGGCTCCCCGAACGATTCGGTCCATTCCGATGGGGTTATGTTGTGCGAACGTGGCATCCTTTGCCGGAATAAAGATCCATTGGGTTTTGCCAAAGGACTCGACTATATTCTCGAATCCCGCTCCACCGACAGGAGCGAACGGGTGGCCAAGGCCCGCGCCTTTGTCCAGGAACGGTTCAACAAGGATCGGCTGCTCAAAGACATGGAAAACCTGTACTTCGAACTCGTGAAATCCTAATCGGCCCGGCATCAAATGAGGCGATTGGAGTGAAACTCTTTTCCTTTTTGACACCGCTGCGGCACACGGCCCTGATCCTGCGCTTGGCCAGGCGGGAGGTCTCCTCCCGATACCGGGGATCCTTTTTAGGCCTGGCATGGTCCCTGATCACCCCCCTGATCATGCTCGGTATCTACACCTTCGTCTTCAGCCAGGTCTTTAAAATCCGGTGGGGATCCCTGGAAGAAGGGACCGGTGAATTCGCTTTGCGGCTTTTTTCCGGGTTGATCGTTTTTAACTTTTTCGCCGAAAACATCAACCGCGCCCCGAATCTGATTCTCGAAAATCCATCCTACGTTAAAAAGGTGGTGTTTCCTCTGGAGATTCTCCCGGTCACGCAAACGCTGTCCGCGTTTTTCAATGCGGCGACTTCCAGCCTGGTCCTGATACTGGGAATATTCGTCATGGGGCGGGACCTGGGAACGGCGATGCTCTATCTGGTTCCCCTATGGTGCGCCTTGATTTTTGTCACATGGGGAATCGGCTGGTTTTTGGCCGGACTCGGCGTGTACTTGAGGGACTTACGACATGTGGTTTCCATGGGACTGACCATTTTACTCTTTTTAACCCCCATATTTTACCCGGTGACGGCCTTGCCCGCCCGGCTGCAAAAAATCATCTATTTGAATCCGCTGGCCTTTTTTGTGGAGCAAAACCGAAATGTTTTCATGGCAAACCAACCGCCGGATCTTCTGACCCTTGGGATCGCCATGATTGCGTCTTGCATCGTTGCATGGGGCGGCTTCCGGTTGTTCGAAAAAATGCGAAAAGGGTTTTCCGATGTTCTCTAATGCCGAGAAAGAACAGGGCGCGGATACCGGCCTGGAGATCCAGGAAAAACGCCATGCCGTGCGCATCCGCAACCTTTCGAAGAAATACCGGATTTATAACCGGCCACGGGACCGCCTCCTGCAGATGCTGAATTTCACGGGAAGACGCTTTTACAAGGAATTCTGGGCGCTCCAGGATGTCAGCGTCACGGTGAGGCACGGCGAAACGGTGGGGATCGTGGGCCGGAACGGATCCGGAAAGACCACCTTGTTGCAACTCATCTGCGGCACCCTGACTCCCACTTCCGGGTCCGTGGATGTCGACGGGCGGACCGCTCCGCTTCTGGAACTGGGATCGGGGTTCAACCCTGAATACACCGGCATGGAGAATATATACGTGAACGGCACGATTCTGGGAATGAGCACCGCCGAAATCGAATCGAAGCTGGAATCCATCCTGGCCTTTGCCGATATCGGGGAATTTGTCCATCAACCCGTGAAGACCTATTCCAGCGGCATGTATATCCGTTTGGCTTTTGCGGTGGCGATTCATACGGATCCTCAGATCTTAATCGTGGATGAAATCCTCGCTGTAGGGGATGCGGCTTTCCAGAGGAAATGCATCCAGCGCTTTTATGATCTGCGAAACGGCGGTTGTACCATTCTTTTTGTTTCCCACGATGCCTACCAGGTCAAGGCGGTCTGCAGTAAGGCCCTTTATCTTCGCCGGGGGCGCGCCGTCATGTTCGGGGACGCACATGCAGTGGTGGACGCCTACGTGGAGGATCTCCAGAAAGGCGTCATCGAACCGGAGGCGCCCGCATCCACGGCGTCCCCGGAAAGACAAGCCCCCTTGCGGATCACCCGGGTGCGCATGGAAAACGCCGGCGGCCGATGTGTCGATCAGGTCAGGAGCAATGAAAGGGTCGCCCTTTGCTTTCAATACGAACGCCTGGATCCATCCTTCGAAGGTGCGGTCTCCTTTGTTTTTAACTTATACCGGCAGGACGGATGCTATGTCTGCGGTGCCACCACCCTGATGGAGCATATGGCCCCGTTTCCGGTCCAAGACCACGGGGAAGTGGTCGTTTCTTTCCCGGAGCTTCCCCTAACCGCAGGCGCCTATGTATGGCGGGTGGCCGTCAACGATGCCGGCGGGATGATGGTCCATGCCCAGGAAAAAAATGTTTGCCCTTTTCGCGTAGTGGACAATTTCAGGTCCGTGGGAATCGTGGATTTGAAACGGGAGTGGACAATTCGATGATTTCAAATCAGTTGACCGACAGAGAAGGTTGCATATGGAACGATTGAAATTCGACACCGATGTCCATAATCCCATGGAATTGAGCAATCATGTGGCGCGGTATCTCCCGGCCGCACCTTATGTAAAGGGAAAAGCCGTGCTCGATATCGCGTGCGGGGAAGGGTGGGGGAGCTACCTGCTGGCAAAGCAATGGGGCGCCGCCCAGGTGCATGCCGTGGATCGATCCCCATCCGCCATTGAAAAGGCGCGGAACCGATTTCAACTCCCCAACGTGAAATGGTCCGTCATGGACGCCGAACATCTTGATCCGGGCGACTTTGAAAATACGTTTGATGTGATTATCAGCATCGAGACCCTCGAGCATCTCAATGCACCGGAAGCGTTTCTCAAGGCCCTTTCCCGGTTGGGCAAACCCGGAGGAATCTTCCTTATATCCTGCCCCAATGATCAATGGTTTTATGGACCCGGCAGATCCAAAAACCCCTACCATGTGCGCGCGTATTCCTTTCATGATTTCAAGGCGATGACGGAAAGTGTTCTGGGGCCGGCGGCCCACTATCTGCTCGGAACAAAAAACACCGGGTTTGCGGCGGTTCCATTGGTCGATAAAGAGGCGTCTTCCCGGAACATGATCGACGCCTTGGATAAATTGCAACCCATCGAGGGCATCCGGATCCCGATCAGCCCGGAATTGGCCCTTGATCCGGCACATGCCTTGTATTTTGTCGGTGTCTGGGGCCGGGTCAATCCGGCCCCGGTTTTCACCGTATCGGGCATCCACCCGGAAAAGCGTTTTCCCCTGGACCATCTCCGGCCCCTGGGCATGGATGTGGCCGGTCCCAAGAAAAAGATTACGCTGGTTGCCGACACGCCGGGATGGGCCTACGACAATATCAGCCGAAACATTCGAAAACACCTTGGGGATACCTTCGATATCCGGATCGTCCATGTGGTGGATTACACGGATTTCGACACCGCTTTTCTGGACCTTTTCTGCCTGAATGAAACCGATTATATCCATTTTTTCTGGCGGGAATATCTTTTTGCCATGATCAAAAGCATCTCCCCGAAAACCCTGGCATCCCACCTTCCCTTTGAATGTGCTCTGGATCGCTTTTGTGAAAAAATCATCACCCTTTCCATCTACGACCATCTCTATTTGAGCCCGCAGGAAATTGCGGATCGGCAGGGACTCTTTGCGATCACCGACGCCTACTCGGTCTGTTCGAAACGCCTCTTTTCGATCTATGCCGAAAGGTTCGATGTACCGCCGGATGTGGTCATCGAAGACGGAGTCGATCCAGAACGCTTTCCGCCGAAACGCCTGGAACGGTTCTTGGAGACGGATCGGGAACTGGTCGTGGGGTGGGCCGGCAACAGTCGCTGGCATTTCGACGATGCCGGGGATCCCAAGGGGCTCCACACCATCCTGAAGCCGGCCATCGCCCGTCTGCGGCAGGAGGGGATTTCGATCCGGGGATCTTTCGCCGATGTATCGGAGTCGATCCGGCCCAGATCCGAGATGCCGGATTTCTACAACAACCTCGACGTGCTGGTGTGCGCCTCGGTTATGGAAGGAACGCCCAACCCCGTATTGGAGGCGATGGCCTGCGGCGTTCCCATTGTCTCCACCGACGTGGGGATCGTGCCCCAGGTCTTCGGGCCCCTCCAGAGCCGGTTCCTCCTTCCGGAACGCTCCGTGGAAGCCATGGCCGAAAAGCTTCGCGAGCTCGCCGAAAACCGTTTATTGCTGCCCGAACTCTCCCGGGAGAACCTGTCCCGGATCCGGGAGTGGACCTGGGCCGGTCATATGACCAAGTGGATGCTGCTGTTTAAGATCGCCTCCTTCCGCTACGACACCCGGGCCATCCACCGGAAACGACGTTTCCTTCTCAGCCTCATTCCCCAAGAAAGACGTTCGACCGTCCCCTGCTTCAAGGAGATCCTGAAAAAAACCGCCTATCGGGTCCATCCGGATACGCTCTTTTGGCGAAACATGAAGAATCGGGCGATGAAGCCGTGGCGAAGGATTCGAAACGGACGGTCAAATGATTGACACTCACCGGGCGAATCCCGTTTCCCGGAATGCGCCCGTCCGCATCCTGCATCTCATCACCACCCTCGATGTGGGGGGTGCCGAAGTCATGCTCCTGCGCCTGCTGGCCGCCCTCGATCCGGAACGCTTCTCCAACCGGGTGGTCTGCATGGCCGGCCCTGGAGAGATCGGCGGCCGAATCGAGGCCGGCGGAATACCGGTGACGTACCTCCGCTTTCGGCCGCAGGAGATCCCCGCTTTCGGGATAGGGAAATGGTTTGCCCTGTTGCGCGCCTTCCGACCGGACATCCTCCAGGCCTGGATGTACCACGCCAATGTCTTTTCCCTGTCGGCGTATTTCCTTCGGAACCGCCCCAGGTTGTTCTGGAACATCCAGGCCTCCGGCCGAAGTCCCAGCGAATTCAAACCCTTCACCCGCGATCTGATCCGGGTCTCCCGCTATTTTTCCGGGTGTCCGGAGGCCGTCATCATCAATTCCCGCAAAGGCGTGTCGGACCACATGAAGATGGGATACCGGCGTGAGAAGATCCATTACATCCCGAACGGATTCGATCTGGCTGCGCATGTCCCTCCGACCGACGAAGAAAGAAAACGGATCCGGCAGAAATTGAATGTTTCCGATGACGCTTTCTGCGTGGGGATGTTCGCCCGGTATCATCCGGTCAAGGACCATCGGTCCGCCCTGCTGGCGGCCCGGTTTCTCCGGGAATGGGGATACCGCGCCCGTTTCTTTTTCGCCGGAGCCGGTGTGGATCCGGGGAACCGGGCCTTCTGGGACATGGTCTCGGGCATGGGTCTTGCCGAAACTGTCCGTCTTCTTGGGTTCCGACGGGATGTGCCGGAACTCATGTCGGGCATGGACACGGTCATCTCCTGTTCCCGCAGCGAGGGTTTGTCCAACGTGATCGGAGAAGCCATGGCCACGGGGATTCCCTGCGTGGTCACCGATGTGGGAGATTCGGCCCGAATCGTGGGGAATACGGGGCGCGTTGTGCCGCCGGGGGATCCCGCGGCCCTGGCCCTGGCCCTGGCGGAAATCATGGAGATGCCGCACGCTTCCCGAAACCGGCTGGGGAATCTTGCCCGGGAACGGATCCGATCCGGCTACAGCATGGAGATGGTTGCGAAAGCCTACGCTGACAGGTATGAGTGCACAGACGCAAGAGACGCTGCTGGAGGTGTTTTCCATGAATGATGGGGTGAAGCACTTGATGCAAAAGGGTGTGCGGTTCACCCGGCCCGAATGGGTGGAAATCGGGCCCGAGGTGGATCCGGCCCGCATCTCCGGGGAAGGTGTCCGCATTGACGGGGGGTGCCGGATCTACGGGAAGAAGACCCTCATTTGCGCAAATGCCGTCTTGGGAGAAGAAACGCCGGCGACGGTCGTCGACTGTCAGGTGGGGCCCCGTGTGCGGCTCAAAGGCGGGTTTTTCCAAGGCGCCGTCTTCCTGGATGGATCTTCCATGGGCTCCGGCGCCCATATCCGGGAAGGCACCATCCTGGAGGAAGAAGCCTCCGGCGCCCATGCCGTGGGCTTGAAGCAAACCATTCTTTTTCCATTTGTAACCCTCGGGAGTCTCGTCAATTTTTGCGATTGTCTGATGGCGGGGGGAACGAGCCGGAAGGACCACAGTGAAGTGGGAAGCAGTTATATCCATTTCAATTACACGCCGTACCAGGACAAGGCCACTCCGTCTTTGTTGGGGGATGTCCCCAAGGGGGTCATGCTCAATCAGCCCCCCATCTTTTTGGGAGGGCAGGGCGGATTGGTGGGACCCTGCCGCCTGGCCTTCGGCACCGTGACGGCCGCCGGAACCATCTGTCGAAAAGACGTGCCTGCGCCCGGCCGCCTTGTCGTGCACGCGCCTCCCGGAACCCTGAATATGCCCTTCAAAAAAAACCGACCCAGGCGTTCCCGGCGGATCCTTGTCAACAATATCCTCTTTGTGGCAAACCTGACGGCCTTATCCCGGTGGTACCGAACCGTCAGGAGTCTTTTTGTCACGGATTTTATTTCAAAAGGGCTGCATGACGGGCTGACGGAAAACATCTCTCTGGCCCTGGAAGAACGGCTTTTTCGACTGAAAGACTATCTCCTGAAAACCGCAAGCAAAGAGACCCCTTTTCAAGGGGATGCACTTGAAGAAGCCATTGCCGCATTACACGCCGTTGAAGGCCCGGACGCGGACAGGGATGCCTTTTTAAACGCATTTCAGACATCCCTAAGCCGAAACGATAACGACTATGTGTCCGGCATCAAAGGCCTCGATGACAAAGGACGCGCCGCCGGGACGGCATGGCTCCAGGATATCGTCGACACGGCCTTTAAACGATTGAGCGCCGCCCTGGGCATTGAGGCGGGCGGCCAGGGGGTATAAATAATAATGGAACGGATTTTCGGAACCGACGGTATCCGGGGAGAAGCCAACCGTCCCCCCATGACCGTGGAAACGGCGGTTGCCGTGGGTAAAGCGGTTGCGCGGCTTTGGGCGAAAAACAACCGGAATTTCATTGTTCTGGGAAAGGACCCCCGACTTTCCGGAGACATGTTCGAGGCCGCCCTGGTGTCGGGCATCCTGTCCCAGGGTATTGACGCCCGGACCACGGGGATTCTTCCCACCCCTGCCGTCGCCTTTCTCGCCGCCTCCCTGAAAGCCGGTGCCGGCATCATGATTTCCGCATCCCACAATCCCTTCCATGACAACGGCATCAAGATCTTCAGGCCGGACGGGTATAAGCTCTCCGACGCCCAGGAGGGGGATATGGAGGCGCTTATTCTCAACAATCAGCCGTCAGAGGCCCCCCTTTTTTCCGGTCACCGGGTGGGAAGGGCATCCCCGCTCAAAGACGCGGAGGACCGGTACGCGGCTTTTTTGCTCCGCACCTTTTCCACGCTGGATCTCAAAGGAATGAAGGTGGTCATGGATTGCTCCAACGGCGCCACGTTTCGGGTGGCGCCCCGCCTCTTTGACACCCTCGGCGCCGCACTCGAATGCATCGCGGTCACGCCTGACGGGAAAAATATCAATGCCGACTGCGGATCCCAGCACCCGGAAACCGTTTCCCGGCAAGTGATCCAATGGGGGGCGGATATCGGCCTGGCCTTTGACGGCGACGGGGATCGGCTCATCGCCGTGGATGAAAAGGGCAGGGTGATCACCGGGGACCAGATCATCGCCGTTTGTGCAATGGTGATGAAGAAACACCGTCAATTGAAAAACAACACGGTGGTGACCACGGTGATGAGCAATCTGGGGTTATGCCACGCGTTCAAGGAAATGGGGATCCACCACCTCATGGCGCCGGTGGGGGACCGTTATGTGCTTGATAAGATGATAAAAAGCGGTGCCGTGATCGGAGGAGAGGATTCGGGGCACATGATTTTTCTCTCCCATCACACCACGGGGGACGGTATTCTGACAGCCCTCAAGTTGATCGAGGCGATGCAGGCGGAATCAAAACCCCTATCGGCCCTGGCGGATATCATGACCGTTTTTCCCCAGGCCCTTTTGAATATTCCGGTGCAGGAAAAGCCCCCCGTGGACTCGATCCCCGAAATCATGGATGCCGTCCATGCCGCAGAAGCCGAACTCGGGGAAATGGGGCGGGTCCTGGTTCGGTATTCCGGGACCCAGCCCCTGTGCCGCGTGATGGTGGAAGGGCCCACGGATCAAGAAACCCGGGCCCATTGCGAGCGGATCGCTGCGGTGATCCAAAAAAAGATCGGAACACCGGAACCTATTCCCGGTTCCCCAGGATCCGCAGGAGCATCAGGAACAAATTGATAAAGTCCAGGTACAGGGAAAGGGCCCCAAGGATGGCGCCTTTCCGGACCACTCCGGCGTCGAGTCCGGCCGGTTGCGTCATGGCCATGCCCTTGAGTTTCTGGGTATCATAGGCCGTCAACCCCACGAACACGATGACGCCGATGTAGCTGATGATCATCTGCATCCCCGTGCTGCGGAAGAAAAGATTCACCACCGATGCGATGATGATCCCGATAAGCCCCATGGCCATGAAGCTCCCCATGGAGGTCAAATCCCGCTTGGTGCTCATCCCGTATATGCTTGCCGCCACAAAGGTTCCGGCGCAGATGAAAAAGGTCGACGCGATGGATGTCTTTGTATATACGAGGAAAATAAATGAAAGGGTGACACCGTTGAGCCCGGCGTAGAGAACGAATAAAGCCGTGGCCGTTCCGGCTTGAAGGCGCTGGATCCGCGCGCTGAGATAAAATACCAGGCCCAGCTCCGCGATGATGAGCCCGAAAAAGAGGATCTGGTTGCCGAAGATCAGCCGGATCATGGAGGGGCTTCCGGCCACCCCGTAGGCAATGGCGCCGGTCAGGGTGAGTCCCACCGCCATCCAGTTGTAGACGCTGCGCACAAACTCATTGACCCATACCTGGGTTTGTGTTCTTTTTAGCGAAATGGAATCCATAATACCTCCTGATTGGTTTTCGTTTTTACCGATGCATATGATAACCCTTTTTGCGCATATTTCAAGACAAATCCAATGAAGACCGAAGCGGTTTACGAGGGGCTCAAGGATCTGGCCCAACGCCTTGGGATCACGGTGTCCGAGCAGAATTTCCGCCGCATGGGGGTTCGGGCCAAAGGGGGGTTTTGCATCGTCAAAGGAAAGCCAATGTTTTTCATCGACAAGAAAAGCCCCCTGGCTGATAAAATCGAAATGCTTTCGGCCTACCTGTCCACACTCCCCACGGATCATATCTATCTCGTTCCCGCACTCCGGCGACGCCTTCAGGGCACAGGGGAGGGCCCAGAAACGCGGATCCCCGATGAAACCGGTAAAAAATCAAAAAGTTAACATAATATATCTTATCAGACGTTAAATCATCACGCACCCCATGGATATTTTTACCGACCCCGTGCCCCCGACACCGCAACCGCCCCCGGAGCGCCGCATCTTTACAGTTTCCGAGTTGACCTCAAAGATTAAATCAGTACTTGAGAATCAATTTGATTTCATATGGATATCCGGGGAAATATCCGATTTCAAAATTCCGGCGTCCGGACATTTCTACTTTACATTGAAAGACGAAAACGCCCGAATCCAGGCGGTCATGTTCAAAGGCCAGAATCGACACCTGACCTTCCATCCCGAAGACGGCATGCAGGTGGTGGGCCTCGGAAGGGTCAGCGTTTATGCGCTCCGTGGGATCTATCAGATCATTTTCGAACTCCTTGAACCCAAAGGCGTGGGCGCGCTCCAGGTGGCCTTCGAACAACTCAAGCGCCGGCTTTACGAGGAAGGCCTGTTCGATCCGCGTTTCAAGAAACCGGTCCCTTTTTTTCCGGAAAAAATCGCCGTCATCACCTCTCCCACAGGTGCCGTGATCCATGACATTCTGAATGTGGCCCGGCGCCGGTTCGAAAATATTCGGGTGATGATTTTGCCGGTTTCGGTCCAGGGAGAAGACGCCGCGACACAAATCGTTTCCGCCATCGAAACCCTGAACGCAGGCGGTCCGGACGGCCGGCCCCTTGCGGATGTGGCCATACTGGCCCGGGGCGGCGGTTCACTGGAGGATTTGCAGGCCTTTAATTCCGAGGTCGTCGCCAGGGCGATTTTCAGTTCGAACATTCCCATTGTTTCGGGTGTCGGCCATGAAACCGATTTTACCATTGCCGATTTTGTCGCTGATCTCCGGGCGCCCACCCCTTCGGCTGCCGCTGAAATCGTCGTCCCGAAAAAGGCGGATTTGCTCTTCAAACTCAGAGAATGGGATCTGGCCCTCATCCGGATCCTCCGAACCCGCGTCAAAGAAAAGCAGCAGCGCCTGAACGAAACCTTTTTACGCCTGAAAGACCCCAGAAGGAAAATAGTAGACCAGCGCCTCCGGCTGGATGACGCCACACTCCGCCTGGTTCGCACGGCCCGGAACAGAATCCGCATGGAACGTGAAAAATTAAGCTGGCGCACCCAAAACCTATGCGCCAAGAGTCCATTGGCAGGAATATTAAAATATAATGAAACAATTGAAAAAATAGAAAATAACTTGTTGAATATATTTGAATTATATTTCTCAAATAAAAAAGGGGCCTGCCAGGGCCTCTCCGCCCGGTTGACGGTGCTGGGCCCCATGAACGTCCTGAACCGGGGGTACAGCATCGCCCGGACGTTTCCTGAAGGGCGTATCCTCCGGGATTCGAATCAGGTCGACACCGGAGACGGCATCGACCTGACCCTGGCCAAAGGATCCCTTTTTTGCCGCGTGGAAAGGAAACCAGATGGCGAAACAAACCTTTGAAAGTGCCATGAAACAATTGGAAGAGATCGTCAAAGAGCTCGAAACCGGGGATCTTCCCCTGGAAAAGGCGCTCCAACGTTTTGAAGAAGGGATGAAGCTTTCCAAGTTTTGCGCGTCGAAACTCGAGGAAACCGAAAAAAAGGTGACCCGGTTGATCCGGGATCACCAGGGCATGGTCATGGAAACCCCTTTCGCTGAAAACGCATCCGACCCCCATGATGAACCGGAGTGATTTTTCCGAATATCTCGCCCAAAAGCGGACGGTGATCGAAACAGTCCTGCTGAAAATCATGGAAACCTTCATGCCGGAAAATACCCGGCTGAAGGAGGCGATGATTTATTCCCTCATGGCCGGCGGAAAGCGGATGCGCCCGATTTTATGCATCGCCGCGGCGGAATCCGTGGGCGGCACCCAGGACCATGCGATGGCCGCCGCCTGCGCCGTAGAGATGGTTCACACCTATTCCTTGGTTCATGATGACCTCCCCGCCATGGATGATGACACCCTGCGACGGGGAAAACCCACCTGCCATGTGGTCTTCGGCGAAGCCACCGCCATCCTTGCCGGGGATGCCCTCTTGACGCTGGCCTTTGAAATACTTTCCTCCGAAGGACCGTACCGCATCCAAAATATTCAAATGATACCCGAGGCGGTTCGGATCCTGGCCCGGGCCGCGGGTCCGGGCGGCATGATCCAGGGGCAGATGGAAGATATGGCCGCCGAAGGGGTGTTCCTGGACCTCGATGCCCTTCGACACCTTCACGCTCTCAAGACCGGAGCCCTCATCGAAGCCTCCGTGGAGCTGGGCGCCGTCCTGGGCAGGGGATCCGCCGGGCAAGTGGCGCGTCTCAAGGCGTTCGCAGTGAATATCGGGTTGGCCTTCCAGGTGATCGATGATATCTTGAACGTGGAAGGGGATCCCAAGATCATGGGAAAAGCCGTGGGGACGGATCGCATCAAAAAAAAGAGCACCTACCCTTCCCTCTTGGGTGTCGATTCCTCCAGGGCCTATGCGGCACGTTGCATCGATTCCGCCTTGCATGCCTTGTCCGGGTTTGATAACAAAGCGGATCCCCTGCGGGCCATCGCCGTTTATATCCTTGAACGGAAGCGGTGAAGGATCATTTAAAAGGAGGCTTGAAGAACACTTTGGGTTTATTGGAACGCATCGACTCGCCGGCGGATCTCAAGGGCTTGTCCCGGGCGAATCTCCCGGACCTTGCCCGGGAGATTCGGGAGCGCATCGTGGAGGTGGTCTCCAACAACGGCGGCCATCTCGCCCCCAGCCTGGGTGCCGTCGAAATCGCCATCGCCGTCCATTACGTCTTTGAAAGCCCCAAGGACAGGATCCTCTGGGACGTGGGGCACCAGGCCTACGCCCACAAACTGATCACCGGAAGGCGGGACCGCTTTCACACCCTGCGGCGTCACGGGGGACTCTCCGGATTCACCAAAATGAGCGAAAGCCCCCATGACGCCTTTTCAACCGGCCATAGCAGCACCTCGGTTTCGGCCGGGCTGGGGATCGCCTGCGCCAAAGCGCTGAAAGGGGAAAAATCCAAGATCGTGGCCGTCATCGGCGACGGCTCCATGACCGCCGGGATGGCCTATGAGGGGTTGAACCAGGCCGGAGATCTTCAGAAAGACCTCATCGTCATCCTGAACGACAACGAAATGTCCATCTCCAAGAACGTGGGGGCCCTTTCCTCCTTCCTTTCCCGCACGTTTTCCAAAAAACGCCTCCTGGAACTTCGCAAGGACCTCGGGGAGTTTTTGAAATCGGTCCCCCGCTTCGGCGAGGATATCTACCAGTTCGCCAAGCGCTGGGAGGAATCCCTCAAATCCTTCATCACCCCGGGCATGCTTTTTGAAGCCTTTAATTTCAATTATTTCGGACCCATCGACGGCCATAACCTGAATCATCTCATCGACATCCTGGGGAACATCAAGCATCTGGATGAACCGGTCCTGCTCCATGTTTCCACAAAAAAGGGAATGGGGTATCCTCCGGCCGAATCGAACCCCACTTATTTCCACGGAGTGGGGTGCTTCGAAATCAAAACGGGGAACTGCATCGATCACCCGAGTGCTGTCCCCACATATACCCATGTGTTCGGGAAGGCCATGGTGGCGCTGGCCCGGCAAGACCCCAGAATCACCGCCGTCACCGCCGCCATGCCGGAAGGAACCGGGTTGACGGCGTTTTCCGAAATGTTTCCGGAACGTTTTTTCGACGTGGGCATCGCCGAACAGCACGGAGTGACGTTTGCCGCCGGCCTGGCCACCGAAGGCCTAAAGCCGGTCGTCGCCATTTATTCCACATTCCTCCAGCGTGCCTACGACCAGATTCTCCATGATGTCTGCATCGAGTCCCTGCCCGTCGTCTTTGCCCTGGACCGGGGCGGAATCGTCGGAGAAGACGGGATGACCCACCAGGGACTCTTCGATCTTTCCTATCTGAGAGCCCTTCCGAACATGATCGTCATGGCCCCCAAGGATGAAAATGAACTCGGCCGTATGCTGGCCACCGCCATCGCCCACGATGGTCCCATCGCCGTCCGCTACCCCCGGGGAACCGCCGCCGGCGTCCCCATTGATGAAACGTACCCGGTGTTGCCCATCGGGAAAGCCGAGGTCCTCGAAGAAGGGGAGGATGTCCTGATCCTGGCCTTGGGGCGATCGGTTCAGGAGGGATTGACGGCCTGCGCCAGCCTGAAGCGTGAGGGCATTTCACCCGCCCTAGTCAACTGTCGTTTCGTGAAACCCCTGGACACGGCCCTCATCAGTTCCCTCGCGGAACGGATCCAACACATCGTCACGCTTGAAGAAAACGCCCTTCACGGCGGGTTCGGAAGCGCGGTCCTGGAATTCCTTTCGGATCAGGGACTCCTCCATCACTGCCGTGTGGTCCGCATCGGTATCCCCGACGTGTTCGTGGAACACGGGAGCCAGGATGTCTTGCGGGCCAAATACCGCATCGATGCCCCGGCCGTCGTGGACGCTGTAAAACACCTTTTATCCGGCGCATCCGACCGCTGACACATCCTTCCTTCATTTTTCTTGATCCTTCAAAGAAAATGGCTTCGGAAAAAGGTCTATTTGGATTTCAGTTCCCTTTAAAAAATAGGTTACGATTTCAAAACTAGGGTTTTCGCACGCTAACCCCGCAGTCCCGCAAGGCGGGATTTCCGCTTCGCTCCAACCCGAGAAGCACTGCCGTCAGGCAGAACCTGCAGGGTGTGCGCGCTGTTACGGTTCAAAAACGAATGAATAAGACCAAAAAAAGGCTGGACCGGCTTGTGGTGGAAAAAGGCCTGGCAGATACCCGGGAGCGCGCCCGGCGGCTGATTCTTTCCGGGAGTATCTTGGCGGACGGCCGCCCGGCGGATAAACCGGGGACATTGTTTGCGCCCAAGACCCGGGTAAGCCTGGTGCGGCCCCCAAGCCCCTATGTGAGCCGGGGGGGAGAGAAGCTGGCCAGCGCCCTGGACGCCTTTGCCCTGGATGTTTCCGAGTGGGTCTGCATGGACGTGGGGGCTTCCACCGGGGGGTTTTCCGATTGCCTGCTCCAGCGGGGGGCCGCCCGGATCTATGCCGTGGATGTGGGCTACGGCCAGTTGGCCTGGAAACTTCGCACCGATCCCCGGGTCACGGTCCTGGAAAGGGCCAACATCCGCCATCTTCCGGAAACCGCCGTCCCCGAATCCATGGATTTCATCGGGGTGGATGTATCCTTCATTTCCTTGAAAATCGTCATCCCCGCCGTACGCAGGTTTACGCACCCCAAGACCGTCATCGTGGCTCTGGTGAAACCCCAGTTCGAGGTGGGGAAAGGGATGGTGGGAAAAGGGGGCGTTGTCCGGGACCCGAAGCAACACGACGCGGTTTTGAAGGATCTCATCGCTTTTTTTTCCGCCCAGGGGATATCCTGCAGCCGCCCGGTGCCTTCTCCCCTTTTGGGTCCCAAGGGAAACCGGGAATTTTTTTTAAGGCTTGAAGTGCCGCCCATGGATCTTGACTTTTCACATTCGGATCGATAGAAAGGCCGATATTTTCAATTCCTAAGAACTGAGGAAGGATGGACTATGACAATGCATTTGAAAAACATTGCGCTGGTGGGTCACGGCGGATCCGGGAAAACGACTTTGGCGGAAACCATGCTCTTTACCGCCGGAGTCCTTTCGCGACTGGGGCGGGTGGAAGACGGGAATACGGCGATGGATTTCGAGCCCGAGGAGCTGAAACGCCAAAGCAGTATCAGCAGCGCATTTCACCAGTATACCTGGGCCAAACGGGTCGTCAATATCGTCGATACACCGGGGGACCAGAATTTCTTTGCCGATACCCGCAATTGCATTCAAGCGACCGACGGGGCCCTTTTGGTCATCGACGCGGTAGACGGGATAAAGGTGCAGACCGAACTAGCCTGGGACCTTGCCGCCGAGTTTCATCTTCCGTGCACCATTTTCATCAACAAGCTGGACCGTGAACGCGCCGATTTCAATCGGGTCTATGAAAGCGTGACGGAAGCCTTTTCCCCGAAACCCGTTCTTTTGCAACTGCCCATCGGATCGGAGTCGGAATTCAACGGCGTGGTGGACCTGGTTCGGATGACGGCTTTTGCATACGATTCCGGCGGGAAGCGGAAAGAAATCCCCATCCCCGAGGCCTTGAAGGGCCAAGCGGAAACGGCCCGGGAGAACCTCATCGAATCCGTGGCGGAAGCCGACGATGCCCTCCTGGAACGGTACCTGGAGGGGGAAACCCCTTCCGGCGACGAAATCCGAGACGCCTTGAAGCAAGGGCTTTTTTCCAGGAGTCTTATCCCGGTCTTTTGCGGCAGCGTCCTGAAAAACGTGGGCATTGACCTGTTGATGGACATGATATCGGAATATTTCCCTTCGGCTGCGGAACGGGGTCCCTGGCAAGGGATCGATCCGGAAACCGGAGAGACCGTCGAACAGCCGCCGGATCCGAACGCCCCTTTTTCCGGACTCGTTTTCAAAACCGTCACCGATCCGTATTACGGCCGGCTTTCCATTTTTCGGGTGGTTTCCGGCACCATCGGCGGAGACGGCGCCTTTTTCAACGTTAACAAAGGCATCAAGGAACGGTATTCCCAGTTGCTCCAACTGGCGGGCCGGGAGCAAAAGCCCATCACCGAAGCCGGCCCGGGCGCCATCGTGGCCGTGGCCAAACTCAAGGAGACGGGTACCGGAGACACCCTGTGCAGCGAGACCCGAAAAATCCGTTTTCCCGTGGTGGAACCCCCGACCCCGTTAATTTCCTTTGCGGTGAAACCCAAGTCCACGGGGGATGAGGACAAGGTGTTCAGCTCGCTGGCGCGGCTCAACGAAGAAGACGTGGGACTGGCGTTGACCCGAAACGCCGAAACCAAGGAGATCCTGTTGTCCGGGGCGGGGCAGGTGCACATCGAGACCACCGTGGAAAAACTCAAGCGGAAATTCGGCGTGGAGGTTGTCCTGGAACTCCCCAAGATCCCGTATCGGGAGACCATCAAGAAGAAAGTTCGGGTTCAGGGGCGGCACAAAAAACAAACGGGCGGCCACGGCCAGTTCGGCGACTGCTGGATCCAATTGGAACCGCTTCCCCGGGGGGACGGGTTTGAATTCGTGGATGCCATCGTGGGCGGCGTCATCCCCCGCCAGTATATCCCCGCGGTGGAAAAGGGGATCGTGGAATCCGCCCAGAGGGGCGTATTGGCCGGATTTCCTTGCATCGATTTCAAGGTGACCCTGGACGACGGATCCTACCACGCCGTGGATTCCTCGGAAATGGCCTTTAAAATCGCAGGCTCACTGGCCTTCCGGAAAGCCGCCGAACAGGCTCAGCCGGTCCTCCTGGAACCCATCATGGAGGTCACCATCACCGCCCCGGACGAATACATGGGGGATATCATGGGAAATCTGAACAGCCGCCGGGGAAGGGTTCTGGGAATGGACTCCAAAGGAAAAAACCAGGTGATCCGGGCCCATGTCCCCATGGCGGAGTTTTTGACCTATGCCCCGGATCTCAACTCCATGACCGGCGGCCGAGGCACATACACGATGAAATTCTCCCATTACGACGAAGTGCCGGCCCAACTGGCCCAGAAAATCATCGAACAGACCAAAAAGGACGCCGAGTAAAAATTCTTCCCGGAAGCCTTTCCCGCTTCCGGGAAGACCTTCTCGCATCTGCCTTCCCGTTTTCCTGATTTTTTTTCAGGTCCCTCCTCCCCTTTCCGTTATCCCCTTTTAAGGCCGCACATTTTTTCGGCGGCCGCATCCAGCATCCCCTTGATCCCCCCCATCCGGCGCGGTGTTTTTCCCAGCGCTTGCTCCCACACGGCATCGTCTTCCATGCAACAATAGACAGTCGTCTCCGGTGCGGTCTCCCGGATTCGTTTGACCATTTCCCTGTACAGTTGAATACGTAACGGCTTGAAATAGCGCATCTTTTGGTCCAACCCCCGAATGAACTCCCCATAAATCAGCCTGGAATTCGGGTGCCGCTTTTGGATAATGGGCTTGAGTTCCGGGGGAAAACGGAAGGCCCCGAGGCTGATCCATACGATGTTTTCCGGATGCACCGAAGCAAACAATTGATCCAATACACCGATGTATTCCGCCTCACACCCTTCGTAGATGACCAGAGGGTCAAAGTGAAACGCCAAAGGATACCCTTCCCCCTGGCATCGACAGGCGGCGGCAAGCCGTTTTGAAAGGGATGCACTTCCCTGCTCCTCCGCCGCGATGACGCGGGGGGTGTTCAGGGACCATGCAACGATGGTCTTTCGGTGATGCGCCAGACCCTCCAGGGCGGAGACGTCCGCCGTCTTGGTCTTCAGCTCCAGGGCGCATGAAGATTGTTTTGAAAAAGCCGACACCAGGATTTTGGAAAGATCGGTCCACGAATCCCAAATGAGGCTGTCCGTAAACTCCCCGGTTCCGATCCTGTGGATCCCGGGGGATCCAAAGACCTGCTTCAACTCGGCCAGCATATCGTCCAAATTCACAAAGAAGGTCAACACCGGCGGATGGAAATACGCCTGCAGGATACAATAGCTGCAATCCATGGTGCAGTACGTGCCCACGTGAAGGATTTTGTACCCGCAGCAGTTGTAGGCCCGGGTTCCGGGGCAGGCCTTGACAAACGCCCCCCTGTTGCGGGTCAGGACCATGGTGTGCTTTCCCCTGGCAATGGGATCCGGGTCCTTCAAGAGGTCGGCGTAGGCGTCTTGAACGTCGGTGATGATCCTAGGGGAAAGGGATAACTTGGATTGGATGGTTTTGACCCATGGAAGGGATTTCACCGAGTCGTGGACATAAAGGGTGGAAATGGAAACGGGCATGGATGGGTCACGGGGCATGGCGGCGGGGGTCCTTTGCGGGATGCGGTTTTCGGAAAAAGGAATCTACGCCATACCGCCCCTGGCGTCAACGGAAAAAGGGTTTGCGGTGTTTTTCCGTCACGTCAGCCCGGTAAAATCGAAGTCGAGCTTGGCCTGGAACTTTTCGATCCGTTTAAAAATTTCTTTCAGCATGGTTTGTTCGATCCGGGATAGCTTCTTGGGGACGACGTAGTTGTCCGGTTTTTCGTTTTCTTCGATAATGGCGGTGACCTGGCGCACGAAACGCAGCTGCATCAAAAAGCTGTAGGCCTGTTCCAATTCGTGGCGCTCCTCCCGGGACAACACGCCTTTCAGGAAGAGCCTGTGCAGTCGCTCCTGGGTATTGGTTTCTTCGATGCGGTGGTTGAGGGCGTAGATCCGGGCGAAATCCACGATGGGCATCATGGCGTCCTTGATATTGAAGGCATCCCGATGTTCCCCCTTGGATTCCACCACGAAATTGCGGAAAAATCCCAGGGGCGGCTTGAAATGCAACGCATTCTGGGTGAGATGCCGGAAAAAACCGACCCATCCCGAAAGGGAATCAAACAGGTGCTTCCGCAAATCCTCCACCAGCGCCATTTCACCGAAAGCACCCCGGAAATCGAAAAAGATGCTGGATTGAAGGAGGTCTTCGGCTTCGGCCGTGTGAATCCAGTTTGAAAAATACTGTTTCCATACCGACAGGGGCTGGCACCACTTGGGGTTCTTGGCCATGACGCCCCCCTCACAAAAGGCATACCCCGCCTGGTCGAGCCAAGTGCATACTTTTTCCCCGAAGGCCTCAAAATACGTCTGAACCGTTTTTCGGGAATCCCTGGAAACATTCGCATACACGATGGCGTTGTCCTGGTCCGTCTTGAGGGTCTGTTCTTTTCTCCCCTCGCTTCCCATGATCATAAAGACAAAGGGACAGGGCGGTTCCCCCATGGCGTCAAGGGCGAAGCGGATCAGTTTCTGCAGGATCGCATCCGAAATGGTGGTGACCAGGCGGTTGATGATCTTGGATTTGGCTCCGGAATTGATGAGGCTCTGGATGACCCACGGGAAACGTTTATGGGCCTCCGTGATGCCTTCCATGTCCACGGCAGTGCTGATCTCCCGGATCATGAGAAGGGGGGAATGCCCCTGTGCGGCCAGAAGATCACTGTTGGTGACCACTCCCACCACTTTTCCCCCCTCGTCGGTGGCCGCCAGGTGCTTTACGTTTTGTTGCATCATGGTCATGAGGGCTTCGAATACCAGGGCCTGGGCGGGAATGGACACGAGCGGGGTCGACATGATCCGGGAGACCGGGGCATGGATATCCATCCCCGCAGCAATGACTTTCCGCCGGAAATCGTTGTCCGTCACCAGGCCGATGAGGTCTCCATCCGGGTTTGTTACAAAAATGGAACTGCACTTTTCCCGGCTCATGACGGCAGCCGCTTCCTGGATGGAGACATCCTCCCCGCAGATCACCATGTCTTTGGTGAGGTGAAGGGAAATGGGCTGATCGAAAAACCGGGCTTCGTCCCGGGGGCGGAAGGATTTCTTGATGACGGCGGCGTAGGATTGGTCCAGCATCCGTTTCCCGAAGGCATCGGTGAAGTATTCGGAAAAGGAAGGGAATCGCTGGCAAAGGTCAATGAATTCCGCTTTTGGAAGCGTGTAAAAAAAGGTTTCTTCCAGCGTTTTCAAGGACCGCACGGCGATGCCGTCGTTGATGAGGATGGAGATCCCTCCGAAAATGGCCCCTTCTCCCAGAAGCCCCCTGAGGATTTTCCGTTGGTCCTCTTCGTAATACCGCTCGGCGGCGCCCTTTTGAATAATGTGCAACTGTTCCACCCGGGAGGTCCCCTGGATGAAAACCCGTTCTTCCGCCGGGTATCGGACGATGGATATCTGTTTGGCGACCCGTTCCAGCTCTTCTTCGGGCAGAAAAGAAAACGGCGCCAGTCCGGACAGGAATGCAAAGATCTGATTGGCGGCCACCACGGCGGCATAGGAGACATCCATCATGCGCCTGCCGAAAAGGTCTGCAAAGTGTTCATACAACGTACTGTATCGGCGGCAAAGATCGATGAACACATCTTTCGGGATTCGATAACACTCGGTGTCCGTCTTGGCCTTCACGGTGCGGATGGCCTTTCCTTCATTCATCAAGATCGAGATGCCGCCGAAAATCTCTCCCCGGTTCAGCACGTTTGTCAGAATCTTTTCCCCTTCTCCGGCGTCGTAATAGATTTCAAGGGCCCCTTCCTTGATGATGTGCACGGCATCCACGCGGGAGCGCTTCTGGGTAAAAAGGGTTTTTCCCTGGGGATAACGCTTCACCGTCACCAAACCGGCGATGCGCCGGACCTCGGCTTCCGGGAGGGATTCGAAGATGGGTCTTTCCGATAGAAAGGCAAAGGCGGTCTCGCTCATCCTCAATACCGCTTCCTTGCGTAAAAAGTCTTTTGAGAAAGGGTTCTTGCCTCCTTGAGGGTGTGGATCCCCGTCTGCTCCAAAAGCGCAATCAACTTGAGAAAGATTTCACCGGTGACGATGGCATCCCCCAGGGCCGTGTGCCGGCCCATGATGCTGATGCCCAGACGGCGGGCGATCGTTTCTAGATGATGATTTTCCTGGGCCGGGTGAATGGCAGCGGAGAGCAAGAGCGTGTCCAGGACCGGATTGGTGAAACGCACCCCGGCCGCCGTTTCCTTCATTTGGATCATCTTCATGTCAAAGGCGGCGTTATGCCCCACCAGCACGGTCCCTTCCGCAAACAGGTGAAACGAGGCGAGGACCTGTTCGATGGGGGGCTGGGATTTGAGCATCTCCGGTGAAATGCCGTGAATTCGCGTGGATTCCGGCGGAACAGAACGTTTCGGATCCACGAGCTGGTCGAAGATGTCTTCTTTAAGGAGGCGGCCGTTGACGATCCGAACCGCACCGATGGAGATGATTTCATCTCCGCCTCGCAAATCAAGACCGGTGGTTTCGGTGTCAAATACGGTAAAGGGAAGCTCCCGGAGCGGGCGATCATCCATATCAGAGTCTTGACCGTAATGATCGAAAAGATCGAAATCAAAAAATTCGGGCCGGCTTCCGGGCCCAAAGGTCAATGGGGTTCGGAGGCGCTTTCCTTCCACGACCTGGGCTTCGGGGAAAAGGAGTCTCAGTGCGGCAATACCAACGTCCTTTTTTCCCGGAAGGGGAAGGAGTTCCGCATCATGGTGCCGGATGACTTCCCCCAGGGGAAGGAGGAACAATTCATTGTTCACAGAAAGGGTTTCCGCATCCCATTGATTGAGGGTCTCCATGCTGACTGGCGGTCCGGGCCAATGGATATCCAGGCATATAAAACCGTCTTCCTTCCCCAGTGCAAGGGAGAATTGCTGCTTTCCCGGCCTGCCGGATCCCCCTTCCCTTTCTTCGCCGAAGGCATGGTCCTTTAGCCGGTGCAGCAAAAAGAGCATGGCCAAAAGGGCGGAATACGTATCCAGCTCGATCCACGCTTCCAGGTGTTCTCCCTGGATTTCCACTTGGATGCCGAGTTTTGCCTGGGCCTGGCGTTTCACACCTTCCACGAAATCGCATGCCGCGGTTCGGGTCCGGGGCCAGCGACCCAACAGCCGGGACGAGTATTTGGAAGCGGCGTCATTGACCCGGTCTCCGATGGTCAACGACTCATGATGGATGATTTCCTGGAACCGCTCCCGCTTTTCTTTTTCCATATTCGGATAGGCGATCATGGCTTCGGCGGCGGATCGAATGGCGGCCAAAGACGTCCGGATTCCGGTGGTCAACCCCTGGAAAAGCCCGTCGATTTTCGCCTCCTTTTCCATGCGTCCGGTGATATCTTCGAGAATCAGGGCGAATCCGGTGCAGATTCGCTCGCATGCATCCAGGATGGGGACCACCTCCACCGTGATCAGGTTTCCGGCGGGAGACACGATGACGAAACGGGAGGACACATCCGCTTCATTCCGATCCAGCTTGAATGCGATTTCGTCCAGGGCATGGACGATGCGGTTCTTTTCCAGGACACCGAAGATGGAGCGCCCCAACCCGATGAAATGCCCCGGGCGGCAGGAAAGGTCCGGGCCGGAAGATTCCGGTTCGGCCTCAAAAAATTGGCGGGTCTGTTTGTCGTACAGCAGGATCTGCCCTTCCGCATTGCAGATCATGACCCCCTGGGGCAGTTCGGAAAGGATGGCGGCAAAGATGTTCCGTTCTTCTTCGATTTCGGTACGGACCAGCCCGATTTTTTCATCCACGTCATGTTGCAAGGTTTCCATCCGATCGGCCCATTCGTTCAGAAGGCTTGCCACTTCCACGAACCATTGCCCCCCCTCTTCTGAAATCCGGCGGGACGGATTCACCGACAGAATGATCTGAATCTCTTCCGTGAGGCGCTTGATGGGAAGGATGTAGAGATGGAAGATGCCGTCCAGGATCAATCCGAGTCCTAGCAAAAGGATGAACCCGGCTCCGAAGAAGTAGATGAAGCGGGCCTTGACGACCTCGAAAAAGATATTCTTTTCATCCAGGGTCAACTGGTGCCAGAACAAAAGGGCGATGAAACCCACCGTCACCAGGGTAAGGATGAGGGCGACGGCGGAAAACCACCAAAATCGTCGCGTCGTACTCATTTTGTATTTTCCAGGAGTGCCCTGACCTTGGCGATGATTTCCGTGTTGGAAAACGGCTTGATAATATACGCGTCGGCGCCCAGCACCATTCCCTTGGCCACATCCACATCCCGCCCCTTGGCGGTGAGAAAGACGATCTTGATGTCCCGCCACGCTTCGTTCAAGCGCATGATCTGGCAGACTTCGAATCCATCCATGCCCGGGAGCATGATGTCCAGAAGGACCAGGTCCGGCCGCCACCGGGAAATCGATTCCAGGGCCTCTTCCCCGCTGTAGGCCACATCCACGGCATACCCGTTTTGTTCCATCAGAAACTGCAAGGGAACGACGATGTTGGGTTCGTCATCAACGATGAGGATTTTCTTGGGCATAGGGCCTTTTGTTAAGCCCACCGCCCTGAAGGGCGGGGCTTTCTGGTAAGGAAGTTTCTATTTCAAGATCGCTTCCCTTGATCCCGCCTTAAAAGGGGGGAATTGCAAGAAGCGTTCGGGTCAACTCGCGGTTAGGAGAAAAAAACAAAGGGGGTGAGGAGGCTTCAAAAGGCGCGGGGAACACGCAGGAATAATGGAAGCGCAACTCCGCCCCTCGAAGTCGTTCAAAGGGTTAAGGCGGCCGGAAGCCAAAACATCCGGCCGCCGTTTTTTCATGGGATCAGGCTATCCCCACAATCCCATGCCGAAGGATGCGGTGAACAGGATGCAAAAGGCCACAATGCCGATCATCCAAAGATCTTCGGGTTTCATATGCACACCTCCTTGAAGGCAACGGGGTTTAGGCTTCCTTGACCACGATCATGGTATCTGTCTCGGCGCGCTCCATCTGGGCCGCCGAAGTGGTGGCCATCTCGGCCTTGAAGCACAGCGCCCACATCATGATGATGCCCAGGATCCACCAGAAAATCTGCCAGGACCACAGGGGCGGGAACCCGGCAAAGGAAAAGGCGTTGTTGCCCAGGATACAGGCCGGACCGATGGCGAAGAAGTACCACACCGGAACCAGGATCTTCATGGCGTTCCGCCATTTCTGTCCGGACTCCGTGGGCGCATCGATGCTGTCGAGGAAGGCGCGCACCTCGTTTTGTCGCTTCATGGTCTCTTCATTGTCCTTGATTCCCAGGCCCCGGCAGAGATACGCCACCACCAGTCCGCTGAAGGTCCCCCAGAAGGCGCAGTGCATGGAAAGGGGATACTTCCAGACATAGTAGGTCAAAAAGACCGCGACCATGCCGGCGAGGACCCCCAGGGTGGCGCCGATGCTGGGGAAGCGAAATCCCCAGTGCACCCCCATGAGAAAGACGTACATGACGAACCCGAAGGCGGTGGCCAGGGCACCCAGGATGACCAGGGCCGCCTTGGAGGTGAGCCCCACCCACAGGGCTGCAACAGTGACCACGGTGGCCAGGAGCCGGTTGACCCAGATCTGTTCCGAGTGCCCGGCTTCCTGCTTGCGGATGTATCTCCAGTACACGTCCCGGAGCAGGATGGTCCCGCCGGTGCCGATGTACGGCGCCGCCGTGGAGTGAATGGCGGCGATGGCGCCCATGAAGACCAGCCCGAGGACCACGGGCGGGAGGAACTGCGTCATGAGGATGGGGACCACATCGCTGTCTTTTGCGAATTTCAGCACCGTCCCGTCGGACATGGTATACCCCGCCATTTCGAGCACCCGGGCGCCCATACCCTGGAAGGCGGTGAAGTAAAACAGGGCGAAACCCACCACAAAGGTGGACATGAAGGCCTGCTGCCAGGCCAGGGGTTTCGGGGACTTGATTCCGAAATTCCACAGGGTGAAGGCCGGGGAGGACTGGATCCCCATGAGGGCGAACATATAGGTGAGCACCATGACCGCCGTCCAGGCGGTTTCGCCCTCGGCGCCGGCAAGACCGAAATTGATCACCCGGGGGACTTTCAGCATACGGAACTTCAAGTCATCGGGCCATGCCGCCATTTTCTGTCCAAAAGCGGCCCACCCGCCGATGGCATCAGAGGTGACGACGAAGAAACCCAACAGGATGATCCCGCCCACCAAAAGGATGAACTGGATGACCCCCACCCAGGTGGAGGCCCTTAACCCCCCGGCGCACACGTAGAACCACACGATAAAGGCCATGAAGATGGCGCCGAAGGCGACCGGGACGCCCGCCACATAATGAAACAGGGCCGCCGAGGCCATGAGCTGCACCGCGGAGTAAAACATGGAATATAAAAAGGCGGTGAAGACCGTGAGCCACCGGGCGAACTCCGAGTTATAGTAATAGGCGAACATGTCCCCGGGGGTGACGAACCCGTAGCGTTTCCCCATGAGCCAGTTCCGCTTGGCGAAAAAGGTCCCGGTGATGGGGATGGTCAGGACATAAAAAGACGCGAAGGCATAGGCCAGGCCGTCGCGCCAGATGAGGCCCGGATGACCGATGAAGGTCCATCCCGAAAACGAGGCGGCGGTGGCCGCCATCAGGAAGGCGATGAAGGGGATGGAGCGGCCGGCGATGGCGTAGCCGGAGGAGGTCTTCTCCGTAAAATACCCCTTCAGCCCCCAGTAAAACGCATAGATGATGTAAATTCCCAAAAAGATATAGACCCAAGTGGTTTGACCCATAGCTGCCTCCTATGTTCTCCGATAATAGGGTTGGTCGAACATGGCATCATTGACCGGATACGGACTTTTCATCACCTCCTTATTATGAATTTGAGTCCCTTTGTTTGGTTGCCTATTCTTCTTTCCTTTAAATCCAAATCCTGGAATCGGTTCCGGGAGGATCACCCCCCGGAACCGTCTCATCATGCTTTTGTCACCATTTCCTTGATCTGTTCCACGATCTCCGGATTGGCCAGGGTGGTGACGTCGCCCTCCGGCTGCTTGTTGGACAGCGCCCCCAGAACCCGGCGCATGATCTTTCCGGACCGGGTCTTGGGCATGTCCGGAACGATCCAGACATGGCGCGGCTTGGCGATCTTCCCGATCTCGCTGACGATGGCGTCCATCACCTTCTTTTCGATCTCCGCACTGGCCTGGTAGCCCGGTTTGAGGGAAACGTACAGGTCCGGCTCCCGCCCCTTGATCTCGTGGGCCACGGGAACCACGGCGGCCTCGGCCACCTCTTCCACGACGAGGGCCGCGGATTCGATTTCCTTGGTTCCCAGCCGGTGCCCGGAGACATTGATGACGTCGTCGATGCGCCCCAGGATCCGCACGTACCCGTCGGCGGCCACCACGGCGGCGTCCCCGGTCATGTAGGGCCAGTCGCGCCAGTCTTTGGAGTCGGGGTTCTTGCAGTAGCGTTCATAGTACTGCCGGACATACCGGTCCCGGTCTCCCCAGATGGTCTGGAACGCCCCCGGCCACGGGTTCTGGATGCAGATGTTCCCGGCCTTCCCGGTGCCGGGCTCCACCACGTTCCCTTCGTCGTCGTATACGATGGGGTGGATCCCCGGGACTCCGGGCCCCGCGCTCCCCGGTTTCATGGGGGCAAGGGCCGGCAGCGTACTGCACAAAAACCCGCCGGTTTCGGTCTGCCACCAGGTGTCCACAATGGCGGCCTCCCCCTTCCCCACCACTTCGTAGTACCATTTCCACACTTCGGGCTCGATGGGCTCGCCCACGGTGGTCATGTGTTTGAAGTGATAGTTGTATTTCTTGGGCTCGTCGGGCCCGATCTTCCGCAAGGCCCGGATGGCGGTGGGGGCGGTATGGAAGATGTTCACATCAAGCTCCTGGGCGATGCGCCAGGGGCGCCCCGGATCCGGATAGTTGGGGATCCCTTCGTAGACCACGCTGGAAGCGGCGATGGCCAGCGGCCCGTAGACGATGTAGGAATGCCCCGTGATCCACCCGATGTCGGCCATGCACCAGTACACGTCCGTGGGATGGATGTCCTGGACATATTTGGAGGTCCCGGCCGTGTAGGCCAGGTATCCGCCGGTGCTGTGCTGGCATCCCTTGGGTTTGCCTGTGGTCCCGCTGGTGTACATGAGAAAGAGCGGGTCGGCGGCGTCCATCCGTTCCGGCTCCACCCGGGCCCCGTAATAGCCCTTGAGAAGGTCGTTGACGAAGTAATCCCGCCCGTCCTTCACGGGGGTCTTGGCGCTGTATTTTCCGGGGTAACGCTGCCAGACCAGGACCTTGTCCACCTTCTGGCCGTCTTTTTCCGCGGCGGCCACGGCCTCATCCGCCTTTTCCTTGTGATCGAGAAGCGCGCCGCCCCGGTAGTAGGCGTCGATGGTGATAAGGACCCGGCTCCCCGAGTCCACGATACGGTCGGCACAGGCTTTCCCGGAAAATCCCCCGAAGACCTGGGAATGGATGACCCCCAGGCGCGCGCATGCCAGCATGGTGATGGGAAGCTCCGCCGTCATGGGGAGGTGCAGGGTGACCCGGTCCCCCCGTTTGAGGCCCGCGAAATCCCGCAGCAGCGCCGCCATTTCGTTCACCCGGGCATAGAGCTCCTGGTAGGTGATGTGTTCAATCTTTTCATTTTCCGGCTCCGGAACAAAATGGATGGCCGCCTTGTTTTTGTACTCTTTGAGGTGTCGGTCCACGCAGTTGTAGCTGGCGTTGATTTTCCCGCCCACGAACCATTTGAAACACGGCGCGTCGGAGGTGTCCAGGGTGGTGTGCCAGTACTCGTACCAGGTGAGCATGTCCGCGTATTCTTTGAAGCAGTTGGGGAAATTGTCCAGGGAAAACCGGTCGAAAATGGTCTTGTCCGTCATGTTCGCCTGGGCAATGAATTCCGTTGACGGGTAAATATACTTTTCCTCTTGCCAGTGTACGGCTATTTGAGCCTCGGATGTTTCTACTACTTCTTTTTCCGCCATAAATCACACCCTCCTTGGTTGGTTGATGATTGACCCTCGGGATGGTTATTGACGCTGCTGGTTTGAACCACCTCCTTTCTTTAACGGAATACGGTGAACAGCCAGACGACGCGGATGTCAGGCATCTATTGTCAAACAAAAAGGTGTCGGAACAACTTCAGGCACAAACGCCCCGCCAGAATATTTCAAAGGCCAAATCCAGGGTCGGCTTCAGGTAATTTTTGTTGTCGTCGATGATTTTTTTACTTTCTTCCCAAAGGACGATTCCGGAAAAAAGGGCCCACAGGGAATCGGCCATGGCCGTGGGGTGCCGTTCGATGAACCGTTTTTCCTTGATTCCCTCTTCAAACACATGGGCCATGGACCTGAGGGATTTCCGGGACAACGTTTTGATTTCCTGAATGAGTTCGTCGGACAGGTTCTTGAGCGTTTCGCTGGATTGCAGGTGGAACATGTTGATGAGGACCAAAGGATCGAAATCGTAGACGTCATACAGCGCCTTTTTGAGGACATGAAACTTTTTTTCAACGGAAAGCGTCCGTTTTTGTTCCAGTTCTTCCAATCGGATATTCAAAAACTGAAGCATCCGAAGGGACAAAGAGGCAAAAAGCTCGTCTTTGTTCCTGAAATACAGATAGAGCGTCCCCGGACTGAGTTCGGCTTCCTTGGCGATGTCTTCCATGGTGCTTTTCTCCAGGCCTTTGGCGCTGAAAACGCGCCGGGCCGCCACCATGATCTGCTGCCGCCGCCGTTCTCTTTCCCGCTCCTTTCTTTCCTGTATTCCCATAATATATTGAATTGAATTTAATCGTTCAAACGACCTGTAATTCCTATTTTTGTTTTAGTCAAGAAAAAAATGCCGATTTTGTGGTTGCCAATGGGATCAAAAAGGGTTTAAGGTGCGGCCGGTAATTTAAAGGCTTTCCCCCGAGAAAAAGGAGCCGATCGCCGTGCAATTCCAATGGCCGGACCTGAAAACCTATCCCCCAAGCGTACGCAACGGAATTCTGCTGTTGTGGGGGGGTTGGGCGATGCACTTCTATTTTTATTTTTTCATTTATCTCAACTATTTTCCCAATGTTTCCGGCAGGGAAGCGGTGCTTCAGCTGGGGGTCGGCATCGGTATTTGTTATTTCGTGGGAATCCTCAAGAAGTGGGCCCGGGCCCTGAGCCTCTTTTTCAATTTGGGGATCTTGCTGATTTATACCATTGCGGCCCTACGGGCCGTTTCCAATCAGAATTTTTACATCGCCATGGTCACCGGGGCCACGGCGGTGCTTTTCGCCGGTTCCACCTATTACTTGATGAAAAAAGAGACCGCTGCGTTTTTTGCCCAGCGAAACCCGGTCCACCAACCACCGGAGAACAAAGACAAGCAACCCTAAAGGAGCTGTCCTATGCCGCGCCCTCCCAAAGAAGTCACATGCCGATGCGGCCATACGTCCACCCTGACGATTCCAAAGCTGCTTTGCGTGAAATGCGGGAAATACGTTTTCTACAACGCAGATGAACAACGGCGGCACCGAATCCAATCCCTATATGTCTTGGGAATGTTCGCCGCAGCCATCACCCTCGTCACCTACCTTTTCGTCGAAATGATCGTGGAGCCCCTTTTCCGATAGCTGTTGAGGATTACAAAAAAGGAAATCAACGCGTCAGGATTCCATGAACATCTTGAAATCCGAGTCGTTGACGATCCGCTGAATGATGGGCATTTTTTCGGAGAGACCGGTAAGGCTGTGGAATCGGAGCGTCAGGGAAAAGTCGGAACCTTCGAAATCCCGGGGCGGTGACAGCACCACACCGGGCTCGATCCGTAATCTTTTGATGCATTCGTAGAAGGCGTCTTCCCGCTTCACAAGATGGGGAAAGCGCCGTCTTCTCAAGTACCGCCGGATCTCACGGCTTTTTTGCACCCGATCCAGTCTTTTATCCTTTAAGATCCGTTCCAGGTACGGCGCGTTCAGGATATCCAGGACCACCGCGTCTTCCCGCCGGGCAATCTCCGTTAATAAAAGGAGAATCTCCCGTTGCAGGTTCAATCCGAGTCTCAGGTTCCGGAATATTGCGGTCAATTCCACGGCGGTATCGGGATCAAGTTTCACCAGTTCAAGGGCCGTCGAAAAGGCCACCAGGCCGCATGCCACAGCTTCCAGCACCGGTTGGGGAAGCCGTCCCAGGATCCCCAGCTTTTCCACGAGGGCGCGATGCAAAGGGAAACCCATCCGGGTGGCGGCGTCGGCCAATGCCTCTGGATCCGAATGAATTCGAGAAAGCAAGGTCACGACCCGAAAGGCCTCCACGGGGTTGAGGGACCGCTGGAAGGCGTTGTCCGCCACGGACCATCGGATGGCGGCGGCCTCGTCCGTCGATGCGGAAAGGACCCGCGCGCGAATCCGGGAAAAGCCCGCCCGCCGGCAGGCCTCCACCCTACGGAATCCGCTCACGATGATCAAGCCCGGGGCGTTTTCTCGGAGGATCGGGGGATTGACGAGGCTGCAGGTGCGAATGGACGCAACCAGCGCCTCATCGCAGGGCCGGGTGGTAATCCGGAATCGTTCATCCGAAAGGTCGATCCGCTCCAGGGCAACAACGGTTTCCGTCCATCCCGGCGATTCGGGTTTCGGGAGATGAGGATCAGGCGGCAAGGGACTCCCCGGTCAATTTTTTGAGGGCTTCCATGTACCTGGCCCGGGTGTTGTCGATCACCTCCTTGGGGAGAGGGGGCGCAGGGGGCTTTTTATTGAAGCGGATGGAGTCCAGGTAATCCCGCAGGTATTGCTTATCAAAGCTTTTCTGGGGCCCGCCGGGGCGGTATTCCGCCTTGGGCCAAAATCTCGAAGAATCGGGGGTGAGGACCTCATCGATGAGAATCAATGCATCGTCGACGAGCCCGAATTCAAATTTGGTGTCGGCGATAAGAATTCCCTTTTGCTCGGCCAAATCCGCACCCTTTTGGTAGAGGGCAAGGCTTACGTCCCGGACCCGCTCGGCCAAGGGTTTTCCGATGCGCCGGGCGGCTTCATCGAAATCGATGTTGATGTCGTGCGAACCGAGTTCCTCCTTGGTGGAAGGCGTAAAAACGGGTTCGGGGAGGCGATCCGATTCCTTCAACCCTGCCGGGAGCCGGATGCCGCATACGCTCCCGGTTTCCTGGTAGGCCTTCCAGCCCGACCCGCTGAGGTATCCCCGCACCACGCATTCGATGGGAAGAGGATCCGCCTTTTTCACGAGCATGCTCCTTCCCCCAAGAATCGATGCATAAGGGCGACAGGAAGCGGGATACGCCGTTACGTCCGCCGTGATCAGGTGGTTGTCGACCACCGGCGCCAGGGTCTGAAACCAAAACAGGGATATCCGGGTCAGGATCTTCCCCTTGCCTGGAATGGGATCCGTCATGATGACGTCAAAGGCCGAAATCCGGTCCGTGGCCACCATGAGGATGGCGTCCCCCAGATCGTACATGTCCCGGACCTTTCCTTTTTTCATGAGGGTCAATTCCGGGAAATCGGTTTCAAAGACAGTCGTTTCCATGATTGTTTCCTTTGTGAAATCGTAATATGCCGATTTACAGGGCAATGATTTTTCCCGTAATGCCCTCTCCCAGCTCGAGAATGCCCACGGAAGCGTTCGAACCCAGCAAAAAACTCCCCGAATAGGCGCCCGGATTGAACATGAGCACCCCGCCTTTCACATGGTTGGCCGCCTGATGACTGTGACCGTATACAATGGCGTCCACCCCCTTAAACTGCGTCCGGACCCGCTCTTCGAGCCCTTTCTTGGATCCCCACCCGTGAATCAATCCGATCCGGAATCCCGCGGCTTCGATGAGCTCCCGGTCTTTGAGGCGTCCCGCTACATCGCTGCGGTCCATGTTGCCGCAAACCGCCACCACGCCCTTTTCTGAAAATGCGTCCAGAACCGCCAGGCGCGTCAAATCGCCGGCGTGAAGGATCATCTCCACATCCTTGAATACGGTTTGCACCAGATGAAACAACGCCGCATCGGGTGCCTGCAGGTGCGTATCTGAAATGACACCGATTTTCACAATGCTTCTCCGTAAAAAGAGCCCTTAACGTGATTCCCCTTCGAATGTCAACACGCAAAGCCGGATCGGATTCGGCAAGGGGCCAAGGGGTCGAGGGGTCGAGGGCCGACCCAACTCATCCGTTAAACCGAATCAACCAAACGGACCATATAATACAGATACAAGGAGGGGAACATGGACAAAAAAGTCACGGTGGTGGGCGCAGGGAACGTGGGCGCCACCGCCGCCCAGCGGCTCGCGGAGAAAGAATTGTGCGACGTGGTGCTGATCGATATCATTAAAGGGGTGCCCCAGGGAAAGGCCCTGGACCTGTCCGAAGCCGCCCCCATCGAAAAGCACGACGCGCACCTCATCGGGGCCAACGGATACGAACCGTCGGCGGATTCGGATATCGTCATTATTACGGCGGGAATCCCCCGTAAACCGGGAATGAGCCGGGACGATCTCATCAGCACCAATGCCGGTATCGTTAAAAACGTCACCCGGGAAGTGGCCCGGTATTCTCCGGACGCGGTCCTGATCATCGTGAGCAATCCCCTCGACGCCATGTGCCACGTGGCCTTTGAAGCATCCGGCTTTCCAAAAAACAGGGTCATGGGGATGGCCGGAGTCCTCGATTCGGCCCGTTTCCGGGCGTTCATCGCCATGGAACTGAACGTCTCCGTGGAAAACACCCACGCCTTTGTCCTTGGCGGGCACGGCGACACCATGGTTCCCCTCCCCCGTTACTCCACAGTGGCGGGAATCCCCATCACGGAACTCTTGTCCAAGGATCGCATCGACGCCCTGGTGGATCGGACGGCCAACGGCGGCGCCGAGATCGTCAAACTTTTGAAAACCGGAAGCGCCTACTATGCCCCGGCGTCGGCGGCCGTGGAGATGGCCGAGTCCATATTGAAAGACAAAAAAAAGATCCTCCCCTGTGCGGCCTACCTCGAAGGAGAATACGGCATCCAGGGCCTTTTCATGGGCGTTCCCGTGAAGCTGGGGAACAACGGCATCGAAGAAGTCATCCAGATCCGCCTTTCCGAAGACGAACAGGCGGCCCTGAACCGATCTGCCGCCGCGGTGCAGGAATTGGTGGGCGTTTTAAAAAAGCTGCAAACGTGATGGAGCCGTAACAAGCGGCCTTCTTACGACTCCATCATCATTTCGTCTTACGGGTTCAAAGCTTCCAGCAGGGACCGGGCGGCGTTTTTTGTCATGGAAGGCAGTGCGGCGATCTCATCCAGGGAGGCACGCCGGATTCCGTCGATCCCTCCGAAATGGGCCAGCAGTACCTTTTTTCTTTTTTCTCCGATCCCGGGAACGGCGTCCAGGGCCGAGCGCAGGGCCCGGTCCTGCCGTTTTTTTCGATGAAAGGTAATGGCGAAGCGATGGGCTTCGTCCCGGATGCGCTCGAGGAGTCGCAAGAGATCCGCGTCCCGTCCGAATCGCACCGGATCGGCCCGCTGAAGGGTGTAGATCTTGTCTTCACCCTCCCCTTTTTTCCGGTCTTTCTTGGCGATGGCGATAATAAAAAAGGCGTTTTCTATTCCCAGTTCCCGGGTGACGGCGGCGGCCACGTTCAGCTGCCCCTTTCCGCCGTCCACCATCAACAGGTCCGGAAGTTTTTTTTCTTCGCCTTCCACGAAGCGTCGGCGCAACACTTGGGCCATAAAGGCGTAGTCGTCGGGGGGTTCAACGCCGCGGATTCGGTAATGCCGGTAGGCAGAGGGCTTGGCCGTCCCTTTTTCGAAAACCACGAGACCCGCCACCGGTTCCACCCCGAAAGTGGTGGACGTGTCGATGCACTCGATGCGCTCCGGAAACCCGGGCATCCCCAACCGCCGCTTCAGCCGCAATAGACGATCCAGATCCGACGCTGCAGCCTCCGCCAGCGTTTTCAAACGGTTTTCGGCGTTTTGGGCCGCGATGCCCACCAGGCGCGCCTTTTCCCCGCGACGGGGGGCCGACAGCTGTATCCGGCGCCCCTTGGCGGCGGAAAGGGTTTTTTGAATCCACCCCCCCTCTTCCAACGACACAGGCGTTAAAATCTCCTCCGGGATGAAATGTCCTTTTTCATAATATCCGCGGATGAAAGACCCCAGGGCTTCCGCATCCGTGGACAGGATCCGGCCGAATTCGAAGTGTTGGGTTCCCAGGAGAAATCCACCCCGGACATGAAGGCGCGTCACCACCGTCAACTCCGGGATTCGGGCGATGGCGAAGACATCCCGGTCCCTGAAATCGGTGCAGACGGAGACCTGTTTTTCCAGGGTCCGTTCCAGGGCGAACTTCTTGTCCCGCAACACGGCGGCCGTTTCGAAATCGAGGCGCCGGGCCGCCGTTTCCATCTCCTTTTCGATTTTGGAAATGAGCTGGGGGGTGCGGCCTTTGAGAAACAGGACCACTTCATCCACAATCTTCCGGTAATCCTTTTCAGGGACCTTTTGGGCGCACAGGCCGAGACATTGGCCCATCTGGTAGTTCAGGCAGGGCCTGGATCGGGGTTTGAGCGGATACGTTTTGCATTTCCGCAGCTTGAAGGTGCGGTGGATGATCCGCAAGGTCTCCCGAACCGCCTGGGCGGAAGCAAAGGGCCCGAAATAAAGGGCGCCGTCCTTTTTGGTCCGCCGCACGACCTCCAGGGCCGGATAGGGATCGTTCAAATCCATGCGCAGGGAGGGATAGCGCTTGTCGTCCCGATGAAATACATTATACCGGGGGCGATGTCGTTTAATGAGGTTGGCCTCCAGGATGAGGGCTTCCTGCTCCGTTTCGGTGAGGATGGTCTCAAAGGAATGGATCTGGGTGACCAGCAGCTCTGTCTTGGGATCAAGCCGGAAGGATCCGGAAAAATAGCTGGATACCCGTTTCTTGAGACTCCTGGCCTTTCCCACGTAAAGGATTTCACCGGCCCGGCTTTTCATGAGATAGACGCCGGGAGAATCCGGGAGCCGCTCCAGAAGGACTTCCAGGGGACGGTCTTGACTATCGTCTACCACTCGAACACCATTCGCTTTTTCAGGGCCCGAATCCGATCCCGTAGCTCCGCCGCGCGTTCAAAAGCCAGTTCCGCGGCGGCTTCTTTCATCTGCACTTCCAGCGAGGCGATGTGCGATTCCAGGTCTTCGGTTTTCCTGTAAGGAACGGCGGGCTCCCGGACCCGATTCACGGTCACGTCGTCGGCTTCGTAGATGGATTCGAAAATACGGGTGATTTCCTTCTCCACGGTTTCCGGCGTGATGGAATGGGCCTGGTTATAGGCCATCTGAATGGCCCGGCGCCGGGCCGTCTCCTCAATGGCCTCCCGCATGGACTCGGTGACGGCGTCGGCATAAAGGATGACCTTCCCCCGGACGTTTCGAGCCGCCCGCCCGAAGGTCTGGATCAGGGAGCGCCGGGACCGGAGAAACCCCTCCTTGTCGGCGTCCAGGATGGCCACCAGGGCGACCTCGGGGATGTCGAGGCCTTCCCGGAGGAGGTTGATCCCCACCAGGACGTCGAACACCCCCATCCTCAGTTCCCGGATGATCTCCATCCGGTCGAGGGTGCTGATGTCCGAATGGAGATAGCGCACGCGCACGCCCAGGTCGGACAGGTATTCGGTGAGATCCTCCGCCATCCGTTTGGTCAAGGTGGTCACCAGGATACGGTCGTTTTGGTGGGTTCGAACCAGAATTTCCTGAAACAGGTCATCCACCTGGTTTCGGGCGCTCCGGACCTCGATCTCGGGATCCACTAGGCCCGTGGGCCGCACGATCTGTTCCACAACGGCGTCTCCGGCCTGCATCCGTTCATATTCGGCGGGCGTGGCCGAAACAAAGACCACCTGCGAGATGCGGGCGGTGAATTCCTCGAATCTCAGGGGACGGTTGTCGAGGGCCGACGGGAGTCGGAACCCATACGCAACCAGGGTTTCTTTCCGGGACCGGTCTCCCAGGTACATCCCCCGGAGCTGGGGGACCGCGATGTGACTCTCATCGATGAACAGCAGGAAGTCTTCGGGAAAATAGTCCAGGAGGGTGGGCGGCGGTTCCCCGGCGGCCCTTCCCGTGAAATGCCGGGAATAGTTCTCGATGCCGGTGCAGTATCCCAATTCGGCGATCATCTCAAGATCGTACCGGGTCCGTTCTTCGATCCGCTGGGCCTCGATGAGCTTTCCCTCGCTCCTGAAGAACTCGACTTGTTCCTTCATCTCGACCTTGATGGCTTCCATGGCGCGCAGGGCACGGTTTCGTTCCGTGACGTAGTGGCTGGCGGGAAAGAGGGAGATCTTCTCCAGCCGCCTTTTCGTCGCCCCCCGCAATGGATCGATTTCCGCGATCCCGTCGATCTGGTCCCCGAAAAATTCAACCCGGACGGCCAGTTCTTCTTCGTAAGCCGGAAAAATCTCCACCCGATCCCCCCTCACCCGGAAGACACCCCGGTGGAAATCGATATCATTCCGGGAATAGTGCATGGCCACCAGGTCGGCGAGGAGTCGATCCCTGGACAAGGTGGCGCCGTTTTTCAACTCCACCCGCATGGCCAGGTAGTCTTCAGGATCCCCCAAACCGAAGATGCACGACACACTGGCCACCACGATGACGTCCCGCCGGGTCAGCACGGACCGGGTGGCCGAATGCCGCAGCTTGTCGATCATTTCGTTGATGGAGGAATCCTTCTGGATGTAGGTGTCAGTGGATGGAATGTAGGCCTCGGGCTGGTAGTAATCGTAGTAGCTCACGAAGTATTCCACGGCGTTTTCCGGGAAAAACACCTTGAATTCGTGGTAGAGCTGGGCCGCTAGGGTCTTGTTGGGGGCGATGACGAGGGTGGGGCGTTGGGTCCGGGCGATGACATGGGCCATAGTAAAGGTCTTCCCGGATCCCGTCACTCCCAGCAGGACCTGATGCCGGTTTCCCGAGGCGATGGAATCGCAGAGGGCGGCGATTGCTTTGGGTTGATCCCCTTTCGGCGTGAAATGGGAGGTCAGCGTGAATTCGGGCATGGGGGATCAGCGTTACTTGAGCTTCCAGATCGTCTTTTCCTGACGATCCTCCAAGATGACATTCATTTCTTCGAGGTGCCGGCGGATGGCATCTGCCCTGGCCCAGTCCTTGGCGCGCCGGGCCGCGGCGCGTTCGGCCACCAGCGCTTCAACGGCGGCGGTGTCCACCGGCTTTTCTTTTTGCAATTGCACCTGCCGGGACTCAAAATAGGATTCCGCCGATTCGGTGAAAAGCCCCAAAACGTCCCCCATCCCGCGGATTTGCGAAACCGTACCCCCTATGTGGCGCTGAAAATCATCGCGCCCGGGATCCGATGTTTCGTCCATGAGGCGATTGGCGGATCGGGCGGCATCGAAGAGCACGCCGATACCTTGGGCGGTGTTGAAGTCGTTGTCCATGGCATTGCAGAAACGGTCCCAATACGCCCCGGAAAACATCGCTTCCCCCTTCATGGTATCCGGTTTGAGAGCCGCCTGCGCCCGCTGCAGGAGGGCGTACAGCTTGTCGAGCCCGCTTAGAGCTTCTTCCATTTGCCCGGGGGTAAAATCGATGGGGCTGCGGTAGTGGCTGGAAAGGAGAAAAAGCCGGATGGCTTCCGGGGGATACGTTTCGAGCAGATCCCGGATCAAAAGGAAGTTCCCGAGAGATTTGGACATTTTTTCATGATTGATGTTGATGAAGCCGTTGTGTACCCAATACGTTACGAAGGGGCGGCCAAAGGCCGCCTCGGATTGGGCGATTTCATTTTCGTGGTGCGGAAAGATGAGGTCTTTCCCGCCGCCGTGGATGTCGAAGGTTTCTCCGAGGTATGCGGCGCTCATGGCCGAACACTCGATGTGCCAACCCGGCCGTCCAGGGCCCCAGGGGCTTTCCCAGGCGGGTTCCCCGGGCTTGGAGGCCTTCCAGAGAACAAAATCGAAGGGGTCGCGTTTCCGTTCATCCACCTCCACCCGTGCCCCGGCCTCCATATCTTCCAGCTTGCGTCCCGAGAGTTTTCCGTAGCCGGGAAACGCGGTCACGGAGAAAAAGACGTCTCCGTTCGCTTGATAGGCGTATCCTTTTTCCATGAGGCGCTCGATGATCTGGACGATCTGGGGAATATGCTCGGTGGCCTTGGGCTCTAAAGTGGCCCGCTCCACCTTCAGGGCGTCCATGTCCCGGTGGAATTCCCGGATGTATCGTTCCGCCAGGTCCTTGGGATCGACCTTCAGCTCCGCCGCCCGGCGGATGATCTTATCGTCGATGTCCGTAAAATTACGAACATAAATCACTTCGAAACCCCGGCGCCGGAGGTACCGGGTGATCACGTCGAAGACCACTACGGATCGGGCGTGCCCGATGTGGCAGGAATCGTAAACCGTGGGCCCGCAGACGTACATACGGACTTTTCCGGGTTCCGCGGGAACAAAGGGCTCTTTTTTCCGTGTCAGGGTATTGTAAATGGAAATGCTCATGCGTTTTCTTTTCAATCCACGGTTTCTTCCAGGAGGACCACACACAAGGCGCTGATCCCCTCTCCTCTTCCGATAAACCCCAGTTTCTCGGTGGTGGTGTACTTGATATTGACACGGGCGGGTTCCATCTCCAGGATCTTTCCCACGAGCGCAACCATTCGTTCTCGAAAAGGAGAAAGCCGGGGCGCCTGGGCCGCCACCACTGCATCCACATTGACAACCCGAAAACCGGCGTTCCGGAGTTTGTCCCAAACCCGGGATAAAAGGGTCCGGCTCGATATGTCCTTGAATCGCGGATCCGTGTCCGGAAAATGTTCTCCCATATCCCCAAGCCCCGACGCCCCCAGGAGGGCGTCGCAAATCGCGTGCAGGAGAACGTCCGCATCGGAGTGACCGGACAGGCCCTTTTCAAAAGGGATTTCCACTCCGCCAATGACCAGGTCCCTTCCGTCCACCAGAGGGTGGACATCGTATCCCATCCCTACACGCATCTGTGCACCGTGTCCCACAAATAAATTTAAAAATATAGGTTATCAAAAACCCGGTGTGGAGACAAGGACGGATTGTGTCCGGCCGAAAAATCGTCCGGGAAGAAACGTCAAAAACCGAATCACGCTTTTCCGTGACGATCCGGAATCTTTTCCCCGAACCCGTGGCGAAGGGCGAGCTTTTCCAGCATCCTGGCCAGACCCACGCCCAGGGTGAACAGGGATGCGATGTCCAGGTTCTGGTCGGCACACGTATCAAAGAAGAGGTTGAGGCTGGACCCCATATTCTCTTCGGGTCGCCAGTAGCAGATCATCAGCGGGATCTTCGGCAACGGGTGCAGCACCACGGAGATGTCCGACTGAAACCGGGGGGAGACGGCCTTTCCGTCAAAAAGATGCACCATGTCGTCGAATAAGCCCGTATGGGTGTCGGCCACCTGTTTCATGGCCGCCTCGCACCGTTTTTGAAAAAGGGGATATCGCTCCCTTCCCCCTTCCAGTTCACGAAATGAAGCCCACTCCCCGGACGGGGAAACCCCTTTCCCGTGAAGCACATGATTCAGAAAGGGAACGGCGATCCACGGGTTCACATGGATATCCCCGTAAAAGTTTCCGCGGGCATCCACGCCGAAGGGCTTTCCCATCACGGGAAGGATCAACCGGTCGCCGGTAAAACGCCCCCCGGTTCTTTGGGCCGCCTCGGCGAAGTCCACGGATGCCATGGCGGCCTTCAACACATTCAGGTACGCTTCCCCTTCGGGCGGCGGTGTCTCCCAAAGCTCCTTCTCGGGAGTGAGCCGCCGGATGGTGTCCCTGTCCAGCTTCGGGCATGCCACGAGGGGTTTTCGCCCTTTAAAAACTTCGCTTGCAAAGGCCAGACACGTTTTTTCGCCGCATTCCCGACAGTTGGATTTGTCCAAGTGCTTTAAAATATCCATGACCGATTTGGCCACCATGACGATGCGCCTCCTTAATCTTCGCCGCGCGGAACTTCTTCGCCCTGACAGGCGGAGCTTCCGGATAAGGAAATTGTCCGTTTTAAGAAAGCTTCCTTCGACCCGCCGCCTTAAAAGGCGGGGATTGCGGGAAGCATCCCCGTCACGCTATACAAGGCAGCCGAACAGGACCGTTACGACTTCATTAACGATAATGCAACATGAACCTTTTTTAAAGGGTGCGCAGGAGGTGTGACATGGCGGCAAAGACAAGGGTGCGATGGATCGAGGGAAAGCATTTTGTGGGGATCGATTCCACCAACCATTCGGTGGTTCTTTCCGGGCAGAGCGACGGAATCGGCGTCAAGCCTTCCGAGATGCTCCTTGTTGCGCTTTCGGCCTGTTCTTCCGTGGATGTGGTGCAGATCCTTGAAAAAAAGCGAATGGCGCTCTCGTTCTTGGAAGTGACCGCCACGGCTGAACAGGATCCAGATCCCCCCTGGACCTTTCGAAAGATCCATCTGGTCTTTCGCCTGGCCGGAAAGGGCTTGACGCCCAAGGCGGTGGAACAGGCCATCACCCTTTCCCAGGACAAATACTGTTCGGTGGGGGTGACCCTCAGGGGCGTGGCAGAGATCACCACAGAGCACCGCATCCTGCCGGAAGAAAACCCCGCGCCGGGTTAAGTTCCGGATCCCCACAAGGCGTCTTTCAGGCCTGAACGCCGCTGGATCCGCCGTGACACCGCGCGGCGAATGGCACCCTCACCGGCATACAGGATCAGGCGGTGACGGGCCCGGGTGATCCCCGTGTACAGGAGTTCCCGGGTAAGAAGGGGGGTATCCTGTTCCGGAAGGATCAAGAGGACTTCGTCGAACTCGGATCCCTGGGCCTTGTGCACCGTCACGGCGTAGGCGGTCTCGTGCTCCGGGAGCCGGGGAATGGCTACGCGCCGGCATTCCCCGTCCTCTTCGGGAAAGACCGCATAGAGACCACCATCAGTGGCGCGCCAAATCACTCCCGTATCACCGTTGAAAAGGCGGAGCTCATGAAGGTTCCGGGTAATGAGAATGGGCCTGCCCGGATATCCGGCGGCATACCGCTGACGCCCCCCCGGAATCCATCCCCGGCGGCGCAAGAGGGTTTCCGCAAACGCATTGAGGCCCGTGACGCCGAAGGTCCCATGATTGACGGCGGAAAGCATGCGGAATCCCTCCAATGCCTTTAGAGCCTGTCCCGGATCCCGGGCGTTCACGCACGGCCCGAACCCTTTTACAATCGCCCCGGAAAGACTCGATTCCCATTCTTTCGACGGATTGGTCCCCACCCATTGGAGATCATCGAAGGCTCCGGAGCGAAGGATCTCCATCACCGCGTCCCCATCCCCCTGGACAACGGCCCGGCTCAGCTGCCGGATGCCGCTGGTGTCGGAAAACCGATAATTTTTTTCGAGGAAAACAATGCAGCCGGAAAGCCCGTCTTTCGGATCGTTGGCGGCATCAGGGGCTTTTCCGGAAATTTCCGCCCCCGTTTTTTCGGCATTCGGCGCTCCTTTCTCTTTTCCGGCAAGAAAAGCCCCTTGGCAGATGTCTCCCAGGACATACCCTGACTCCACGGAAGCCAGTTGGTGGCTGTCTCCCATGAGGACGATTCCGGCCGATTCCGGTACGGCCTTGAAAAGCGCCGATGCCATGGTCAGGTCCACCATGGACGCTTCGTCCACGATGACCAGGTCCGCAGGGAGCGGGTTGTTCTCATGAAAACGGAAATCGGGTCTCCCGGGAATGCGCCCCAGGATCCGGTGGAGGGTGGCGGCGTCCTCGGGAATCATAATCTTGAGGGCATCGCTGATGGGAAGTGAGTCCTTGACGGAACGGATGGATTCTCTTAGGCGGGCCGCCGCTTTTCCGGTGGGAGCGGCCAGGAAGATGCGAGGTCTCGGGAAAATCTCGAGAAGAAGCATCAGGGCGATGATCTTTGCCGCCGTATGGGTCTTTCCTGTTCCGGGACCTCCGGAAAGGATGCAGAGCCTCCGGGTGGCGGCCACGGCGGCCGCTGCCGCCTGCCGGTCGTCGAATGTTCCGGCGCCCCCGGGAAAAAGCCGCCCAAGGGCGTCGTTGAACCGATGCACGGAAACGGTCGGATACCGGGAGCGGGCCCGCTTCAGCAGATGTGTTGCGCAGGTGGTTTCGGCTTTCCATAACCGGTAAAGATACAGCCGACCGGCACCGTCCAGCACCAGGGGCGTAAAGGCCGTTCCGTCTCCCACCACGGGGCTTTCGGACAAGGTTTTCCTCCAGGTCTCGGCCTTGGGAAGCACCCGTTCCGGCGGGTTTCCCGGTGCATCCGTGAAGGGTTTCCCCCCGATGGATTCCAGGTCGACACAAACGTGCCCTTCTCCGGCGGCACGGCTGACCAGGGCCGCAGCCAGGAAAAGGCTCCCGTCTTCGGTACCCGAAAGACGGAGCATCAGCCGGCCGAAACGAACGTCCAGATGGGAAAACATTTTACCCGAAAGGAGCCGATTTGCCAGGGTATCGGAAAATTTGAAATGATTTTCCATCGGTTCAGATAGACGGCATCAAGGCCTTTTCCAGGGCCTCGATGCGCTCCAAATCCGGGAGATCGTAATATACACCCGTCCGGGACACACCCGTTTCCGGGTCCGGGTGGATCCCGCGGATAAAAAGATAATAGACCCCCCCGAATTCCTTTGCATACGAAAATCCGGGCTTTTTCCGCTTGAGGTGCCGGTACAGGGCCAGCACGTAAAGATGGTATTGGAGAAAGTAGTATTCTTCTTCCACGACCCTGGCCAGACGGGTTGCGGCATAGGCGTCGCACCCGACCCCCAGAAGGTTCGATTTCCAGTCGATGAGATAATACCGCCCTTCGTAGAAGGCGACTAAATCGATGAAGCCCCGGAGGTAACCTTCCCAGGGGAAAAAGAAGAGTTTTTTCATGCGCCCGGAAAAGTCAAATTCCTTTTTCGGATTCTCCTGCTTCCCGAAGGCCTCGGCCAGGACTTCCGGTGAAACCGGTTTCACCGGAAAGTCGAATTCCATTTCATGAATCCGATCCGCCGGTGAGAGTGCTGAAAGGCGTAAGCACCGCTCATCTGACTGGAGACAAGCGGAAAGGACTCGGTGGGCCGCATCACACACGATTTCCGTCCATTCCTGACCGAAACCGTAGGCCGACAAAATCGATGAGACCAACGGCTTTTGTGCTGCAGGGGGAATGGAAAAGTCGATGGATTCGAAAAGGGCGTGGAAGCATCGCCCGGCCAGAGCCCCGGACGGAAAAGCGAAGATATCCGGCCCGTGGAGATCTTCCGGAGCCGGAAGGGGGGGATCCGTATAGTCTTTGTGGTCCATGTCCAACGCTTCGGCACCGCTGACAAGGGAAGAATAACTTGCGGTTTTCATTCCCTGGAGGATCTTCCCTGAAAAGCGTCGGCACGCCACCGCCGGGGTTTTTGTTTTTTCCGGAGGCCGCTTTTCGGCTCGGGGTTCCGGGAGCATGGAAACGGTAATGCTTCCGCCCGACCGCCGGGCCAGCGCCTGCAACGCGGCCAGGAGCGCCGCGTCGTTTTTTTGGGAAACGGTTTGGGCCAAAACGCCCAGGGGAAAGGCATTCGGATCATCCAAGACGGTACTCCGGAAAGGATGCAGTAAATAGGCCATGGCCGATGTTTCGGCCGATCGAACCCTTCCCCAGGCCACGAAGCATCGATTTTTCGCCCGTGTCACGGCCACATACAAAAGGCGGATGCTTTCGGCGAGGCGTTCCTTTTGAGTCAGGTGAAGCGTTTTGGGATGGGGTTTTGGATCGAGATCGACCACCAGGGGGAATCCCGATTCGGGATCGTGAAAAGCGGCAAGGTCTTCCTTTTCCTCTATCCCTTCCCATGCAAAAGGGCAGAACACCACAGGGTACTCGAGTCCTTTGCTCCGGTGCATGGTGACGATGGTCACGGCGTTTTCATCGGATTCGAGGCGGAGTTGGTGCGCTTCCGATCGGGGTGCATTCCGATCCCGGTGTTCGGATATCCATTTCACCAGGCGCCCCATGGCATGCGGGTGCCGCCACGAGACTTCCTGGAGGAGCTGGGCAAGATGTGACAGATTGGTCAGGCGCCTTTCTCCGTCCGGATAACGGATCAGGCGGGGGCTTACCCCTTCCTGCTCCATGAGCTCGGCGAACATGGGGATGAACCCTTCGATGCGCCACAGGTCCTGATAGCGCCTGAACCGGGCCAAGGCCGCTTCAAAGACCGGATTTTCCGTATCCGCCGTATCCAGATCACGGGCCGTGAATCCCATCATGTCCGTGGCCAGGGCGGCTTTTACACGTGAAAGGTGCAGGGGGTTTTGAATCCCCGTCAGGACCCGCTCCAATTCTGCGGCTTCATGGGAATCGAAAACGTTCTTGTCGCTGAAAAGGACCGCCGGAATCCGTTTTTCAAAAAGCGCTTCCTTGATGATTCGGGCCTGCCGGTGGGTGCGCACCAGGACGGCCATTTCCTTTTCCTGGAAATTTCCGGCCTCAAGGAGAGTAAGAATCTTTCCGGCCACGGCGCGGGATACCGCTGTTGTCGCTTCGGTCTTACCCACGGGTTTTTCGTTTTTCCCGGGAACGAACCAAATCTCCAGGGAGGCTGGTTCAGGCTCCGGTCCATCGCTTTCCTTTTCAGCGGCGCTTCCTTTTTGAAAGGGAATCTCCTTGAAGACAAACGGTAACGGCACATCGGCAAAGAGGGTGTTGACGGACCGGACCAATCCCGGTGTGGACCGGAAATTCCGGATCAGGGTGTGGCGTTTGGGAGCGCGCCTGGCGGCCTCCATGTAGGAAAAAACATCGGCGCCCCGGAATCCGTAAACCGCCTGTTTGGGATCCCCGATCATGAAAAAGACCTGTCCCGGATGCGAAAAAAGCCTGAAAAAGATCTCGTACTGGACCGGATCCGTATCCTGAAACTCGTCCACCAGCGCCGCTTGATACTTTTCGGCCACTGTGCGGATCAGACGGCGTCCCCCTTTGCCGTGAAGGGCGCGTTGCACCGCCTTCAAAAGATCTTCGTAAAATTGAATCCGGTGTCTGCGCTTTTTTTCGGCCAGGCGGGTCTCGGCAAAAGAGAAAAACCGGGTTTTCAGGAAAACGAGCCGCCGGTGCATCCGACGATCCAGAATCTCGGCGGCCTCCCAAAGCCTTCCGCACAGGTCGAAAAACGGATGAATCGGAGGTCGCCCCCCTTTTTTTGTGGCGTCTGTTAACGCCCCGGGCGTGAGACGGCCAACGCTCTCCATCACCGGGAATCCCGGCGCCCCGGATTCCATCCAATGGTCCATGTCCGCCACCAGTTCCCGGCAGCGCTTAAGGGAATAGATGCGCCGATTCAAAGGGCTTTTTTCCAAAAGCAAGGCAACGGCATTCTTGGATTCGGGCCATGCCGCCTTTACCCGGCGGAAGAGTCGCCGGAATTCCATCAGCCCGGTAAGGGGGGCGGCCTGGGTTTTCGGGAGAAATTCGACTTTCGGACGACGGATTTTCAAAAGCATGGCATGAAGAGCTTCAGGCCCTTTCACGTGTCTCTGACAGAAGGCGATAAACTCCGGAGGGGCATGATAAAAATGAATCCGCCAGAAATCGTCGCACACCTCCTGGACCAGGGAAACCGGATCCGTGACAAGCGTAAGGTCGAAAGGGGAACCGGTCTCGAAGCTCCACTCCTGCAGCAGCCGGCTGCAAAATCCATGGATGGTGAAAATGGCGGCGGTATCGAAATCCCGGAGCGCATCGGTGAGAGCGGTCCTGGCCTTTGGATCGCCGGCGTATTTTCGGGTCACGTGGACCAGTACCGCATCCTTCCGGGGCGCTTTCCCTGACGCAAGGGCGTTCCGGGCGTCCAAAAGCCGTTTTCGGACCCTTATCCGCAGTTCTTCGGTGGCGGCATTGGTGAACGTCACGACTAAAATTTGGTCCACCGTCAGGCGTTTTTCCAGGATAAGCCTCAGGAACAGGCCGGTGATGGACCAGGTCTTTCCGGTCCCGGCGCTGGCTTCGATGAGGGTGGTTCCTTCCAGGGGAACGGTGCAGATATCGAGTTCCTTCATGCCCCTTACGCCTCCTTTTCCAGGTGCGCCAGTAAGGGGGAGAAGACGGATTCGGCCGCTTGTTCAAAGGCCTCGTCCAGCGGCGCCGTCTTTCCGAAGCACCGTTCGATGGCCGGGTCCCGGGAATCTCCTTCGATGAAGTCGGTTCCGGTCCATTTCTTGAGCGCCCTTTCCAGGGCTTCTTTTCGGGAACGCCCCTTTTGAAACCGCTGGCATGCATATTCGTAAGAAGACTGGGGAAAAAGGGGGACCGGAGCAGATCGTCCCTTCCGATAAAGATGGAGGATCGGTTCCAGCAAAGAAGACGCGTTTTGCACCGGAAGAAATCGGTAGCCGGCATCCTTTGCCAGGTAAAAGGCTTCGTTTACGGCTTTGGGGGAAACGGCTTTCAAAAACAGGTATCGGGTCCAGGTATCCAAAAGGTCTTTCCCCTGGGTCTTGGCATACCGGTATCGGAACAGCCGTCCTTTCCTTACCCCGTCCACCTTTCCGGTAAGGATCAGATCCCCGAAAGCCATTTCTCCTGAAACGGTTTCAGGCGGTATATCCTCGAAAAGCGTTTTGAGGGCAACGCTGAAAGGGGCGGCCTCCTGCGCAACTCGGTGGAACTGAACGCGTCCCACGTTTCCATGGGGAAGCCGGCCCCCGAGGCACCATGTCCGGAAGACGGTTTCTGTGGAAATCCCGTGAAGGCGCGCCTCGATGAGATCACGGGCCATCCGGTAGGCCTCCAGGCCTTCCAGGGAAAAGGGCTCGCGTTCCGGAAAAAGCGCCTCTTCTTCGAATAAAAAAATGCCGAGTCTTTCTTTTAAAAAATAGGCGGCCGGATGGGAGATGAAGCGGCATAGGGCTTCCAGATCCACGGAAAAGGCGGCGGATTCCCGCTCCTGGAGAGGGGCATCGATAAAAAAGGAGGCGCCGGATGTGACGGTGTTCTTTTGCGTTGCAGCGGTAAAATTTTCCCGGGAATAGCTGAATAATGCCGGATCGCCTTGAAAATAGGCGCTTGAAAAGGGATGGAGGCGGTGTTGCACCACCAGTTCGGTTTCCGGGATGCCGTATCCACGGCGAAGGTATTCCAGGAGTTGGGTCACCAGGACCGACGGCGCGAGAGGCGAATTGTCCTGCAGGCTCCGTCCCACATAGGTGATATACAGTCGTTGCCGTGCCGAAAGAAGGGCTTCCAGGAAGAGGTACTGGTCATCCCGCCGGCGGGAGCGGTCGCCGGCCCTGGGATGCCGCGCCATCCGGTCGAAGGTCACGGAAAAATCCTCCCTGGGAAAGGCCCCATCGTTCATCCCCACGAGGCAAACCACTTGGGCCGGGATGCTTCGCATGGGAAGGAATGTACAAAACGTGACACCCTCCGAGGCAAAGCGGCGCCCCTCTGTTTTCTGTTCCAGACGTTCCTCCAGAAAAGACCGGATGATTGAAAAATCCAATGTTCGGCGGAATTCCGCCTGGTTCCCCGCCCATCCGAGACGGTGAATCGCTTCCCGGATGATAAAAACTCCCTGATCTTCCGACGCGTCAATATCCATCAAATCTTTGATTAATTGATTCAGAAATTGTATCCAACCATCTATATTTTTTAAGTGATTCAATTCATTATATACGGATACGACATGATCATAAAAGGCCGTAAAGGACGCCAGGACGGAAGCCGTTTCACCGGATAATTGACCGTATGGCAAGATCCCGGCCACATCCTGATCGGCGTCCCCGGCCATGGCGTATCCCAAGAGGAGGCGTTCCACTCCGGCTTCCCACGTGTTTTCAAAGAATCCGGGGACCTTCCATCGACGCCGATCCTCGGCATCGACCCCCCACCGGATACCGGTCTCTCGGATCCATTGCCCGATGGTTCGAACGTCTGCTTCGGACAAGCCGAATCGCCGTTGAACAGGGGTGTAATCCAGAATCTCCAGGACCTGTGCGGCCCCCAAACGGGTGTCGTAAAGGGCAAGGATGGACAAAAAGGCCGCCACCGCCTCCCCTTCCGCCCCGCCTCCCCGATCGGCGATGTGAAAAGGGATTCGGACATCCTTCCCGGCGGAGCCCCCGAAAACGGCTTGGATGAAAGGTGCATAAACCTCGATGTCCGGGGCCATCACCAGAATGTCCCGGGGAGAAAGATCGGGTTGGGATTCGAAAAGATCCAGAATCAGGTCCCGGAGAACCTCCATTTCCCGCATGGGGCTGTGACAGGCGTGAACCCAGATGGAGCGGTCCACCGGTTTCGGTTTACGGGGTGTTGTGCCCCGGTCCATGGAACCTTCCGGGTCCGACAGGGTCAGGATGTCGCTTTGAATTCCGGAAAGGAGGGTGTCGTCCCCGGGTTCCTGGAATCGCTCTTCCATACGTGCTTCCAGGGCGTTCACGGCGGAGAAGAATTGCTTCCCCTGGACTCCCCAGGCCGACAGCAAACGGTTCCCCCGTTCCATGTGCAGGTCCTGTTTTAAGCAGGCGGCCTCGGGATAGTCGGCCTGGATGCGGCGAGCCTGGAAATCGGAAACGATATCGGACCAGTATTCCCGGCAGGGATTCATTAAAAAAAGGAAGACAGGGATCTGGCGGGACACTTGGGCGATGACCTGGAGGTAAGCAGGGGGAAGATAGGAAATTCCAAAAATGCAGACCCGATGGAAATGGGCGTCGAGACAGACGCGTTCCTTTCGGATTTCCTCTACCAGGCGTTTCATCCAGAAGGCCGGATGAAAATGGGGAGGATCCCCGGTCAAATCGCGCCACAGCACGGCCTGCCAGTCGGTATCCTTTCCTCTTTCCCAGGAAAAGATCATGTCGGGACGAAAGACGAGATACTGGTCGAAAAGATGGGCTATCCTGCGGGAAATGCCGTAGTGTTTCAAAGGGTCGGCATCGTCTTCCAGATACGCCCAGAGGGGTTCAAAGGCCGGATTTCCGGTGTATTTGTCGAGGCGGTCCAGGATGCGAAAGGTCAGAACGTCCGGATCCACCAGGGAGGAAGGAAGATAGTCTGAAAAGCATCTTCGGCAAACATCCTCCAGGAACGCCTTGGGGAAAGGGAAGGCAGCGTTGGCGCAAATGCCGTTGATCCGGGCCAAGGCCATGCGTACCCACCGCTCCATCCCCTTGCTCTGAACGACGATGATGTCCGGGATGAGGGGGTCGGATACGGGCTGTGCCACGACCTCCGCCAACGCCTCGACGAGGCGCTCCAGCCGATTCCCGGTGACAAGGCTCAGGTGCGCCATTTGGCAAGATTATGCGCCTGGAGAAAGGACATGGCCTTCGAGGACGAAGCAGACAAATTCGCCCTCGAAAACCGGTACCTCCTCCCGGGTCACTTGAACGGCCACCACGTGTTTTTTCCCCTTCGCCTCGGACACACGGGCATCGGCGGTTACCGTTTCATTGACCCTGACCGGCTTGATAAATTTAACGCTGGCGCTTCCCAATACCACATTGGGGTCGTTCACGGCGAGCATGGCGGCATAATCCGCCAATCCAAAGATGAATCCGCCGTGGACCAATCCCGTTTCATCAACGGCCATCCGTTGGATCGTTGTCATGAACACCCGACTGTGTCCCGGTTCCAAAAATGTTGCTTCTCCGCAAAACTGGGGGTCGATCCGTTGATGGGTGCGGATCTCCATGGGCGCCTCTCTTTTGAATAATCCTTGTTTGATAAACGCCTAACAGCCCAAAAATGGGATGGCAGGGTAAACCGTTTCATATGCGACTCGCGCAAATTCTTAAGGACGAAGCTTGGTTGTGCGCAGACCAGAATAACCTGTCTTCGTGTAACGCATCGGCATGTGAAGAATGCAGCGCAACGCCCCGGGTGGCCTTTTTGCGAAGCCATCAGAATTGAAACCCTCTTTCCGAAAAAACCCGTTGACAGGCCTCCACGGCGCCGGAATCATACTTGTGTCCGGCGTTTTGCATCACCTCGTTGAGGGCTTCATCAATCCCCAGGGCCGGGCGATACGGACGATGGGTGGCCATGGCCTCCACCGTATCCGCCACCGCCATGATGCGGGCTTCATAAAGGATCTGTTCGCCGGTGAGCCCGCGGGGGTATCCGGATCCGTCCATCCGTTCGTGATGCTGAAAGGTGACTTCCGCGATGGGCCAAGGGAATTCGATGCCTTTGAGTATATCGTATCCGGCCTGGGGATGGATTTTGATCAGTTCGAATTCCATTTCGGACAATCTCCCGGGTTTGCTTAAGATCTCTGCCGGAACGGCGATTTTCCCGATGTCGTGGATGAGCGCCGCCATGAAAATCCCCTCCACCCGGTCATCGGAAAGGCCCATTTCCAGGGCGATGGCCTGGCAGAGCTTGGCCACCCGCTGCTGATGTCCGGCGGTATAGGGATCCCGGCGCTCGACGATATTCGCCATGGCCTCGATGGTCCCCACCATCGCCTTCTGGAGCTTTTCGTAGCTTTGGGCAAGGTCTTTTTCCATGCGCTTTCGTTCGCTGATATCGCGGATGGACGCCAGCAGCGCCTTTTCCCCTTCCCACTCGGTTTCCACCACTTGCATTTCCGCCACCACGGAGGGGCGGTTGTTGTTCTTGATTTCGATCTCCGTGGTTTTTCCCACGTAAACCGGATATTCAAATGGACGACCGAGCAATTCCGTTCCGTGGACGGCAAAGAGGGCTTCGGCCGCCGGATTGAGGAACCGGGTGGTGTTTTTTTGATCCAGGATGACGATCCCGTCCGAATTGTTGGTAATCATTTCCCTGAATTTTTTTTCACTTTCTTTTAAGGCCATCTGGACACGGGTCCGGGTTTCGATTTCTTCCGACAGCCGTTTATTGGCTTCCATGAGGGATACCGTACGGGCCTGAACCCGTTCTTCCAGATCCTGCATGACGGCTCGGTATTCCCGCTCCACCCGCCATTTTTCGCTCAGAGCGGAGGCGAACTGAAGGATCTCCTGGGGATAAAAAGGTTTTTGGAGATACAGAAGTTTATCCACTGGTAGGACCGTGTGCGCCGTCTCCAGGATGTTCACGCGAACATGCCCCGTCACCAGAACAATGCCCACATCCGCGTCGATTTCCCGGATCTTCCGGGCGGTCCAAATGCCGTCCGGCCCCGGGGGCATATTGATGTCGAGAAAGACCACGGAAAAAGGACGGCCGTTTTCACGGCCTTCCCGAACCATCGTCACGGCATGATCGCCTTGCCGGCTCTGGGACACTTCGAAATACGGTACTTCCTCGTCATCTCCGGCCAGATCCCGGCTGGAAGAAAGGATCTGGTAGTAAAGATCGAGGATTGTTTCCTCATCGTCGACGGTGAGAATATAGAAGGGTTCTTTCATTCGTGGCACGGCAACACTCCTGCTGACGGGTGGCGGTTTTAATGGGCCGACAAAATAACACATCCCACCGGAAAGTACAAGAGGGCTTCAATGTTGAACCCTTCGCCCTGGAAGCGGGATCAGGAGAAGCGGTCCGGACGATCTTGTGAACCGCAACAGCGAACACATTTCCCGAAGCTTGTTGGCAAGAAACGGAAATCCCGCCATGCAGTACAACAGGGGAGCTTCAACGAAGGATTGCCAGAAGAAGGTTTACCACTAAAAAGCGTTGCATTGATGTGGCGTTGTATGTAATGGAACCCTTCGAGAAATAAAATGTGGAAAGATATGGAATAGGAGAGGGCCTATCGATGCCGCATCGGTTTCGGCGGAAATATATCCGGCTGAAGGTGTCCCGTCCTGTGGAGTTTGTCACTGCCGGCCGTGTCTACCACGGCGTTATCACCGATGAAGGCAGTGCTGGGGTTTTCATCGAAGCCAAAGGGAAATTTTCTGCGGGGGATCGGATCAAGATGACGTATGTAACCCACCAGTCCGTCCAGGTGAGCCGGCAAGGAACAATTGTCCGGGTTGAGCCTTCAGGATTCGCCGTCGCCTTCGACAATCCTCAGTACGCCCGATAATCTGTCAACGGATCTACCCGCTTCCCTCTCACTCCATCACTTCGGACGCGCAGTCTGTTATAGAGTTGTATGCGCCTACCCCGGCCCTACATTCTTTTGTTTTCCTGCGTTTTTTAGCAGGAGGATCGATCCGGTAATCTTGGTGTCGCGGGTAATTCGGACAATATCCAGAAATCGGCGCTGATCCTATAATCCCTTGCATTCGTACATTACAATCGATAAAAATGGGCGCAAACTGATGTGCCCTGCTATCCTTCGGGACAAGGGGATATACCCGGGTCTGAAACACGAATGTGGGAATCGGTATAACCAATGGCGGAAGTGCATGGGAATCGAACCCACCCGAGACGGTTTTAACGCCTCACACCGGATTTGAAGTCCGGGAGCCCCACCAGTGAGCTGCGCACTTCCGCACTTAATTGATCTATATAATATGCTTGTTTCATTTCTGTCAAGCCGAAGCAAGAACGCAGACGAAAGGATTTGATCATGATCGACCCCAATCGTTTGAAAACCACATTTTTGACTTTGGTGAAGACCGGGAGTGTCAGTAAGTCCGAAGGGGCTTTTTCCCGATTGCTTCAGGGGCTGCTGGAGGATTTGGGGGCAACCACATGGGTGGATGATGCGGGAAAGGCCACTGGAAGCGATACGGGGAATCTCCTGGCCGCGCTGCCGGGAAACCGGCCCGTCGAACCCCTTCTGTTGAGCGCCCACATGGACACCGTGCCGCCTGGTGAACAGATTCACCCCATATTTGAAGGCGGTGTTTTCAAAAGCGACGGGAAGACGATATTGGGGGCCGACGATAAGAGCGCCATCGCCATCATCCTTGAATCCCTCCGGGCGATTCAGGAACGGAATCTGCCTTGCGGCCCGCTGGAACTGGTTTTCACCGTGTGCGAGGAAGACGCCCTGGCCGGCGCCAAGCATCTGGATACGCGTCGAATCTTGGCAAAATGGGGATATGTCCTCGACGCCACGGACACCGAAGGAATTATCACCCGGGCGCCCGCCGCCAACCGCATGACCTTCGATGTCTTCGGAAAGGAAGCCCATGCCGGCGCAGCACCAGAAAAAGGGATCAACGCCATTCAGGTGGCCTGCCGGGCCGTGGCCGCGTTGCAACTGGGGCGCATTGATCGGGAAACCACTTGCAATATCGGGGTGATTCAGGGCGGATTCGCCACCAATATCGTTCCGAATCGGGTCACCCTCATCGGGGAAAGCCGAAGCCACGATGAGGCTAAACTGGAGAAGGTGACCGCGGCCATCGCGGAGGCCTTCAAACGGGAAGTGGACGGGTACAGCGGACCCGCCGCCGGGGAGGGCCTTCCCCGCCTGGAGGCGCGTGTGGAGCGCTCCTTTTCCAAAACAAACATCCCGGAAGACCATCCGGTGGTTCTTTTGGCCCGGCGGGCCGCCGATGCCCTGGGCCGGAAAATGGTCTGCAAAGCCTCCGGGGGAGGCTCCGACGCCAATATCTTTTATGAAAAAGGGATCACGGCCGGTGTGCTGGGAACCGGCATGCGCGACATGCACACCGTCTCCGAATGGATCCGCCTGGACGACATGGTTCGGATGTCTGAACTGATGGTGAAAATTCTAGTCCTTCATGCCGAAACGCCCTCCGACAGCCTGTAAAGGAAAGATGCCGTGTTCGCCTATTTTGACTGTTTTTCCGGATTGAGCGGGGACATGATCCTTGGAGCGCTTATTGATCTGGGCGTCCCGGTGGAATGGCTCGACACCCAGTTGAAGCGTCTTCCCCTCACCGGTTTCACGCTGGACGTCCACTCGGTGTACCGCCATGGGATCCGCGGTACGAAAGTGACCGTGAAGATACAAAACGATGTGCCGGTTCGAGCCTTTGCGGACATCCGCCGCATGCTCCAAGAGAGCCCCTTGCCTCCGGATGTCCAAGGGTCGAGCATGAAAATATTCGATCGGATCGCCGCGGCCGAATCCTTCCTTCACGGCTGTCCAAAGGATCAGGTGCATTTCCATGAACTCGGCGCCGTGGATGCCCTGGTGGACGTGGTGGGGTCGTGTCTGGGCCTGGACTACCTTGGACTCCGGAAAATCGTCGCTTCCCGCATCCCTTTGGGAACGGGCTGGATCGACTGCGCCCACGGACGCCTTCCCGTCCCGGCGCCTGCCACATTGGAAATTCTGAAGGGGGTGCCGGTCCACCAGACAGAGATCCCCCGTGAACTGACGACCCCCACCGGGGCGGCGGTCATCGCCACGCTTTCCGAGGGCTTTACCCGAATGCCGGATATGGTCGTTGAAAAGATCGGCTATGGTGCCGGAACACGGGATCTCAAGGAAATGCCGAACCTCCTCCGGGTGGTGGTGGGAAGGCCCTCTCCGCCGCTGGAGGGAACCGCGGAACACATCGTCGTGGCCGAATGCGCCGTCGACGACATGAATCCCGAAATTTTCGGGCATCTCATGGAACGCCTCTTCGAATCGGGGGCCTTGGACGTGTACTGGATTCCGGTCTTCATGAAGAAGAACCGGCCGGGGACCTTGATCCAGGTGTTGTGCAAGGAAAAGGAGCGGGAGGCGGTGCTTCGATGCCTCCTCAGTGAAAGCACCACCCTTGGCGTCCGCTTCTCGGAGGTCCCGCGATGGACGTTGCCCCGCGAGCCGGTGACCGTCGAAACGATCTACGGTCCCCTTCCCGCCAAGCGGATCCGGGAACCAGATGGAAAATGGCGGATTGTCCCCGAGTACGAAACCTGTCGAAAAATCGCCAAAGAACGCGGGATTCCGCTGAGAGACGTCTATTCCGCCGTATCGGCTGCAGGGAATGGTCTGGCCGTTCCGGATGCCGTCAGCTCATGAAGACATTGAAGGCATCGTTTCGCGCATCCACGTGCTGAATGGTGATCCGGATCACATCCTCGGGTTTCAGTTCATAGCTGGCCGGAACCGAGACCCGGCATTCCATCATATATTCCGGAATTAACGCCTGGTAACCGGTCCGAGATCTTCCCAGAACGATGGCCTCTTCTTTCTGGCCGATCCGCTTTTCCAGAAACTTCAGGAGCCAATAGCGGCTTCTCCGGACCTGTACGGCGATAACGTGGGCCATCACCGGTTCCAGCTCCGCAATGATCCCTTCCACCTCTTCCCGTGAATAGGAAGATTCTAGACCGAACGCCGAACGGATCTGTCTCTGAGTGACCAGGTCGAAGTATTTCCGGATGGGGGATGTTCCGGTGACATAGGCGTCCAGGCCGAGACCGCTATGGGGTTCGGCCTCGGGGCTCAAAACGAACCGGCTCAGCAGTTTCCGTTGCATCCAGTTCTGGAAGAGGGTCCCCTCCTCTCCTTCATAGAGCCGCTCTTTGGGTCGGGGCTGGGAACGGAAGACGGCGGGAATGCCTTTTTCCTTGAGAAATGCGGCCATGAGCGCGTTCGCCATAATCATGACTTCCGCCACGGCAAGACGGCTGGGGCTTTCCCGGTTGATCCGGTTTAGGGAAACGTCCCCCGATTCATCCAGGTGGATGTGAATCTCCGGAAGGGAAATATGCAGCGCGCCTTGTGCCATGCGCTTTCGGCGATACTGCCGGGCCACATGCACCAGGCCCTGGAGCGCGGGGTCTTTTTCCGCCGACAAATTGGCATCCTGGTAGGTTAACTGATCTTTCACCCGAATATTGCTGGGGACAATCTCCCAATCCAGGACGTCGCCGTAAGGATCCAATTCCACCAGGACGCTCAAGGCCGGCCGGATTTCTCCGGAACGCAGGCTGCACAGATCTTCCGATAATTCCGGGGGAATCATGGGGATCCGCTGATCCGGCATGTAAATGGAACTCCCCCGCGAACGGGCTTCCCGATCCAAGGGCGTATCCTTTTGAATCACCTCTCCCACGTCCGTGATATGGATCCCCACCCTGAGCCGATTTCCAAGATCTTCGACGCTCAGGGCATCGTCAAAATCCAACGTGGCCTGGCCGTCAATGGTGATCACCGGCAAATGGGTCAGATCTCTCCGGTTTTCGACCGGAAGACCGGGATGAAACAAGGGTATTTCCCGGATCAGTCGCTTTGCCGAATCGATCGCTCCTGAAGGAAAGCCGGTCGGAATCTCCAGGCGGATCAGATCGATGTTTTCATCTGTGGACCAGGCCCCCACTTTGACCAGGAGCCGGAAAATCTTATCCGGGGTGTCGATACCGGTATCCGCCAATACGGCGCGGCTCAGCGCATAGGATGGGCTGTCCTTTTCATACAGGTAATGGGACTGAAGCATTTCCACCAGCGGTAAATCCGCGTCTTCGAGCCGCGGATGGGGGCTTTCCATAACCCGTTTCACCCATCGCCTTCCCTGCTCGATGATCTCCTGGCGGCGGTTTTCCTCTTCGGCCCGGGCCGTCAACTCCTGGACCTTTTCTTCGGGATAGGGGAAAAAACGCCCGGTATCGAACTTGAAATACAATCGTTGATTAAAAAAGGCACGCACCACGGCGGATTCGTGGTCTTTGTCCGGGGCGTCCGGGAAACAAAGCCCGGTCATGGTGGGAAGGTCGATCCAGTCCTGTTCGGTATGCAAGATCTCCCACAGCTCCCGGATGTCCACGCGGGTCATGAGGATCTCTCTTCGGGCGGCGATTTCTTTGAGGTGGGCCACCAGTCGATCCCGACCCATGGACGTGTCCAATACCGTGTCGCTGAGATGGGAGAGGCGCTTGAGTGAGAGGTTGATCTCTCGATTCCCCTCGGTGATCACGTGGAGTCGGTCGCCTTTGAGCTCCATGACCACGGCACAAGTCATTTTTTGACGGTCGATGAACTCGACGACGGTACCGATTTTCATGAAGATACCTTAACAACCGGAGGAAACAAAGTCAACGCGCGAAAAATACCGGCGGTTGTTGTCTCCCCGGATCGATTCTGTTATAGCTCCCGGCATCCCACCCGTTTACGGTGCATTACCGTGGGTCGGCACGACACACCCATGCGAAAATTTGACCTCATTAAGCCGTATTTTCATGCAAACCGTTTCGACATTGCGGCGGGACTCCTTTGCCTGATCGCCGTGGATATCCTCCAGCTTTTCATCCCACGGATTTTGAAACTGGCAGTGGATGATCTGACGGCGTTTCGTGCATCTGACCAGGATTTGCTTCAATACGCCGGGCTCATTGTCGGGATTGCCCTAGCCATGGGCCTTCTCCGCTATGGATGGCGCCTGCGGCTGATGGGGCTCTCCCGCAGGGTGGAAGAAGGACTGCGAAATCGCCTGTTCGCCCATATTCAAGGCCTTTCCCCCTCATATTTCGACAAAACCGCCGCCGGCGACCTCATGGCCCATGCCAGCAACGACATTCAAAACGTGCGGATGGCAACGGGAATGGGCTTGGTGGCCTTGACGGACGCCGTTGTCCTGGGAACCGCCGCCGTGGGGTTCATGGCGTATATCCACGTAGGGCTTACCCTTTTTGTCCTTATCCCCATGCCGCTGATCGTCTTTTCGACCAAATTTTTCAGCAAGCGGATGCACCGGCTCTACCAGGAGGTCCAAGGGGTTTTTTCCGAAATGACGGAAACGGTTCGGGAGCGGTTTGCCGGAATCCGTATCGTCAAGGCATACCTCCTCGAATCCAAAAACGCCGAGGATGTGGCCAACGTGTCCCGGCGTTACGTCCGCGTCAACCTGGCCTTGGCACGCCTGATCCAATCCTTTTTCCCCATGATGCTCTTTTTCGCCAATTTGAGCCTGGTTCTTGTGCTGTATCTGGGCGGCCGCCAGACCATACGTTTCGCCATCACTCCCGGCGATTTCGTGGCGTTCATCAGCTATCTGGGGCTCTTGACCTGGCCCATGATGGCCCTGGGATGGGTCACCAATCTCATTCAACGCGGGGGCGCGTCGTTGGACCGCATTAAAAAAATTATGAACACGCTTCCGGAAGTTCCCCCTGTCGAACCAGGGAAAACAAAGACCCCCAACCGATGGGATCTGTGTTTTCAAGACGTTGCCTTTTCTTATGATTCCCCAACGGATGCGGAAAGACCCTGGCCGGCGGTGGCGGAGATCAACCTGAAGATTCCACAGGGAAGCACGTTGGGGATTGTGGGACCGCCGGGCGCCGGAAAAACGACCCTGATCAGCCTGATACCCCGCTTGTACGACGTCTTTGGAGGAATGATCACCTTGGGCGGCGTCAACATCCGTCATATGGAGTTGGACCGTCTTCGGGCATGCATGGCCTTCATGCCCCAGGAGGCATTCCTTTTCGCCGACACCATTGAATTCAATATCACCCTGAAAAGACCCGGCGTCACCGAAAAACATCTCCGGGATGTCTTGCATCGAGCGGCCCTGGACGATACGATTCAGGGATTCCCCGACGGGTTGAAAACCCTGGCCGGTGAAAAGGGCCTCGTATTATCGGGGGGGCAAAAGCAGCGGGTGGCCCTGGCCCGGACCCTCCTTTCGGATGCCCCCATCCTGATCCTGGATGACCCCATCAGTCAAGTGGACACGGTCACGGCCCACCGGATCATCCGGGAGCTCTATTCCGTAACCCGGGAAAAAACCCTGATTCTCGTTTCACATCGCATTTCGGCGGTACGTCCCGCGGATCGGATCATCGTCATGGATCAGGGCCGTATCGTCGATTCCGGAACCCATGCCCAACTGCTTTCCACCAGCGACTATTACCGCCGCACCCATCAACTCCAGTCAATCGAGGAAGAATTCGATGCACGGTGATTTCGGCTACTTCGAGGAAGATCGGCTCGGAAAACCCGATAATCTGAAGATGATCGGGAAGATATACCCCTTTGCCCGACCGTATCGCTGGGGGTTCGTTTTAACCGTCGCGTTGGTCTTCATGCTCACCCTTCTCGACCTTTCCATCCCGTACGTGACCAAGGTGGCCATCGACCGGTACATCGTGCCGCCCCAAAAGGATACCGGCACACAATCGCCCGCTTCGCCGGGACCCGCCTCACGTCTTTATGTGGTCGATTTGTCGGACCCGGTGAATCGACGTCTCGTGGCCCGGTATTCGGCGTATTTCGTCGTGGAAGCGGATACGGCGACAATTCCTTACGACCAACTTCGGAATCTGCACCCGGAAGATCTCAAGGCGCTGCGACGGAAGGACTTGTCGGGCGTGGGAATCGCCGCCGGCATCCTTCTGGGTCTGGTCGCGGCCAGTTTCGCGTTTAATTTCTTCCAGGTCATGGTGCTGGAATATACCGGACAAAACATCATGCACGACCTTCGCATGGCCCTTTTCACCCATATTCAAGACCAGGCCATGCCCTTTTTCACAAAGAATCCCGTAGGAAGGCTGACGACCCGGGTGACGAACGACGTGCAAAACATGCACGAACTGTTGACGTCGGTCATCGTCGTGGTCTTCAAGGACCTCTTTTTGCTTTTCGGGATCGCGGGCGTCCTTTTGGTGATCGACTGGGAACTCGCCCTGATCTCTTTTGTTATCCTGCCCTTTGTCATTTTCGCCTCTTTCCGGTTCGCCGATCTGGCCCGGGATGTGTTTCGAACCCTGCGCATCAAGATCGCTGAAATGAACACCCATATCGCCGAAACCATCGCCGGTATCCGTGTGATCCAGCTCTTCCGGCACGAAGCCGAAAATTTCAAACGATTTCAAATCCTGAACCATGAAAACTACCTGGCCGGCATTCGCCAGATCCGGATCTTCGCCCTTTTCATGCCCGTCATCGAGCTGTTGGGCGCGGTGGCCATCGCCGTGATCATTTACTACGGGGGCGGTGCAGCGGTTTCCGGGCGCATCAGTCTCGGCTCCCTGGTGGCGTTTCTGTCTTACATGCGGATGTTTTTCAACCCTATCCGGGACTTGGCGGAAAAATACAATGTCATGCAAAACGCCATGGCCTCGGCCGAGCGGATTTTCATGATCATGGATACCACAGCATCCATGGAAAAGTCGGTGGTGCATCCTTCCCCGGGAGTGCCGCCCGATGACCGCATCCGCACCATCGTGTTTAAAGACGTTTCGTTTTCTTATGTGAAAGGGGAACCGGTCCTGGACCGGGTTTCCTTTACCGTGTCCCCCCGGGAGACGCTCGCCGTCGTCGGCCCCACCGGATCCGGGAAGACCACCCTGATCCACCTGATTCCCCGGTTTTACGATCCGGTATCCGGAAAGATATCCATCAACGGAATCGACTCGACTCGATGGGATCCCTATCGGTTGCGCAAAAGGATGGCCCTGGTGACCCAGGACCCCTTTCTTTTTTCCGGGACTCTGGAAGAAAATATTTTTCAAGGAAAAACGGGATACAACAACGAGGAAAAACGGCGCATTCTGGAACAGTCCGGATGCATGCCTTTGATCCAGCGCCTTCCGGACGGGATCCTAACCCGCGTTTCCGAGGGGGGGAAATCCCTTTCCAGCGGGGAACGCCAGCTCGTTTCCATTGCCCGGGCCCTCGCCCGGGATCCGGACTTGATCCTCATGGACGAAGCCACCTCGTACATCGATTCCCAGACCGAATCACGCATTCAACAGGCAATGGCAACCCTAACGGCGAAAAAGACGTGTATTCTGATCGCCCATCGGCTTTCCACGGCACGTCAAGCCCATCGAATCCTCATCCTGCACCACGGCCGGGTGGTGGAAACGGGCCCTCATGGCACCCTCATGGAAAAACGGGGGTTTTACTATCGTCTTTATCGGCTCCAAACCGATGCCCCTTTATAGCAAAGCAACAGGCTCGTTTGAAGCTTCCCCGCTGCCCCGCAAGGCGGGATTTCCGTTTCGCTCCAACCAGCGAAGCACTGCCGTCAGGCAGAACCTGGGGGGAATGATCGCTGTTGCGGTTCAAAATGCGCACAACCCGCCAAGGGCGCAAAATGTGATTTATCCCTTGCAAAAGGGTTTTTGAAATGATAGCGATCCATCCTTTAGGTGGTTCCCTTCCCTGCGGGCGTTAACGCATCGTCGGGCGACGATGCGATTCTATTTCCAAAATGAGACAAAAAAGGAGGAGTGAAACATGGCGTACGATGCGACGAAGATGGCGGATTGGCAGATTTCCGAAGCCGCGGAACAGAACATGCCGACCCCGGAAGAATGGCAGGAAAAACTCGGCCTTCAGAAAGAAGAAATGCTTCCGGTGGGAAGGCTGGCCAAGATTGATTTTCTGAAGGTGATCGATCGGCTCAAGGACAAACCGGACGGCAAATATATCGAGGTGACCGCAATCACGCCGACACCGCTGGGGGAAGGAAAGAGCACCACTTCCTGCGGCCTGATGGAAGGCCTGGGGAAGCGCGGCGTCAACGTGGGGGGTGCGCTCCGCCAGCCTTCGGGAGGACCCACCATGAACGTCAAAGGGACCGCCGCCGGAGGCGGGAACTCCCTCTTGATCCCCATGACCGAATTCTCCCTGGGACTCACCGGCGATATCAACGACATCATGAACGCCCACAACCTGGCCATGGTGGCGCTCACGTCCCGCATGCAGCACGAGCGAAACTACAACGACGAACAGCTCCAGCGGCTCACCGGGATGCGGCGCCTCAATATTGATCCCACCCGCGTGGAGATGGGGTGGATCATCGATTACTGCGCCCAGGCCCTACGGAACATCATCATCGGCATCGGCGGCCGGATGGATGGTTTCATGATGCAATCCCGGTTCGGCATCGCCGTCAGCTCCGAGTGCATGGCCATCCTGTCCATCGTCCGGGATCTCGCCGACCTGAAAGAACGGCTCAACAACATCACCGTCGCCTTTGACAAGAGCGGCAAGCCCGTGACCACCGGAGACCTGGAAGTGGGCAACGCCATGACCGCATGGATGCGGAATACCATCAACCCGACCCTCATGTGCACCGCCGAATACAACCCCTGCTTCGTGCACGCCGGACCCTTCGCCAACATCGCCGTGGGCCAGAGCTCCATCATCGCCGACCGCATCGGCTTGAAACTTTTCGACTATCACGTGACGGAATCGGGTTTTGCGGCCGACATCGGGTTCGAGAAGTTCTGGAACGTCAAGTGCCGTTACAGCGGGCTCAAGCCCCACGTGTCGGTACTCACCACCACCATCCGCGCCCTCAAGATGCACGGCGGCGGCCCCAAGGTGGTGGCGGGAATCGCCCTTCCGGATGCCTACACCAAGGAGAACCTGGAACTGGTGGAAAAAGGGTGCGAAAACATGGTCCACATGATCAACGTGATCCGCAAGTCGGGCATGAACCCGGTGGTCTGCGTGAACCGTTTCTACACCGACACCGATGCGGAAGTGGCCATCGTCAAGAAAGCCGCGGAAGCGGCCGGTGCCCGGTGCGCCGAGTCCAACCACTGGCTGAAAGGCGGGGACGGCGCCCTGGAGTTCGCCGACGCCGTCATCGATGCCTGCAACGAAAAATCCGAGTTCGACTTTCTCTATCCCATCGAGATGAAACTCCGGGACCGGGTGGCCACCATTGCCAAGGAAGTCTACGGCGCCGACGGCGTGGACTGGACGCCGGACGCCGAAGCCAAGGCCAAGATGCTGGAAAGCGATCCCGAATACGGCGACTACACCACCATGATGGTCAAAACCCACTTGAGCCTGTCCCATGATCCCACACTGAAAGGGGTTCCCAAGGGGTGGCGCCTTCCCATCCGGGATGTCCTCATTTACTCCGGGGCCAAGTTCCTGTGTCCCTGTGCCGGGACCATCAGCCTGATGCCCGGGACCAGTTCGAACCCGGCATTCCGGCGGGTGGACGTGGATGTCAACACCGGAAAAGTCTCCGGCCTCTTCTAACGCAACAACCGTAGCGTTTTAAAACCACCGAGGGCCTGCAATAAACTGCAGGCCCTCGATTTTGGAACCGATTTTTAAAACCTGTTTTTTTACGATCTTTTGTGCTTCACTGTGATCCCGTCCGCCGGTTCTGCCTTTGCCAATAGGGATTGATGAGGCCTTCGAAAATGGCCATGGCCGCTTCGGCGCCTTGACCGGCGGCGGTCACGATCTGCTTATACCCCCCCTCCACATCCCCGTCGGAAGCGCGGGAAATCCTCCGATTCCATCAACGGGAAAAGCACCTTTGCCATGATCAGGTCTTCCGCAAGGGTGACCTTGATATTGAACCGACTTCCGTGAACCAGTTTCACCGGGTATCCGGCCTGTTCCACCAACTCGGCGTCGTCCGTGGCCGTATATCCGGTTTGCCTGGCTTTTTCATGGGCGTCCCGAATGATGGGGTATCGAAAGGATTGGGGGGTCTGGGCGATCCAGACCTCTTTTCGGTCGATGGTCTCCCGGACACGGAAATGATCGTCGATCCGTTTCAACGTGTCGGTGGCGGGAACCGCCAAAACCGCGGCACCCGTTGATGCGGCACAGTCAAGGGTCTTTTGGATATGCCGGGGATGGACCAGGGGTCGTACACCGTCATGAATCGCCACCAGTGAAACCGACTCGCCGGCGGTCAACAGGGCGTTGTAAACGGATTCCTGGCGTTTCGTGCCCCCGTGGACCATTGTCACGGGGCATTTCAGGGGGATACAGGGGAGGATCTCCTCGCGACAGTATGCGGCGTCTTCTTCCGGGATAACGAGAAGAATCCGGTGTATCTCCGGGCACACATCAAATGCGCGCACGGCATGGCACAGGAGAGGAAGCCCTTCCAATCGCATGTACTGCTTGCGGATACCTGCGCCCATGCGGATCCCCTTACCGGCTGCCACGATGATTCCGATGGTTTCCATTAACACATGCGATGGTTTCGCTGTTTGTAAGGACGCGTCCCAAGTACAGACAATGTTGAATCAGGCCAGATAATGGAGTTCCTTGGGGAGGGGGACACCTTTTCCCATGGTGTCTTCGCCGTAGTTGACGCCGGCCAGGATCTCGATATCCTTCAGGGCCCGGGTGTCTCCTTCAAACCGGACTTTCGTGATCTGCTCCTTCTGGATCTTCCCACCCGCCCACTGGATGTCAAGAACACTGCTGGCATCAAAACGATCCTCCCCCACGCACAGTTCCACGTGACCGCCGTAATGCTGGACGATCTTGGCCACCAGGAGGCTGGGACGGGCGTGAAACCCCAGGTTCATCGGAATGCCCACGGTGACGGTGCCCCGCTCGATGTTCTCATTAAGGATCTCCCGGGCCAGGGTTTTCCCGCCGGTCAAAAAATGGCAGGTATAAAACAGGCAGCAATTGACGATGCGATCCAAAAGCCTGTCCGGATCCACCAGGTTCACCATCCGTTCCCGGACCTGTTTGTAAACGTGTTTATACCCCGCATCGATTAAATGACGCTCGTAAAAATGTAACAGCCGGCCCGTGGTTTGGAGCAGGTGGAAGACCAGAGAAAAATATCCCCGGAGTTGCTTGAGTTTTCGGTTCCCGAATCGATATCCCCCGTGGATGACATACGTGTCGAAGGAGGATTGCAGGTTGTGCACCAACATCTCGAATCTTCGGATTTCCACCTCGTTGACCCGCGAGGGCACGATCCACCGGATTTCATTGGCACTGCAATGCTTATACACCCCCAGCTGATCCACGGCGTTGGCTACGTGGAGAAATTCACTGGCGATTTTGACGATGTTTTCCTTTTGCTGATCTTTGTCGAGATCATCGATATCGAATTCGAGCATCTCGCTTGTGGCAACCCCCGGAAACGCCGCCGCATCGTATCCACTTTCCGGCAACGGAATCTCCAAACGCCGGGCTTCTTGGAGGATGACGGGTGTCAGCTTGAGAAGCGACTCTTTAATGAATTGATGGTTCGCCTGTCGTTCCCGGTCGAAATCTTCCGTGTCCGGAAGATCGTAAAACAAAAGGCGGTTCGAAATATGTTGCTGGGAGTAACCGGCAAGGCTCAAGTGCCTGACGGCTGCGGAAAGTTCCCGGTAAAAATACCAATTGCTGCTGTTTTTGGCACCGTGAAAGTCCAGGAAATCTTCCAGCAACTGCGAAGTTGAAATCAATGTGGTATACAGTTTCTTTGTAAAGATGGGGGCGTCCGGCGAGAGTCCTTCGAGATAGAGACAACACCTCAAGTAGTCGTGGGAAAAAAATCTGACTTTTTCCTGAAAGGATATTTTACACAGCGTTTTATTGTTTTCAAACTTCAGGAGCATGTCCTTTAATCGCTTTTTCAATACATGGTAAAGAAAGACGGCCGAAGCAGCCCATAAGCCGAATTCTGTTCCCGATTCGGGTTGCCGCGAACCGGGCAGCGGTCATTCATCTGATGGAACCGGTTCCCCGGTTCCTCTTGCAACCTACCCGGGAACTCGGGCGGGCCACCCTCAAGCGTTCCCCTATTTGGTCTTGCACCGGGTGGGGTTTACAAAGCTTCCCCGGTCACCCGGGGAACTGGTGCGCTCTTACCGCACCGTTTCACCCTTACCCGGTCCCACCCAAAGGGTCGATACCGGGCGGTATCCTTTCTGTTGCACTTTCCTTCGCGTTGCCGCGACTCCACGTTATGGAGCACCCTGCCCTGTGGTGTTCGGACTTTCCTCCGAGCGCTTAGCGCTCCGGCGACCGCTTGAGCTGCTTCGACCGTGCGGTTTTATCATGACGATTTTACGGAGGCTTCCCCGTCCTCGCCCCAAAAGACGGACCTGTGGGAAACGTTCTGTCACGCTCCTTTGGCCCGAAGCGGGGCTGCCTCAAAGAGCGTTTCTTCTTTTGTCCAGTATATCATTCTCTGGCAATGGGGACAATAGGCGATGTCGTCGCGCTGCTGGAGTTCGTTATACATTTGGGGGGGGATGTTCAGATAACACCCACGACACACGGCATCTTTCACCAGGGCCACGGCCATCGAACCCACCCTTCCCTTGATCAAACGGTATTTGTCAGCCAAATCCCGAGGGATTCTTTCGGAAATTTCGCGCCGGTTTTGCTGCATCCGTTCCAATTGTTTTTCCATATCCTCCCGTTCGAGCGCCAATTCGGCTTTTTCCTCTTGGGCCTTTATTTCGAACCGGCGGCAGGCCTCTTCTTTTCCTTTCATTGCCGCATCTGCCTTTTCGATTGCCTCCAGGTGTTCCAGCATCGCATCTTCCATGGACCAGACCCGGTTTTTGTGATCATCGATCTCCTTGAGAAGGGATTGGTATTCCCGGTTGGTCTTGACGGATCTCAAGGCGGCCTCACTCTTTTGAAGTCGAGCCTGAACCGCCTGAACGTCCGATTCCATCGCCCGGTAGGCTTTTCTCATTTCACCCAAAGCCGATTTTTCATCTTCCAGCGTTTTCCGGGCGGAAGCCACCTCGCCGTCGATGGCATCGAAGCGTCGGGTGAGTGCGTCAAGGGATTCCTGCAGATGATCGATCAGGATTTCAATCTCCTGGAGGGCCAGAAGGCTTTTCAACTGTTCATTCATACGCCATCCATCCGATCTTCAACTGGTGTACGGATTTTACCCCAAACATCATAAAACCGTGAAGGGATCGGTCTCCCTAGTGCAGCGTCCGATATCCACGTCCCATTTGTTTTTCTCGATGGCCTCCCGAAGTTGATCGATCCACACGTCCAGGAATAAATTTTCGGAGTAAAAGTGTCCGATATCGACAAGGGCTCTCCCGTGGTCTTCGACCTTTCGAGCATCATGGTACTTGAGGTCACCGCTGACGAAGACATCCGCATCCGAATCCAGAAAAAGGTCGACAAAACCAGATCCGCTCCCGGCGCAAAGGGCCACCTTACGGATGGCCGTCTTTGCGTCTCCGGCAAAGCGGAGGTGAGGAAGCCTCAATCGTTCTTTTAGGCATTTTGCGTAGTCGGAAAGGTTCCGAGGCGGGGTCAAGACCCCGATTCGGAAAAATCCGCCGTTTTCATCAACGGATTCCAAATCCACGGGAGGCACATTTTCCAACCCAAGGCGCCGGGCCAGGGTATCGTTGACGCCGCCGGTCACCCGATCGAGATTGGTGTGCGCCGAATATATCGCAAGACGGTGGTGAAAGGCCTTTTCGATGATACGACCGAGGGGGGTAGAAAAATCAAGGGTTTTAATGGGTTTGAAGAGGAGCGGGTGATGGGTGATAAGCATGTCGGCGCGGTCGCGGATCGCCGCGTCGATGACGGTCCGGACGGCGTCCAGGGCCACCCGGACCCGGTGCACCGGCCAGTCCCGCCCCCCGATTTGAAGTCCCACGTTATCCCAATTCGCCGCCAAGCTGCAGGGTGCAAATGCTTCTATCAGACCGGCGATATCTTGGACGGTGGCTTCCCTCATGTCGTTTCAACGGGATGGCCGCATGGAGGATTGGCGGCAGTCCCTGTCTTTTCCGTCATTTCCCTGTCGGATCATTCTTTCCCCTTGTTCTTGAGTGGCTCCCGGACCCTGCGAACCCTTTTTCATTTTAAAGGCGCCCTCGTCGGGGTTTCCTTGTGGAGCCCTCCCGCCCTGAAGGGCGGGGCTCCCCGGTTAGGAAGTTACCTGTTTTTGTGAGCTTCCCTGGACCTTGCCTTAAAAGGCGGGGCCTGCAGGAAGCGTTCCGGTCATCGAGGACATGCGATCGGGCTCAAAGTGGGCCCACCTGGATTCGAACCAGGGACCGACCGGTTATGAGCCGGTGGCTCTGCCAGCTGAGCTATGGGCCCCATCCTTGGATTGTATGCGCCTGTTCCCACGCACGGGGTATAAATCGACTTTTACCGTTGACGGGTCGTCTTGTCAACGGCCCATCCCCTTCCACCGGCACCTGTCTGTTTATTTTTCCGGGATGCTTCCCGAACACCCCGTCCTTTAAGGACTTTCCTTTCCATTTGGATCTCCCGAAAAAGGTGGCGGCGCGAACAAAATCGGCCTTTTTTCGATTCCATCGAAATTGATACGAAGCCATCAATTTTCAATGAATCCCTTCAGTCGACGGCTCCGGGTGGGATGCCGGAGTTTCCGGAGCGCTTTGGCTTCAATCTGCCGAATTCGTTCCCGGGTAACGGCGAAGTCCTGACCCACTTCTTCCAGTGTATGGTCTGCCTTTTCGCCGATGCCGAAACGCATTCGAAGAACCTTTTCCTCACGCGGCGTAAGGGTGGCCAACACCTTGCGGGTCTGCTCCGCCAGGTTGAGATTCACCGCCGCTTCCGAAGGGAGAAGAAACTTCTTGTCTTCAATGAAATCCCCCAGATGACTGTCTTCTTCCTCTCCGATAGGGGTCTCCAAGGAGATAGGCTCCCGGGCGATCTTGAGAACCTTGCGGACCTTGTCTATGGGAATCTCCATCTTTTCGGCGATTTCTTCAGGTGTGGGTTCCCGCCCGAGTTCCTGAACGAGGTAACGGGAGGTCCGGATCAGCTTGTTGATGGTCTCGATCATATGGACCGGGATGCGGATGGTCCTAGCCTGGTCTGCGATGGCCCGCGTGATGGCCTGCCGGATCCACCAGGTGGCATAGGTGGAAAACTTGTACCCCCGGCGGTACTCGAATTTGTCCACCGCTTTCATCAGGCCGATATTCCCTTCCTGGATCAAATCCAGAAACTGGAGCCCCCGGTTGGTATACTTTTTGGCGATGCTGACAACCAAACGCAAATTGGCCTTGGTCAACTCGCTTTTGGCCAGCTTGACTTTCTTATGGGCCTCTTCCACTTTGACGATAATGCGGCGAAGGGAATGGATGTCGGCCCAGTTCTCCCGTTCCCGTTGCTGAATGGTTTCCCAAAACGCCTTCGTTTCCGTGAAAAAGTCCTTCAATTCGGCGCCTTTCAGGGATGTTCGCTGCCGTGCCCATTTTAAGAATTCGGACTTGGAGGCAAGCCTTTCACAAAGGGTGGTAACGGAAATATTGAGAATGGATGCCCTGCCGGCCAACGCATCGCCGAGTGCCTTGAACGTCTCGATTTCCTTTCGGATATCTTCTTCCATCCCTTCCATCACCGATTGCTCGAGCCGCCACTCCTTGAGCAAGTTGAGAATCTTGAGATTCCGGCGGCTGATGTTCTTGCGAATGGCCCGCTTTTCCCCTTGGGGAAGGACGTCGAAAAAAAGCCGTTTCCGATACGCCAGATTCTCTTCGTGAATCTTTCGGATCTCATGAATGGTTTTCACGAAGCCTTCGATCTTCACCGCCTCGTCCACATAGGCATCGCCTTCGTCGATGTCCCGGAGGACATGCTTGGGGCGGATCAGGGCGTTTTCGATCTGTTCCCCGAGACTCAAGATTCGATCCACACCGATCTGGGTTTCCAGAAGGCATTTCAAGACTTCCTGTTCTCCCAGTTCGATTTTCTTGGCGATTTCCACTTCGCCTTCACGGGTCAACAGGGTCACCATCCCCATTTCCCGGAGATACATCTTGACCGGATCCGTGACGCCGCCCAAATCCGTCACGGCGACAGTCTCAGTGTCTCCAAAGGTTTTGTTTTGATTTTCCGGAAGGCTTTCCTTGGCCTTGACGTTCTCTTTGTTCAACAGATCCACGTCGTATGCATCGGCGGACTCCTCTGAATCTTCTGCCGCTGGACGCGAAAAACGATTTCCCGCTTCTTTGTTGTCATCAACTTTTTTCATGGAGTCTTTCTTTCGGAGACGGGCACCATCGCGCCGGACCGGTTTTTTGTTCCTGGAAGCCGGTTTTTTATCTTGGATGAGTTTGCCGGTCCCCCGGCGGGCAGGCGCGGTCGGTTTTTTTCGTTCTTTCCCTTTTGTTTGCTTTTTCGGCATCAGCAATGACCTCCTTGGGAAGCATCAATCCCGTTTATGGAGCATTTTCTGTTTCTCTTTTAAAAGGGCGTCCACAAGGGCGCGATTGTTTTCCTTTTGGGCTTCCTGTATTCGTGTATTCAATGCATCCCTCAGGGCCCGGTCACAGTGTCGTTCAAACTGGCGGATCAGTTTCAGACACCCCTCGGTGTTCCAGGAATCTTCCCCCGCGGCCAGATGCGCAATCCGTTCACCGAGCTCCGGGTCCTTTACCATGGAGATGAGTTCCGGAATCAACCCCTCGGAAGGGCCTCGATATTCCAATATCCGCCGGCCGATTGCTTTCAAACGATCGTCTGTGAAATGTTCCAGGATGCCCCGCTTTTGAATTTCAGGGACCATGAGAGGATACTGGAGCATCATGGAGAGAATTTTCTTTTCGAACCGGGCCAGCGGCGCCTCGGAGGCGTCGGCGGAAAACGCGCCTTCAGGCGTAAAACCCCTTTCTGCGCGTTTGGCTGCTGTGCCTTTTTCCCGCACGCGGGACACCTTTTTCAAGAGCAGATCTTCCGGAACACCGATTTCTTCTGCAACCGATTTCACAAATATAGACCGGGATATCTCATCGTCAATGGACGCCAGAACACTTTCCATCTCCGTCACAATACGGCTTTTCCCTGAAGGGGAAAGCCCGTGACGGGCTTTTGCGGATTCGATGAGAAAAGATACCGCCGGAGCCGCCGTTTCCATGAGCATGAAAAAGGCATCCGGCCCCTTTTCCCGGATAAAGGCATCCGGATCTTTTCCCTCCGGAAGCGTGACGATTCGAGCGGTGACATCTTCCTTGACAAGGGCCGGGACAATCCGTTCCACGGCTTTAAGCCCGGCTGCGTCGGGGTCGAACACAAAGTAAAGCCGTTGTGCAAATCCCTTTAAAAGCCGTATATGATCCCCTGTCACCCCGGTACCCAGTGTGGCCACCACATTTTCCACTCCGAATTGATGGAGGGCGATGACATCGAAGTACCCTTCCACGAGAATCACCGCATCAAACCTGCGGCACGCCACCTTCGCCCGGTCGAGTCCGTATAGCGAACGCCCCTTTTGGAATACCGATGATTCGGGAGAATTGATATATTTTGGAAGGGAATCGTCCATAACGCGCCCCCCAAAACCGATCACGCGCCCGCCGAGATCCCGAATGGGGAATAGGATGCGGTTCCTGAATCGATCGTATCCGCCGTTCCTTTTTTTTCCGGGGATAATCAGCCCGGATTGGAAAGCCGCATCCAGGTGGATCCGCTGTTGATTCAGATGCGATATAAGGTGGTCCCATCCCCTGGGGGCGTATCCGATTGCAAAGGCCTCAAGGCTTTCATCCTTGATCCCGCGATCGTGAAGATATTGCCTGGCCGCCCTTCCGTGGGCTTTGTCCAAAAGGTGCCGATGATAATATTCCATGGCGACCCGGTTAATTTCGAGGATCCTTTCCCGATTCGTTTTTTGACGGCGTTGTGCACTGGATACCGATTTTTCAGGGAGGGAGACGCCGGACCGATCGGCCAAGGCGGTGACGGCTTCAAAGAATGTTATTCCATGGTATTTCATTAAAAAGGTGAAGATATTGCCTCCCGCACCGCAGCCGAAACAGTAAAAAATCTGTTTTTCAGGACTCACCGTGAACGAAGGGGTTTTTTCGGCATGAAAGGGGCAAAGTCCGATGAAATTCCTCCCCGCCCTTTTCAGGATCACCACTTCGGAGACAACGTCAACGATGTCGGATGCGCTTCTGATCTCAGATAGCGTCTCTTCAGGGATCCATCCGGCCAAAGGAGGCATCCTCCAGAATTGGGCAAGGGTTTTGACGCGTATGGGAAGGACCGGTCAGGATTGTATCGTTGTCTCCGCTCGCGCTTTTCATCGGGATGATGTTTCCGAACGGAAAAAGACCTTGCTTCATAATTTAATTGAAAACCTTATAAGTATATAAGGTTAAAATTCATTTGTCAAGAGATTTTCTATGATTTTTCGAAAAAATCGGTTTGTCCGAGGATGAAGACGGATTGAACAGTATCGGTCAGCGCAGTTCCACATGTCTGTTGCCGATGCGGATGGCTTCCGCCAAGTCGAGGCTTCCGCTGTAAAGGGCTTTCCCGGTGATGACGCCTGCCACTCCCGCATGTTCCAGGGAAAGGAGGTTTCGAATGTCCTCCAGGGAGGACACCCCCCCCGATGCAATGACCGGTGTGGATATGGCCGAGGCAAAGGCACGCGTCGCCTCGATATTGGGACCGGTCTGCATGCCGTCCCGGTGAATATCGGTAAAGATGATGGCGGAAAGGCCCAGCCCATCGAACCGCCGGGCCAGGGCCGTTGCCTGTATCCGTGTGGCTCGGGTCCACCCCTCCACAGCGACCCATCCCTCTTTGGCGTCGATGCCCACGGCGATGCGCCCCGGGTATCGGGCCATTGCCTGTTCCACCCGATCCGGATTCGATAGCGCCGTTGTTCCCAGGATGACCCGATCCACCCCCATATCCATGTACATGGATATGGCGTCTTCGTCCCGAATCCCGCCGCCAACTTGAATGGGAACCCGGACACTTTCGCGGATGCGCTTGACGATGGACTGGCTCACAGGACATTTTTCAAAGGCGCCGTCCAAATCAACCACATGAAGCCACTCGGCCCCGGCGTCGACCCAGTGCCGGGCCGTTTGAACCGGATCGTTCGAAAAGACAGTCTCCTCCTCCCGTCGTCCCTGCTTGAGCCGGACACACTTGCCCCCTTTGATGTCAATGGCAGGGATAATGATCATGGCATGAAGTTCCGTTGGGTTCCAAAGACCGCTTACAAGACGCCCTTGGTGGAGCGGACATGGGAGATGCGTGCATCCATTGCCGTGGCCGTGCCGAGGGCCCGTCCGGCTCCCTTGAAAATGGATTCGATGATATGATGAGTATTTTCACCATACGGAATATGAATGTGGAGGTTCATCCCCCCCCGCGTGGCCAAAGCCCGGAAAAACTCCTTGGCCAGGGACAAATCGAATCCGCCCGTACCGCTGACGGGAACATCCACTTTGAAAACCGTAAACGGGCGATTGGAAAGGTCCACGGTGACGGCGCTGATGGCATCGTCCATGGGGGTGACCGCATGACCGAAACGACGAATGCCTTTCCGGTCTCCCAAGGCCTCTTTCAGAACGTCCCCGAGAACCAGCCCCACATCTTCAACGGTATGATGGAAATCCACATCAATATCCCCGGACGCCCGGATGGAGAGATCAAAAAAACCGTGGACCGTAAACAAGGAAAGCATGTGGTTGAAAAACGGGATGGAAGTATCGATTTGTGCTTGCCCGTTTCCGTCCAGGTCCATACGGATCTGAATGTGGGTTTCCCCTGTTTTTCGACTGATTTCGGCGGATCGATTCATTGGGGCCACCTTTTGCGGCGGCTAGAAGGTCAGGCCGCCGATGAGAGATCAAGGTGAAAAACGGCGGATTCGGTACACCCCTTTGTATCCCTCCCCGAAGCCCGCCGTTTTTCCAAGTATCTGATTTTATTGGTGGAGATGAGGGGGATCGAACCCCTGACCTCGGCGTTGCGAACGCCGCGCTCTCCCGGCTGAGCTACATCCCCATTTAAACTTTTTTGTATAGCATTCCATCAACAGCCGGTCAATGAAAAAAACCTTGTATTTCCTACTTTCCGAATCTACTATCTGTTATCGTTTAATCAACTCCGAGGCTGCATGAAACACATGACGAAAAATGTTTCATATGTTTAAATTGGATGGAATCGTAAAAAGGAAAAAAGACGTCATGCACGCCACAAATCCGTTTCTTGAAGACGCCGTCAAAGGATTCACCGAGGATCAGGACAAGCTGCTGCCGCCGAGTGAAACGGTGCACAGGGTCAAGGAAAAATTGAAGTCCGCGGGACTGCAGCTGTTGGAAGAAACAGTCCGAATCGATACCGGCCGCTTGGGGATTCCGGTCTTTTTCAGCATATGCGGGCACGACGCGGCGGCCGTCACCGAAACCAGGAAACAAATGGGCAAGGGGGCCACGCCGGAACAGGCCGAAGCCAGCGCGGTGATGGAGCTGGTGGAGCGATTCAGCTTCTTCAGCTTCATGAAAAACCCGGAAAATTTCACACTTGGCTGCCACGACGATTTCGGGGGGGATGCCCTGCCCTTCAGCCACATCGCCCGGAGCGTCCATGATGAAAGCGATGACCTGGAAGTCGACCATGCGTTCTTTCGATCGCTCCCCATGAAATGGGCGAAGGCCTATAACCTGACCCGTGAGGCATTTTGCCGGATCCCCTTTGATTGGTTTTACGCCATCAACGCCTTCAACGGTCCGTCCGCCGGGAACTGCCGGGAAGAAGCCATCTGCCAGGGGATCTGCGAGGTGGTGGAGCGCCACGTGTCGGCCCTGGTGAGTCGAAACGCCCTTCCGGTACCGACCCTTTCCATCCAGGGCGTCACGGACACCAAGGTCCTGGAGATGCTCGCCAAGTATGAACGCATCGGGGTGCGCCTGGTTCTTTCCGATTTCACCCTCGACATGGGAATCCCCTCCGTGGGGGTGCTGGCCGTGGATCCGGAAACATTCCCGGAAAAAAGCGAGATCGTATGGACTGCCGGGACCACGCCGAATCCCCAAAAGGCCTTGAGCCGGGCACTGACCGAAACGGCCCAGCTCGCCGGGGATTTCAACACCTCGTCCAACTATGTGGCCTCCGGCCTCCCCAAACCGCGGAGTCTCCGGGAGGTGGCATACATCACCGATCCGCCGGGCACGGTGGACATTTCCCACCTTCCGGACCTTTCGGACCCAAACCTCAAGGTGGAAGTGCTGCGTTGCGTCGAGGCCTTATCGAAAAAAGGACTGGACGTTTTCATCATCGACGTCACGCACCCGGTGTTGCAGATCCCGGCGTTTTATACGATTATCCCAGGCGCCCATTTCCGTGAACGGGCCGGCGGCGGTAGCGTGGGAATGTTTTACGCCAAACTGTTAACCGAAAACCATCCGCCCCAACGGGCCATCGTCGAGTTGCAGAAAATGGCCGAAAAACGCCCGGACAAACATTACATTCCGTTTTATCTGGGATCCTGTCATCTTTCTTTAAATGACCCCCAAACCGCGCTGGGGTATTTTCAGCGTGCCCTGGATCTGGCCACCGGCGAAGAAGACCTGGCCAGTATTTGCGCCTTCATGGGAGTTTGTCTCAAAGACCTGGGCAAGTTCAAGGAATCCATCGACGTCCTTGAAAAAGGCCTTGCCTACGATGCCGAGCGAACGGATCTGCACAATCTTTTGGGGTTTTGTCATTTCAAACTCAAGGCCCATGAAACGGCGATCCGGCACTTCAAGGAAGTCATCCGCCTCGATCCGGCATCGGCCATCGATTATGCCAATATCGCCTCCAATTACCGGGACATGGAAGATTATCCAGCAGCCCTTCGATACTATGAAATGGCCCTGGCCCTGGATCCGTCCATCGAATTCGCCCGAACGAATCTGGAACGCCTCAAAGCAAAAATGGGGCCGTCCAACAAAAAAGCATAACGGCTGGGGCGGGCGGGCCGTCCTTACCCCTTCGTTTTAAGGAGCTCCTCCGCCAGATTCATGAAGTCTTCGGCGCCGAAGCTGTTCTTTCGGTAAAACACCACGGGCTTTCCTGAAAGGGCGCTGTCGGCGATGGTGGTGTTCACCCTGATCCGGGTCTCAAAAAGCAACGGACCGTACCGGGGATCGTTGCGTAATTTTTCCAGGATCCGGTGGCTCACCCGGGTCCGGGTGTCAAAAAACGTGGCCACGATCCCCGTGATCGAAAGCGCCGGATTGATCTCCCGACCGATGGCGGAAACGGTGTCGAAAAGCTCTTCCAGGGCATCAAAGGAATAGGGATGGGTCTGGCAGGGCACCAGGATTTCCCGGGCGTAGGCGAATACGTTCACCGTCAAGAGGGAAAGGCTCGGCGGCGTATCGATTAAGATGAAATCATAAAATTCCGAGAGCCCTTCCAAGGCCTCTTTTAATCGATATTCCCTTCCGGGCACATCCACCAGTTCCACCTCCGCCCCTGCCAGATCCACCGTGGAAGGGACCACGTGGAGTCCGTCCCACCGAGTTTCCACCGTCCGGTTCAGCACGTGGCCGGGGTCTGGATCCGTCATGAATTCATACAGGGCGGGCATCCCTTCCGGCACCTGTATTCCAAGACCCCGGGTGGCGTTGGCCTGGGGGTCGGCGTCTACGATCAGGACCTTTTTTTCTTTCGTGCTGAGGGCGGCTCCCAGATTCAACGCCATCACCGTCTTTCCGACGCCCCCCTTCTCGTTGGCAACAGCGATCGTCCGGCAATAACTTGTCTCTTCCATGGAGCCTCCTTTCATGGGGGGGATCCGTCGATGCCCTCCCGAATCCTGAGCATCCGGTCCCGAATTTCAAGCACAAAGGCCTTTGACGATTGGATGGTCTCCAGGGTTTGGGCCCGTTCGCGGCGCTGCCCCTCCACGATGCGCCCCAGAAGGGTCAAGGTGGAGGCATAGTCCTGGAGGCGCTGGAAAAGGGTGTCCATCAGATAACGGGACGCGGCCTCCGAGATCTTGAAAATGTATTGGAATTTGATGTTTTCCCGGTAGTCCTTGAAATGGAGAAGGACGGTTTTTTCCGTCTCCGACTTCATTCGCGACACCCCTTTCCGGAGGGAGCGGATTCCTTCCCGTTGCGTTTCGGATACGGGTCGCTTCAGGAGTTTGGCGATCCATCCGGTAAAGGAAAAAAAACCGAAGTGCAAAAGCGCGTCCGAACGGATCTTTGCGGAGTAGCGTAATGCCATGTCATTTTGGGGGAGGCGGATGCCGGCGCCCTGTCGGATCCAATCCATGTCCATCTTTACGGACCCGGCCGACGGCTCCACGGATGACGGAATATCCAGCGCGTCCATGTTTCGGTTGTAGTCTTCCAAGGCATCGCGTACCATGGCCTCAAAGGGGGCGGCCATCCCCGCAAGGTACCGCGCCATCTTTGTCTCCGCGTCCTTGACGAAGCGGATCACCTCGGGATTGACGGCTTCGGCGATGAACGTGTCCAGGTTTTCCTTGAAATCCGAAAACAATTGATACATCGCCTGGGAAAAGCCGTTCTTTTCCACCAGTCCTTCGTAACGTTCATAAGGGGGCGCCCATTCCCGGATGAACCTGAGGATCCGGTTTCCGATCCCCGGGGGGCGCACATCGAAAAAGCGGTCGATATCGGATTTTAGCTCCCCTTTCATTTTTAAAACAGACCCGTCCAGGGTGGTCTGAATCACGGACCGGATCTGTTCGGTGCGCTCCTGGTGTGCTTTCAGTTTCGCAATGAGGTCCCCCACATCGGAAGTGCTTTGGGTGAGCCCTTTTTCCATGATCCGGATCCATCGAAAAATCCCTGAGGAGACCATCCAAAGGCGTTCCACGTGGTTTTTTAAAAGAAGGCGGGACCGCTCTCCGTGAATCAGCCCGAAGAGCGCCGACTCGAAGGCGTGGGCCTGATCGTTGCAAAAAGCGACCAGCTCCGTCTCCTTTTCCCATTGGAGCATCCGGAAGCGGTCCTTTTCGGAAAGATCGTCCGGATTCGCGGAAAAGAGGTTGAACAAAGCGGAAAAGACGAACAGCCTGGGATCCGGCTGCATCACGGCCACGTCTTTTTGGATTTTATCCACCACTTCCATGAGATTCACAAGAGAGTCGTGCTCGCTGAGGTCGCAATTGACGACAAAGAGGGTGTTGTCGAGAATCCCCATCTTTTTGATCATGGACAGAAACTTGATGTCCGCCTGGCGGATCCCGGTGCGACTGCTGATGACGTAGACAATGAGATGGGTGGAGGCAAGATAATCCTGGATCATGGCCAGATGGAGCGGGTTCGGCGCATCGCTCCCCTGACAGTCCGCGATCTCCATATGGGGCGAAAAGCGATCCGTGGGGATCTCCAAAGAGACATCCTTCAGATACACGGCAAGGGATTCGTCTCCGACGAAGCGCCGATGTTCTCCAAAATCGGGTTCGGTGAATTCCCAAACGGTCGAGGGAGAGGACACCTTTTCGTATACGCGTTCGTACCCCCTCAGGTACGACCCCAAGACCACGCTGTGTATGCTGCGGGTATCCGTGGTGACAAGATGTTCCCCGTCCAGGGAATCCAGGGCCTTTTTCAATTCGTTCCGAATCTCTTTTTCCCGGATATCGAATCCCTCCCGATCCGAAAAACGAACCGGGTGGGGAAAAAGGATCAACGATTGTTTTACATTCTCGTTGACTTCTTCCCAGGTCTTGAAGAACAGCCGGGCGCGCAGATCTTTCCCCGATCGGATGCGCGTGACGATGGACGTTACCACCCCGGCCCCCCGTTTTAGGTAATCCCCCTTGAAAAGGGCGTTGACAAGGGTGCTTTTTCCGGACTTGATGGCTCCCACCACGGCCACACGGACGATTTCCTCGGAAAGCTGCTTTTGAACCGTGGCGCACGTGGCCTCCCAATCGGCGAAAGCGTCTGCATCCACGTGGGGAATGGTCTTTAAACGCTCCAGCAACCGAACGAGCGATTCATCGATCTGGGAAAGCGCATTGCGCATTTCGGTATGGTCCGGCCTCATGATGCATCCCCATGGCCCTGTTGTCGATTATTGGAGAAACATCGCGGCCCATCGTCGGGAAACGGTTTCGCAGCGCGCGTCACGTAGGGTTGCAACCCGAAAGAATTTATGTTAATATACTTTATCGAAATTTCCTCAACCCGTGATACCGGTACCCGAGGGACCAACGAGCGAAGGAAAGTCTGATCCATGTCTGAAAAACATCCCGAGTGCCCGTTATATAATCCGCTGAACTGCAAAGAATATTACAATCCCAAGCTTTGCGCGTTCGTCAGGGAAGACAAGGCATGTCTGAAAAAAAGAAAGCCGAAACAAAAACCGAAACCCCGCGAACAACCGGCCACCGGCGGTTCATAACCCTTCAGGCATGACCGGCCGTGTCGGCCAATAGGGACGGATCGATTCCAATCCCTTTCATCGCTTCTTCCCATCGTTTTTCCACCGGTGTTTCGAAAATAATGGTTTCATTGACGGGCCCCGTCATCCATGCGTTGGCTTTGATTTCCGCTTCCAGCTGCCCGGGGCCCCATCCTGCACATCCCAGAGCGATCAAGAAAGCGATGGGCCCCTGCTCCCTTGCAATGGCATGGAGCACGTCGAGGGTGTTACTCATGGAAAGCGTTTCAGAGACGCGGACGGATCCTTCCCATTGAAGGGGTGGGCCGTGAAGGATGAAAACCTCTCGTTCATGAACCGGACCGCCCCAAAAGATGGGAAGGGATCCGAGGGGTTCGCGATACCGGAGGTTGAATTCGTCAAAAATCGCTTTGGCCGTCAGAAACGGGTGTAGGCGGTTGACAACGAGTCCGAAGGCCCCCATGGAGGAATGTTCACAGATACAGTTGACGGTTTGCGAAAAATTGGGGTCCTTCAGGCCGGGCATGGCCATCAGGAATTGCTGTTTTAAAAATGCCGGTCCGTGTTCGCTCAGAAAAGCCTCCTAGGGCGCCGCCGGGGCGGCCGGTTGAAATGGATTCGAACGTGACGGTAGATTCCAAAGGGCGTCATGAAGCCTCCAACACCCGGATCGTTTTTCGAACATGGCGCCATCGAACGGGCATCATATCGGGTAAAGAAGTAATGTCAAGCCCAATGGAGCTGAAGCCTCCTAACGTGTCGTCTGTTTGGGGAATTGCGCCTTGACATGTATCCCCCTTGAAGGATAGACAAAGCATACACCCCATGCATACCGCACTCCCCATCCATACCCGGGCACGGCAGGCTGCCCGCCGGATCTTCACGAAGGCCTTGGAGGCCGTGGAAGCCGGAAACGCCGTCCGCAGGCATCTTCGCAGAGACGGGGATCATCTTTTTTTCAAAGACCGTGCCCTTTCCATTTCGAAATTTCAACGATGTATGGCCATCGGCGCGGGGAAGGCCTCCGCCGCGATGGGACACGCGGTGGAAGGAATTTTAAACGGAGCCCTTTTCGATGGATACATCACCGTCAAATACGGGCATGGACACCCCCTGGATCGAATTCATCTTAACGAGGCGGGGCATCCCATACCCGACGCCCGGGGCATTGCCGGGGCCGCTGCCATCCTCGACACGGTCCGAAAAGCCGGATCCGAGGATCTGATCATCGCCCTTTTTTCCGGCGGGGGATCGGCCCTGCTTCCCCTTCCCATGGAGGGGATCTCCCTTGAGGATAAACAGGAAACGATTTCCGTGTTGCTCCAGTGCGGGGCATCCATCCATGAAATCAATACGATTCGAAAGCATCTGTCCAAAATTAAAGGCGGCCGGCTGGCCAAAGCCGCCCACCCGGCGCGTTTGGTGGCGCTGATTCTTTCCGATGTCGTGGGCGACGATTTGGACGTCATCGCTTCGGGGCCCACGGTTCCGGATCCCAGTACCTTTTCAGACTGTATGGACATCATCTCCAGATATCATCTGGAAGACCGCCTCCCCTCCTCCGTGACGACGCTTCTGAGAAAAGGGCATTCCCGGCAGGTTCCGGAGACGCCGAAACCCGGTGATCCGGCGTTTGAAAAAACGACGAATATCATTATCGGAAATAATTCAAATGCGCTTTTGGCCGCAAAGACCGCCGCCGAGGACATGGGATACCATACCCTCATCCTCTCATCCGGTATACAAGGGGATACACGGGAAGCGGCGCGTTTTCATGCTGCCATTGCCCGGGAAATCCGTTCGAGTCAACATCCGATCCCCCCGCCCGCGTGTATCCTTTCCGGGGGAGAAACCACGGTACAGGTGACCGGAACCGGGAAAGGCGGAAGAAACCAGGAGTTCGTCCTCCAGGCCGCCCTCGACATCGCCGGGGCCGGACCCATCACCGTCCTTTCCGCAGGCACCGACGGCACCGACGGCCCCACCGATGCCGCCGGCGCCGTGGCCGACGACGCCACCCTTTCCCGTGCCCTGGCAGCAGGGATGGATCCCGTCCGGTTTCTTGAAAACAACGACGCCTACTCTTTTTTCAAGGCCCTGGACGACCTGGTGATCACCGGTCCCACGGATACCAACGTCATGGATCTGAGGATCGTGCTGGCGCCGTGATCTTTCTTGCGCACCGAAACACCATAATGGAGAAGAATACTGCGCAACACGGCAGATGGATTTTTTCAAAGCCATCAAAAAAGGAGAACCGTGACTTCCCGGCTGTCATTCGAACCCGTATCCCTTGAAAAGGTCCGGACCTATGGGCAGCGCTTTTTTGAAACCCCCCAAAAGGCCTCCGATTACAGCCTCGTCAACCTATGGGGCTGGCAGCCGGTGTACGATCTTCACTGGGCATGGGACGATCCCCTGGTCTGGATCCTGCAGCATCACGCCGACGAATTCCGTTTCGTCAATCGGGAACAGGATCTCGATCATCCGGGTTTGAGAAAAGCCAAGCTTTCTTATTATACCATCGATTTCGTTCGGAAATTCCGGGTTGTTATCCATCATCCCTGAAAGGAAAAAATCGTGCATCAGACGGCCTCAGGATATCATCGATCAACCGAGTACGACAGGGACCGCATGCCGGCCGGCGGTCTCAATTGGTCGGCATTGCCGAAAAGCTATAAGTTCTATGAAGGGCGTCCACCCCTTTTGCTCCCCCGGGATTTTCACTTTCCCGATATCCCCCTTTACGGGCTCTACGCAGGAGAATCGAAAGGCACTTCCGGCGACAAACAGCCGGACACAACAATTCTTTCCGAGATTCTTTTTCTGAGTTATGGACTCACCGCCCGGCGGCGGGCCGTTGGAGAAGATTTCTTTTTTCGAAGTGTTCCTTCCGCGGGGGCCCTCTATCCGTCTGAAATATACGTGGGGGCATGGAATGTGGAGGGGATTCCCTCCGGTCTTTACCATTTCGATACGACCCGTCACGCACTCATTTTGCTTCGGAAAGGAGACTTTCAGAATGTCCTCGATTTCGAGGAAGTATCCCGGCCGCCGGTTTCGGGAAAAGGGGTCTCCTTTTATATCTCCGGTATCTTTTTCCGGAGCAGTTGGAAGTATCGAAAACGGGCCTACCGGTATGTATTAATGGATGCGGGCCACCTGATTGAAAACCTGGTACTGGCCCTTAAGGCATATGAAATCACCCCATTGGTTTCCTTGGATTTTAAAGATGAACAGGCATCGGTGTTGATGGGTGTGGACCCCATGAAAGAGGTGTGTCTTGCCCACGTCCATTTTCCGGGCCGGGGAACGCCCCGGAAAAGAAGACCCGCATCCCTTTCTCCCCTCCCCTCGGATATTGTCAACGCCAGCACGGTGTCGGCAAAGGAAATCGTGTTCCCCGAAATTCTCGATATCCATCGATCCGGAAATACCCTCAAAAGGAATGTCTCCCCCCACGGGGCCATGAAGGACCTTCTCGGCATCCGGGTGAACCAATGGGAAGGACTTCCCCGGCCGCCCGCCGAAACCCCGGGAACTTCCTTCACCCGGACGGCTTTGAATCGACGCTCGCATCGCAATTTCATTCCGGAACCCTTGGCACCGGAAGTCTTTGCTTGCCTCATGGACCTCTTGGCTTCTGCGGCGACACAACAGGGAGATCCGCCCTTTGAAAGTCTGCTCTCCCTTGGATTTTTGGCCCATGCGGTTGAAGGTCTCCAGACCGGGTTTTATCTGGTGGATGCCGGCCGTCGGTCCTTCGGCCGGGTCCGGATCGGTTCCTTCGCCGACCCAATGGCGTCCATCTGCCTGAATCAGGAATGGCTCAAGAACGCCGCCGTTCATTTTCTTTTCATGACCCATACGGCTACCCTGGACCGGACATGGGGACCCAGAGGGTACCGGTACGCCATGATCGCCGCGGGCCGCCTGGGGCAAGCCATCTACCTGGCGTGTACGGCACTGGAACTGGGATGCTGCGGTATCGGCGCCTTTTACGACGGGGAAGCCCGAAACTTTTCCGGAAGCCGCCCTTTTGTATCTGGTGGCCGGCGGGTATACCCGGCACTCCATCACATCCTGATTCCCATAAGGTTTCCGATTCCCCCGGCATCCGGCGGGAATTCGGCCTTTTATTGAAACCAAAGTTGAGCGATTTTCAAATTTTTGAAGCTAAAATTGGCAGAATTCCCTAAAATTATTACCAATTTAACTGTTTCAAAAATTTGAAACGCTCAGCTTAGGGAAAATTGAAGAGGCGGTTCATGAGGGCGGTGGTTCAGTTCATGAGGGCGGTGGTTCAGCGGGTCAAGGAATGCACGGTGGTCGTGAAGGGCGAATCCGTGGGATCGATTGAGAAGGGCCTTTTGGTCTTTTTAGGCGTGCACCGGGAGGACACGCCCGCCGACGCCGAATACCTGGCGCAAAAAATCGCCTCCCTGAGGATTTTCGAAGACGACACCGGTAAAATGAACCGCTCCCTGGTGGAAGTCGCCGGGAGTATTCTGGTGGTGTCCCAATTTACGTTGTATGGGGATTGCCGGAAAGGCAGACGCCCGTCTTTCATCGACGCCGCACCCCCGGATCTCGCCCAGACCCTTTACGACCATTTCGTCGAATTGCTCCGAAAAATCGGTGTTCCTGTGGAAACCGGATGGTTCCAGGCCATGATGGAGGTCACCCTTGTGAACGACGGCCCCGTGACCCTGATTCTCGAAAGCCCCCAATGACCCCGACATACCGGCGGCGACTGGGGATGCAGATGATGCGTTCGATTCTTTTCTTTTCGTTGATTTTCCTTTTCTCCGGATTGCCGCTGGAGTGTTTTGCGGCCGCGCCATCGCGTCTTGATCCCTTGACCTTAATCGGGGAAAAAGATGCGCTCCTGCTGGCGGATCTTGAGGGGAATATTCTCCTCTCGAAAAACAAGATCCGGCCGATGGTTCCGGCGTCGGTCCTGAAAATTTTCACCGCCCATCTGGCCCTCACCCATTTGGGCCCCGATCATCGATTTGCCACTGATTTTTACCTGGATAATCAAAACCGGCTGAAAGTCAAAGGATTCGGAGATCCTTTTTTCGTCTCCGAATCCCTTGCCGTGGTCGCCCAAACCCTGTCCCGCCGGATCCATACCCTTGATGGCATCGTGCTGGACGACACCTATTTCGCAGACCCCTTGACGATCCCCGGTGTCTCCGATTCCTTTGAGCCTTTCGACGCCCCCAACGGGGCCTTGTGTGTCAATTTCAATACGGTGAACTTCCGGCGCACGGGATCTAAATTCGTTACCGCCGAACCCCAAACCCCCCTGTTGCCCATGGTGATACCCCGGATTCTCAAATCCGGCCTGGACAAGGGACGAATCGTCCTTTCCCATCAACAGGCCGAAACGGTCCTTTATGCAGGACACCTGCTGGAGCATTTCCTGGAAAAGGCGGGGATTACGGTCACGGGAGAGATCCGTCGGGGCCGAGTGAACCCGACCGTGGATTCCCTCGTCCTGCATCATGTCTCTGAATACCGTCTTACGGATATCGTTTCGCAATTGCTGGAACACTCCAACAATTTTATTGCAAACCAGTTGCTCATCAGCGTGGGCGCTGCGGTATTGGGCCCCCCGGGGACCCTGGACAAGGGCGTCCGGGCGGCCCGGAATCATGCCGCACACGTCCTGAACATCGACGGCATCCATCTGGTGGAAGGCTCTGGAATTTCAAGAAAAAATCGCGTCACGGCCCGGGCCATGCATCGCGTCCTGGAAGCCTTTTCCCCCTACCGGGAACTCATGCCGAACCGGGAAAACGTTTATTTCAAGACCGGAACCCTCAAAGGTGTTCGGACCCTGGCGGGATATATCGAAAAAACGCCGGAACAGGCCTACCCGTTCGTGATTCTCGTCAACACCCCGGGAAAATCCGCTGAAAAAATCCTTGAAGCGGTGCGGACCCGAATACCTTAAAGGGATTCCATTTTATTCCGGGTGATATGGGCGTAGGCGCTGTGGTTGTGGATGGATTCGAAGTTTTCGGCGCTTACGGAAAACCAGGTGATGTTGTTATCGGAAAGGAGTTTCTTGGCGATGTCACGGACCACGTCCTCCACGAACTTGGCATTGGTGAATCCCCGCTCCGTGACTTCCTTTTCATCCACCCGTTTCAATACCGAGTAGACATCGCACGATGAGGAGGCCTCAACGAGCTCGATCATATCTTCCAGCCAGATGAATTTCTTGAAGCGGGTTTTGAGGCGCACCTCCCCCCGCTGGTTATGGGCCCCCGCATCACTGATCTCTTTGGAGCATGGGCACACGGAACTGATGGGAACGATGACTTCTGAAATGAGGTCCACCTTTCCATTGGAATCGCTTGATCCGATAATCCGGCAAGTGTAGTCCATGAGCCCCGGAGAACGGCTTACCGGGGCCTTTTTTTCAATGAAATAGGGGAAGGTCATCTCCACATGCGCCGATGCGGCATTGAGATGGTCTTTCATCTTCTCCAGGGTTTTCGAGAAGGTGCGCAGCGAGACTTCCGGACTCAAGGAATGCAGGATTTCCACGAAACGGCTCATATGGGTCCCCCGGATCCGATGGGGAAGGTCCACGTACATATTGATGGTCGCCACCGTATGCTGGAACCCGTCTCTGCGATCCCGTACCGTCACCGGATATCGTAAGTTTTTGATCCCCACATTGTCGATGGAGATGTTTCGGTCATCCCGCTGATTTTGAATGTCGATCATGGTTTCCCGCCCATAGGTAATCCCGCCGCACCCGGTGGAGCGCATGGAAGAGGTTCCCTTTGATTTTCCGGTTTCGGCGGCTCATGTCGTCCAGCATAGACTTGATCTCGCTGCGCTTGGAAGCACCGGCAGTGGGGCAGGGATTCCGAAAAGCCGGGAAAGACGCTTCTTTGGCGTACCGTCGAATCAAGTGTTCATCCACATACACCAGGGGTCGGATCAGGGTGAACTTTCCGTTGAAAAGGGTTTGAACCGGGAGCATGGTGCTGATTTCGCCGGCATAAAACATGTTCATCAGAAGGGTGGCGATCACGTCGTCTTTGGTATGTCCCAGTGCCAACTTATTGCATCCCAGGGCATCGGCCAATTCAAAGAGCCGCTTCCGGCGGAGCCGGGCGCATAAAAAACACGGGTTTTCCCGGTTCTCCGGGCTGTGCCCCCGGATACCGTGGTCCGATCCTTCCAGGTGAAACGGGTACCCTTGCTTCTGGCAATAGGCCTTCAGCGCGTTTGAAAATCCGCCTTCGAATCCGGGGTCCACGTAAATGCCGATGAATTCGTAGCGCACCGGAACCCGGGCTTGCCGTTCGTGTAAAATCCGTATCAGACTAAGGCTGTCTTTCCCCCCCGAGAGCCCCACGGCGATCCGATCCCCCTCTTCAATCATCCGGTACCGGTGCAGGGCCTTGCCGACGAAACGATTGACGGCCTTATGGGTGTAAGTTTGATTGGACCGGTTCACGATTCCCTGAGTCCGGAAAAAGGGCTATCCCTGGCCCTTTTTACCGTCTTCCCTGACGACGACTTTCCCGGCGGCAATCTCCCGGAGAGCCACCACAATGTCTTCGTTCTTTGGAGAACTGACCAAATATTCGGATCCTTCACGAATCTGCCGGACCCGCTTGGCTGCCATGTGAACCAGCAGGAATCGGTTCTTGACCCGCTTCAAACAGTCTTCAATGGTGATTCTTGCCAAAGGCCACCTCCGTTTCTTTATAAGATTTCGATCAATTCAAAGCAGCGTCGACCACCGGGTGTTTGGACCTCCACTTCGCTTCCCGGGGACTTCCCCACGAGGGCTTTTCCCAGGGGGGAAAGGATCGAGATTTTGCCTTCTTCCACATTCGATTCATCTGGGCCCACCAGTTGATAGGAGACCTCTTCACCGGTGTCAATATTTTCCAGAACCACCGTGGCCCCGAAGACCGCCCGATCCTTCGGAACTTTTTCAGGATCGATGATGTCCATATGAGACAGCTTATATTGCAATTCGCTGATGCGGCCTTCAAGGAAGCCCTGTCTGTCCTTGGCGGCATCAAACTCGGCGTTTTCGGATAAATCACCGTGGCCCCGGGCGTCTTCAATGGCCTGAATATTTTTCGGGCGCTCCACGGAAAGGAGACGTTCCAGTTCTTTTTTCAGGGTCATATACCCATTATAAGTGATGGGAATTCTTTCCAAAGCCGTCCTCCTCACAGATATTTTTCGGCTAAAATTTCAGCAATCTGGACCGCATTGGTGGCGGCGCCCTTCCGGATGTTGTCCGCCACCACCCACAAGTTGATGCCGTTGGGGATGGATTCGTCTTTCCGGATGCGCCCCACCAGGGTCCAATCCTGCCCGGCGGCATCGATGGGCATGGGATATCGATTCGTTGAAGGATCATCCACTACTTTCACCCCCGGCGCCTTCCCCAGGACCGCTTTCACTTCTTCGGGGGTGATGGGTTTATCCGTTTCCACATTGATGGATTCACTGTGGCCGAAAAAGACCGGAACCCGAATGGTGGTGGCGGTCACACCGATATCCGTGTCTTCCAGGATCTTCCGCGTCTCATGGACCATCTTCATTTCTTCTTTCGTGTAGCCGTTTTTCAGAAACGCATCGATATGGGGCAGGCAGTTGAAAGCGATCCGATGCGGATAGACGTCCTTTTTGATGTCCAAAAAATTGATCATGTCCCGGGTTTGGTCGAAAAGTTCATGGATGGCCTTCTTGCCGGTACCCGACACTGCCTGATACGTGGAGACCACGATCCGCTTGATTCCGAAACGCCGGTGAATCGGATTCAAGGCCACCACCATCTGGATGGTGGAACAGTTCGGATTGGCGATGATCCCTTTCCGGGTATAATCCGACACGGCATGGGGGTTTACTTCGGGGACCACCAGGGGCACCTCCGGATCCATCCGCCACGCACTGGAATTATCGATCACGATACAACCGTCCTTTGCCGCATGGGGAGCAAAACGGGTGCTGGTGCTTCCTCCGGCCGAAAACAGGGCCAAATCGATGCCCTTAAAGGAATCTTCGGTGAGCTCTTCCACAAGGACAGTCTCACCCTTATATCGAACGCGCTTCCCCGCAGAGCGCTTGGATGCCAGGGCTTTCAGGGATTTCACCGGAAATTGTCTTTCTTCCAGGCATCGAATCATCTGGTCTCCCACGGCTCCGGTGGCCCCCGCCACCGCCACGCTGAATGTTTTTTCCGTCATTTCATTCCACCTTTGTTCATTTTGTTCAATCGATCATCGAAAACCCCCGCCACCGATGATCACCGATGGGTCGTGGGATTGAACCGCTTCATTACATGGATTTACTCTGTAAGGCAATCCAAGGTCTTGGATTGCCTGTGTTATTTTTGATGAACCGGCAGCGCCTCTTCGTCTTCTTCCGCCGATACGTTCGAATCATCCGGTTTCGGCTTCATCTGCGTGCGCAGGGCGCTGATGAGACCCGATAAGATATATGCAGCCCCTATGGTGAACAGGGCAATGGAAGGCAATGCAGCGATGAACATCATCATCAGTATCGCCGCCACGAGGACATTAAACTTCATCCTTCGAAACAGTTCCACTTGCTTGAAGCTTTTGAACGGAATGGTGCTCACCATCAAAAACGCCAGAAAGTAAAGCAACAAAAGCATGGCCACCGGATAGGGAGCCACCCCGATCCGGTGAAACAGCAACACGGTGGATGCGCTCATGGCAGCGGCGGCTGGAATGGGAAGCCCGGTAAAGTGGGAAGCACCGCTTTGACTCTGGGCGTTGAAACGGGCCAATCTCAGAGCGCCGCAGGCCAAAAATAAAAATGCCGCCAGCCATCCGATTCTTCCTAAAGGCTGCAGGGCCCAGAGGTAGATCATGAGTCCCGGTGCGAGGCCGAAGGTCATCAGGTCCGCCAGGGAATCGTATTCCAGACCGAATTTACTCGTGGTTCGCGTGGCCCGGGCGACTTTTCCGTCCAGGATATCGAAGACCACTCCCAACAGAATGGCCCCCGCCGCCACCTTAAACTTTTGATTGACCGCGGCGACCGTGGCGTAAAAGCCGAAAAACAGATTAAAGGACGTCAACAGATTCGGCAGCACGTAGATCCCTTTTCCACGTTTGGACCGGTCTTTCTTGACGCGTTTTCTTCTTTTCATTTCAAATATCCTATGATCGAAGCCCCTGCTTTGACCCGCTGTCCAACCTTCACGTGAACCGACACGGTATCAGGAAGATATACATCCACACGAGATCCGAAACGGATCAACCCGAAACGTTCCCCCCGGGCCACCGGTTCATTTTCCCGAATCGCACAGACAATCCGCCGCGCAATCCATCCCGCCACTTGTACCACCGAGATCTTCGTACCTCTTTCGGTGTTCACTAAAATTGCGTTTCTTTCATTCAGCTCCGATGCTCGATCCCGGTTCGCGGCCATGAAGGATCCCGGGCGATATTCAACGGCCCCGATGCGTCCCTCATACGGGACCCGGTTGACGTGCACGTTGAAAACCGTCATGAAGATGCTGATCCGCCGGCACGGTTCGGAAAAAAAAGGAGCCCTGGAAACCGCCTCAATGGAAATCACCCGCCCATCCGCCGGAGATACCACTGCCCCGGGCGCTTTCGGAACCCTTCGTTCCGGATCCCGAAAAAAAAAGGTGATAAAAAGCGCCGCCACCGCTCCCAGTATCGCGATTGTTTCAAATCCGATTAGGGCAAATCCCACCGCGGCCATCGCCGAGACCAGTATAAACGGGTATCCGGAGCGGGCAATGGGAATTGGGTTGTTTCGGACTCGATTTACGATTCTGTGTTGTTCCATCTATTAAAAGGCTGAACGGATCGCTCCCCCAGGTTATTATGAGACTTCTATATTAAAAACACGTTGAGAATTCAATCCTTTTTTGATCGCTTAGATATTTTTAAAGACCCTCGATCGGCTCATTGAAACAGGATTTTTTTCACTGGACCGCGAAACAAAGGGATGCACGTTTTGTATGCTTCACGGCAAAGACGGCTTCCGGACATCCGCGCCCCGGATGTAAACCGGAACAAGGGACGCCGGCTCGGCCCCGGGATTTTGTCGGATCTGTTCCAGCCCGAGGAATCCCACCACCGAGGCCCGGACCGCATGATCGCGAGAATCCGGGAATCGGGCCCGTTCTCCCAGGGTCCGACGGATCGTTTCGGCATAGCGCAAGGCCCCTTCTCCGATGAAAAGACACGGCTCCCGGATGCCGGCCACCGCAACCTCCGGAGGACCCACCGATTCCGCCGTTTCAAAAATTAAATCTTTCCCCGAGAACCGGCAGCGCGTAAAGTAGACTTCCCCTTTCCGCGCATCCAGCATGGGGCTGATCAAGATACCGGCATCAGCGACCTGGGACGCCAGAACGCGGAGGGTGGACAAGGAGACAACCGGTTTTCCAATGGCCAGGGCCAATCCCTTTGCCGTGCTTATCGCAATCCTCAGGCCGGTGAAGCTTCCGGGCCCATGGGTCACCGCCAATCCATCTATTTCCGACAAGGCCAACCCGCAATGGGAAAGCACCTCGCAGATGTGTTCCATGAGCCGCCGGGAATGGGATTCCGTGGCCGCTTCGTTGACTTCTGCTAGGACTCCCTCCGGTGTGACGACAGCGGCGCTGCAATGCCCCGCCGCCGTATCAAAGGCCAAGATCCGCATGGATTTAAGGCTTTTTTGGGGACCGGGCCGGACTTGTCTTTCCAAAGGCTACGGAAAGGACTTCGTCCATGTGTCTCACGGGGACAAAGCGGATCCGGCGCTTGACGCTTGGGGGCATTTCCTTGAGTTCTTTTTGATTTTTATCCGGAATAACGATAGTGCGGATCCCGGTGCGCAGGGCGCCCAGGGCTTTTTCCTTGAGCCCGCCCACGGGAAGCACCCGGCCCAGCAAGGTGATCTCCCCGGTCATGGCGATGGTGGTGTCCACGGGTTTCTTCCGGATGGCCGAAATCAACGCCGCTGCCATGGCAATCCCGGCGGAGGGTCCGTCCTTTGGGGTGGCGCCCGCCGGCACATGGATATGGATGTCCAGGTTATCCAGGTATCCTTCATCCACCCCGGCGGCGTCGAGGTTTTTCCGGGCGTAGCTCACGGCCGCCCGGGCCGATTCCTGCATGACCTCCCCCAGTTGTCCCGTCAGGATGAGTTCGCCCTTGCCGGGGATCAGGGTGGCTTCCACATACATGACCTCCCCGCCCACCTGGGTCCATGCCAGGCCCGTGGCCAGACCCACCTGTTCCGGCTCATCCTCCATTTCGGGGATGAATTTGGGAATCCCCAAAAATTTGACAAGGCTTCCTTTGGTGATGCGAAAGGGTGGCGCCTGGCCTTCGGCGATCCGCCGGGCCACTTTTCTGCAAATGGTCTGTATTTCCCTTTCCAGGTTCCGCAGTCCGGCTTCCGCCGTATACTCCCGGATCATGAGGGACAGGGCGGTGGGACTGATGTGCACCGCATCCGGGCGCAATCCGGTTTCCTTCAATTGCCGCGGGATCAAGTGTTTATAGGCAATGATCCGCTTTTCCTCCTCGGAATACCCGGAAAGGATGATGATCTCCATCCGGTCCAAAAGGGCGGGCGGAATGGAATCGGTCATGTTGGCGGTAAGGATGAACATCACATTGGAAAGGTTAAAGGGAATGTTTAGATAATGATCACTAAATTCAAAATTTTGTTCAGGATCCAATGCTTCTAAAAGTGCCGAGGCGGGGTCACCCCGAAAGTCGGCGCCGAGCTTGTCGATTTCGTCCATCATAAAGACGGGGTTGTTGGTGCCGCACTGCTTCAACCCCTGCAAAATCCTGCCGGGGAGGGCCCCGATGTACGTGCGCCGATGCCCTCGGATCTCGGCTTCATCCCGGAGCCCCCCCAGGGAAACGCGGACGAACTTCCGGTTCAAGGACCGCGCGATGGCCTGGCCCAAGGATGTCTTTCCGACACCCGGAGGGCCCACGAAGCACAAAATAGGGCCTTTCATCTTCGGGTTCAGTTTCCGCACGCTCAGATACTCCAGGACCCGGTCCTTCACGGCTTTTAAACCGTAATGCTCTGTATCCAGGATCCTTTTGGCGGCCTGGATGTCGATGACGTCCTTGGTGGCCTTTTTCCAGGGAAGCTCCGTGAGCCAATCCAAATAGGTGCGTACAATGGTGGCCTCGGCGGAATCGGGATACATCTGTTCGAGGCGCTTGAGCTGTTTTCTCGCTTCCTTATCCGCTTCCCGGGGCATGCGGGCCCGGCGGATTTTCTTCCGGTACTCCGCAATTTCCATGCTGCGGTCGTCAAAGTCCCCCAATTCCCGGTGAATGGCCCGGACCTGCTCCCGCAGAAAATAATCCCGCTGGGATTTGGAGATTTCGTCCCGGACATCCGACTGGATCTTGGCCTGCATGGCGGAAAGCTCCACCTCCCGGAACAATAGATCGTTGATCTTTTTCAAACGATCGATGGGATCGATGAGCTCCAGGAGCAACTGGGACTCATTGATTTTCAGCTTCAGGTTGGATGCCGCAATATCGGCCAGTCTTCCGGGGTCTTCAATGCTCCCCAGGATGGCCTTGACATCCGCGGTCAATTCCCCCCGGAGCGCCAATACCTTTTCGGACTGTTCCCGCACGTTCCGCATGAGGGCCTCGATCTCAAGGCCCACCTTCTCCACGGGTTGTTCGGGGAGGGTTTTGATCTTGACCTGGAATAACGGAGAGGTCTTTTCATAATTGAGGATCCTCCCCCGAACCACTCCCTGGGCCAGTATTTTGACGCTTCCGTCCGGGAGTTTGAGCACGCGGAGGATTCGGCCCACCGTTCCCACCGAAAAAATATCCGTCGGTTTGGGATTTTCGATGCCGGGGTCCTTCTGGGTGGCCAAAAACAAGAATCCTTCGCCGGATACGGCTTCCTCCACCGCCTGTACCGATTTCTCCCTGCTGACAAACAATGGAAGGACCATGTCGATGAAAATCACCGCATCCCTTACCGGAAGGAGAGGCAGGGTGTTGGGAACGTCCGTTTCCCTCTCGTGTTCTTCCAAAATACTGATCAGATCGTCTTTATCCGTTTCGGCCATGGGTTCTCCGGGGTTGATCCGTTAAAAGATGTGAACCGCAACAGCGAGCGCAGTCCCCTCAGATTCTGCCTGACGGCAGTGCTTCGCGAGTCGGAGCGAAGCGAAAATCCCGCCTTGCGGGGCAGCGGGGAAGCTCCAGTCGGATCCAACTGAATGAATTTGCCGCGCCCCCTGCCTTTCAATTCGGGGCATACGGGAAGCATTCCGCTTAAATAATATAAAATAAGACCCGTTTTGGACTTGACAACATGCATGTTGATTTTTCAGGCCAACCCACCTATGGTCTGCCAATGAGGATGTGCAATACTCCCAAGGACGCCTTTTCCCAGGATATTTGAGTCCATTCCCTTCTGAAAGATGGGGTACCGGGGAAACATTGCGGATGAAAACCCTTTTATAAAGCAGGAAGAGTATGCCGGAGCGGATCCTGATCGACGTCATTCTTTTCATTTTCGGTGCCTGTGTCGGGAGCTTTTTGAATGTATGCATCCACCGGATTCCCGCAAACCGTTCCGTGCTCCGCCCCCGATCCAGGTGCCCGGCATGCGACCATTTCATTCCTTTTTACGACAATATTCCCCTTGTGAGTTATTTCTTGCTGAAAGGCCGATGCCGCTCTTGTGCCGCTTCCATCCCTGTTCGCTATCCACTGGTGGAACTCCTTACCGGTCTCTTGGCCCTTTCCATCAGTATCCGTTATGGATTCTCTTTTCAAGGGGGGGTCTTTTTCATCTTTGTTTCCGCCCTGTTGACCGTCGCCTTCATCGATATCGATCATCAGATCATCCCGGATGTCATCACCCTGCCGGGCATCCTCCTGGGATTGGGGGCCGGCGCCTTTCTGCCGGAGATGAAAATCGTGGACTCCTTGTTGGGAATCCTTTCCGGCGGCGGGGTCCTCTTGGCCGTAGCGGTCTTATATCACGCCCTGGCCAAACGGGAAGGCATGGGCGGGGGAGATATCAAGTTGCTGGCCATGATCGGTGCCATGATCGGATGGGAAGGCGTACTTTTCACCCTTTTTACCGCATCCCTGATTGGGGCCCTTTCAGGCGTTCTCATGATGCTCCGATCGCGGAAAGGGTTAAAAACCGCCCTTCCCTTCGGCCCTTTCCTGTCTCTGGGAGCCATGGCCTACGTGCACCTGGGGCCCGAGATGATCCATTGGTATTTTCACCTGGGAAGATCCAGCGGATAAGGCGGGATCCGAACTTTTATGAAATACGCGGTGCTGTCCGACATCCATGCCAACCTCGACGCCCTGGAACAGGTCCTTTCCGACATCCAGGCCGAAAAGGTGGATCGGATCATCAATTTGGGGGATATGATCGGTTACGGGGCCCAACCCGAAGAAGTCATCGGGGAAATCCGCCGACATGACATACAAACCCTTTTGGGGAATCATGAACTGGCGGTGGTGGATCCGGATTACCTGGACTGGTTCAATCCCGCCGCCCGGAAATCGCTTCTTTATACCGCGGACATGATCCGCCATCCCCCGGTGCGTTTCATCCGCAGTCTCAGACCCTTTCTTTGTATTGACGACTGCCGCTTTGTTCACGGCTACCCGCCCGATTCCCCCCTGACCTACCTTTTTCAGGCGGATGAAAAGATGCTGAGAAAAACCTTTTTGGACCTGGACTTCAGGGTCTGCTTTGTTGGACACACCCACCATCTGGAAATCATTTCATCCGGCCTTGAGGGGCTGCACCGGGCGCCCCTCAAAAAAGGGAAAACACGGCTTCACCGAACCCACCGGTATATTCTGAATATCGGGAGCGTGGGACAACCCCGGGACGGAAACAAAGATGCAAAATATATCCTTTGGGATGACGATGAAAACAGCGTGGATCTGAAGTTCGTCCCCTATGATTTCACGGCGGCGGCGGAAAAGATCCGCGTCGC
>JAFDGC010000009.1:0-7371 GCA_019309485.1 Deltaproteobacteria bacterium | reverse complement strand
CATTTCGGCAGGAACACCGTCATTGATAAAAACCGCCGCAACGCCCCGGGTGGACTCATTACGATCCAATCCATTGTTGACGCGTTTTCCACGTATCCTATTTCGGCAAAGCAACCGGATCGGCCCGAACATTGTATCCGGCCTTCCGAAGGTGATGCAGAATGTTTTTGACATGATCCTCGCCGCGGGTTTCCAGTTCGATGGCCACCCGGCTCATATTGATGGGCAGGTCCCCCACGTTACGGTCGTGCCGGATATGCAGGACATTGGCCTTGAGGGCGGCGACCTGAGAAAGGAGCGTGGCCAGGGTGCCCGGAACATCTTCCAAAACCGCGGTCATCCGCATCACCCGGGCGTTTTGGATCAATTGCTGGCTGATGATCCGCCCGATGAGGGAGCTGTCCATATTCCCCCCGCTGATCACCAGCACCACTTTATCCCTCTGTTTGATGTGAACGCTTTTTTCCAGGAGGGCGGCCAAGGGGACCGCCCCGGCCCCTTCGGCGAGAATCTTCTTTTTTTCCAAAAGCATGAGAATGGCTGCGGCGATCGACGATTCATTGACCGTAACCAGATCGTCCAGGTGGGAGGCAAGGATACGATAATTCCGCTTGCCGGTTTGTCTCACCGCGATGCCGTCGGCCAGGGAGGGGGCCGCATCCACCATCACCCGGCGCTGAAGCCGAAGGGATTCCCGGGCGGAGGGGCACGCGGTGGACTGGACACCGATCACCCTGGTCCGGGGGCTTTGGGCCTTCACGACGATACCGATGCCCGCGGCAAGCCCTCCCCCGCCCACCGGCACGAGGATTTTATCGGGATTCCGAAGATCCTCGAGGATCTCCAGGCCGATGGTGCCCTGCCCGGTGATTATCAAGGGGTCGTCAAAGGGATGGATGAACAAGCGGCCTTCCCCGGCCAGCTTTCGGGCTTTCTTGAGGCTTTCATCCACGGTTTTCCCGGAAATCACGACCTTCCCTCCGTAGGCTCGGGTGGCTTCCTGCTTGCTGATGGACGCCCATTCCGGCATGACCACGATGGCGTTCACCCGGGCCTGCCGGGCGGCCAGGGCGACCCCCTGGGCATGGTTCCCCGCCGACGCCGCCACAACGCCCTGCAGCCGTCTTTTTTGACTTTCCGAGAATAGCTTAAAGACCGCCCCCCGGACCTTGAAGGATCCCGTATTCTGGAGGTTTTCGAGTTTCAGATAAATTTGGGCGCCGAAATGGCGGGATAGATACGGGGAGTGCACCAAGGGCGTGCGCAGCACCCGATCCTTGAGGATCTCCGCCGCTTCCTGGATGTGTTGTAAGGTTGTCATGGGCCCTTTCGCCTTGACTTGACCGAGAAAACCACTAAGGTTTTTTACACGACGCAAAGAAGATCGGCCGGTGACGATTCCGTCGCATTTGAAATTTACCCCAAAAAGGATGCGGTTTCAATCGCGGTTTTTCCATGAGACCCCAAAAACCACCCTGCCGATTTCCCCGGCTGCCCAGGCCGCGGCTCCTTGAAGCACTGGGTTCACGGTGCTTTTCGGACTCGGCCTTTATATGCTCACAAGGGGCGGCGTCCACGGCGGCTACCACTGGCAATGGTACCGAATCCCCCGGTTTTTCGGAACATTCCAGGAATCCGGATTCGTCCCCGGACCCATTCTTACCGGGCTTTCGGTCACCCTTCAAGTTACCGTTGTCAGCCTTGCGGCCGCCATGGTGGTGGGGCTTTTAACGGCCCTGTTGCGGCTCTCCGGTTCCTTCATCGGCAGGACCGTGGCCCTGGTATACCTTGAAGTCATCCGCAACACCCCCCTTGTAGATCAGGGTTTTGTTTTGCCGAATTGCGATCGATCCATGAGGACGGTCAGGACCGTTTCCAGGGTGGGTGTTTCATGATCTTCGTATTCGTAGCGGATGCGCAATGCCTCTTTGTTGAGTGTTAAGATTTTGGTCAGTTGAATAGGGGTGGCAAAAAGGACCAGATCGCACGGCGTGCGGTTGATGGTTTCCTGGAGGTCCTGGATTTGCTGAAGGCTGTATCCCATGGCCGGCAGGACGCGTCCCATGTGCGGATACTCCCGGAAAGCTTTTTCAATGGTGCCCGCCGCATAAGGCCGCGGATCCACGATGGAGGCGGCATGGTGCAGAACGGCGGCAAGATAACCTGCACCGTGGACCATGCCTCCATGGGTCAAGGTGGGGCCGTCTTCCACCACCAGGACCCGTTTTCCGGTGATCCGCTGCGGCTGGTTGATGAGGAAGGGGGACCGGGCCGTCACAATCGCAGCATTGGGCGCATGGCGTTTGATGTTGGCTTTCACCTGAAGCACTTTTTCGGGCTCAGCCGTATCCACCTTGTTGATGACCGCCACGTCCGCCATGATCAGGTTGGTCTCGCCGGGATAATAACGCAGCTCATGGCCGGCCCGGTGCGGATCGAGTAAAACGATGTGAATGTCGGGCTTGAAAAAGGGCGTGTCGTTGTTCCCGCCGTCCCAAACCAGGATATCGGCTTCTTTTTCCGCGGAAGCGAGGATGGCCCGGTAATCCACGCCGGCGTATACCACCACGCCCATGTCCACCAGGGGTTCGTATTCTTCACGCTCTTCCAGGGTGCACCGGTGGGCTTCGAAATCCGAATACGTGGAAAACCGCTGGACCACCTGTTTTAAAAGATCCCCATAGGGCATGGGATGACGGACCACAACCACACGGTTCCCCCTTTTTTGAAGGATCTGGGCCACTTTCCGGGTGGTCTGAGATTTGCCGCACCCGGTGCGTACGGCACACACGGAAACCACCGGCCTTTCGGAGGTCAACATGGTATAGGTGGCGCCGATGAGGATGAAGTCGGCGCCGGCGGCCATGACGGCGGACGCCTTGTGCATCACTGTTTCGTGGGACACGTCGCTGTAAGAAAACGCCACCAGGTCGATTTTGTGTTCCCGGATCAGGGCGGTAAGGCGTTCTTCCGAATAAATGGGAATCCCTTCGGGATAACCGGGTCCGGCCAAGGCCGGGGGGTATTGGCGGTTCTCGATATGGGGGATCTGGGCGGCGGTAAACGCAAGGACCCGGTAGCGGGGGTTTTCCTTGAAATAGATGTTGAAGTTATGGAAATCCCGCCCCGCAGCCCCCATGATGATCACTCTTTCCACCATGCCCCTCTCCTTTGATATCGGTTTGTGCCCTTGCATCTCTTTTGACTCTGCAGTATTTATCACAAAAGCAAGAATCGGAAAAAGGCTGATTTCGGCATCGAAAAAAACATCGGATACGGCCGTGACGCTTTTGATCAATGAAATTTTTTTCAGCATCCAGGGGGAATCCACTTATGCGGGACTCCCCTGCGCCTTCATCCGGCTTGCCGGATGCAACTTGAGATGCACCTATTGCGATACCACTTATGCATATGAGCCGGGCAATGCCATGACGATTCCGGAAATACTTTTTAAAATCAATACCTTCAACGGCCTATGGGTGGAAGTCACGGGCGGAGAGCCCTTGATCCAGGAGGGGACCCCGGAGTTGATCCGGTCCCTTTTGAAAAATGGATATCGGGTCCTTTTGGAGACCAACGGCAGCCTCGACATCGCGAGCGTGGATCCGGCGTGCACTCGGATCGTGGACCTCAAGTGTCCGTCCAGCGGGGAAAATGGGCGCATATTTTGGCCGAACCTGGACCAAATGACGCCCAACGATCAGATCAAATTCGTCCTTCAGGACCGTGGAGATTATGCCTTTGCCAAAAAGACACTTCCAAAGATCCCATCCTGGATCCCTTCCGAACAGATTCTTTTTTCTCCGGTTTCCAGCGTCCTGCCGCCCCGCGACCTGGCGGAGTGGATCCTTGCGGACGGGCTGCGGGTTCGGTTACACCTTCAACTCCACAAGATTCTCTGGCCCGATATCCCGAGAGGTAAATAAGATATATAGTTATTTATATCAATAAGTTGAATTTTTAACCCTCTAATTAACTTTGAAAAGATCGTAAAAAGGCTTTTGTGAGCGCCATCCAAGCCTTTTCGGAAAAAGGAAGACAAAGGGTTGAGCGTTAAAAATCTCAAGCTGTTTGAGGCACTCGTGCCGAGTTCTTGAGATTTAGCGAAACCCTTTGGATCTCCCGAAAAGGGTTGCGGCGCGAACAAAATCGGCCTTTTTACGATTCCATCAACTTTAGGAAATATGAAAAAGTCGAAAGCCGTTGTCCTGTTGAGCGGAGGCCTCGATTCCGCGGTTACCCTGGCCGTTGCCAAGGCCGAAGGGGTTTTGCCGCATGCGCTGAGTTTTTCCTATGGGCAGCGACATGCCGTGGAGATTCAATCCGCCAAGAAGGTGGCCCGAGCCCTCGGTGCGAAAAAACATCTGGTGATGGATATCGCACTGGATAAAATCGGCGGGAGCGCCCTGACGGATGCCTTTGCGGTCCCCAAAGACCGGCCGGCGTCTGTACTTTCTGAAAAAATCCCGGTCACCTACGTTCCGGCCCGAAACACCATTTTTCTGTCCATCGCCCTGGGGTGGGCGGAAGTGCTGGGGGCGGAAGTCATCTACCTGGGCGCCAATGCCGTGGACTTTTCGGGTTATCCCGACTGTCGTCCCGAATATATCGAGGCTTTCGAACGGATGGCCAACCTGGCGGTTAAGGCAGCGGTGGAAAAAAGAATGCACATCCGAATCCGTGCCCCCCTGATCCACCTTTCCAAGGCCCGGATCATCCAAAAGGGGATGGCCCTCGGCGTCGATTTTTCCATTACCCACAGCTGTTACGATCCAACCCCGGCCGGTCTTGCGTGTGGAAGATGCGACAGTTGCCGCTTGCGACGAAGAGGGTTCCAGGAGGCCGGCCTCACCGACCCCCTTCATTATGCCTCGTAGCCTGAAAATCGCCTTCCTCCATTATCACCTCAAGCCCGGGGGGGTGACCACGGTGATCCGCCGCCAGGCGGAGGTCATTCGGAACACCTGCGACACCCTGGTCTTTTGCGGAGAAGCCCCCGGAAAACCGTTTCCCGCCGAAACGATTCTAATAGAAGGGCTGGCTTACGATGCGCAGAGGCAAAAAACGCAGAATCCCGCCGGCGTGGCCGGATCGATCCTCGCGGCCCTGCGTTCCCGCTGGCCCCAAGGGTGCGACATTTTGCACGTCCACAATCCCACCCTGACCAAGAACCGTCAACTGCTGGACATCCTTTCGATTCTCCAGGAAAAGGGGGTCCGGCTTTTTTTGCAGATTCACGATTTCGCCGAAGACGGGCGCCCCCATTTGTTCAGCCCGCGGCCCTATCCCGCCGACTGTCATTGGGCGGTCATTAATTCAAGGGATTACCGGGCCCTCATCCGTTCCGGGCTGCGCCCGGAAGGCCTTTCACTCCTTCCCAATGCTGTAACTCCCATTCAAAGACCGGCAAAGCCGATTTCACGTCAGGGGTTCGCGCTGTATCCCGTCCGGGCCATCCGGCGAAAAAACACGGGTGAGGCGTTTTTGCTCACCTTACTTTCAGAAAAAGCAAAACCGATTCGCATCACCCTTCCCCCCAACAGTCCGGAAGACCGGCACAGCCATGAAACCTGGAGGCGTTTTGCGACCACCCATGCGCTGAAGGTCCGTCTGGATACCGGTCTGCACGAGAGGTTCGCCCATCAAGCCGCCGGGGCCGATTTTTTTCTCACCACCAGTATTACGGAAGGGTTCGGATTTTCTTTTCTGGAGCCCTGGACCATTGGAAAGCCCCTTTCCGGCCGAAGACTTCCGGAAATCTGCAGCGATTTCGAAAAAAAGGGGCTTGTCTTCGACTCCCTTTACGATGGGATCCGAATCCCCTTGTCATGGATCGACGCCGCGCGGTTTTTCGAGCGATTCAAAAAAAGCGTTACCGCCGCGACGTCCGCCTTTTCATACCCCATCCCGGAGACGAAAATCGACAATGCCTTCCGGAACATGACACAGGGCGCGGTGGTGGACTTCGGCCTCCTCGATGAAGGCTTCCAGGAACAGATTCTTCTCACAATCCTTTCCGACCCTGAAAAGGCCCGGTTTCTGCTCGATTCGAATCCGGATCTTGAAACCTGCATCCACCCAAATCCGACTCTGCAGGTGATCCGATCCAATCAGGACGCCGTAAACATCCATTACAACAAGGAGCGTTATGGAAAACGGCTCCTGGACGCCTATGCCCGGGTCATGGAAACGCCCGTATCCCATCACATCAACAAGACTTCGTTGTTGGAAGACTATTTTGACCTGAATGCCTTCAGCCTTTTAAAGTGGGGCCATGACCCGAGATAAAAAACCGCCCGTGTCTGAAAAACCCGTTCTTTTCCCGATACCCACCGGGTGGAAGCCCTCGGGAAGCCTGGATCATCCTGTTTCCTGTCTCCTTTTGGACGTTTACGGCACGCTTTTCATCAGCGGTTCGGGGGACATCCATTCTTTTGCAAAAGATGCCGCCCGGCAGGAACCGTTAAACGCGCTGCTGCATCGATACGGAATTTCGGATTCGGCGAATGCGCTTGTGCAACGACTATCGGAGGCCGTGGAAAGGGCCCATGTCCGGCTCAAAGACAATGGAATCGATTTCCCCGAAATTCAAATTGAAGCTCTCTGGAGACAATTGCTTCCGGAGATGAACAATCATTGCCTGAAGACATTCGCCGCTGAATTCGAAAGGATCACAAACCCGGTTTTTCCCATGCCGCATCTCGGCGAAATGCTCCAAGGAATGAAGCAAAATGGGGTTCTTCTGGGAATTATTTCCAATGCCCAGTTCTATACCCCCCGGCTCTTCGAGGAGTTCCTGGGCGCGTCTTTAGAGGATCTGGGATTTTCGGAAGAACTGATCCTTTTTTCTTACGTTTTCGGCCGGGCCAAGCCGTCTTTCTTTTTATTCGAAAAGGCCAAATCCCTCCTGGAAAAAAGGAATGTCCGGCAAGAAAACATCCTTTACGTGGGAAACGATATGTTAAACGATGTCTTTCCCGCCAAGGCGGTCGGATTTCAGGCCGCCCTTTTCGCCGGAGACGCCCGGTCCCTGAGGCTTCGAAAAGACGATGCCCGGTGTCGAAACCTCCGCCCGGATCTCATCATCACGGATCTCATCCAGCTTCTCGATTACGTATAAACGCGCAACGTTATTTTTGATGGACTGTAGAGTAGGGAGGGAGACGCCCCCCTCCCCCTCGTCAAACCGGACGTGCGGATTTCCCGCATCCGGCTTACCCTTGAACTTCACCACAAGGCACACACAGGACGTTCGCTCTCCTGCTTCGCCTTCAGGTAAAGCTTCTGTCTCAAAAAGAAGAGTTTCTCCGGCAGTGCGATCCTCTTGGCAGCGGCACCTTCCCAGCCCACCACCTCGACACTATCCCACAG
>JAFDGC010000098.1 GCA_019309485.1 Deltaproteobacteria bacterium | reverse complement strand
GCTGGTGACGAATCCGTTGAACCAGGTGCAGTTGTTGGCGTTGGGTTTGTTCATTTAGCGTGGCCTCTGCTGGTTTGGCGGTGGGGTGTATAACCCGTTTCCCGGCGGGGTGTAAAACCCCGGCCTGCCTACATGTTGGTTTGTTTCGGTGGGGCGTAAAACCCCACCCTACATTTTATATTAGCTGTCCGGAAAGGATGCTGCGGAAGTACGCAATGGTTTTTTTCAGGCCTTCTTCGATCCCCACCACAGGCGCCCAGTTGAGCGTTTCCCGTGCCAACCGGATTTCGGGGCGGCGCTGGACGGGGTCGTCAACGGGAGGATCTTTAAAGACGATCTTCGATGAAGTCCCGGTCAGGGTGATGATCTTTTCTGCGAGTTCCCGTATGGTGCGTTCTTCGGGGTTCCCGAGATTGACGGGTCCGATGCAGTCATCGGGAGCATCCATCATGCGGATCATGCCGTCGATCATGTCGTCCACGTAGCAAAAGGAACGGGTTTGGGAACCGTCTCCGAAAACGGTGACATCTTCGCCCTTAAGGGATTGGACGATGAAATTGCTCACCACCCGACCGTCGTTGGGATGCATGCGGGGGCCGTAGGTATTGAAGATGCGCACCACCCGGATGTTGACCCGGTTTTGGCGGTGGTAATCGAAAAAAAGGGTTTCCGCACAGCGCTTTCCTTCGTCGTAGCAGGATCGGGGACCGATGGGGTTCACATTTCCCCAATAGGATTCTGCCTGGGGATTAACCGTGGGATTTCCGTACACCTCGCTGGTGGAAGCCTGCAGAACCTTGGCCCGGACCCGTTTGGCAAGCCCCAGCATGTGGATGGCGCCCATGACCGAGGTCTTCACCGTCTTGACCGGATTGAACTGGTAATGCACCGGAGAAGCCGGGCATGCCAGGTTGTAGATCTCGTCCGTTTCGACAAAAAGGGGGTGGACCAGGTCATGGCGGATCACCTCGAAGTTCGCTTTTCCCAGGAGATGGGCGATGTTCTTCTTGGTGCCGGTAAAAAAATTGTCGAGGCACATCACGTCGTGCCCCTCGGTGACGAGCCGGTCGCACAAGTGCGATCCTAAAAAACCGGCGCCGCCGGTGACCAGAATTCGTTTTTGTCGGTGCATACTGTTTTACCTATGCTTGAGTGAATAAAAACAGCCACCTCCGGCTGATTGAATCAGTGTGGCCTTTGAATCATAGGATTCGAGGGGCCGAGGGTTCAAGGGTTCAAGGATCCGAGGATTCAAGGGGTCGAGTGATTGATGGAGCAAGGGGTTAAAAATGGGTCAGGGCCGGCTTGCCGATGGGATAGACGTTGAACCCGATTTCAAAAAGCGCGTTATGATCCAGGATGTTCCGGCCGTCGAAGATAAAAGCGGGTTGCACCATGGCGTCGAAGATCTTCTGATAGTCAAGGGTTCTATAAAGGCCCCATTCCGTCAACACCGCGATGGCGTGCGTGCCGGCCACCGCCTCGTAGGGATCTTCCACGTATCGCACGTTCTGATCGATGCCGCGCAAATCGATCCTGGCGTTGGGCAGGGCCTTGGGATCGGTGATGACCAGCGCCGCCTTTTCTTCAAGCAGTTTTTTGGAGATGAAGATCGCCGGGCTTTCCCGGGTATCCCCGGTATCGGCTTTAAAGGCAAAGCCGAACATGCAGATTTTTTTGTTCGCCAGGGTGTTGAACATGGCGTTGAGCATGTTGAAGACGAAGCGATTCTTCTGGTGGTCGTTGATCCGGATCACGCCCTCCCAGTAGTCGGCCGCTTCATGCAGGCCGTAATGGCGGCAAAGATACACCAGGTTGAGGATGTCTTTTTGAAAGCAGGACCCGCCGAACCCCACACTTGCGTTGAGAAACCGATTCCCGATCCGGCCGTCCATGCCCACGGCCCGGGCCACCTGGGTGATGTCGGCGTCGGTTTTTTCACACAGGGCGGAAACGGCGTTGATGGAAGAAACCCGCTGGGCTAAAAACGCGTTGGAGACCAGCTTGGAAAGCTCGCTGCTCCAGATATCGCATGTGAGGATCCGGTCCCGGGGAACCCAGCGTGTATATATGTCAACCAGCACATCCTGCGCCTTTTTTCCTTCCGGCGTCCGATGGGCGCCGATCAGGACGCGGTCCGGTTTTTCCAGGTCCCGGACAGCCGTCCCCTCGGCCAGAAACTCCGGGTTAGACAGGACATCGAACCGGACCTTCTTATGGTTTGTGGTGAGAATCCGCTCCATGGCCTGGGCGGTTTTCACGGGCAGGGTGCTTTTTTCGATGATGATCTTAGGCGCGTCGGAATGCTCCAGGATCTGCCGTGCCGTCTTTTCCCAGTACTGCAGATCCGCCGCCATGCCGCTGCCGACACCGAAGGTCTTGGTCGGCGTGTTGACGCTGACGAAGATGATGTCGTTTTCACGGATTCCTTTTTCGATATCGGTGGAAAAGAAAAGGTTTCTGCCCCGCGCGCGCTTCACGATGGGATCGAGGCCGGGTTCGAAAATGGGGAGGGAATCCGAATTCCACTGGTCGATTCGCTCGGGATTGATATCCACCACCGTGACCTGGTAATCAGGACACTTGTGGGCGATCACGGCCATGGTGGGGCCGCCCACGTAGCCGGCGCCGATGCAAAGAATCTTCTTTTCAGGTGTCATTTTCTTCCACCCCTCCCCGCTGATGCAGCGAAAACGGTTTCACTCTATTCAAGGACTGCGATCTTTCGCCGCGGAATACCTCGCGAAAGAAGCGCTTTCAACTTTTTGGAGGTCGTCTCCATGTCCGTGATGATCACCTTGTCGAACGCGTATTTCCGGATGGCGCCCGGATCTTCGAGGGTAAGTCCCAAAAAGCTGCCCCCTGCCTGCTGATCGTCGAGTACGGCGATCAGCCGGATGTTGGTTTCCTGTAAGGAGATGAACCCGATTTCCGCCAGTTCCCCGGCGCCGTAGAAAATGACGCTGTCGCCTCCTTCTTCTTCCAGTTTCATCAGGATTTCCCTTGGTGAGCCGGGTTTTTTCGGCCATGCCTTTGGGCGTGAGGATGTACATGACCCGGTTCTTGGGAATCGTCGAGATCTTGAAGTATCCCTTGTGGGCCAAACGCTTCACAAAGGCGTTAACGAGCCCCAAAGAGATATTCAGCTTTTTGGCCAGGTCCCGCTGGCTCGGGGCGTGGTTGTGCTCAATCTCCTCGAGAAGCTTTAATGTACGAAGGTCGCGGTGATCCATGATTGTTGACGTGCCTGGGAATCGATCGCCGGTTCAAAAACCAGCGTAGCGGTAAAAAAAAGAAAAGTTTGGTGGTGATAGGAATCGGCTGGGGACGGAATAGCTCCGCATGGTGGGTTTCAACGGATAATGATACAAAACTATCCGATAAAACT
>JAFDGC010000008.1 GCA_019309485.1 Deltaproteobacteria bacterium | reverse complement strand
TTAAATGCGGGTGTGCCGTTCGGACCCGTGATGTCTTTTGTGATTGCCTCGCCGCTTTTGAATCCGATCATTATCACGATGGTAGCAGCGTTGATGGGCGTTCAGGCGTGTGCCATCTATTTTTTTGTCACGTTTACAGCTTCCGTCATTTTCGGTGTTGTACTTGAAAAGACCGGATGCGCAAAATATGTCAAGGGAGTCCGGATTGTTGGAGGGAGTTATGTGGTCGGCACAGCGACAGTGTCAAGCCGTTTCCGGGATAAACTTTTTACGTCCTTTCAATCGGCCTGGGGAGATTTCAGGGGTGTTTTCTCTTACTTGCTGATCGGTGTTGCCGTGGGCGCTTTTATCTATGGGTATTTACCTCAGGAGTTTTTGGTTCGAATTGCAGGACCCGACAATCCCCTGGCGATACCCGATTGCAGGACCCGACAATCCCCTGGCGATACCCGTGGCTGCCGTCATCGGGATTCCCCTTTATATCCGTGCCGAGACAGCCATTCCCATCGGTTTGGCGCTGTATCAGAAAGGCATGAGTTTAGGTGCCGTCATTGCTCTGATCATCGGCGGGGCGGGAATGGCGATCCCGGAGATGACAATGCTGGCCGGCATTTTCAAAAAAAAATTGGTCGCCGCCATTGTCAGCGTCATATTCATCACGGCGGTGGGCGGTGGATTTGCATTCGATCTTATGATTCCATAATACCGGTTAGAATGGCTTTGTAAACTTGAACCGCAACAGCGAGCACATTCTCCGCAGGTTCTAGCAGACGGCTGTGTTTCGCGGGTTGGAGCGAAGCGGGCCCGCGACGCACTGCCGTCAGGCAGAAATCACGCCTTGCGGGTCAGCGGGGAGGCGTTAATACGGGACGAGAGTATTTCGGTCAATATCAAACGGATATTACTCAAAGAATGAGGGAAAGGAAGACGCACATGAGAGGAAACAAAAAAAACGAAAAGAAAGGCCTGTTCAAGCGACTTTTCAGCGGAGGAACAAAGGAACCCTGTTGTTGCTCTATTCAACTTGAAGAGGACCCGAAAGATCAACACGATAACAAAGCCAAGCTGGCTGAAGAAAAAAAATCCAAGGGATCCGAGGCAGAATGAAATGAATAAAAACGAGCGTTTTCAAGCAGTTAGAGAAAAGAAGCAACCCGATTGTATGCCGGTTTGGCCGCGGGTGATGTCGCAGATGATCTACAGTCGCGGTCTTTTATTGACGGAAGTCACCGGGGTCGATTGGTATGACGTTGAAAAAATCGCCGAAGCGGTTTTGGCCAATATCCGTTTCAACGATTATGATTTGGCGATACCCACCTATATTGATCATGCCTTCGGGGTGCCGCCGCTGGGGGGCGAGATTCATATTCCAGAAAAATTCGGCATAGCGGCCGGTCCCACCGACAATAAACCGGTTCGGAGCAAGGCAGACTGGCCCCGAGTCAAGAAGCTTCTTGCTTCATTTGACATGAAAGCCACCGATCCTAGGATGGCGGGTGCTTTGGAAGTCATTAAAAATGTCGCGGCCGAAGTGGGTAATGAAATGCCGCTTGTTGCCTCGGCCTATGTGGGAAGTGTGGCCGCGATGCATCTTTTCCGTCCGAATGAAGCCATCCTGGAAGATATGTATGAAGATCCGGAATGGGTGGACGAAATGGCTTGTGCGGCAACCGATTGGAGCATGGATTGGATCCGTGCCCAGTATGAAAGCGGGGCCAACAGTGTGACGTTTCTTGCCGAAGTGATGGGGACCTTGATGGTCAATCCTTCGATGGCGCAACGTTTCAATCTGGAGAACATCGCACGAGTGGTCGAAATGGTGAAAAAAGAATTCGGCCAGGGGACCTGGCTGCATACCCATGGCGATATGACAACCCCGAAAGCATATGATTATCTGACGGCGTTAGCCACTCAAACCGGACTTGAAGGATTCCACTTCGACGAATTGAATCCCACCGATTGGATTATGGACCATGTGGTCAAAAAGTTTAATGTTTCGGCCTGTATCATTACTGACGGTCACCTCATCGTGCACGGGCCTGCAGATAAAATCAGGCTGGAAGTGAAACATCAATTATCTCAAATCCGTGAGGGTTTAGGAATCATGATGGCTCCGAGTTGCCAACTCCTGCCCGCAACACCCAATGCACATTTTAAAGCCTGGGTGGATGCAACTCATGAATTCGGCAGGTATCCTCTCGACAACTCCGGTTCGGACAAGGATCCCGATAAAATCCCGGCATCCGGGGAGAAATAAAAATGACACTCCCTGAAAATTCTATCTGAGTTTTACCTTTAACTGATCTTTGACAGTTGATTTTTTCTTTCTTAATAAAAGCAGGCACTTGCAAAGCAAAAAAATGTTCTTGGCACTACCCCCATGCCAACTTTGCAAAAATCGGCCATTAAATTTCGCGGATGGCCGGCGGCATTGCCATGCCGATCAGACCCCGAGGTCATCAACCGATGCAGCACCGTCAGGAAAATGGCCCGTTCCACATCGAATTCGAACTTGCGGCCCTTCAACAGGTGCTTGATTGCTTCCTTGATTCCAATTTGCCCCCACAACCGCTTGTATGTTCCCTTCCTGACCAGCGTGGTGGGCTTGCCCATGTTCGTAGTGGCAGGATCGGCCTTATCGGTCTTGATCGGGATGATCTTTGCCATTTTCAACTTCATGGTTTTAAAAGGGGTTCAAATTCACTGGACCCTCATCGGGGTCGAGTTGATAGGGAATTTTATGGGGTCCATGATCGGACCCAGAACCGGAAAATGCATTCCGAATAAAGTCTTGAAGGGGATTTTCATCGTTTTGGCGGTCTACATCGGCGTGCGATACACCGTGCGCGGCTTTTTCGGGATCGCACTCCTTTAACAGTGGCCCTCCACAGCCAACGTGTGGCTCGGGGCTGAAAATCCCCTCCCTCCCCATCCCATTTGCCCTGGCCTGGATGCAATCCCGATTCCAGGGCATCGAGTTTCCCATCGCTTTTCCCCTATCATGGGTATTTGGACCTACCGTGGGGTATATGTTCACCTTTATCCCGTTGTACATCTTTTCCCGGATCGCCTTTAAATACTTAAGGCCGACACCCCCGTATTTTAAAAGCGTTCAGCAGATGCTGGATAAAAAATCCGCCTGATTAAAAACTCTGTCGGGGGAACAAAACTGCCGTCGGGAGACGGAGTCCCGAAGCCTCCGCCAATGGTGAAGCGCGCGGCAATTCCTTGATAACGAAAAAAGGAAATGCTACGGTTTCTCATCGCGTGACGTCCCACTTTCGGAAAAAAGGGAAAGGGTGCTTCGAATTGGAAAATGCGGCAAGCTCGAGATCTCTTGTCGTCAAGCAGGATCCGGCACCGGGAGTGCGCAGGGTCCGGTTCAAGGGAGATACCCTGACGGTCTTGTTAAGCCTTTCGCAACCGGAGTCGGGAGAGGCCTTTCTTCGGACCAATATCGGCCAAGCAGACAAGTTGAGAAGAGAACTGATCCGGGAGGTACATTACAATGAACCGCCCCTGGCCCGGGACTGGTTCGATATTCCAATGGTTCCGGTGGATGACCACCGATTCAAGGTGACGCTCCCCCTTTGCGAAGTCGGACATTTTGAGGCCAAGGCCTTTTTCCTTCCGGCCGCCACCCGGGATCCGGTCTGGCCTTCCGGAGAAAACATCGCCGTCAACGTGGCGCCCGCCCACACGGTTTGCGCCAATACCCTTTACAACGCCTTCATCCGGCAGTTCGGACCCAATATCCGGGGTGGTTTTTTCACACCCGAAACAGACGCCGAAATTCAAAAACTGGACCGCAAAGGGTATGCGGTCATTCCGCCCTCGGGCACCTTTCGGGATTTCATCGAACACCTCGATTTCATTGTCTTTGAGCTGGGATGCCGATTCATCCAACTCCTTCCCATCCACCCCACGCCCACGACTTACGGCCGCATGGGACGATTCGGAAGCCCCTATGCCGCCCTGAGCTTTACCACCGTGGATCCGGCCCTGGCCCGGTTCGACCCCACGGCCACCCCCACGGAACAATTCATGGAGCTTGTGAATGCCGTTCATGCCCGGGGAGCGAAACTCCTTCTCGACATCGCCGTCAACCACACGGGATGGGCGGCGCTCCTCCACGATACCCACCCTGAGTGGCTCAGCCGCACCGAGGACGGCCGCATCGAGGTTCCGGGGGCTTGGGGGGTGCAATGGGAGGATCTCACCAAGCTGGATTATTCCAAGAAGGGGCTCTGGGAATACATGGGACGGGTTTTTCTGACCTGGTGCCGTCGGGGGGTGGACGGATTCCGGTGTGATGCCGGCTACATGATTCCCCTTTCGGCGTGGAAGTATCTTACGGCCCGGGTGAGGGAGCAGTTTCCGGACACCCTTTTTTTCCTCGAAGGCCTGGGAGGAAAAATCAGCGTCACCCGGGATCTCCTTAACCGGGGCAACTTTAACTGGGCCTATTCGGAGCTTTTTCAAAATTACGATCGCGGCCAAATCGAGTATTATCTCCCCGGTGCTATGGAAATTTCGGAAACGGACGGCATCCTCATCCATTACGCCGAGACCCACGACAACAACCGGTTGGCCTCCCGATCCACGGTATGGGCCAAGGTGCGCACCGCCCTGTGCGCGTTGGTTTCCCGCCATGGCGGGTTTGCCTTTGCCAACGGCCTGGAGTGGTATGCCACGGAAAAGATCGATGTCCATCAGGCCCGATCCCTCAACTGGGGCGCCCCGTTGAACCAGGTGGCCGAGATCCGGCGGCTGTCTTTGCTTCTCCGGGAACACCCCGCCTTTTTCGATAGCGCCCAAGTCAAGATGATTCAAGAAGGCCCCGGGAACTGTCTCGTGGTGCACCGTTTCCATGAACCCTCCGAAAAAAAACTCCTGGTGATCGTCAACCTGGAGGATCAAGCACCAGTCAATGCCCGGTGGAAAACCGCCGATGCCCGCATGCCCCAGGAAAGACTCCTGGACCTGCTCACCGGAGAAACGATTTGGGTCCGGATTGCGGGGGAATGGTCGGAACTCGCCCTGAAACCGGGACAGGTGATCTGCCTGACCGATGATGGAAACGACGAAGCTCTCATCCGGCGGGATGAGAAGATACTTTTTATGGAGCCGAAACGCATCGTTTCCCAGCGGTTGAAAGCCAAGGCGCTGGATGTCTGGCGGCATTTCAACGGCGTGGCGGACCTGGGGGATCTGGATCCGGATACGGCGGCGGAACAATTCCGGCAGGATCCCGAAGCGTTCTGCCGAGGCATGAACCCCCAGGGCGCCGAATCCCGGGTGATTCCCTGGACATGGCCGGCGGACCTGAATCGGGAGGTGATGATTCCGCCGGGATATTTTCTTTATGTCCGGGCACCGGCCCATTTCCATGCACGGATCCAACGGGAAGCCCATGTCCTGGCGACGGAAGAAAGCCTTCCGCATCCCGACGGCGGGCGCTTTGCCCTTTTTGTTCCTATGACGCCGCCGCGGCATTCCGCGCCGGCGGTGTTGCATCTTTCCGTGTTTTTAACCGAGGGGTTCCGGCGGGTGGACGCCCCGTTGTGTCTCTTGGGCCCTCCGAATGCGGCATCTCTGAAAACCGGGATCCGGCGAAACGCTCTGGATCCCGAAACGCCCCCGTTCTTTTTGACCACCAACGGCCGCGGGGGGATGCTGCGGGCCCCTGTGGACTGGGGAAAGCTGATGAGCCGGTACGATGCCCTGCTGGCGGCAAATCTTCACCCCAAGCGGCCGTCGGATCGTTGGATCCTGTGGTCCCGGTGCCGGGCATGGGTGGTGTTTCAGGATTATTCCCAGGAAATCAACGCCACCTGCATGGAAGTCTTTCGGCTTGAGGATCCATTCGAAGGGGTGTGGCGGTTCAAGGTCCCCACGGGCCTCGGGAAGCACGTGACGATTTGCATCTCGTTGACGATGCCGGAAAATCAGAATCTCACCCGGATGACGGTGTTACGGGAAGGCCGTCAAGGATCCGGAAACGGGCTGTCGGATACCGAACCGGTGACCCTGATCCTGCGCCCGGACATTGAAAGCCGGAGCTTTCATCACACCACAAAAGCATTCACGGGGCCGGAACACCAATGGCCCCGGGCGGTCTCCCCCCATGCCCGGGGATTTTCGTTTCACTCGGAGGGATCCCCGGGGCTTTTCATGACGATCTCTTCGGGCCGCTATGTACATCAGCCCGAATGGCACTACATGGTGCATCGCTTTCGCGACGCCCTTCGCGGTCACGACCCGGATTCGGATCTGTTCAGCCCGGGGTATTTCCATGTGAATCTGCTCGGAGGAGAAACGGTGACGCTGAGCGGAGAGGCAAGAAATGCAACGGAGCCGGAAAATCAAGAAGATGCCGTCCTCCGGGTTTCCTCACGCCGGCGCCCGGATGGAGAAGCGGCATACGATCAAGATCCAAAGAACCTTTTGAATCGAATGCTTCCGATGCTGGATCATTACCTTGTTCAACGGGATGCAGAAAAGACCGTCATCGCCGGGTATCCGTGGTTTTTGGACTGGGGGCGGGATTCCCTCATTTTTGCCCGGGGACTCATCGCGGCAGGACGCGTCGAAGAGGTTCGATCCATCCTTTATCAATTCGGCCGGTTCGAATCCCAGGGAACCCTGCCCAATATGATCGGCGAAGCAGGTCCGGCCAATCGGGACACCTCGGATGCCCCTTTATGGTTTGCCGTGGTCTGCCGGGAGCTGGTGGCGGCGGAACAAAGTTTCCGGTTTCTGGATACAACCTGTGGGGGCCGGACCGTCCGGGATGTGTTGCTCTCCATCGCCGCCGCCTATATCCGCGGGACACCCAACGGGATCCGGATGGATCCTGAGACCGGACTGATATTCAGCCCGGCCCACTTCACCTGGATGGATACCAATCATCCGGCCGGGACTCCCCGGCAGGGATATCCCATTGAAATCCAGGCGCTTTGGTATTGTACCCTCGACTTTTTGTCCTGCATCGCGAGCAAAAAGGATAAAGAGCGTTTCAACACCCTGTCGCGGCAGGTGCAGGATTCCGTCCTCCGCCTTTTTCCGCTCACAGAAAAAGGATACGTCTCCGATTGTCTTCATGCGGAAGCGGGGAAAAGCGCCCTTTACGCCGAACCCGACGACGCCCTTCGCCCCAATGCACTATTTGCGGTGACGCTGGGTCTGATACAGGACCCGAAGACAGCCGGTGAGATCCTTTCCGCCTCCCGGGAACTTTTGGTCCCGGGGGCAATCCGGAGCCTGGCGGACCGGGCCGTGGAGCGGCCTCTGCCCGTCATGCACGAAGGCCGGCTTCTCAATGATCCCCATCGGCCGTACCGAGGGCGGTATGAGGGGGATGAAGACATTTCCCGGAAGGCGGCCTACCACAACGGCACGGCATGGACATGGCCCTTTCCTTCTTTTTGCGAAGCGTATGCCATGGTCTATCCGGAGACGGGAAAGGAGGCGGCAAGGGCATGGCTTTCAAGCGCCGCCTGCCTCATCAACCAGGGATGCATCGGGCATATCCCGGAGATTCTCGACGGCGACTATCCCCATGCCCAGCGGGGATGCGACGCCCAGGCATGGGGCATCAGCGAATGGATCCGTGTATGGATCCTCCTCCATAGGGAGCGCATCGTACGGCTGCCTTCAACGCGCGCCGATATCCCTTAGAGGGTTGCCGTGTTTTGATGTTGTCTTCCAAAAGCAAACCGAATATAATGAAAAACTTTAAATCAAAAGAGGAGGCACGCAGTTCAGCCGTGAGTACAAATCGATTTCAAATGTTTCAAGTCTTTCCCGCCATGCCGGAACCCTTGGGATTCCTGGAAACCCTTTCCCGGAACCTGTGGTGGTGCTGGCACCTGGACGCCATTGAACTTTTCCGCCGCATCGATCCCGCACTCTGGGGAAAGGCGGACCGCAACCCCATCGTTTTTTTCTCCATGATTTCCCAGGCCCGGTGGAGTGAATTGGCCAAGGACGATGCATTCATGGCCCATATGCATCGGGTGAAGGATCGGTTCGAGACGGAAATGGAATCGATCCTTGAGGACCCTCGAAAACCCTATGGGAAAGGCGAAACTATCGCCTATCTTTCCATGGAGTTTGGGATCCATGAAAGCCTCCCCCTTTTCGCCGGGGGGCTCGGGGTGTTGGCCGGGGACCATCTGAAGGCCGCTTCAGACCTTCGGGTTCCCCTGATCGGCGTGGGACTCCTGTACCAGGAAGGCTATTTCCGGCAATATCTTGACGGCGGCGGGTGGCAGCAGGAAGAGTACCCGCCCATCGAGCTTTCGAATCTCCCCCTCGAAAGAATGCGGGGAGATGACGGCAACGAAATTCGGGTCGGTGTCGAAGGCCCCAACGGGACAATCCATGCCGCGGTTTGGCGGATTCAGGTGGGCCGCATCCCTTTAATTTTGCTGGACACCGACATTCCGGAAAATTCGTCGGAAAACCGAAAAATCACCGCCAGGTTGTATGCCAGTTACGCCAATGTCCGATTGGCGCAGGAAGTGCTGCTGGGGTTCGGAGGACTCCGTGCCCTGGAAGCCGCGGGCATTGTCCCCTCCGTGATTCATATGAATGAAGGGCATGCCGCATTTTCCGGGATTGAACACTTGCGCCAGATCATGACAAAGCACGGCGTGGACCTGGAAGACGCCATGGAAATCACATCCCGGAAAACGGTCTTCACCACGCATACCCCCGTGGCCGCCGGCCATGATGAATTTTCCGTGGAGGAGGTGAAACCCTATATCCTTTCAATGGAATCGGTCCTGGGGGTGAAAGCGGAAGAGATTATTTCATGGGGACAGACGGAGCCTTCGGGCAAGTTGTCCATGTTCGTTTTGGGCCTTCGGATGTCCATGTATAAAAACGGCGTCAGTGAACTCCACGGCCGCACGGCCCGGCGCATGTGGTCCCATGTCTGGCCGGGATGGACAAAAGAAGAGGTTCCCATCACCCACATCACCAACGGCATTCATACTCCTTCGTGGATTTCCATTGAAAACGCCATGCTCTTTGATCGGTACTTGGGGCCGGAGTGGTACCTAAAAAGCTGGGACGCGGATTTATATCGCCGGATCGACGGCATTTATGATGACGAACTCTGGAAAGCCCGGGAGATGAGCCGCAGCCGCCTGGTGCGGTTTTGCAGGAACCGTCTCATCCGCCAGCATCGTCGCCGGAATGCCCCCCGGTCCGTGGTGCAAGAGGCGGAGACGGTCCTTGATGCCGATATCCTGACCATCGCATTCGCCCGGCGTTTTACCGCATACAAACGTGCCACCCTTCTATTGAAGGATCCGGACCGACTGGAAAAGATTTTAAACAACGACCATTTTCCGGTACAACTTTTGTTTTCGGGGAAGGCCCATCCAAAAGACGATGAAGGGAAAAATTTCATTAAGGATCTGTTTCAGTTCGCCCAACGGCCCTTAGTCCGAAAACGCATTGTATTTCTTGAAGATTACGACATCAACATCGCACGGCACCTGATTCAGGGCGCCGATGTCTGGCTGAACACGCCGCGCCGCCCCCTGGAGGCCAGCGGAACGTCCGGCATGAAAGCCGCCGCCAACGGCGTTTTGAACGTCAGCATCCTGGACGGATGGTGGAATGAAGGGTATTCACCCGAAAGAGGGTGGGCCATCGGACACGGCGAGGAATACGCGGATCCCGTCTACCAGGATGAAGTGGAAAGCCGGGCTCTTTACAATTTGTTGGAAAACGAAGTGATTCCATGCTTTTACGAACGGAAAAACGGGGATACGCCCAGACGCTGGATCAAGATGATGAAGGCATCCATGAAGATGGCCGTTGCGGATTTTTGCACCCATCAGATGGTGGCCAAATACGAATCCCGGTTTTATCTGCCGGCCCTGGAAAACTACCGGCGCCTGACGGCCGAAGGGGCCGCCCAGGCGCGTCAGAAGGTACAGCGGCGGAAGCGCCTGCGTTCCCTGTGGGATCACGTCCGCCTCCACCCTCCGGTACAAAAATCCGGCGCCGTCCTGCGGGTAGGGGAACGTCTCGACGTGGAATGCGAAGTGCATCTCGGTGAACTTACCCCGGAAGAGGTGACCGTGGAGTTGTATTATGGTACCCTTAAGTCCGTGGATCAGGTGATCAGGGGAAAAGGGACTCCCATGCGGATGATTGAGGACAGAGGGAGTGGCACCTATCTTTATCAGGGTGTCGTGGAATGCCGGGAAACGGGACGCTTCGGCTTTACCGCCAGGGCATACCCCGCGGGCGACGACCTCGAAAAGTTCATGCCCGGATTCATCCGGTGGGCCTAGCGAAGACCGGGGGAAAAACATCCATGTCGTTGAAAGACCCAAGGGTTCTGATCGTCACGCCGGAGGTGACGTACCTCCCCGACCGGATGGGGAATCTTTCCGCCTGCCTCACCGCCAAGGCGGGGGGCCTTGCGGATGTTTCGGCGGCCCTGATCAGCGCTCTCTTTGACCAAGGCGCCGACGTCCACGTGGCGCTTCCCGATTATCGGTCTCTTTTTATGGACCGCCTCGCGCCGTTTCTGCAAAAAGAGCAGCGGACGATCCGGAAGATCATGTCCGACGACCGCGTCCACCTTGCCGAAGATCGGGCCTTTTACTACCTGGATCATGTCTACTCCGATTACGGCATGGAAAATACAAAGCTCTCTTTGGCGTTCCAGCGGGAGGTCATTAACAATATTGTCCCGCGGGTGGAACCCGATTTGATCCATTGCAACGACTGGATGACGGGACTGATTCCCCCCATGGCGCGACAGATGGGAATCCCGTGCCTGTTCACCATCCACAACGTCCATACGGTAAAAAGTACGGTGGCGCACATCGAAGATCGCGGCATCGACGCCGCCGCTTTCTGGAAGCATCTGTACTTCGATTTCCCCTCCCATGACTACGAAACCGCCCGGGAACACAATCGGGTGGATTTTCTCGTCAGCGGTGTTTTTGCCGCTCACTTTGTGAATGTGGTGAGCCCCTCGTTTCTGCTGGAAATCGTCCAGGGAAAACACCCCTTTGTCCCTGATGCGCTCCGCACCGAGTTAACCCATAAATACGATGCCGGGTGCGCGGTGGGAATCCTGAACGCACCGGATCCGGCCTTTGATCCCCGGTCCGATCCGCATCTTTTTCAGACCTATGGCTCCGACGATTGTATCCCCGGCAAGAAGAAAAACAAGACCGCCCTGCAAAAACTCTTAGGCCTCATCGAGGATCCCGATGCCCCGCTGTTTTTCTGGCCCTCGCGCCTGGACCCCAATCAAAAAGGGTGTCCGCTTCTGGCCGATATTTTATACGCGGTGATATCGAAATACTGGGACAAAAACCTGGAGATCCTTTTTGTTGCCAACGGAGATTACCAGCAAGTCTTCCGGAACATCACGAAGTTCCACGGATTCGAAAAACGGGTTTCGGTATGCGATTTTTCCGAAAGCCTGGAACATCTTGGGTACGCGGCCTCGGATTTCATCCTCATGCCGTCGTTGTTCGAGCCGTGCGGGCTCCCCCAGATGATCGCCCCCGTCTACGGTTCCCTCCCTGTGGCCCACAAGACCGGCGGGATCAAAGATACGATTGCCCATTTCGATCCCAAAGAAAATACCGGAAACGGCTTTCTTTTCGAAGTATATGACGCCAACGGGTTGTTTTGGGCCATCGATCAGGCCATGCAGTTCTTTTCAACGGAGGATGGACGACGGGAAAAACACCTCAAGCGGATCATGGAAGAAAGTGCCGAGACCTTCACCCACGCCCAAAGCGCCCGCCAATACATCGCGCTTTATGAAAAAATGCTTCAACGGCCCCTGATCAATCCGTATGTCTAAATGAAAGAATTTCAAAGCGGCCTGCTTCAAAAAGACCCGTATCTTACCCCCTACGCAGAACATCTCCGGAAGCGCATGGAGAATTTCCGTGAGCGGGAAGCCGTGCTGACCCGAAAAGAAATCCCTTTGATGGATTTTGCATCCGGGCATGAATATTTCGGCATGCATTTTCGAAACGGCCAGTGGATCTTCAGGGAGTGGGCACCCAATGCCCAGGCGGTTTATCTTGTCGGGGATTTCACCGGATGGAGCGAAAAAAAAGAGTTCGCCTTAACACGCGTGCACCCCGACGGCCACTGGGAAATCCGGATGCCCGAGGAAACGTTGGCCCATGGAAATCTTTACCGGTTGCGGGTGCATTGGCCCGGCGGAAGCGGGGACCGGATTCCGGCGTGGGCCCGGCGGGTGGTCCAGGATCCTGAGACCCTGATTTTCAATGCCCAGGTCTGGAGGCCGAAGCATCCGTATTCCTGGAAGCATCCTGATTTTTCCCCGTTATCCGCGCCGTTGCTGATTTATGAGGCGCACGTGGGGATGGCCCAGGAAGAAGAGCGGATCGGTACCTATCTGGAGTTTGCCGAGAAAACGATCCCCCGGATCGTCAGGGCCGGCTATAATACCCTTCAGCTCATGGCCATTCCGGAACATCCGTATTACGCGTCTTTCGGCTACCAGGTATCGAGCTTTTTTGCACCGTCTTCACGATTCGGGACCCCCGAAGAGCTGAAAACCCTCATCGACACCGCCCACGGCGAAGGACTTACCGTGCTCATGGATTTGATTCATTCCCATGCGGCGTCCAACGAAGTGGAAGGGTTGAGCCGTTTCGACGGCACCGAATATCAATATTTTCATAAGGGCCCCCGAGGTCTTCATCCGGCCTGGGGTTCCCGTTGCTTCGACTACGGCAAACCCCAGGTCCTTCATTTTCTCCTGTCCAACTGTCGCTACTGGATCGACGAGTTTAACGTCGACGGATTCCGGTTCGACGGTGTCACCAGCATGGCGTATCTCCATCATGGCCTGGGGAAAGACTTCACCTCTTATCTGGATTATTTTGATGCGTCGGCGGACGAAGACGCCCTGACCTACCTGGCCCTTGCCAATGCGGTCATCCACAGGGTCCGGCCCCGGGCGATCACCATCGCCGAAGATGTCTCCGGAATACCGGGCCTGGCCGCGCCCATTGAAGAAGGGGGGATCGGGTTTGATTTTCGCTTTGCCATGGGGGTCCCGGATTTATGGATTCGACTCGTCAAGGACGTTCCGGATGAGGCCTGGCCCATGGGATACCTCTGGCATGAATTGAACAATCGCCGGGCTGAAGAAAAGACCATCAGTTACGCGGAATCCCATGATCAGGCGCTGGTGGGGGATCAGACCCTGTTGTTCCGCCTGGCCGGATCGGCGGTTTACGATCACATGCAGGTCCAAGACACCCATTTATCCGTGGACCGAGCCGTGGCCCTGTACAAAATGATCCGCCTCATTACACTGGCCACGGCGGGGGACGGGTACCTCAATTTCATGGGAAACGAGTTCGGGCATCCTGAATGGATCGATTTTCCTAGGGACGGAAACGCGTGGTCCTTTCGGTATGCCCGGCGGCAGTGGCGGCTCGGGGATGATCCGAACCTGAAATATCATCAACTGGGGCGTTTCGACCGGCATATGATCCGGTTGGCCAAGAAATTCAATCTCTTCGGGCCGCCGCCGGCCCGACTCATCAAGCTCCATGAGGCGGAAAAAGTGGTCGTGTTCTTTCGAAAAAAGCTATTGTTTTGCTTTAATTTTCATCCAATAACATCCTATGATCATTATTTTATTAACACGGATTCAGGAAGATATCGAATGGTCTTTGATTCGGATGCTCCCCAATACGGCGGACACGGGCGCCTGATGCCGGACCAGTTCCACGTAACGCTGTCCCGCCGCGACGGTCCAGGGTTGTCCCTCTACCTTCCTTCCAGAACGGGCGTTGTATTGCAGAAAGAAGCCTAGGAATGGGACTCCAGGATCGTATCATCGGGATCAAAGGCGCCGGAGAAATGGCCAGCGCCATAGCTTGGAGGCTCTTTTCGGCCCGGATTCAAAAGCTTTTCATGATGGAGATTGAAACTCCCCTGGCGGTCCGGAGAAAGGTTTCCTTCTGTGAAGCCCTTTATGAAAACCGCCATACCGTGGAAGGGGTCCAAGGGGTGAAAGCCGCCGGCCTTGATGCCGTCCACCAGGCGTGGGCGTCCGGTCGGATTCCCGTCCTTGTGGACCCGCACTGGGAATATGCGTCGCGTTTATCTCCCGACGTTCTGGTAGATGCGGTTTTGGCGAAAAAAAACTTGGGGACGCATCTAAACGAAGCCCCCCTGGTGATTGGACTGGGTCCCGGATTTACGGCCGGGCGGGATGTGCATTTTGTCATCGAGACCCAGAGAGGACACGACCTGGGAAGGATCCTGATCCAGGGCCATGCGGCGGAAAATACGGGTATCCCGGGCGCCATCGGCGGATTCACGCGGGAAAGGGTGTTACGGGCGCCGGCCGAAGGGATTTTCCAGACGCGCCACGATATCGGGGAAACGGTCCGAAAAGGGGAGGCTGTGGCCGAGGTGAATGGAAAGGTTATCCGGGCCGGCGTCGACGGCGTGATCCGTGGGCTCCTCCGGCCGGAAACACCGGTAACTCCGGATCTCAAAGTGGGGGATATTGACCCCAGGGGGCGTGTCGCGTATTGTTTTACCCTATCCGACAAAGCAAGGGCCATTGCCGGGTCGGTCCTGGAAGCCATCTGTCGGGTTTATAACGTGGATGGGAAATAATGCATGGCGTGCTGGTTTCCGCTTTTCTTCTTTCCGGTGGCGGTGTCATCAGCCTGGTGGGGGCGGGGGGGAAAACGACCCTCATGTTCTGTATGGCAAAGGAACTGGCGGCTTCCGGCGCCGCAGTTCTTGCCACAACGACCACCAAAGCCTTTATGCCGACGCCGGGGGATATTCGAGACGTCGTGATTTCTTTGCGCCTGGAAGATGTTTTGAAACGAGGAAGGGCAAAAGGAGGTCCCACGGTTTTTTTTGCTGCTGCAAAAGAGATTCCCCGAGAGAAAAAGCTGGCTGGATTTGCACCCGAAGCGATCGACGAAATCGCGGCGTCGGGGGTCTTTCAATGGATCGTCGTGGAAGCGGACGGAGCAGCCCAGAGGCCCCTGAAAGCGCCGGGTGCATACGAACCGGTGATTCCTGCGGCTTCAGGATGGGTTGTGGGCGTATGCGGACTGGACGGTATTGGCCGGCCATTGAAAGACACCGCGGTTTTCAGGGCCGAACGTTTTGCCGCCCTCAGCGGCGAGGCTGCGGGAGCGCCGGTTTCCACGGCCTCTCTGGCCCGGGTTTTGGTGCACCCGAAAGGGGTATTCAAGGGGTGTCCCAAACAAGCGGAGGTTATTGGGTTTCTCAACAAAGCCGATACTCCCCGGGCGGTATCGAAGGCCCGGGACGTGGCGGCCGCCGTGAGAGCGATCAAAAGCCCCCTGCTGCACAGGATCGTTGTTGGACGCTTGTCACCGATTCCGGAAATTCTGGAAATTCATCAAGTATGAGGAAACGGGAAAAATGAACCGCAACCGCGAGCGCATTCCCCGCTGCTTGAAGCGGGGGGGCTTCAATCTGTCGGCAATTGCGCGAAAACAGAGGAATTAAAGCGTGGAGAAGGCATGAAAGATATTTTTTTGGAAGCCAACCGGATTCTTAAAGAAAAAAAAAGCGCCGTTCTCGCCCGGATCATCCGCCACAAGGGATCCGCTCCCCGCGGCACCGGGACGCGGTGCCTGATCCTGGAAGACGGATCCATCGTAGGGACCATCGGAGGCGGCCGAATGGAGCACATGGTCCTCCAAAAAGCCCGCAAGGTCTTGCGCGAAAAAACATCCGAGATCCTCAAGCTGGCCTTGTACGGAAAGGATGTGGCGGAAACGGAAATGCTGTGCGGCGGTGCCGTAGACATTTATCTGGAGCCCCTTTTTGCGGGAAATCCGGAAACGAGCGATGTCTTCTCGCAGTTGGAGCGGATGCACCGTGAAGGCAGTCGGGGTGTGCTGGTGACCCGGATCGTCCAGGGGATTTCGGGCATGACCATGGGCTGCCGGGCGCTCTTTCAAGAGGATGCAAGGGTGGCGGGCCGTATGGAAGGCCTGGATTCGGATGCACTGCAGGAATACATGCCCTCCGATGCCCCTCGACTCCTTGAAACGGAAAAAACCTCCCTTTTTATCGAACCTGTACGGCCGCCGGAGGTGTTGTTTCTTTTCGGCGCCGGACATATTTCGTTATTTGTATCCCCCATGGCGGATTTGGCGGGGTTCCGCGTGGTTCTCATGGACGACCGGAAAGAATTCGCCAACCCGGAGCGCTTCCCGGAGGCCGCCGAGATACGCGTGGCGCCTTTTTCGGAGGCGGTCAAGGCGATCACCGTCACACCGGATTCTTATATCGCCATTATCACCCGGGGTCATATTCACGATCAAGCCCTTCTCCGGGAAGTCATTCACACCCGGGCCAAATATATCGGCATGATCGGAAGCCGTCGGAAACGCGACACCATTTATGCGGCCCTGGAAAAAGAAGGCGTATCAAAGGAAACCCTCGCACGGGTGCATTGTCCCATCGGCCTCCAAATCAACGCCCATACCCCTGAAGAGATCGCGGTGAGTATCGTGGCGGAGTTGATATCGGTGAGAAATACGGGGAAGAAAAAGGTCGTCACGATTGACGCACCGCCCGTTTGAACCTGAACCAACCGTCGGCAATGTATACGACGAGAACGGCTGCCAGGAGCCGCGGTATCCACATCCACACCGGGTTGAGGCCCAGGGATAGAAAAACCAGGGGGTCTTCGACCATGGAGTGGTTGATCCCGATGGAAAGGTGCAGCTTTTCCACCTGATCCGGAGGGAGGTGCACCTCCCGTGCCTGTTCCACAATGACGGCCCCGCCGTAGGAGACTCCCAAAAGGACTCCGGTGAGCCACAGCACCCCCGCCTCTTTTTTCAGCCCCATTATTTTTAAAAACGGCGATAAAATCGTTACGAGACGTTCGATGCAGTTGAAAGCCTTCATCAATTCGATGATGATCATGATTCCCAGGAGAATGAAAAAAATTTTAATGCAAAGCAGCAGCATCCCGAGCCCCCAATCCCGGAAAAATTCGAGAAAAGGCGGTGGTGAAATCCCGCCGGAGAAATGCGGCATTGTTGTCCCGGGTTCCAGGGAAAGGCACAGCGCCACCCCCATGCCGGTGACCACCGCCGTAAAAAGGCGCACGAGGGTGATCTTCACAAAACCGATCCCGGATTTGGCCTGGATGATCCCTTCCTGGGGCAGATTGTGGGCGATCAGGACAAAGACGGCGATGACGGTCATCTCGGGTACGGTAAAGGAAAGAACGGCCATGGCCGCGATACATCCATAGACCCCGGTTAGAATTCCAATGAGAATGGGAAGGGCCGCAGATGCGGGGAGTCTCAGATAGGCCATCAGCGGTTCCAGAAGGAAATCCATTTTCTGAATCCATCCCCCGTAATCCAAAAGCGCCGTGATAAAGGAGATGGGGATAAGGATCTTCAACAACCAGTAATAGCTGTTCACGCCGCGGCGAAAAGCGCTGATCACGGATGCCCGGAGGCGGTCAGATGGAAGGTTCATGATCATTTCAGGATATGTTTAAAGGGTTTTTTACCGGTAAGATGTGTCTTGTTTCCCGTGCGGTTTTTTCTTTTTCAGTTTGGATTCGAAGATCGGCCCCCCAAGGAGAAGATGATCAACAGTGCCAGGGCAGCTGCAGCAGCGTTGACGGCAAAAGCGGCATCGTAAATTCCGGTGTGGTCCCGTATCCCGCCGGTAACCCAATGGGACAATATGGCCCCGGCACCGTAAAAGGGGGTCCATGCACCGATTACCGTTCCCATCACCGTCTTTGGAAAATAGTCCCCCGCACATGCACCGTAAATAGGGAAGGTGGCCCCGTAGAAAAGGGCCAAAAACCCTACCATGACATATAAAAGATCGGACCGGCCGGAGAGGAGGATTCCAATAAGGGCGACGGTGATACATCCATTGGATAAAAGAATCGTTTTCTTCCGCCCCAACCGATCCGAAAGGGGGAGCACGGTGAGCACGCCCACCACCTGGCTGAAGCCGTGCACCGTCGCCAACAGGCTCGCTTTTTCCAGTTCAAACCCCAGTTGGGTTTTGGCGTAATCGACCATGAAGGTGGTGATCCCGTAAAGGGCATAGGAAATACAAAAATAAGAAAAACCGATCTGCCAAAAGATTGGATTCCCAAAGACTTCCCGAAAACGAAAAGGGGTTGGATGGACAGGGCCGGAAGACGGCGCGGGCGTTTGTGAACCGGCTTCGCCCCAGGGGCGAAATCCGGCCGATTCCGGATCGGAGCGCAGGAAAACGGCGTTGACGACCACCATGATCAGGGCCGCGGCGCCCAACAGATACCAGGCATATCGCCAATTCAACTCCCGGACGATCCAGGGAAAGACCGCTCCCATGGCGGCGAATCCGAATCCGTATCCGGTGGCCATGATCCCCAATGCCAGGCCCCGGCGCCGTAAGGCGAACCACCGCTGGACCACGGTAATCACCGGTGTCCACATCCCGGTGGCGCCGATGCCCACAAGGGCATAGAACAGGCAGGCGGTCCACAGGGTGTTTGTGGTCCCCATCAAAAGGACCCCCGCGCCCAGGATGAGTCCGCACACGGAGATTACACGCCGCGCGCCCAGCCGGTCCGTCAAAAGCCCCGTAAACGGTGTAAGAAGGACATATGTGAAAAGATAGGCATTGTAGATGGATCCCCCGGCGGTGCGAGTGAATTCCAGGCTTCGGATCATTTCGGGGAGGACGACCCCGTATCCCAGACGGACGGAGTAATTGATGAACAGATTGATGAAGCTGACGGCCAGGATCACCCAGGCCCAGTGAATCGGTTTCGGATGTTTTGGCATCGTGTCAACGGCCGTCGGATCCACGGGGGTTTTCAAAAAACGCCTTATAGATCCGATAATGGGCCGTATCTTCATAGGCGACGGATATGACCGGCACATGATCGAAGCTGTAAAGAACGGCGCGGGGGCAGGACAGAAGAATCGGGGAATGGGTGGCCATAATGAATTGGGTATCCGTCGACGTTCCCGCTTTTGTCAAAAGATCCAAAAGTTTGAGTTGGGTGGCGGGGGAAAGGGCTGTTTCCGGTTCATCCAAAAGGTAAAGCCCTTTGATCCGGTAGCGGGATTTAAAATAGGACATGATGGATTGGCCGTGGGATTGGGTCATCAAGGATCGGCCTCCGAAGAGATGGAGCTGACCGGCATCCGCGGCTGCCCATTCCTCCAAAAACTCCGCAAAATCCCGGAAGACGGCGGCCCCGAAAAAGGATCCAGGCACCCGGCCGTTGTTCCACTCAACCGAGATATATCGATAGAGCTTGTCTTCGAAGGGATTGTGTTTCAGGCGCCGTTCGTTTTCCTTTTTCCAGATATGGATGCCGCATCGATGGGCCAGGGCCTCCAGGAGGGTGGATTTGCCGGATCCGTTTTCTCCCACGAAGAGCGTGACGGGGGAATCGAAAAGGATTTCCCGTGTCCGTCGGAACAGGGGAAGGTTGAAGGGGTAATGGGTTTCGGTGGGGTAGCGATCGGGATGGAACGCGACACGGTGAAGGTGCATGAGATTTCCAACTTACCTGCGGTTCAGGTTTTTCATTGCAAACTCCCAATTGATCCGCTTTTCGAGGACCGCCTCGACGTAGTTGGCGCGCCGATTCTGGTAATCGAGATAGTAGGCGTGCTCCCAGATGTCGATGGTGACAAGGGGTTTCAGCCCCCGGGTGAGGGGAGTCTCTGCATTGGAGGTATTCATGACCCTGAGGGTATCCCCGTCGGACACCAGCCATGCCCATCCGCTCCCGAATTGGGAAATTGCCGCCCGGACGAGTTCTTTTTTACAGGCGTCCACACTTCCGAAAGCCTTTTTCATTTTTCTTTTCAAAATTTCAGGCGGGGTTCCCCCGCCTTCGGGCGAAAGACTTTTCCAGTAAAAATCATGATTCCAGGCCTGGGCCGCGTTGTTGAAGTAGAGTCGGAGATCCGGCTTCCCGGCGGTGGTCAGGATGATTTTATCCAGGGCCATTTCCGCATAAGGTTTTCCGACGACGAGCCCGTTCAATTTATGGAGATACCCCTGCTGGTGGCGGCCGTAATGGATCCGGAGGGTTTGAGCGGAAATCACCGGTTCCAATGCGTCTTCGGGATAGGGGAGGGGGGGCAATGGAAAGGGATCAGCGGCAAATGCGTTGTGAAAAAGGCCGCCGGATAAAAACATGCAGGCGAAACCGGAGGCGGCTTTAAGGAAACGGCGGCGCTCGATCCGGTATCTTTCAGGGGGTTGTTGGGTGACGGGCACGGACATGGGCCCTCCTTTTGTTTTGTCCGGTACATGGGCCGGCGTTATGAAAAGGCGGCGACGGTCATCCGGTATTCGCCTTTGAACCATTCTCTTTTAATCAATCGGTCTTTCTTGATCTTCAGATTCTTTGCATTCAGAAGGGACAAAAATTCATTTTCGTAGGTCACCTTCCCGAAGTCGATGGTGGTGACGTATTTGAGTTTCGGCTTGATGAATTCGATCGCCGGAACCTTTTCCTTGAAAAGGGTTTGAAAAAAAAGGATTTCTCCCTCGGGTTTGAGCCACCGCCGGGCCCGCTCCAGGACCCCGCCTTGGTCTTGGAACAACATGAAGCTCATGGTGAAAAAAATATAATCATATAGAACTCTTTCAGGTGGCTCGAAGGTTTCCACCGCCTGGCAGTGAATGATGACATAATCTTTCAGATGATATTCCTGGATTTTGGACGCGCAATGTCGCAGGTAATTTCTGTTGATGTCGATGCCGGTGATGTGAAGCCGTTTGTCTTTTATGAATTCGTGGTAGTGGTTCATCATCACGCCGTTTCCGATCCCGACATCCAAGATTGAAGCATGATCACGGACGTATTCCAGGCAGTTTTCATAGCAATAATCGGTGACGCTGTTGATGATCAGTTTGTATAAAAAGTTCTTCATCGGTAAACAGGGATGATGATCACCGGGTGCTTTCCTCAAATTTTTCCAGAAAGTCTTCTCTGGGGGGTGAAAAAATATCCAGGATTTCCGCATCCGTATCCAGGCATTCCCCGCCGTGCAACACATCCGGCGGGATCCGGTAAACCCCTCCTGGAAACACTTCTTTTTCTTCGCCGCCGATGGTCAATCGGATGGATCCTTTCAGCACCATGCCCATCTGCTCATGGGGATGCTTATGTTCGGGTATCCGGGTGCCGGGTGCAAGGGAGAAGAATACCATCATCATTTTGTTCGCCGAGACCATACGGATCGTCACGCCCGGGGCCAGTGAAACAGGAGGGAGTTCCTGGACTTCAAAGAAATTCATGGATGCTGCCCTTTCATATGCCGCAGATTTTTCGAATATCGTCATTTTCTTGGATTTCGGCGACGGTTCCCTGATAACAAATTCTTCCATCATCGATGATATACCCGTAATCGCTGAGATTCAAGGTGAACTTTACATTTTGTTCGGCCAAGAGCACCGTTAACCCGGAACGCTTCAAGAGCCGGATACGATCCCTGAAAATCTGGACCATGGCCGGGGCCAGCCCTTCCGTGGGTTCATCGAGAAGGAGGCATTCCGGATTTCCCACCAGGGCCCGTGCGATGGCAAGCATTTTCTGCTCCCCGCCGCTCAACAGCCCCCCCTTTCGCGTGGAGTACTTTTTCAGGGGCGGAAAAAGTTCAAAGACCCGTGGAATGTCCCATTGATCCTGCCCGTTTCGTTTCCGGAGTGCAATTTCCAGGTTTTCAAAAACGGTGAGATCGGCAAAGATGCGCCGGTCGTCGGGGACGAATCCGATCCCTTTTCTGCACAAAAGATAAGGGGGTTTTCCGGAAACGGGTTCTCCTTTGAAAAGGATCTTTCCTTTTTTCGGGGGCGCAAGCCCCATGATGCTTTTTAAGGTGGTGGTCTTTCCTGCGCCGTTTCGGCCCAAAAGACAGACCACCTGGCCGCCTTCAACCGTTAAAGAGACATCGAAGAGAATATGACTCAATCCATAAAAGGTGTGAATCTTTTGTACTTCGAGCATTATTCGTTCCCCAGATACGCCCGCTGGACTTCCGGATTTTTTTTGATTTCCTCCGGTGCGCCTTGAATCAGGGTGCGGCCCTGTTCCATCACCATGATTCGGTGGGAGACGTCGAAGACCACGTCCATGTCGTGTTCGCAAAAAAGGATGGTCAATCCCCGGGTGTCGGCCAGGCGCTTGATCAATTGGATCGTGGTGGCGGTTTCTTCCGGCGACATGCCGGCGGTGGGTTCGTCCAGAATCAGCAACCGGGGCTCGTTTCCCAAAGCGACGGCGATTTCGAGCAGCCGTCGATCCCCGTGGGAAAGGGCCCCGGCGATTTCCCGGTCTTTATCCGCCAAACCCACGCTTTCCATTATGGCGCGGGTCTCTTCCACAAAGAAACGATCGGAAGGAAAAAACACATTCAAATTCCGGGTTTTTTGGGAAAGGACGGAAACCTGGACGTTCCTGAAAACCGTCAGCCGGTGAAAGATGTTGGCGATCTGAAAGGATCGGGCGATGCCTTTCTTGCAGATGCGATGGGGGGGCAGGAATGTGATGTCCTCGTCCGAGAAAGTGATTTTGCCCCCGTCAGGCTTGAGCTGGCCGGTGATCAGGTTAAACAGGGTGGTTTTTCCGGCGCCGTTGGGACCGATCACCGCGACGATTTCCCCTGTTTCCACCGATAAACAGGCACCGTTCACCGCCTTGAACCCGTCGAAGTGCTTCTGTATATTTTCCACCACCAGCATTCTGACGACCTTTGGGCTTTCAGGAATCGGCTTTCCTGGGCTGAATTTTTTTCATAAGATACCCCATGACGCCTTCCGGCAAAAAAAAGATGAGCAAAATCAGGAGAACACCCAGAATCAGGGTCCAGTATTCGGTATAAACCCCGGCGAAGGTGCGCAGGGAAACCATGATGGCTGCTCCCAGGATGGGACCGGCAAACGTAAACCATCCTCCCAAAAGACACATGATCATGATCTCCAAAGACAACACCCAAAACATCAGATCCGGAAAAACTGATCGCTCCACCACAACGAAGAGCACCCCGGCGACCCCGGCGAAGAAGGTGGCGAGGACAATGGCGAAAAGCTGGTGCATGCGCACGTTGATGCCGATGGCGGCACACCGTTCCGGGTTGTCCCGGATCGCCCGCAGCGTGATTCCGAAGGGCGATTTGTAGATCCTGTACATCAGAATCAGACAAACCGCCATGACGGCGAGGATAACGTAGTAGGCCCGGTGAATGCCGAGGAGGGCATCGGGGAGGGAGATGCCGTGGATGCCGTCATCCCCTCCGGTGAATTTATACCACCGAAACGTCACGGCCCAGACGAGGGATCCCAAAGAGATCTGGAGCATCGCGAAGTACAACCGGTTCAAGCGGATGCAAAACAACCCGATGATCAAGCCCGCGAAAGCCGCACAAAACGGACCCGCCAGGAACCCCGCCCAGATGGGAAGCTCGGTTTTGGTCAGCATCAGGGCAAGGGTATAGGCGCCGATGCCGTAAAAGACGCCGTGATGAAATTGGTACAATCCCCCGTGTCCCACCACCATGTTGAGGCTCATGGCAAGGATGGCGGTAACGAAGATCACGGAAAAAATATAGATGTAAAACAGGGGAAGGATCGACGGTATGACCGTCAGGAGTCCCAAAAGAAGGACGTTGAACACCGGAAGGATTCTTTTTCGAGAAGCAACGGGCATTCTTTATGTTCCTACCATACCGATTTCAACAGGCCCTTTGGTTTTAAAAGCAGCACAATGACCACCGCCAAATAGGGGAACACAATGGCAAACTGGGGTAAAATCAATACCCCGAAGGATTGGGTAATACCGAAGATCAAGGATCCTGCCATGGCGCCCCACATGTTTCCAAGCCCCCCGATGGTGACGATCAGGAAAGCTTCGATGATGATGTCGTGATCCATTCCCAGGGTAACGCTCACCGTCGGGGCGACCAAGGCGCCCCCGAGACCGGCCAGAAAACATCCCAGGACAAAAGCAAATGAAAAAACCCAGCTGACGTTGATTCCGATGGCGCTGACCATCTCCCGATCCAGGGCGGCGGCGCGGGCGATTTTTCCGATACGGGTTTTGTTGGAGAAAAGATAAAGAGCCACGGCGATGACCGGTCCCACCGCAAGGAGAAAAAGATTGTATTTCGGGATGGGTGAACTGAAAAGCGTCAAGGAGCCCTGAAGGATCTTCGGGGCGGTGACGGAACGATAATCCGCCCCCCAGACAAGTTTGACGAGATCCCCCAGAATGAGCATCAAGGCAAAAGTGAACAAAAGGAGCATCAGGTGCTCCCGCTCGTAAAGGTGGCAGAAAAGGGCGCGCTCCGCCACCAGGCTCACGGCGGCCACCATCAGGGGTGCCAAGAGAAGGGCCAGCCAGAAGCCCAGGGGGTTTCCGCCGAAAACCGTTGTCACGCTATGGGCGAAAAACGCCCCGATCATATACAAGGACCCGTGCGCCACATTGGGCACACGGAGGACGCCCAGGATAAAACTCAACCCGGCGGAAACCACAAACAGGATCATGGCACGACTGATCCCCACCAAAAAGTGGTTACCGACAGCGGATAGGAATACGGCTTGATCCGCTTCCATTCAGTTCCCCTGCATCCGACAACCCCACTCAAATGGGACCGGTACGTCGGCGAGAACCCATTCCGGCGCTGCCGGCGTACCGGTTCGAGGAGATGGAATCCGCCATTGGAGGTATGGCGTTACTGGCCGCGCGCTTTTTGGATTTCGTCGCAAGTGGGTAGGACCTCATTTCCCGTCAGCGTCAGGATGTCCGTTGCAATGACGAAATCGTATTGCGGCACTTTTTTTGTGACGCCGAAATACATGGGGTACACCGCCTGGTGATCGCACGCCCGCATTTCCGCCGTGCCCCCGACGGGGCTTTTCACTTTCAACCCCTCAAGGGCGTCAATGAATTTCTCCCGGTCGATGGCGCCGGCTTTTCTGAATCCGTCGGCGATGAACTGGGCGGTCAGGTAGGCGTTGAAGGCGGGGAATCCCGGGGGATTCCCGTAGGCCTTCTGGAAGCGTTCCACAAATGCATTGTTTTCGGGTGTCTCCGGATAATAAAAGAGGTACTGGATGGTCCCCATGACGCCTTCCGGACCTTCGGCCCCCAGTGGTTTGAGCACGGCATGGTCGATGGCCGTGTGGATCCATGAGGGGATTTTACCGGCCATACCGGTGGCCTTGAGTGCCTTGAGGGCGTTGGTCATGCTGGCGCCGCCCGTACAAAAGATGACGGCGTCCGGCTTGGCCCCCATGATGGAAGTGAAATAGGGAACCAGGTCCGGTTCCCCCACTTTCCACCAGGACTCCCCGATTTTTTCCACTTCCGGCTTGAGGGCTTTCAGGTTCCGCCATGCCGCATCGGCAATGGCATGGCCGTAGGCATAATCGTCGCCGGCGATCCAGTATTTTCGATACGGCTTTTTAGCCAGGCCGACGCCCCCGGCTTTTCCGGCCATGGCCGTATTTTCGGAAGTGGAAAAGACGTACCGGTGTCCCTGGGCCCCGGTGATCTTTTCATCCTTGGCGATCCACACGATAAAGGGAACCTTCTGTTCCTTGGCGATGGTCTTGGATACGGCCAAAGAGGCCGCGCTGTTGATGGTCCCCACCAGCACATCCACGTTTTCCCGCAAGACCAGTTCCTTGGCCATATTCAAGGCGATGTCCACTTTGAATTTGGTGTCCCGGGTGGTAAATTCGATCTTACCCCCCAAGATTCCTTCTTTATTGATGGATTCCAGGGCCAGTTTGAAGCCGTTGAGGGCGTCCTTCCCGTAAACCGCAGGGGGACCGCTGTAGCAATCGATGATGCCGACCTTGATGTTTCTGGCCTGGGCCGCCGGGGGCATGAGCACCGTCGAAACGGCCGCGACCGCGCAAATTCCCAGCACGGCAATTCCCCAAAAACCGCTCTTGTTGACTTTCATGACGTCTCCTCCGTTTTTAGGATTTTCAAAGCGGTGACCGGAATGCTTCCCGCAAGCCCCGCCTTTTAAGACGGGGTCAAGGGAAGCTCTCAAAAAACGGGTAAGTTCCTTACCGTGGAGCCCCACCCTTCGGGGCGGGGGGCTCCACATCCGGAAATTTTGACCCCGGAAACGGATGTGCTCTCGTTTCCATAATCCGCTTGTATAGTAGAGAGGGATTCGGATGTCAACGGCCCGCCGACATTATCCAGGAAAGGCTTGCTCCTGGAAAGGACAAGATGATAAAATGTTTAAAACATCACGCGGGATTGTCGAGGTCTCCTCTTGACCGGAACGCTTCCCGCAAGCCTCGCCGATTAGGGCGGGGTCGAGGGAAACGCTGTTTTTCAGGGCGGGCGGGTCACATCCGCGACCGCTTTGACTGAAATCCGAAACAGTTCTTTAAGACAATTGATCTCCAGGAGTCCTTTTTGATTTTTTCCCCGTTGAACGATGCACACAAAAACGCCTTCCGGTCCATGGTGGCGCCGGATCGTTTTTCCACAGGAAAATCCCACCTGAATCTCCATGCGGCCGATCAGTCCTTTCACGCCCCCAGGCGCCCGGACGCGGTGATCTGGCCGGTGGACCGGGAAGAAGTATCCCGCATCCTATCCTATGCGGATGCGCACCGGATTCCGGTGACCGCATGGGGTGCCGGCACCAGTATGGAAGGGAATCCTATTCCATTGTTCGGCGGTCTGGTGGCGGACTTTTCCCGGATGAACCGGATTCTCGATATCCGCGGGACGGACTTTCAGGCCGATGTAGAGCCCGGGGTGATTTATCAGGATTTGAACAATCAGCTCCGCTTCAAAGGTCTTTTTTTCCCTCCGGATCCCGGCGCCCGGGCCACCATCGGCGGCATGATCGCCAACAACGCCAGCGGGCCGCATACCATCCGATACGGATCCACCCGGGATTGCATCCTGCGGTTGACCGTGGTGCTGGCCGGCGGAAAGGTCATCCGGATCGGGACCCGGGCGTCAAAAACATCGTCGGGGTATGACCTGCTCCATCTTTTCATCGGGTCCGAAGGGACCCTGGGCCTGGTGGTGGAAGCCACGGTGCGTCTTTCCGGACTCCCCGAGGCCCTTTCCGCTGCTGTTGCCGCGTTTCCGACACTGGAATCGGCAGGACAGGCGGTCCGGGAGATCATTCGTGCCGGGTTGGATCCTGCGGCCCTGGAACTCATGGGGCCCGAGTGCATCGACTTGATGAATCGGGAACACCGGCTCGGTCTTGTAGGGCTTCCAACGATTTTCATGGAGTTTCATGGCCCATCCCGGGAACATCTTGAAACGATCTTAGCATTGGCCCGGGAGTTATGCCGGGAGGCGGGAAGTACGGCCTTTCATTCGGGGCTGGGGCGCGAGGCGCGTGATCGTATTTTTCGGGCCCGGCATGAACTGGGAGAGATGATCCTGCGGCGCCATCCCGGGTGCCGGGTCCGGGTGGTGGATATCGCCGTGCCCGCCTCGGCATATTCTGAAATGATCGGTTGCGCCCAGAAAGAAATGCATCGAAGCAGTTTGACCGGATACATTTTCAGCCATGCCGGGGACGGAAACCTGCATGTAAACCTGGTGGGCCCGAAGGGGGATGACGGTGTGTGGGCGCGCATCGATGAACTGGCAGGTCGGATGGTGGAACAGGCCCTTTTATTCGGAGGCACCGCCACCGGGGAACATGGGGTGGGAATCGGGAAGCGCGGGTTCATGGAAGCCGAGCACGGGCCGAGTCTCGAGTGGATGCGTCGAGTCAAGGCCCTCTTTGATCCCAAGGGGATATTAAATCCGGGAAAGATCTTCCTTGTATGATTAACGCCTCAATACTTGTTTTGGTCGTGCAGCAACCCTTTTCGTCTTCGTTCCCGGCGGTCCTGCGCTTGCCTGCGGCAGGCCGGCTTGGGGCAAACTCAAAAATCGCTCATAAAAGAGGGTATTTCCCTTACCAGGGAGCCCCGTCCTTCAAGGCGGGAGGGATCCACAATTTTCTTGCTTTTTTTACCGGACAAGGATATAATAGATTTAATCAGTAAAGCCCCGCCATGGCCTGGCAGGACGGTTTCGCTCTGAAGGAACAATTCGGTCGCCGATGTTGCATCCTCCAGGTTGAAACTTTGAGAATTTTAATCGGAAAGGAGGAAAGCAGCATGCCCAACGGCACCGTGAAGTGGTTCAGCAATTCGAAGGGGTACGGTTTTATCAGCCAGGAAGACGGCCCGGATGTTTTTGTTCACCATTCGGCGATCAGCGGAACCGGATTCAAATCCCTCAATGAGGGTGACCGGGTAAGCTTTGAGATTGAAAAGGGTCCCAAAGGCCCCGCCGCCGTGAATGTCAAGGTGATCTAGCGGATTGAATTCAAACCGAAAGGGCATCCCCATATTCACGGGGACGCCCTTTTCTTTTTTATTTCCTAAGTTGAGCGATTTTCGAATTTGCCGCAGATACAAGGAAAATGTCGTTGCGCTATAGTGCACTATACGAAACGGCATTTGACGCCGTAGATGCGGTAAAATCGAAAATGGCGAAGGGTTTTTCATTTTTTAAAGCTAAAATCGGCAGAATTCCTTAAAATTATTACCAATTTAACTGTTTCAAAAATTTGAAACGCTCAGCTTAGGTATTTTTTAGCCCTGACGGGCTGGATTTTTTTAAGAAAAACAAGCAAAGCGCTTCGTTAAACCATGAAAAAGCACTGGGAGGTGGTTGAGTGGCCAGGTCCAGTTATCAGTTTCAAAAACGGCAGAAAGAATTGGCCAGGAAAAAGAAAAAGGAACTCAAGCGACAGCGAAAATTCAGCAAAAGCGAATCCGCGGCCGAAGAGAGCCCGGAAGACGCCGAAGATTCCAAGGATCCCGTCGAAGAATCTTGATGGAATCGAAAAAGATCATTTTTACTATCTTGAAGCCAAGACATGGCGATGAATGTCAGGGAGCAGGGGCGTTCGGTTCCGAAACTCAACGGGGAAGGACCTGCATGAGCACGTTTTCAATCCCCACCGGGGCGTCGATCTGACCCTGGCGGATCATGATGGCTTCGGTTTGTCGCCATGCCGCCGTGTCAATCGCGCCGATGGGAATGCGGGGGTCGGGATTAACGAGCCTGCCAGTGAGATGGATCTGTTTTTTAAGAAGGACCGGCGGCGTCCCTTTTTCATGACGCTGGAGGAGTTCAAGGGCCGATGCCGCATTCTTTTCGTCGAGGGCCGCCTGCCATCCTTCCAGAAGGCCCTTCATGAAACGGCGCACCCGTCCAGGATGTTTTTCAAAAATCTTCTCGGAGGTGATGACCGAATTGGCCACGAATTTCACGCCATACGCCGCGGGATCGAAAAATGCTTTGGGCTCCCCGGCATCCTCCAGCTTGGCTTCGAGAAAGACGGCCTGGGTATTGCGGTAAACGGGCCAAAAATGCACCTGTTTTTTGAAAAACGGGGAAAAATCGTTTCTGACGCTGAACAAATCCACATCAGCTCCTGAAAGCCCCGCCTTGGCCAAAAGGGTGCGCAGAATCGTTTCGTCGTTTCCTCCGAAGGTCACCCCCAATCGGTGCCCTTTCAAATCTTTCAAGGTCCGGATCCGGATCCGGTCGGGCCGGTATATCCACTGGAGCGGATTGACTTGAAACAACTGGGCGAGCACCACCAGGCGAGCGCCCTTGGATAAGGCGCGGATCACCTGATCGGCCGAGGCCACCCCGAATTCCGTTCGGCCCAACTCCAGTTCCATGATGGCATCCCGTTCCGGCCCTCCGGCCTTGACGTCCACTTCCAGCCCTTGGCGGGTGAAATAGCCGTGGGCATCGGCGTAAAGGTCTCCCAACACGCTGGCGTTGAAGATCCATTTCAGGCGGTAACGTACACGTTCCGAAGCCTGGCTTCCCCCCGGCCACAGCATCAAGAACACCAATGCCGCCATGAAGATTCTCTTTTTCCGGTACGATCGGATCTGCATCGTGGTGTTTTTCATAAAGACTCCTTTAAGACTTCTGAGCCCAGCCCTTCTTGATTATCATGCCGGCGCCCTCCAGGAGCCCCTGATAAACGGACAGGCTCAGCCCGATCAAAAAGAGAGCAACCAGGATCTTGGAAAGATCACTCTGGAAAAGCGCCACCCGGATGGCATAACCGATTCCGGCGTCGGCTACGATGAATTCGGCCACGATGGTTCCGGCCATGGCCAGAGTCGCGCTCCCGGCAATAACCGTGGTGAGCTTGTTCAGGTTTTCGAAGGCCCGGATTTTCACTTCCAGTTGCCAGCGCATGCGGCCGGTGACTCTATAAAAATGTTCGATGTCTGTCACCGGTTCGGACATGATGCCGATGACGGAAAGCAACAAAGGAAAATAACAAATCATGGCGGCGATGAGAAGACGGGAGATCCAGCCATCTCCCAACAGGATGAAGATGATGGGCGCGATGGCCACAATGGGATACGCTTGAATGTTGTAGGCGGCGACCTTGATGAAGGACCCGAACCAGGTGGCCCGGCGGCCGGTAATGCCCAGCACCAGGGCCAATGCAATGGAGAGGAGTTGGCCGACTACCGCCACCATGAGGGTATTTGCCACGTCCTTGAAATACAGCCCAAAAGTTTCTTTGGCGGTTTCCCACAAGGCAAGGGGGCCGGGGATGACGTAATCCGATAAGGAAAGGGCATATTTGATGCCCATCAGCCCGGCCACGGCCAGGCAGTAAACGATGAAGAATTGATAAATGCGCCTATGAAGAAGCATTGACGATTTCGAGCATGGTTTGTTCCAGTTTACGGGAATCCGGCGACACCCCTGACCGGGCATCCATACCCGATATCAAACGGGATTGAGGCGTGCGGTCGCTTCCCCGGAGGATCACGATGGATTGGCAGAATCGGGCCACTTCCACAACATTATGGGAAATATACAGAAAGTAAGGATCCGGAAACATTTCCTTTATCTTAAAAAGGATGCTTTCCCGGGTGGGCTCGTCCACGTTACCCAGGCTTTCATCCATGATCAGGATGTCAAAGTCTTGGAGAAGGTAGCGCAGCAAATTCACGCGATTCTGCTGGCCCAGGGATAAAAGTGAAAAACGCTTTTGCGCGCAGTCTTTGAGCTTGAAAATGTGGATCAGATCCTTTCGGAGCGTCTCTCGACCCGGAGGTGTCACCTTTTCGAGGTGGTTACCCACGGTGGACCAGTCCGGAAGTCTCTCCAGGTTGTAAGAATACAGGAAGGTCGACAGCGTTCCGGCATCGATACTCCCGGACAGGGGTTTGAGGTCGCCTGTGATCACCCGTGCCAGTGTGGTCTTCCCCACCCCCGAAGGACCGAATAATGCATGGAAGCCGGGGGCGTAAAGATGAAAGGAAAGATCATTGAAAACAAAACGGGTGGCAGCGGGAAACCTGACGCAAATATTTTTCACTGCAAACGGCATGTCGATCTTTATCCGAATTTCATTATTGCCCAAGCTGAGCGTTTCAAATTTTTAAAACAGTTAAATTGGTAATAATTTTAAGGAATTCTGCCAATTTTAGCTTCAAAAATTTGAAGCCCTTTGTAATTTCCGAATTTACCGCATCTACGGTGTCAAATGCCGTTGCGCATAGTGCACTATAGCGCAATGACATTTTCCTTGTACCTGCGGCAGACTCGAAAATCGCTCAGCTTAGGTACTGGACGAATTGGAAGAAAGCCGGAAAGTTCATTCTTTTTAACGAAAACCCCATGCGTCACTTGACCGGAAGGCTCCCGCAACGCCCTTAAAATCGTATGCTATTACAGCATACCCGGAAAAAAATGGCAACCGATGGACCCCAATGAAGAGGAGGTGGTGCAGGGAATCGCCAGTGGGGGGAAACATCCAACCCCGAATAGGGCAAAAATTGATTTTTGTTGAGTTTATGGTAATTTTTTTATATATAGATCTTTTTCGAAAAGGAAAAGACCAGACAAAACGGAGGCGAGACAAGATGGATGGAATCAGGGTTGCCATTGCTGGGCTGGGAAACTGTGCGAGCGCTTTGATTCAAGGGATTCATTATTATCGGGACAAGGACCCTCAAGAGGCCATCGGTCTGATGCATTGGGAAATCGGCGGCTACAAACCCTCCGCTATTCAGGTGGTGGCGGCGTTCGATATCGACGCGCGAAAGGTGGGCAAAGACGTCAATCAGGCCGTTTTCGCAAAGCCCAACTGCACCAAGGTCTTTTGCCCCTCTCTTCCGGACTCGGGTGTTCCGGTGCAAATGGGTCGGATTTTGGATGGCGTTTCCGAACACCTGCAGGAATATGACGAAGACGTGCGATTTGTCGTGGCCGATGCCCCGGAACCGGATCAGGAGGCCGTGGTCGCTGCTTTGAAAACCGCCAATGTGGAGATTTTGTTGAACTACATGCCTGTGGGATCGGAAAAGGCCACCGCTTTCTATGCCGAGTGTGCCCTCGAAGCCGGCGTGGCCTTCATCAATAACATTCCGGTGTTCATCGCCAGCAATCCCGAATGGGCGAAGCGCTTTGAAAAAAAAGGAATCCCGCTTATCGGGGATGACATCAAGTCCCAGCTCGGGGCCACCATCACCCACCGGATCCTTACGGATCTTTTTCGAAAACGCGGCGTGAAGCTGGAACGGACCTACCAGCTCAACACCGGGGGAAACACCGATTTTTTGAATATGCTCAACCGGTACCGGCTCGCCTCCAAGCGGAAATCCAAAACCGAGGCCGTCCAATCCGTCCTCTCCAAGAGACTCGAGGACAAGAACATCCACATCGGCCCCAGCGACTATGTTCCCTGGCAGAGGGACAACAAGGTGTGTTACATTCGGATGGAGGGGAAGCTTTTCGGCGATGTTCCCATGGATCTCGAACTCCGGCTTTCCGTGGAAGATTCGCCCAATTCGGCGGGGGTGGCCATTGATGCCATCCGGTGTATCAAGCTGGCGCTGCAACGGGGCAAAGGGGGCATCCTTGAAGGCCCTTCCGCCTATTTTTGCAAGCGCCCCCCCAAACAGTTCTCCGACGATCAGGCCTACCAGATGACGGAACGCTTCATTGCCGGATATCCCGAAAAAGTGCGGGATGTATCGGATTATCTCCAGCGCTCCAAGGAAACGGCCAGCGCCTGAAAATTGTGCTTTTCCCCGGCGTTACCATTCGAATCCGGCGAAGATAAAGGGGCCTTTGAAAGCAAGATCGATCTCCAGGGGAAACTGGGAGTCTTCTGCGTCGATGCCGATGTAGCGGTAACCCGCCCCCAGGTGAAAGCCAGGAGGAATTTTTGCCAAGGCGCTGAACTCGAAGTCGAGATACCGCGCTTCCACATCCCCCACGTCAAAAGCGCCGCCCATCAACGCGGCCCGCATTCTTAAGAAAGGGACCGGGTTGGCTTCGGCAAAAGCGCCCAAAAGGAACATCCCCGTTTCCAGGTCGGCCTTGGCCTGTCCGAGGCGTGCCGATGAAGCGGCGGCCTCGGCGGAGATATACTCTCCGCCAGCCAAAAGCCCCCCGTGGAAAATTTCCGGCCCCACGTCAAGCCGGTAAAATGCCTGAAGTACCGTGATATCGAAAGCGGTGAAGACCCGTTCCTTGATGCGGAATTCCTTGTCCAAAAAATAGATGGTGCGATCGATGGTGTTTTCCGCGGATGTTTCCACGCGAAAACCCGAAAATCCGAACTGGTGCGTCTTTCCGACAATGAAACGGAGTCCCGGGACGTTTTCCGGATCCTCGTACCCGAAATCGTTTTCAAGATCCGCCTTGGTTCCCCGAAGCCCGTCAATCCCCACGGATGCTTCGCCTTCGGGCGTCATGAACCATAAAAATCCTTCCACTTCGAACATGGCCCAGGCAGGGGTCGAAAGCCATGCCCAAATGCAAATTGCCGCCATCCATCCGGGTTTCATTGCTCCACCTTCTTATAATCGTTGGGTACTTTGAAAAGGTTCGGAGTAAGCTTTTTCTGTTCGAACTTCTGGAGTGTCGTCGTCATTTTTCCAGCCATCATGTGAACGACGGTTTCAACAGGAAACCCCTTGAGGTCCTTGATCATGGCCGCCACGTTCATCTGTTTCATCATGGGATTCTTGCTCATCACTTCCGAAAACCGCTTCCCGTACCGCATCATTTCATCGTATCCCTCGATATCCCGGGTGATCCAATTTTCGGACCGGGTCCCCATGAAACTGACGTTGTACTTGGTGCAGGCGTATCCGGATATGGTTCGGGTTTCTTTGGTGGGTGTTACCTTGACGCTTCCCATAAGACCTTTCATCATCCCCATGAATTGTTTACCGGCTTCACCTTCCATTCCCGGCATCTGCCCCATCTGCGCCAGATCGATTTCCTGGTATGTCTTGGCCTTCGGGTCCAGGCTGAACATCTTCATCTGGTTGAGATCGACGATGGTGACGGTATCCCGGGATTCATATCGGGTGGCATGGGCCGTCATGTAATTCTTCACGACCTGAGTGCCGTCGGGAGTGCCCGGGATTCCTTCACTTTTTTGGATCGATTCCCAGTAAAGATCGGCGTGAGCAGGGGCGGCGACCAAACACGCCAATAGGGACCCCAAGACAATCCATCTGATAAAGCCTTTGGATTTCATATTCGTCTCCTTTAAAAAATGCGTTGATCCACGAATGACCGATCGTGTAATATGTCAAAATGATAAGGGTGTCAATCCGCGGTCAAAACGAAATTCCGAGTACCGGTAGTCCACCGTGATACAATAGGCGCGATGATTTCTTCCGATCCGCCACAGAGGGATTGCAATATGGAGCGAAAAGTGCTGGTGGCCGTGGATGATTCCATCCATACCCGGACGTGTCTTTCCTATCTCAATTTCTTGGCCGCCAGGATACCGGATTTTTCCGTGACGCTGTTTCATGTCCAGCCCACGATTTCGGACTATTTGGTGGAGGAAGCAAGAAAAAACCTTAAAGCGAAAAATACCCTCGACACCCTCATCGAAAAAAACCGTGGGGAATCTGCTGCGGTCCTGGATCGATGCAGGCAAACGCTGATCCGCGGGGGACTTCCTGTGGAAAAGATCGAAACCCACACATCGCAGAAGATTTCCGGCCTGGCTAAAGACATCATCGATAAGGGGGTGGCCGACCAATACGATGCCATTGTCACCGGCAGAAGAGGCCTTTCCGGGTTGCAGAAATGGGTGATGGGGAGCGTTTCTTCAAATCTGGTGGAACATTCGCCAGTCCCCGTATGGATCGTTACGGGAAAGTCCTTCAATGCCCGTATTCTCGTGGCTGTGGATGGCTCCGCATCGGCACTGAAGGCCGTGGATCACGCACTTTTTATGGCCGGTCCCGCTGATTCCCTGAAAATCACCCTTTTCCACGTCCGCTCCGTTTTCCAGGATTACCGTGCCGTTGCGTTTGAAGATGCCAAACCCGTACAGCAGATGCTGAAAAAGAAAAACCGGGGATGTATGGAGGATTTTTTTAGAAAAGTGCGGATGAAATTCAGAGAACACGGGGTGGACGAAAAACGAGTCGAGTTCCGGGAGGAGGATCGGAAACTCTTAGTGGCCCAAGCGATTCTTGCGGCGTCCAAAGTGCACGAGTTTGGAACCATCGTCGTTGGGAAAAGGGGAATCGGCCGATCCTTTTACATGGGAAGCGTATCGAATGCCATCATCAAGAACAGTACGGATCGTGTGGTGTGGATGGTGCCGTAACCTTTCCAGAAAGAAGAAAACGCAGAGGTGGCAATGAACGACATTCGGATGATCGGCGAACTGCGCACCGACTATGACTGTGAGGCGACGGGATTTCCCGCCCAGCGGTGGGGGGAAGCGGTTTTCAAGATCCAAGAGGAAGAAATCGTTTTTGAAATCAGCGTGGAAAAGGATATCATCGTGGCGGTGATGCTTGGGGAAGACGCAGGGTGGAAAGGAACGCTGAAGGGGTTCAAGCGGTTGCTGAAAGAAGCATCTCAGAGAAAGTGATTTTTCAGTGCGCAGGAAGGATTCGGCGGAAGTGACCATTCGGCAGAAAATGATTTCCTTGTTGGAAGAACGCGCTTTCGGATTTCGCGAGCTTGCCAAGCAATTTCGAATCAGCGACAGGGAGCTGGCCGACCATCTTTCCCATATCTCCCGGACCATTAAGGCAAAGGGGAAGCATCTGGTCGCCCATCCTTTCCGTTGCATGGAGTGTGGATTCCTGTTCAAAGACCGCAAACACTTTGCCAAGCCCGGTCGTTGCCCCCGGTGCAAGTCCACGCACATTGAAGATCCGGAATATGGAATCGGTCCGTGACGCCTTCATGACCTTGCTGCACCCGATTGGATCCGGGATCTTAAAGTGGTCATTTTCCTTACCGGGGAGCCCCGGCCTTCAGGGCGGATGGGCGCCACTTTCGTCCGGTCATAATATCCCCTTTTTAAGTTGACACCTTTCCTTCGTTTTCCTAAAAAGCATCACCGAATCAAAGCCCGAATACGGTGTTGCGTGAATCGGAACCGAAAACAAGGAGAATGGGCCCATGAGATTGCTCCTGCTCGCCGCCGCGATGATCCTTTTGTGTTTTTTCCTGGCTTCCCCACAAGTCTTGGCCGCGAATCCGACATCGGCAATCGTGACGGCATCCACGGAAACGGGATCCCCTGCACGGGATGCGGGAGTTCATACGCAGGGGACCGAAGCCCGGCATCTTTCGAAAGAAGGTACAGGGCACGGGAAACGCGAGCACGTCAATCTGGGTGAATTGCTGCCCATTTGGAGCTGCATTCCCTTTGCCTGCATGCTCCTTTCCATCGCTCTTCTCCCCTTGCTGTTACCCGAATTGTGGCACCATCATTTTGGGAAAATTGCGGCGTTCTGGGCGGCATGCCTCGGAATCCCCTTTCTGATCGCCTACAAGTGGATCGCTCTGCACGAAATTTTGCACATCATCCTGGCCGATTACGTTCCTTTCATCATTTTATTATGGTCTTTGTATACCGTATCCGGAGGGATCCTTCTCAGGGGTTCTCTGAGGGGAACTCCCGCTGTCAATACCCTGATACTTGCCATTGGTACCCTGTTGGCTTCCTGGATGGGAACGACGGGTGCCGCCATGCTCCTCATCCGCCCCTTTCTAAGAGCCAATAAAGATCGGAAAAATCGAACGTTCATGGTGGTCTTTTTCATCTTCCTGGTCGCCAATATCGGGGGCTCACTGACGCCGTTGGGGGACCCCCCGCTCTTTTTGGGTTTTCTCCACGGTGTCAGCTTTTTCTGGACCCTTAAAATCTTTCCCCACATGCTCCTCGTTGTCGGTCTCCTCTTGTCGGTCTATTTCTTCCTGGATACGTATTATTATCGAAAAGAACGCCCTGCCGAGAAAGCATCCGATGGACCCCGTGAACCCATTCGACTTGAAGGGTACCATAACTTTTTATTCCTTTTGGGTATCGTGGGTTCCGTCTTGCTCAGCGGGCTGGTAGATTGGGGGGAGGTGAACACCTTTGGCATTCACCGGGCGATTCAGGACTGGGTCCGGGACGGGCTTCTCATTTTAATGGGGGTTTTCTCGCTGGCCAGCACATCCATCCGAATCCGTGAGGACAACGATTTCACCTGGTTTCCCATTATTGAAGTGGCGTATCTGTTCATCGGGATCTTTATCACCATGATCCCCTGCCTTTTGATCCTGAAAGCCGGATCCGACGGCGCCCTTGCGGTCCTCATTGATTCCGTTAAAAAACCGTATCACTATTTCTGGGTCACCGGCGCCCTGTCGAGCTTTTTGGACAATGCCCCCACGTATCTGACCTTTTTCAATACCGCCATCGGCAGCTTCTTTGCCGGCCTTCCGGAATCCGAAGCGGTTCCGTTGTTGATGAGCGAAAAGGCGGTTTATTTGGCGGCCATCTCGGCGGGTGCGGTGTTTTTCGGGGCGTGCAGCTATATCGGAAACGCTCCCAACTTCATGGTCCGATCCATTTCCGAAGAAGCGGGAACCCCCATGCCCAGCTTTTTCGGATACATCCTCAAATACAGCCTGGTCTTTTTAATTCCGGTATTTATCGTGGTGACCCTGGTCTTTTTTTAAGGTAGGAGCCGAAAATGAAATTTGAAAAGGTACTTTTCCACACCCAGTTCGGGGCCTATGCCTTTAATTCCCTGAAGACACTGTTCGAATTAAAAGCGTGTGGGTTAAAAGAAATCGTCCTCGTGTACGTCATCCCCAAGGAGACCGTCGGTTTTGTTCCGTACGGCGGTTTTTTAAAAGAAGAAGAACAAAGGATCCGAAAGCAGATAAAGTGCCGCTTTGAAAGTTGGCAAAAAGCCGTTGAAAAGGCCGGGATTAAATGCGCTGTCCGGATTCAGACCGGTATCCTCAACGCCTCCATTTTGAAGATCGCTGAAAATGAAAAAGTGGATCTCATCGTCACGGGAGCGAAAAAACGGACGCTGTTTGAAAAGATCTATGTGGGATCCCATATCCTGGATATTCTTCGAAGAAGCACCGTTCCGGTGTTGATGGGCAGGTATATGGTCCAGTTTGAAACCGAAGACGGCGCTTTATTCCGAAAAAACAGCCAAATTTTCCAACGTCCCTTATTGGCCACCGACTGGTCCCCCCCTTCCGAGAGGAGCCTTGCCGCCATCACCGCATTCCGGGGGATCGCGGAAGAGGCCGTGGTGGTCCATGTCATCGATGCCAAGCTGACCAAGGGTGTTAACGCCTCACGAATGAAAGCATTGGATAAAAAGAGCCGGCAACGGCTCGATGCCTATTGCGCACGACTTGAAAAAGAAAATATTGCGACGGAAAGCCATCTTTGCATCGGCAAACCAGTTTCGGAGATCCTGCGTATTTCAAGGGAGACCGAAGCAACGATGATCATCATGGGCAGAACCGGAAAGGACTGGATGGAAGAATATTGGCTGGGGGGTGTCTCCCACCGCGTGGCCGAAATTTCCGAACTGCCGGTGTTGTTGGTCCCGTGAAGCGCTCTGGGAAGACGGCGGCGCGGACTTTTCAATTTTGATGAAATGGTAAAAAACCTAATTTGGGATGGCAAAGTAAAAAGTGCCAGATGCAAGGCCGCAAATCCTTCAGGATGAGGCGTACTTTTAGGTACGCCGCAAGGACCTGTCTGCGTGCAACGCACAGGCAGGCGAAGGATGCCGCGCAATGCCGGAGGTGGCCTTTTTACGAAGCCATCAATGACGGATCCGCCGGTTTTAAGGCAAAGCCGTGACGTTGATGAACGACAACTCATCCATGAATGCCTTTCATTCCCTGCTTCCCGGTAATCGGCTGGGAATCATCGGCGGGAAGATCCTGTGCCGCCGTTTTTTAAAATTCCTTATGGAATCCCTGCCGGATTCCCTTCGGCCGGAAATCGCCGGCGTGGCGGAACCGGACGGGGAGGGAGAAGGGATCCGTTATGCCGTTGCACACGGAATATACATTACCGCAGATCCGTCTGAACTGCTGTCAATGGCCGGGATGGATCTTGTGCTGGATTTGAGGGGGGATGAGACGGCGTTCAAGACATTACGGGCGGTTGCACCGAACGGCGTGCGTGTATTCGACCGGCTCGAATCGCAGCTTGTACTCGATCTTTTGCAGATTGAAGAAAGACGATTCCAGGTCAGCATTACAGGAAAGACATGCGGAATCAAGGCGTGTCCGCCACGATTTGATGGCCGAAGAACGGGCCATGGCCCAGATCATCGAAGCCAGCACGGTCCCCACCTTCGTGATCAACCGGGACCATGTAGTGACCCATTGGAACCGGGCCTGCGAACGGCTGACCGGATACCTCGCCGATGAAATCATCGGAACCAATCATCATTGGAAGCCGTTTCGATCCAGGAAGCGTCCCACCATGGCCGACTTGATCGTGGAAGAAGTCAGTGAAGAAGATGCTTTTAAGTACTATGGGACCCGATGGCGAAAATCTGCGCTCATTGACGGTGCATACGAAACGGAAGAATATTTTCACCATCTTGGAGACGGCGGGAAATGGCTCTATTTTACGGCAGCACCCATACACGGTTCCGACGACAGCATTGTCGGCGCCATCGAAACGTTGTGGGACAAAACCGAAGAAAGGCAGGCCCAGAGGCAGCTGGAGCGGTATACGAAGGAATTGGCGCTTCGGACCGAAAAGCTGTTGGAGAGTGAACGGGTGATGACCCAAATCATCCAGGGAAGCACGATTCCCACCTTCGTGATCGATCGGAATCACCGGGTGACGCACTGGAACATCGCCATGGAGCAGCTTTCGGGCTTCCCTGCCGAAGAAATGATCGGCACCAATCGGCAATGGGAGCCTTTTTGGGACCAGGAACGGCCCTCCATGGCGGACGTCATCCTGGATCAGATTCCCGAAGAGGAAATCCGAAAGCTTTACGGAACCAAATGGCGGAAATCCGCTTTGATCCAGGGGGCCTATGAGGCAGAAGTTTTTTTCCCGAAATTGGGAAACAAAGGACGTTGGTGTTATTTTACCGCAGCCCCGATCAAGGCGCCGGACGGCACCCTTATCGGTGCCATCGAAACCCTCTGGGACAAAACGGAAGACAAGAAGGCGGAAGAAGATCGGGAGCGGCATAACCGTCAACTCGCTGCGCTTGCCGCCATCTCCACCGCGTTGGGTTCTTCATTGAAGCTCGAAGAAAGTTTACGGGATGCCGTCATTGAAATCTTCAACTACCTTGATATGGACAGCTTCTGCATCTTTCTCCAGGAAGAAGGAGGCCGCTTCGTGTTGAGATATTCCTTTGGAATGGAGGCCGGCTTCTGCAAGCAGGAAAAACAGATGGATCCGACAGGGTTGTTATACCAGGCCATCCAGAACGGCCAGGTCGTTCTCTATGAAGACATGACGGCGAAAAAGCCGGAAGGGATGCAACAATACGTGAAAGAAGGCATCCAATCCCTCGCCTTGATCCCTTTGATCAATAAGAGCAAAGAAATTTTCGGCATCATTCTGACCGGAAGCAAAGGCGCACAACATTTTACCACCGAACAGAAAAATGTATTAAGCCTCATCGGCAACCGCATCGGTGCCGCACTGGAAAATTTCCACTTGTACGAACAGTATCGACGATCAGAGGAAAAATATCGATCCCTGTTCGACAATGATCCCAATCCCATCTTTATTCTCGATTCCGACAATTTGGAGATCCTCGATTTGAACCGTCGCGCCCAGGAATGTTACGATTACGATCGAAACGAAATGCTGGGGATGTCTTTTTTGGATATCGGCGAACCCGATGACGAAGAGATCGTTAAGGGTTTGAAAGAAATTTCAAGTACCCGCTCTCTCTTGTTTTCCAAGAAACGGCATTTCCGAAAGGGAGGCGAGCCGTTTTTTGTCAATATCCACGTCAGCAGATCCAATTATAACGGCAAAGAGGTCCTCATCGCGTCCACCGCCGATATCACGGAAAGCCTTGAAAAGGAAGCACAACTCATTCAGGCCTCCAAGATGACCACTTTAGGACTAATGGCCGCCGGGATGGCCCATGAGATCAATCAGCCCTTGAACGTGATCCAGGTGTGCGCCGATATGCTGCTGAAAAGCGTTAAAAGGGGGGTAACATTGGAAACCGAAGACCTCCGGTCCATGGCCGAAGATATCGGCCAGAACGTGCAGCGCGCCGCTGGAATCATCAAACACATGCGGGATTTTTCCCGGATGTCCGAGGGTGTTCAAACCCGGGTGAACATCAATGACCCCATCCGGGACGTGTTCAAGGTGTTAGGACACCAACTCAAGATGCATCGCGTGGAAGTGGTCCTGGATCTGGCTTCCGACCTCCCGGGAATCCTGGCGGAAAGCAACCGTCTGGAGCAGGTCTTCATCAACCTGGTCACCAATGCCCTGGATGCGATGGATGAAAAGGAAAAGCAACAAGGAACCGGGAGTATTGAAAAAAAGCTGACGATCCGGTCTTACCTGGAAAAGGACTCCGTGGTGGTCACCGTTTCCGATACGGGGACGGGAATGCCCCGGAAGGTCATGGAGAAAATCTTCGAGCCTTTTTTCACCACAAAGGAAATCGGAAAGGGCACCGGTCTCGGGGTGAGTATCAGCTACGGCATCGTCAAAGATTATAACGGCGCCATCGATATCCACAGTGCACCCGGGGAAGGGACCACTTTCGAGCTCCGGTTCCCGGTTGCCCCATAAGAAACGGGCCGCCTATGCAAAAGATATTGGTTATCGACGACGAAGAAGCCAATGTGCGGGTTCTGACGCTGTCCCTCAAGCTTGACGGATACGAAGTGGCGGGAGCGTTGAGCGGTGAAGAAGGCTTGGAAAAGTATGAAACCTTTTCCCCACAGATCGTATTGACGGACATCAAGATGCCGGGGATGGACGGGCTGACGGTTTTAAAAAAAATCAAGGCGATGAATCCGGATACCGAAGTGATCATCATTACGGGGCACGGAGACATCGACTCGGCCATTGAAGCGCTTCAGTACGGCGCTTCCGATTTCATCAACAAGCCCGTAAAAGATGAAGCCCTTTCCGTTGCCCTCAGGCGCGCCAACGAGAAATTGGCGATCCGGGAACAACTCCGGGCATATACCCATGATCTCGAAAACATGGTGATGATTGCCACGGAAGAGGTCAAACGCAAATCCAATTTTCAAGAACAGCTGATCACGAGTTCCAACGACGGCATCGTTGCCACAGACGATGAGTTCAAAGTGGTTATTTTCAATCCGTCGGCCGAAAGAATAATGGGGTACGGCCGACTGGAAGTCGTCAGGGAGATGGATATCCGGGACCTTCTTTCCCCTGAGATCCTGAAGCTTCTGGAACCGGACACCGGCGGCGGGAAGATGAAAGAAGATCTTCCGTGGACGGAAACCGTCCTTCGGTCAAAGACCGGGGAGGCCATTCCGGTCCGTTTTTCCTGGAGAATATTGATGGAGAAAGGACAGGTCATGGGGAGTGTCGCTTTTTTTCATGACCTGAGGGAGATCAAACGTCTGGAAAGGGAGTTGGTCCATTCGGAACGACTGGCGGCCATCGGACAGACCGTGGCCGGAATGGCCCATTGCATCAAGAATATCTTGCACGGTTTCAAAGGTGGGAGCTACCTTGTGGATCTCGGCCTTGACAAAAACGACAACGAAAAGCTAAAAAGCGGATGGACGATGATCCAAAGGGCCATCGGCCGCACTTCCGATCTGGTGATGGATCTGCTGACGTATTCCAAGGAAAGGGACCCCGAATACGTCAAATGCGCTCCCAATGAAATCGCCGAGGAAGTGTGCGAGTTCATAAAAGACTTCGCCGCGGAAAACGGAATCACCCTTGTCAAAGATTTCGATGGGTCCATCGGAGAAGTGGTGATGGACCAGCGGATCCTTCATCGTTGTCTGCTGAACCTCATGACAAACGCCGTCGATGCCTGTCTGTTTGATGAGAACACGGAAAAATCTTTTCAGGTCCGGCTGGGAACCCGCCTGGAACGGGGAAACCGGATTCGATTCGAAGTGGAGGACAACGGTTGCGGGATGGATGACGACGTCCGGCGGCAGCTCTTCACCTCTTTTTTCAGCACCAAGGGACCGAAGGGAACCGGTTTGGGATTATTGGTGACCCATAAACTCGTCAAAGAGCATGGGGGCGATATTTCCTTTTCCACCCAACCGGGAAAGGGAACGATTTTTACCCTCAGCATTCCGTTTAAGGACACGTTGGAAGACGCCGCGGATGAGTGAGAAAAGTATACGGTTTTTCCTTTTTGGGCCGCGGCAGCGGGGAATGCGTTCGCTGTTTAGGTTCAAAAAATTTATTCATACGGGGAGGCACACATGAGCAAGAAGGTTTTGGTGGTCGATGATGATCCGGATGTGATCACATTCAACGTATCGGTTCTTGAAGAAAACGGCTATTCCACGCTTACGGCCCGAAACGGAGAAGAGGGCCTCAAGAAGATCAAAGAAGAAAAACCGGACCTGGTGATTCTGGATGTGTTGATGCCGAAACAAAGCGGTATCCGGCTATACCGGGAGTTAAAAACGGACAAAGCCCTCGAAAGCACCCGCGTCATTATTCTTTCGGGGATTGCAAAGAAAACCTTTTTAAGGTCCCAAAAAGCCCTCACCGAATTCGGGGGGGGATCTGTTCCGGAGCCTGAAATCTACCTCGAAAAACCGGTGGAGGCCGAAGAACTCGCACAAGCCGTAAAAAGCATCATCGGCTGAGAATTCTGAGAACCCAAAGTGATGGGATATCACGAACCGGCGGCAACAACTATCGAATAACCGCGGCAATTCTCCGGATTAAGGCGACTGTGAAAGGCATCCGGAAGCGGGAAAACCCGCAAGGATCACCCGCCGGATTGTTGGGAGGAGGGCATGAAAATAGAAAAGCTTTTATTCGTTACCAAGTTTGAGGAATTGTGGTTCGATGCCCTCCAGTCTCTTCTGGATCTCAGAATGGCGGGCTTGAATCACGTCGTTTTTCTCAACGTCATCGAGCGGGAAAAGGTCGCCATGCACCGGGGGACCGGTTATCGAAAAGAGGAAGAAGTCAAATTCAAAGAGATGGCCAACATTCGATTCATCGATTGGGCGGAACACCTCTTCGAACAGGGTATGGAAGTGGGGGCCTATATTACGGTGGGAAACCTGGTTCATCAGGTGATCTCGGCCTGTGAAAAGGAAGGGGTGGACCTGGTCGTTATCGGTCGCCCCCGGCAGGGAAAGTTGGAACAGATCTATTCGGGCTCCGATGTGACGGAAATCATCCGCAGGGCGAACATACCGGTATTGGTCTATAAATACCTGCATCCGGACGCCCAGCACTCCGAACGTCCCTTTGAACGGCCCCTCCTGGCCATGGACGGATCGCCGGCAAGTCTGCTTTCGGTAAAGTATCTCAAGGGGCTCAAAGGGGTCATTTCCGAAATCCACGTCATGAACGTCATTGAAGAAAAAAGCTTGAAGAGTGCATCGGGCATGACCGTTCAAAAAGCACGCAAAGAGGCACGGAGCCGATTGGAAGCGATCTGTGACGAGTTTGAAGGGGAAGGCATTTCGGCCAAGCCGCATGTTTATGCGGGAAAACCCGTGGTGGAGATCGAAAAAGCCGCCCGGGAGTGTCAATGCACGCTGATTGTTTTGGGCTCTTCGGCCAAAGGATCCTGGAAGGAACGATTTATCGGAAGTACACCGGAGGCACTATCGGTAAAATCCATCTATCCGACGCTGTTGATTCCTCCCGGGGACGCATAACGGAGTGATACAGCCGGAAGACGACAAAAAAGAGAAAATACGTGGCGATGAGGCGGCGTTCCAAAAGGCCGCTGCGAGGAGCGCATTAAGGGAGCGGTTCACGGCGGAACCGGAGAAGACAATAGGAGGATTGGATGGCGGTAATCACCATTTCCAGACAATTCGGGGCCGGGGGTAGAACACTGGGACAGAAGTTGGCCCATCGATTGGGGTATACCTTCGCCGATAACAACATCATCCAGATGCTTGCCAAGGAAGCCAATGTTTCCATCAACTGGGTGGAATCCTTTGAAAAAGAAGCCGGCAGCCGTCTGTCAAAGCTCATATCGAGTATCGTTTCCCAAAAATGGATCGACCGCGCCTTGGGAGGGGAATACGGGTACTTGGATGAACAGATCTATCTGGACTATCTTGTTTTGATCATCGCGCGGATGGCGGATGAGGGCAATGTGGTGATTTTGGGAAGGGGGAGTCAATACATACTCGACGATCACCCGGACGCTGTCCATATCTTGATGATCGACAATCTCGAAAACCGAATCCAATTCATGATGAAACATTACGACCTTACGCGCAGCAAGGCCGAAAGAGTCGTACACACCGAGGATAAACGGCGTGCCAACCTTTACAGTCGGTTAGGAAAGACAAGCTATGAGGATCCTTCACTGTACCATCTGGTTTTGAATATGGGGCGAGTGGACCTTGACACCGCCGTTGAGCTTGTGGTGGACATGGTGGAATAAACCTTCTGGCAAGGGATCCTTTTTCCTGTCCCGCCTTGCAGGGATATGGGAAAACGCTTCACGCATCATCCATGAAATCCTGAAGCCACAAAATATCATCGAGATTCATTCGGCTTTTCATCTGGGCGGAAAATGGATGCCGAGAGCCTGAAGGGAGCGAAAATCGGGATAATGGGGCCGGGCGGATCGGGAAGGCCCTCATCCAGATGATGCATGGCCCCCACCTGGCGCATCTCCAGATCCAGGTGCTGGGGGTGATGGATCGCAAAACATCCGCCCCGGGATACCGGCATGCTGTCCGGTCCGGTCTATTCACGTCAAAGGAATGCAAAGATCTTTTCGGTCGGAACGCTTCTCCGGTCCTACTTTAAAGCGAGGATTTTGAGCCGGGGTCAAGGGGCGGTCTTAAAACGAACGCCTTTTTACCGGAACCCCGCTTTTCAGGACGGTGGCCCCGCAAGGGGCCGGTCTTTTGGAATAATGCGTCATGGGATGGAAAAAGAACGACCAGCTCAGGCAGGATGCGCCTTCGGCGCCGTTTTTTACGGGCATCGGGTTTTTATTTTTACTCACATCCATTTTTTTCGTCAACTTCTTGGGCAGGATCGTATTGTCCCCGTTGCTTCCGGAAGTGGAAGCCGACCTGAATCTGAGCCATGCCGAGGCCGGATCCCTGTTCCTGGTGATTTCTGCAGGGTATTTTATTTCCCTTGTGGGGTCGAGTTTTTTTTCGGCGAGATTTTGCCATCGACATACCCTCATGATTTCAGGGTGTGCGGTGGGGGCGGCCCTCATCGGGGTCTCCGCAAGCCCGGGGTATGCCAGCATGGGAAGCGCCCTGTTTTTCGTGGGTTTGGGGGCCGGACTCTACCTGCCGTCGGCCATCGTCATGATCACCACCACGTTTCATCAGAACCACTGGGGAAAGGCCCTTGCCGTCCATGAACTGGCACCCAATATTGGCTTTGTGGCGGCGCCTTTATTGGCGGAAGGAGTAATGTACTCCTTTTCGTGGCGTGCCGTCTTTTTTTTTCTCGGTGCGGCATCCCTGGTGCAGGCAGGCCTTGTTTTTCAGTTCGCCCGCGGCGGGGATTTTTGCGGTGAACCCCCGCGCCTGTCCTCCTTTAAGACGATCCTTTCGAGTCCTTCCTTTTGGCTGATGGTTTTTCTGTTCAGCCTTGGAATCAGCGGCACTTTAGGGCTTTTTGCCATGCTCCCCGTCTTTCTGGTGAACGGCCACGGGTTCGAAAGGGCCTCGGCGAACGGGGTGGTGGCCCTGTCCCGGGTCGCAGGCGCCGTAATGGTCTTTTTTGGAGGGTGGCTCACGGATCGACTGGGACCCAAACGCGTTTTGATGATGGTCTTTTTCCTGAGCGGATGTGCCACCCTTTTCATCGGCCTGGCGCCCTCCGCCTATGTGGTAATCCCGATTTTCATCCAGCCCGTCATTGCCGTTTGCTTTTTCCCGGCGGGATTCGCCATACTTTCCCAGACCAGTTCCCCCGATTTGAGAAACCTGGTGGTTTCGGTAACGGTCCCCCTTGCCTTTTTGACCGGGGGAGGGCTCATCCCGACGCTCATCGGAACCCTCGGGGAAATCGCCTCTTTCCAACTCGCCTTTGTCTTCGTCGCCCTTTTCATTGCCGGCGGGGGATTCATTTCGGTTTTTCTTCCAAGTGCCGAAGCGTCCCGCCGTTCTTGACCGCTTCCGATCTTTGCAACCACCCGCAAAAAAGCCCCTGCCTGAAAAGGCGCGAGGTCTTCACGGGGCCCGGAAAAAGCGGCCACGGGTTTCAATTATATCGGTAAGCGGAACAGGGAGAATTGGACTTTATAGACCGCGTATTTTATATTTGACTTTCTAAATTAAATTCTATAAAAATACTCCCACAATAGAATATTATGTGAGGGCGGGACATGAATATGTTCCATTTACATAAAATCGTCAGGAGGAAGGAGAGAAGCGTATGAGGAGCAAGTGGGTGTTCAGTGTTATTCTGATGGCCGCTCTGGCGGTGGGAATCGGTCCGGTTGCGGCGGCGGAATACAGCATCAAAATCGGCGGGGGGCCCACGGGCGGTACTTTCAATACCTTCACCAACGCCATGGCTGTTTACGTGCCCAAGGTCAACCCGAACATCAAGGCCACCTCCGTGGGTTCGGGCGGAAGTGTGGAAAACGTCAAACGGGTGCACAGCCGGGAATCGGACTTTGGACTGTGCTATGCCGTGGACAGCGACCTGGGGTTCAAAGGCCAACTTCCCCAGGATTCCCAGAAGTACAATAATATCCGTTCCATGGGGTACCTATATGGCGCACCAGCCCAGTTGGTGGTTCGGACGGACGCCGGTATCAAAAGTGCCGTGGACCTCAAAGGGAAACGAGTGGCTCTGGGAAATGCCGGGTCGGGGGCTGCGGCCAGCGCGGAGCGCTTTTTCCGCCACATCGGGCTGTGGGACAACTTCAACCCCAGTTTCTTGGGATACAGCGCCGCCGCCAGTAACTTCCAGGACGGGAAAATCGATGCCTTTTGGGTCTTGGTGGGCTATCCCAACCGGTCCGTCATCGAAGCCGCCGTTCAGGTCAAAATCGGCTTGGTGGATGTGGGCGTGGATGCCGAAAAAACCGGCTTTTATAAAGCCTACGCCTATTCCCCCACAGTCATCCCGGCCGGTACGTACGGCAAAGGGATGCCGGAATGCAAAACCTTCCAGGACTCCACCATCCTCACCGTCAATAAGGACGTCCCCGAAGACCTGGTGTACACGATCATGAAAACTCTGTGGTCCAAAGAAGGAATGCAGGCCATGGTAACGGCGAAAAAGACCTTCAAGGAAATGACCCTGGAAAACGCTTTCAAGGGTGCGTCCGTACCTCTTCATCCAGGTGCCGTAAAATTTTGGAAAGAGCAGGGCAAGACGATCCCGGACCATCTGATGCCCTGATGGCATCCCGCGGCACGGATTCCAACGGCTAGAGAGACAGAGGGGAAGGGCGGATGCGCTTCCCCTTTTTTCTGTGAAAAAGCCACTCCGATTTGTTGCAAGGAGAAACGGAAATGACGGAATCTGAAATTCCTGCTTCAGCGGCGGATCAGGAAAAGCTCAAAAAAATCGTAGAAAAGGAAGCCCGAACGGGACGCTCCTTGAAAGGCCCCTGGCAGTGGCTTTTTACCGGAATGGGCGTATTCATGGTCTTTTTTTACATGTATTGCGCGGCCCAACCGGTGGATACCCAATATTTTTTGGGCGTCTATGTGATGCTCACATACGTCATGATCCTGCTGTACATGCCCCATACCCGGCAAACCATTCAGAAACCCGGTTATTTCATCGATTGCGCCATCTCCTTCGTGACCTTGCTGATGCTGTTTTATTTTATACTGCACTTTCTACTCGGCACCGAGGGTGCCCGGGAGCCTTTTACAGGAGTGAACTGGATATATGCCGGCTTGAGCCTCATCAGCACATTCGTTTTTTTTCTTCCCACTCGTTACTGGGGAAAAAGCGAAGGCGGTGCTCCCATTGCGCTGGATATCGTATCCGCGCTCATCGCCGTGGCCGCTGTCGGATATTTTATCGTGGAATATGCGGCCATCAACTATCGGATGGGTTCCGAAACGCCGCTGGACACGGCGGTGGGTGTCCTCGGTATCCTGATTTCGCTGGAAGTGGCGCGCCGCACCCTGGGTTGGTCCATGACGCTGGTGGGGGTCGTGTTTTTACTTTACGCCTTATGGGGGGATCTCCTGCACCAGCTACCTGTTTTGAAATCCTTTGCACACACCGGTTTCAAGCTGGATCGAACCTTTAATCACATCTACTACAAGCAGGAAGGCGTTTTCGGCATCATGGCTTCGGTCCTGGTGAACTATGTCATCCTCTTTATATTTTTCGGATCCTTTCTCAAAGCCTCCGGCGCCAGCCGGTTTTTCCTCGATCTGCCCATGGCCCTCGCCGGGAAGAGAGTCGGTGGCCCGGCGAAGGTGGCCGTTATGGCCTCTGGTTTTTTCGGTTCCGTCTCCGGATCGGCCATCGCCAATACGGTCTCCACGGGCGCGTTTACGATCCCGTTGATGAAGAAGGCGGGCTTCAAACCCCACGTGGCGGGTGCCATCGAACCGTCCGCATCCATCGGAGGGATGTTCATGCCGCCCATCATGGGCGCCGGCGGCTTCATCATGGCCGAAATGACCGAAATTCCCTACGTGAACATCATGCTTATGGCGATATTTCCGGCAGTGATCTACTTTTTGTCGGTATTTGTCATGGTGCATTTCGAGGCCAAACGGTACGGCCTGGTGGGTATCCGTGAGGAAGACGCCCCCACCGCCTTGCAGATTCTGAAGACCCAATGGTTCATGTCGATACCGCTGGTGATCATCATCGTCATGATGCTGATGGGTTTCTCTCCGGGGTATGCGGCCTTTTGGGCGGTGCTGTCGTGTATCGGCGTAAGCTGGCTGACGCCGGACAAACGGATGGGATTCCGGCGGATCCGGGATGCGATGGTGGAAGGGGCCACGTCGACGCTCATCATCGGCGCCACCGTGGGAGTCATCGGCATCATCGTGGGCACCATCCAGCTCACCGGGATCGGCCTGCGCTTTTCCCAAATCATCATCGAGTTGTCCGCAGGGAATTTGATCATCGCCATTTTGCTCATCGGGCTGGCCTCTCTCGTACTGGGGATGGGAGTGCCGGTCACCGCGGCGTATCTCATCACGGCCGTGCTGGCGGTGGGCGCGCTCACGGATATGATGGCCCGGACCCATTGGGGAGTCGGATTCCAGGAACTGCAGCTGCCTCTAGGGGAACTGCTCCCCGGGGATCCCCAGCGAGCCGAAATTATGGGAAAGGTGGGATGGGCGCTGATTGCATCCCATATGATCGTGTATTGGTTCAGTCAGGATTCCAATATCACGCCGCCCGTGTGCGTGGCTGCCTATGCCGGCGCCGCCATTGCCGGCTCCGACCCCTGGAAAACCGGCTGGACCGCATTCAAGTTTGCCAAGATGCTTTACGTGGGCCCCCTGTTATTCGCCTTTTCACCGGGTTTTCTGCTTGGAGGGCCGGGACATATCATGCCGTGGCTCCAGGTGGTTTCCACATGGATCACCATCATTCTCGGGACCATTGCCTTCGGGAGCCTCACCATGGGGTACTTCCTGTGTGGCATGACGATATTTGAATGGATCCTTGCCGCTGTATCCACGTTGCTGCTTTTCTTCCCTCACCTGATCAACTGGGTCGTTTTCTGGGTGGATCTTCCCACCTATGTGGTGGATGTTATCGGCATCGGCCTGTGGGTCATCGTCTTTTTCATGCAAAAGTTCCGTATCCGAAAAAACCCGACACTGACGCTTCCCATCCAGGATAGACAGCGCCTCCAAGACTTAAAAAAGAAAACGCAAACCGCGTAAGCAGGACTCCGCCGGCCCGCATGGTCCTCCACCCTGAGTTTGAAAGGACATCTCTTGCTTTTATTTAACCTCTGTCGCCTTTCCAAAAAACGAAACAGACAAATTGGAAACCTTTTCCCGCTCTTCTGAACTGCGGGATGCGTTCCGGTTATTGATGGGAAAAACATCACGTGATCGATTCGGACAGTTCCAGTTCCTCTCTATGGGAAACGGGTCGCAATCTCCTCTTTTTCGGAGGGTGCATCGGAGCGACGCTCCTTATCGGGTGGATCCGTTTTTTCACCGGACCCGAATGGGAGCTGTCTTTGTTTTATCTGTTGCCCATCATGCTGGCGGTCTGGCATTTGGGCCGCTTGGCGGGCATCCTTGTCTCCCTTTGCAGCGCGGCATCCTGGCTGACGGCCGACATACAGATGCTGCGCGCTTTTTCGAATCCGTACATTCCATTTATCAATGAAACCTTTCGACTCCTTGTCTTTTTGATTATTACGTTCGTGCTGGATAAATTGCGGGTCTCACTGGAGGATCAACGGGTGTTGGCCCGCAATGATGCCTTGACACAGGTGCCCAATCGACGGGGGTTTGTTGAACTGGCCCACCGGGAGATGGAAAAGGCGCGTCGAAACCGCACTCCCCTTACCGTCATCTACTTGGATATTGATGATTTAAAGACCATTAACGATCGATTGGGGCATGACCAGGGGGATCGCCTGTTGTACGAGGTCGCCCAGGCCCTGAAAAAGAACATCCGCGCGGTTGATATCCTGGCTCGATTGGGCGGTGATGAGTTTTGCGTCCTTCTCAATGAGACCGGTGCAGATGAGGCAGTGATCATTTCTAAAAAACTACATGGATTGTTGTCGGATATGAGAATCAACACCCCTCTGCCGGTGACTTTCAGCGTCGGGGTGGCGACTTTCGAAACTCCCTTTCAAAGCATCACCGAAATGGTGAATGCAGCCGACTGCCTCATGTATGAGGTCAAAAGGGCGGGCAAAGACGGGATTCGATCCGCCGTAATAAAATCCGGGGACGACAAAGGGGGAAGCGGCCCGGGTCCTGAGGTCACAGGCGGCGCGCTTTTTGAAAAGGACCGTATAGGATGAAACGCACTTTGTACGGCTGTGGAAAAGGGATCAAGACATCATCCGGGTGCAGACGTCGTGGATGTCAGAAAAGACCCTGCTGGATCGATTCAATTGGACAAGGGGAGTCATCTCCGAGATCATCCGGTCCACCTGTCGATCGTAAGAAACCCCACAGGCCGCGTCTGACTGTATCGTGAGGTACTTTTCGGCCACCAACTGGACGATCCGCCCCGCATTTTTATCATTGGGGTCCCTGACCATGTTTGTGACCACCAGCGGCCGGATCCTGGCGATCTCTTTTTTTAATGCTTCCACGGATTCGGCCCCTTCCAATTCCTCGATGACATGGCAGAGCTCTTTGATGGTGCGCATCTGAAGTTCGTTTTTAGGATTCATGGCCGTTTGGATAAGTGTCATCAATGAAGGATCGCGGCTCGTGAGTTGGCTCAGCCTTCGATATACCGCACTTCGGAGAAAGGCATACGCATTTTGAATCGATGTGGGCTGCGGGGTGACGACCGTAATTTGTTTTTCCGCCGTGAGGAAAAAATCCAGGATATTAAAGGAGGCGCCCGCCCCCAGATCGAGGATCACGTGATCGACGTCAAGGCCATAAACGGCCCGGATGATTTTGATCTTTTGGGCGAACTTGGGATTGGCCAGCGACAGGATTTCCCCTGCTCCGACGATTAACTTGAGCCCATCCACCTCTGAGGTGATACACGCGTCGTCGAGGGATTTCACTTTTTTTGTGACAAAATCGTTGAGCGTCCGGGAAGGGTTTCGAATTCCCATGAGGGTGTGCACGTTGGCGCCGCCCAGATCCATATCCATCAATACGGTGGACTTTCCGGACCGGGACAGCCAGAAGGCGATCAGGGTGCTGATGACGCTTTTTCCGACGCCTCCTTTTCCGCCACCCACCGCCCAAACCGTCGGCGTGTCCTTATCATTCGCCACAGGATTTTCCTTCGCCCAAATCGGTTGATGGGCAATCCATCAAATTCATTTTTTGACCAGGGATTCCCACAACCCCCACATCAGGTTATGTTCACCTTCGCCGCCGGTACAGTACGCTTCCAATAGTTCTCGATCCGGATCCGACATTTCTTTAAACTGAATGCCTAAAGCATCTTGTTTTCGATTATCTACATCAAATACCTTTGTCCATACGATTTCACCCAGTATGGTCAAATCCACCGACGGGGAGATCAGTTTCATGATGACCTTGACGTTGCGGCTTTGTAATTGGGACAGGAGCGGGCGCCCAAGCATCTGATTCAACAAAACACAGACACCCCCCAAAGAAATGTTGTCGATAAACCCGTCCAGAATTAGAGGCCCATGACCCTTATCTTCTCTGAAGACTTTGATCTGGACTTGGGTAGGGAGATGGTGACGGACATTTCGGCGAACGGTTCGACGCGGTGCATCTTCGCCGGTTTTTTCCCGATGCTGGTAAAGTTCCTGCACCAGGGCATTCAAAGCGGGATGCGTTTTACAAATCGTCGCCAGCTGGGAACGGGTGATTTTGATCAATTCCACCCGGGTGAGCGTATGAATATCCGAAGTGGAAACGACTTTTTCCGTGAAAGGATAAATGGTTCCGAAAAAATCGTTTTCGGCAAGATCCACGGTATGCAGGATCTTCGGGCGATCCCTTTTTTCGGGCATATAAACCGTTTCCCTCAAGGCACCGGAAACGACAAAGAAAAGGCTGTTTTCCTCTTCGAAGGCCTTTTGGACGCGTTTTTCCGGGGAAAGGCGGACCAGCGTCAGCTTGAGCATAAAAGAAAGCAGTTCCGAATAGCTCAGTTGCGTCCAGAAGTTCAGGGCGGGTTTTTCTTCCGACCGGATACGGCTGAGCATCCCGTGGAATGCAATCACTTCGTCGTGCGTCGGTTTGGCGATTTTCCATTCCAATACCTTGGCCACAATGGATTGCAGGGGAACGGCCTCTTCGATAAACAGAGCGGCTGCCGTACCGTAAGCATCTGCGGCTTTGAAAAGATCGTTCCGACGCATCAGAAAATCACCGTATTCCCGGAAAAGGACCGGGTGATCCGGGAAAATTTTCAATAGGTTGTCAAATTCCTTTTGGGATCGGATGGAAAGGGTTCCATCGGCGATGCGCTGGGCGACGCTTTTGTGACGGTCGATCGGCTTTTCCAATGTTTTTTCCCCTGGCGGCATTTTTTGATCCGTCAACGAAGACGCATTTCGAGTTGCCGAATGCGCTGATTTAGAATTTCACTTTTACGCTGGAAAAGGTAGAGCAGCTCAAACAAGGTTTTCACTCCGGCGTCGAACTTGAGGAGCATCGCACCCATTTCGGCCACTTGTTGTTCCAAGCTGCGGATTCGATCCCCGGCGGCCAGATGCGTTTCACCGGGATCGACTTTTTTCGAGGGGTTTTTCAGATTCTGGATGAGCGCATCCAGGTCCCGAACCTCTTCATCACTCAATCCGCCCGTGGGAAATGCGCCGGCGTGCTCAGAAACCGGAAAAACGTCTGCAGGTTCGCGATTGTCCGTCCCGGGAGGCGTCGAGGAAGGGATTTTGGTTCCCTTTGGTGGAAGATCATGCTCTTTGTCCGTTTCAGGACCTTCCGGTATGATTTGAAATGGACTTTTATCCATGCTACGATCTCCCGCAGTCACCGGTGACGGCTGCGAAAATTTTGATCCAACTCCGCCAGCTTTTGGTTGATCCGCTCATCAATGGCAGCCACTGTATGATCAAATCGGAATTCTCTGTCGCGTTCTTCCTCTTTTTTCCAGCTTTCTAAAGTTCCGGTTTTTCTAAAGACCAGTATGCTCAATAGAATCAGCATGACCACGGAAATGCCCAATAACACTAACAGATAGGTTTGAAGGGGGCCGGTAGGCGTCTGGACCACGGTGACAGTGGGTTTCTCCGCGGTTATCGGTTTCAATGCGGGAGCAGGAAGGAATTCGACGGGACGTTTTTCTTCCGGTACATCCGGAAAGGTCGAGGCCGTTTTTGATTCCGGCAAAGGGGTTTCTTCCATATCCCCTGCGTTAAGGTTATTGCTTTTATCAGGGAGTGCGTCGTTGAAAAGGGGCTGATTTTCGACAGTTGATTTTTTCCCTAGACGGAATTTGTGGGGTATGGCATTGTCCTGTTCGGCCGGCGATGAAACGATCCCCGGGCTTTTTTTCAAGGGTTCCAGGAGCTGATAAATATCGAGTACGATTCGGGGGGGATCCGGGAGGGAAAAGGAGTTCATTTCAAAGGCGTCGACACGCAACCGGAGATAGGCGATGAGGTCTTCTCCGTCTTGAATCAATTCAATTCCCTCAACACGAGCTTTTGGGTGGCCGGGGATATGAGATGTTAAGGGGCTTTCGGTCTTTTTAAATTTTAAAGAACATTTTCCGGAGCCTTGAATCACCGGGCCCTCGATTTCAGTCAGGGTATCAAGCTGAAACACCACGCGGCTGAATCCCCGGTGGAGGCCGATGCGGACATCTTTCAACTGGGCCGCATGAACATCAACAAGATCTGCGATCAATAAAAGGAAAAACAGGAATGCCAACACCCGGTTTGTCATTATCGCCTTACACTGATGATTCGGCCGGTGCTCCCTTGAATCATTTCATAATCCGGGAATAAGGTCGGAAACACGGAGCGAGCAGCCGTCGATCGGCAAAAAGCTTAAATTTAAAACTCACGATGGATGGTCCCTTCATCCTGAGAACGCACAAAAACGCCCAAAAAACCCGTAACAAATAAAGTTTATGGCGTCAATGCAAAATGTTTAAAGCTCCCCGCTGCCCCGCAAGGGGGGATTTCCGCTTCGCTCCAACACGTTGCGGGGAATTCGCTCGCTGTTGCGGTTCAAAATAAGGATAAAAATGATTTATTACTATTGAAACATCTAATATTCGTTGATAAAATCAGCGTTAACAAAATACTGGAATGCAACCGGGAGTCATGATACTGTACTGAATGCCGGGAATTTTCACCAGCATTAAGTCGTGAAGGCGATCGAGATTCCATGACCCAACCCGGGGGGGTTGATTCCGGCTGGGAGGTTTCCATGGATCAGACAACTGCCGTTCCCTTCCGTGGAGAAAGACAGGCGGCTGTAGTTGTTATCGGGAATCTTATCCGGGCAATTAAGAGTTACGCCCTTTATCCAGAAGGTCATGAAAAGCGCCGGGATGCTCTTGAACGTTGTTATCAAGACCTGTCCGACTTTTTACAAACCTATCATCAAATGCGCCTTGACATCGGAAAGGACTGTCTCGTTTTCAACGGGGAAACGATCCATTCCGCACCGCCCGAGCAGGGGAATCTTCCTTTCGTGTTTTTTCGGGACGGTATTCAGACGTTGGAATTTCAGGACGGCATCGATTTCGTTGAGGTGGAAACGTTCCTGGATCTTTTGAATGACCATTGGATCCTCACGGATGAGCCGGAAGGGGATCTGGTGACCGCCCTCTGGGACGCCCGCCTGCCTCATATCCGTTATGTCGTTTCGGATCTTTTTTGGGGAAAGGATCCGGAATTGGAACTCCATGCCTTCTCGATAGGCAAAAAAGCCGCAAACGGAACGGTTCTATCGGAAAGCCGGGATTCCGATCAGGTTGAGGCCTTAAGGGACGCAGAGGATTCCGGGGATGGAAAAAGATCTGTTGAGGATTTCGGAACACAGGTTTGGCTCAAGCCGATTGATCCTGACGCCGTTGAACTGACACCCGAAGAATCCCGACGTCTCTTTGAATGGACGATTCAAGAAGAAAAAAAAGATCCATTGACCGATTTTCTAAACGTCCTTTTGGACAGTCTCCTTGAAATCCGTGATACTCAAGAGGTGGAAGTCTTTCTGGATACCCTGAAAACCCTTTTTCAAAACCTGATCCTCCAAAGAAATTGGGAAAAGGCCGCTTTGCTGCTCAAGGAAGTGGAAGAGATGGGTCACCGGCACACGGATCCGGCGGACGATTCTTCAACAACGGTGGCGGCCTTTTTTAAAGATGTATCCGATTGGCCGGTGCTGTCTTTAATGGAAAAAGCGTTGATTGAAACACCTTCCGGGGAATTGGCGCCGATTCAAAAAATGCTCCTCAGGCTGCCTCCTGAGGCAATACCGGCACTGTGCCGATTGTTTACGCCTAACCTGGACTTAAAGACAAGAGACATGCTCACGGCGGTGATCGAGATACTGGCATCCCGGGATGTAGGGCCCCTGGCATCCATGTTGAAGAATACGGAGGAGCCCCGTCTTTGCCGGCTGGTCTCCATTTTAGGGCGACTGAAGGGGGCAACCATTAATGGAATATTGGAGGGCCTGATTCACCATCCATCCGCCATGGTTCGACGGGAGGCGGCGGCTGCCTTGCTGCGCCGAAATCCGGAAAACATTCATAAAGTTTTTTTTCTCATCGATGATGACGATGAAAGGGTTCGGCGCCTGATCCTGGGATTTGTATCGCGTTTTCGAAATCCCGTTTTGGAGGATATGCTGCTCGAGCATTTACAATCTCACGGTTCGAGGCTGGAAGATAAAGACCACCTCGTTTCCTGCTTCAAAGCATTGGGCTTTTGTGGATCTTCCCGATCCCTCCCGTTCCTGGAAAAGATTTTAAATACCCAAACCTGGAGGGATTTGTTTCGCACAAGCGGCCGGATTCAAGGCGCCCTTCTGGCGCTTAAGGCGATTGGCACTCCCCAGGCAAAGGAACTCCTTGAAAAAGCAGCTCGGAGTCTTCATCCCGGGATACGGCGTGCGGCAAAAGAAGCCCTGAAAGAATAAAACGCGTCGATACCCTTATTCTTTTATCGGTGCCGTGGAAAAAGACACGAAAAATAAAGGATCCGGTTTATTGGAAACAGGCCTGCACGGCGAAGAGGTGGTTCGGGCCTTCTACCGGATGATTCATACCATCGGGATGTACCAGGACAACAATACACTGGTCCATGATGCGGTCTCCAAATTCATGGCTTCGGCCAGGCGTTTGGTTAAAGACGGGGACCTGGAGATCCTCATCTGGCGGGGAAGGATTTTTTTCCAAGGGGAAAGATTACCCTATCGAAGGGAAACCTTTGCCCTGGCGGGCGCGTGGCTTGATTTTTTTCAGAAAAGGAGGCTGGCCGGCATCCGTTTTCATTCTCATGTGGAACATGCCCATGCCTCTGAATTTGTTTTCCTGGCACGTCTATTGAACGGATCCTTGAATCAGGAGAATCCAGCGGAATGGTTGGACGACCAGCTGCTTGCCCGCGGGATCCATTGGGTCGAACCGATACGGGAAATCGAAGAACCCCTTCCCGATGAGGACCCTGGTGCGCATTTCGATGATCCGAGCCGGGTTCTGGAAAGGAGAAAAAAAGCCCGCCAAAGCTATCTTCGCGGGGTGGATGCCGTGAAAACGGTTTCACGAAAAATTTCCGTCCATTCTCCGGCCGGGATTCGCAAAATCCGGAGGCTGGCACAGAACATGGTCGAACTCGTTCTGGAAGACGAATCCTTAATGCATTGTTTGGCCTCCATCCGGGATTATGATGATTACACCTATACCCACTCCATTAATGTGGCGTTGCTGTCCATGTGCATGGGCAGGCGGATCGGGCTCTCCCATGTTCTTTTGGAACAGCTGGGGGTCTGCGGGATGCTCCACGATCTGGGGAAGGTGGAGATCTCCAGGGACATCCTTCACAAGCCGGGAAGGCTGGCGCCGGAAGAATGGGAGGTCATGGAACGGCACCCGCTGAACGGCGTCATGCATATTCTCAGATTGAATGCACCCGCCGAAATGAAGTCCAGGATCGCGCTGGGGCCCTTTGAGCATCACTTGAAAGTGGACTTGACGGGGTACCCGAAAACCCGTCTCACCCGGGATATCACCTTGTTCGGACGGATTTTAAGCATCGTGGATACCTATGACGCGTTGACGTCTCACCGCGCGTACCGGGCCCGGACTTTGCTGCCCAACGAAGCCCTGTCTCTCATGTGGCACCGCCTGTACCGCCAGTTTGATCCCATTCTGTTAAAGGTTTTCGTACACATGATGGGACCTTTTCCTGCGGGAAGCGTGGTCCGGCTGAACACGGGAGCGTTGGGAGTCGTCATGGGGCCGGATCCGGGATCCGAAACGGCGGGGACGCGGGTTTTACTGCTGGAAAAAGACGATGGAAACGGGTTTCGAAAAGGGGAGATTCTGAATCTTACAAAGCCGAATGCAGAAACGGAAACCACAGGCCAATGGATTCTTTCCTGCCTTTCGCCGTCCGCCGTCGGCATCCAACCCGCCCAGTTTTTGTTGCAATAGCTTAAAATCGCAGATCAGGTTTGGTGAACGGAGCGCTTCCCCCAAGCCCCGTTCGTTACGGTGCAATCGGCAGCCCCTTGCGGAGCCTCCACTCGTCGGCCAAGTCCGCCAGGGACCGGGCCATCATGTATCGACCGTCCGCAAAGACCGCATAATCGCCGCCACATCCCATGGCGGAAGCAAATCGAATGGTATTGGCATAAAACAGCCAGATGTCGATCCATTTTTTTTCTACGGCCTCGTCAAAGGGGTTTTCTTTTCCGTCGGCCAGCCCTTCTTCCCAGATGGCTTCCATGAGTTGCGTGGCCGTCCGGATATCGGCATTGGTGCGGACCAGGGTGTTTTCAAACCGGGTCCAAAATCCCTGGACCCAGGTGGTGCCATGGCAGTTGAGACAGACGGCCTGCATGGCGGTTTTGCGGCGGTGCCGTTCTTTTTCGTTGATGAGGTACGCCGTCGCGAACCCGCCGTTGAAATCCGTCGGGAGCGGCAACCCGTCTTTGTTTCGAATCCGAGTGATATCCGGGGTTGCGGGGTGTGGATGCGCATAAATCAGACCGAATAGACGCCAGGGAAGACGGTCGTTCATTTGATGGGAACGATTGGAGACTACCGCACCGTCTGCATTGACCAAGAGGCTGACATGGCAGGCCGCACAGGAGGGCGCCGTAAAATCTTTGCCGATGGTCCAGGGGACGTTTTGGAAATTCCACGCGGCCTGGTGAGAGGAAAAAAGATTCCCGTGCTTGCTCGATTCATACACTTTGAAAGCCGGTACATCGGGCCCCATATGACACTCTTTGCATGTATAGGGTTTCCGGGCGGTCTCGATGGAAAAAGCGTGACGGGTGTGGCATGCAGAACAGGACCCTTTGCTGCCGTCGAGATTGATACGGCCGACGCCCTGATTGGGCCATCCGCGAATCATCGGAAATTCGAGTTTGCCGGCCAGTTCCGTCTCACGGGTCTCTATCCCCTCCATTTCCAGCCGGGTACCGTGGCAGTAATAACATGCCTCTTCCCGGGTTCCGTCGTCAGTGACGTCTTGGTGGATGCGATCGTTTTTGAAGGCGGGTTTTCCCAATATGCTGTGTTCGAGTTTTTGATACAACGCATTTTCGGCAAGGTTGGCATAGGCATGGGACATGAGGTTTTTGGAAAACTGGTCCGTTTCCACCGGGTGACAGACACTGCAGTCCTTCGGGCTGACCACGACGTGCAGGGCGTAACCGTTATGTTCGAAGCGGTCTTTGTGGGCGCCAGGGCGGAGACCGTGACATTCGGCACACCCCACGGCGGTCATTTTAAGAGCATCCGGGATCGATTCGGCGGATACTTTCCGGGACAAGCCCTCCACCGAAACGGCGGCCTCCGGCGTTGATTGGGCGTGGCGGCTTTTTTCCCATTCGGCGACGATTCCGGGATGGAGGAGGACATGGCAGTCCAGGCATTCCAAAGTCGCATCACTGATGGGGGCTTCGGTTGAAAAGGCCGGGGAGCTGAAAAGGAAAATGGCGCAGATCCAAAAAGAACAACGAATCGATTTCATGGCGCATTCCTTGGGTTGGAGTGATGGGTGCCCATTTACAACAACCGGTTGAAAAAATAACCCGAATGCAGATTCAATTCAACTTGTTTTTAACGGATACCGTTTATGAGCGATTTTCATGTTCGCCGCAGCTGCAAGGCGTCCGGAACCTACGCCTACATTGCGTACGTCGCGCTTTCGGCAACGCCGCATCAAATCGTACAGCTTGGCTTTCCGCGCCGTCATCTCCATCTCTACGCCCTTACAATAATCTTTGACTGGAACGCTTCCCGCAAGCCTCGCCTTTCAGGGCGGGGTCAAAAGAAGCGATATGAAACGGGATGCCTTTTTCACGGTATCGGGTTCTTTTATGATTCCATCAAATGGGTTTTTCCGTGAGAAAGTTCCACCCATCGGTCCAGCATGCCTTCTTTTTCAAGCGCTTTTCGGATATCCATGGGGGGGAAGTGAACGGGCTCGTCTCCGAGTCGAAAAGTCCCCCAGTGGACAATCATGAGCTTTTTGGCGCCGAGTTCTTTGAATGCCCGGACGGTCTCATCGGGGTTCATATGGCTTGGGGCCATGAACCACCGCGGTTCATAGGCCCCGAGGTTGAAAATGGCTAGGTCAATGGCGTATTCGGATCCAAGTTGGGAGAAACCGTCAAAGTAGGCGGTGTCTCCAGAGATATAGATCGTTTGCCCGTTGCTTGTCCGGATGAGATACGATCCCCACAGGGAACGGTTGGGGCCTCTCAAGGGGCTGCGAAACGTCCAATGATTACAGGGGAGAAGGGTGATTTCCTGTTTTCGGGTGCGAAAGACGCCGAACCAGTCGAGCGTGTGGTGATTTTTCATGCCCAGTCCCTTGAAAATTGACCGGTATCCCAAAGGCGTGATGAGCGGCGTGGATTTATCGAGCATCGCCAGGGAGGCCTTGTCCAGATGATCGTAATGCCCGTGGGTAATCAGAACATGGTCGGGGCGGGGCATCCCCTCAAGGTTTTCAATCGGAGTGAAATCTTTGATGAACCAAAAGATTCCTCCAAAGACCGGATCGATCAATAAATACCGCCCTTCGTCTTTGATGAGCATTCCGGCATGCTTTAGAAAAGTCACCGAAAGGCCCTTCTGGATGCGAATCGAATCCCAATCGATGGAGATGGGTCGGAAAGGTTGATCGTCAAGATGCACCTCAAAGGGATTCTCTCGAAACAGCTTCCAGGATAAAAGCCGGCGAAAACGCCCGTCTCTTGGGATGCCCATGGGGTTGATGAATCGGTCTTTGCCGTGATGTGCTTTTTTAGCCGCGAGCTCCCTTAAGCGCCGCCCGTTTAAGGGGCGATAATGAAGTTTTTTTCCAGGCGCTTCTTCGGCCTTTGCAATAAGATATGTATGCGGCATTGTCGCGGTCAAAAACCCGGTGCCGACGATCAGACCCATTCGACGGATAAATTGTCTTCGGTTTATGGATTGATCCTGTACTGATCGAGAAAAAGAAAAAAAATCGAAGGCATACCTCCTTTTCAGGGTGGCGGGTGGGGAACTAAGGGTTTCCGTACGGACAATACCGGCTTTTCGGAATCATGGCTTTCAAAAGGATATTCGAAAATTGCCGGCACCCGCAAAACCGCAGCGTATTTTCCTTTGGGTCTTTTGTTCGGGCTCCTGCCGCGCGGGCCGGTTTATACGGCCATCATCGGTGCCGCCCGGGCCGGAATGGAAACACAATATGCCCTCATCGGCGCTTTTTCCGGAGCGAGCCTGATGGCGGTATTCGGTCTCGGGACGGTCTTGCCACTGATCCTGGTGGCCCGCTTGGTGCGCCTGGGACGGCTTCAGTCCCGAAATTGGATCTTATCGGGCCGGCTCCTTCCTGATGATCGGGGTAGGGGTCTATTTCCTGGTCAACGCGCTTGAGTATTGACCGGAACACTTCCCTCAAGCCCCGCCTTTTAAGGCGAGGTCGAGGGAAGCTCTCAAAAAATAGGAAATCACCTTACCGGGGAGCCCCGCCCTTCAGGGCGGGAAGCTCCACTCGCCGCTACTCTTTTTTACGATCCGATTCGAAGGGGTCTCCCCAGTCGCGGCCGAATTTTTTATCGAAAAAGGATTTGAGCCGATCATACCACCGGCCGGGTTGTTTTTCATGCTGTCGATGGGCGCGGATGGTATCCCAGACATAAAAATTGATGTCCACGATTTTATCTTTCGGGACATAGCAGTGTGCCCCGGATTGGATGGAACGGACGAAGTGGTCTGGACTCAATGCATGGGCCGTCAACATCACGGCCGGGATTTTCAGACAAGTGGCGATTTCAAGGAGTTCGTAACCGCGGACCCCCATGATATCGAGGACCACACAATCAAAGTTTTCCTTTTCCAGAAGTTTCTTGGCGGATTCGAAATCCCGGGCTTGATGGAGTTCGCATGTTTCCAATTCTTCCGACAGCATTTCGAGGATGTCCGGTTCATCGTCCACAATGAGGACTCTTTTCCCTTTCAGCATTGCCAGCTCAGCCATCCCATACTCCTTGTGTTCTTGAAAAACAGTGTCAGAATCCTTATATCATAGAAAGAAATAAGAGCCAAGAAAAGAGGTCCGCCACACAACCCCGTATGCCCGGTAGTGCAGACTCAGAAAGGATCGTCCCATGCCCGATCCGGATCCCATCGCCGCACAAGGGGCCCGAAACTGTGCAGCCACCGACGCGCGCCACGCATCCATGTTTTCGGTATGCTGGCTGGCATTGCGGCTCCGGGGGCTTTACAAATGCCTAAGCGGATTGAAAGGAGTTATGCGTGAGCATCCAAATCGCCGTTCATAAGACCCACCGGCAGTTCACGGAAGGTGCGGAGCAGGTTTCGGTGGAAGGGAAGACCGTGGGAGAATGCTTCAACGCACTGATCGCGCGGTATCCAAAGATGCAAGCCGTACTTTTCGATGACAAGGGCCGGCTGAAAAACACCCTCGAAATCTATGTGAACATGGAAAGCGCCTATCCGGATGAACTGAAAAAACCGGTGAAAAACGGAGACGTGATCCACATCGCGCTGATGCTTGCCGGCGGTTGAAGCAAAGGGCATCCGAATTTCCATCGGAGGCCCTTTGCAAAAAGGAAAAACGATCCCTTAAAGGGCCGCATGCAGGGAAGCCGCTTCCTTTCCCGCCACGGAGATTCGATGGGCGGCGGCTTTTTTCTTCTTGAGGCTTACATCGGCGGCATCCACATAATCCACGGCCTTGACTTCACAGAAACGGACGCACTGGGGATCCCCGTCGCACAGATCGCACTTGAACACTTTTTTCTCCACGGGATTGAAACTCATGGCACCGAAAGGGCACACCGAAACGCACGTGCGACACCCGATGCAGAGGTCGTAATCGATTTCAACCCGTTCAAAAGACGCATTTCGGGATATGGCCTTCACGGGGCAGGCTTTCAAGCAGGGGGCGTCTTCGCACTGCTGGCACGACATGGGGATGTAAAGCCCCTCGGCTTCCCATTTCATGACACGGATGCGGCTGCGCATGGGGTTGGAAACACCGTCATGCTTGACGGCGCACACCAGTTCGCAAAGCCGGCAACCCGTGCATTTTTCGTGATCGATGGTCAATACTTTTCCTGAGGTTTCCATGAACCCCTCCTTTCCTATGGATGGGAATCGGTCTACAGCAGCCGGGAGGGCTCGCGATCCAGCCCCAGACGCTTCAGCGTCGCCGCTTTTGGTTTTCCGTTTTTGTCCAGTCCCTTGTAATCGTAAAATTCATCGAGCATCTTTTCGAATTGTTCCCGATCGATGCACATGCCGATCACGTCCGGTGCCCCCCGCTTGCAGGGTTCGTCAAAGTATCGATGGTTCAGGGTGTCCCCCTTTTTAAGATCGTTCCGGGACAACCCTTCCCGAATATTATACATGCGTTCGATCATGTTGCATCGCTCGGCGACGGTCCACAGCTCTTCCGGCGTGAATTCAAGGCCCGTATTGTAATAGATGACTTTAGGCCAGTCTTCGAAGTTGGGGAGGGTGGCCCCGAGGAAGGTGGTGTGATATTTGCAAATCCCGAGGCAGTCCACGGCCATGTAACAGTTTTCCTGCCAGAAGACCATCCATGCTTTTCCTTCGTAGGACGTGTGTTCGGAGCTCAAAGGGCCGTCATACGGAATCGGAGTCCCGTAAATTTTGCGTAAAACCCCTTCGGGGAGATGATACAAGTCAATGGCGGGGCGGCTGCGCAGATGATCGCTCCCCCGGGAGGCGGTGGCGATGTTCAGGGCCAGGGCCGGAGTGGCGCGTTCATCGGAATGGAGGTTGTTCATCCCCTTGACCTGGATCAGGTAATCAAAGGAATTCTTGCCGATTTTTTCCGCCGCCGGGATCCCGCCGTCGGCCAGAGTGTCCCCCAGCCAGCCTTTCCGGTAGCAGATGCGTTCCACCATCTCCAGGAGCACAGCGTCATTTCCAAACCGCAGATCGAGTCCGTCTGTGTGTTTCTCCGTCAGAATCCCTTCCTCGTAAAGCTCCATGGCCCAGGCGATCATGGAACCGGTTTCCAGATTGTCCATACCAAATTGATTCACCAGGTGATTCCCGGTCAACACGGTCTCGGCGGAGGTACACCCCGGTTCGGCGCCGAACGCCCCCAATGAGGTGTATTCCGGGCCTTCGTCGTATTTGCCGGCATAGGGTCCGGACGGGATTTTGTATTGGGCGCGGCAATGCACCTGGCAGGCAAAACACCCTGTCATATGATGGGGCCCGATGGTTTCCGTGGCGATTTCATCCAGCCGTTCCGGTTCGATGTCATCGGCGTACTCCAGCTGGTTGTACTGGAAATTCCGTGTCCGGAGGCCGCCCCAGCAGTTGGTGGCGCCCCAGATGAAAGGCGTTCCCAGGGTCCCCTGGGTCTGGTTCACTTTTGCGCTGGTGATCTGGTCGATGAAGCGCTTGTTATACTCCAACGCATCCATGGGGTGGGCGATCTTGATGTCCAGGGTGCCCCGGGCGGCCACGGCCTTGAGATTCTTGGCACCCATGACACACCCCATACCGGTCCGTCCCCCGGAATTTTTGATCCCGGTCATGACATTGGCAAAGCGGACCAGGTTTTCCCCGGCCGGGCCGATGACCAGGCTTTTGACTTCGTCGTCCCCGAGTTCTTCCCGGACGGCCCATTGGGTATCGGTGGTGGTCTTTCCCCAGAGGCCCGATGCATCCCGGATCTCGATGTTTCCGTTGTGGATGAAAAGATACACCGGCTTGTCGGCCTTTCCCGTGATGACCAAGTGGTGGAATCCGGCCCAGGCCAGTTCGGGGGCGAAAAACCCTCCCATGTTGGTGCTTCCCAGCAACCCGGTCAACGGGGATTTGGCCATGACATGGGTTCGTGCCGTCGCGGAGGCACAGGTGGCCGTCAGGAGGCCGGCACTGATGATCAGGGGATTCTCCGGTCCCAGGGGATCCACCCCTTTGCGTGCATAATTATACAATAGATACGCATCGAGCCCCCGCCCCCCGATGAATTGCTTTCGGACATTCAACGGAATGGATTTGACATCGATATCCCCTGTGGTCAGATTGATGTGGGCGATTTTTCTGTCCAGCGGCATGTTATTTTCCTTTCATCTTCCCTGCCGTCGGCTTTGTGACGGCCTGTTTTTCCGCAAAGGTTTTTTCGGCGATTTCCCGGTTTACATCCCAGACCGGACCCCGGATTCGCGGCAGCGTCGGACTGACCCAGTACAACCGATATTCCATTCCGCAGGTGGGGCATTTCACCAGCCGGGCGCCCGGTTCCGGTTGGATTCTCCCCATGCAACTCGGGTTGTGGCATCGGACTTTTCCGAACGTCCGTGTTTGTCTCAACGCTTCGGCGGCGGATTGTTTCGTGTTTTCAAGGGGCATGGTGACTCCTTTCCTAACGGGTTGAGATGCGGCGGTTTCCGGATTCCACAGCCGTAGGGGTCCGTCCCCGCGGCCTAGGATCCCGTTTCATGAACAGTTCATTATAGTGAACAGTTGGCCTGATCAATTCATACCAAAAAAAATCCCGTTGTCAAGAGAAAATCACCATACCCAAACTGCGCTGAAAATTTTGAAATCGGGTACCCATAAAAGATATTTAACATATTATATTAATTGGTTATATATGATATGGTTGTTTCCAGCGGGGATTTATCAGTCGCTACCGATCCAGCAGAGATATACAAAGTGATATAATTTGCAAAAAAAAATGCATATCCGTGTTGACAAAACCGGTTCATCAGGGTAGTAATAAATAAAATTGTTCATCATGGTGAACGAATGGTCAATGCATACCAGGCGCCGACCGTCAAAAAAGCATTCCAGATCCTTAAATCCGTTTCCAAGAGCCGGCAGGGGATGGGGATCAGCGAGCTTTCAAAGCAGCTTTTTCTCGGCAAGAGCACGGTCTTCGGCATCTTGAATGCCCTGGAGAACGTGGGAGCGGTGGTCCGGGATCCAACAACCAAGACCTACACCTTGGGGGTGACCCTTTTCGAACTTGGGCGTGCCGCATATTCCCGCATCGATATCAAAGAGATCGCCCGGCCCGCCATGGAAGCCCTCATGGAACGGGTTCAGGAATCGGTCTTTTTAGGGGTGAGGAACAAAGAGCACCTCACCATCCTGGATATTGTCGAATCCATGCAGGACTTGAAGATCACCGCCCCTGTGGGATCCCGGATTCCGCTTTTTGCCGGGGCCGCCGGGAAGGTTTTCATGGCCTCCATGCCCGAAGAACAGGCGGCGGAGTTGATCCGCATGAAAGGAATTCCGCGTTTCACGAAACACACCATCATCAACCCCATGCGATTCATGGAGGAAATCCGAAAGGCCCGCCGGACCGGGTACGCCACGGACGACGAGGAATACATTCCCGGTGTCAGGGCCGTGGCCGCCGCCATCCAGGGGACACGCACCCTCAGCGCCGCCATTTGGGTGGTTGGATTCAAGCCCCGCATCGATGCGAAAAAAATGGCCTTTTTAGCGGAAGAAACCCTTTACTCCGCCCGGGAGATCAGCGAAAAGATCAAAACGGCCGATGCAGCTCGGTGAGAAGAGGAAGCGGATAGCCTCGATTTTTTGCCGAGCGGTTCACAATGATCAACAGTGTTTGTCGGAATGCTTGCCGCAGTTCCGACTTAGGAGCGCTGATGGAGCTTGTAACAATCGGATATGTCGATTTGGACAAAAAAGATGTCACGGTGGACACCCTCACGCGTGACAGGCGTTACCGCTTTTTAGGCGGTGGGGGAATCAACGCCTATCTGTTTCTTCGACATTCTGAAAGCGGCATTCCGCCTTTGGATTCTAACGACGCCATCGTTTTGGGATCGGGGATCCTTTCCGGGTTGGGGGCGGGGCCCATGGAAAGCGCCGCATTTTCCACCCGATTTCCATTGACGTACCGATTCGAATCCGAAACGATCCCGGGCGGATTCGGTGCCGGCATGAGGTGGGCGGGGTTCGATCACATCGTCCTGACAGGGAAAGCCAAACGCCCGGTCTTTATTGCCCTTCGAAACGGCGGCATTACGCTTGAAAGCGCCGGGGCGCTGAAAAAAACCGGTGCCGCCGAATTCCTGGAACGCATCGGCCGAAAAGAAGGGTTCCAAGGCATCCGGGGGTTGGCCATCGGTCCGGAAGGAGAAAACCGGTTGCACGGCGCAAAAGTTTTCACCCATGACGGACGGATCTTCGGTGCATCGGGCGCCGGTTCGGCCCTGGGGGCGAAAAACGTGAAAGCCGTGATTTGCACCGGCACCCGGGATCTTCCTGTGAAACACCCGCAGAAATTATTGGATCTTTTAAAGGAAATTCTGGAGCAATGGACCGTGCTTCCGGATTCCTCCCGTTTTCATGAGATGCTCCCAAAGACAAGCCCGGAGATAAAGGACACCGGCGAAAGGAAAACGGCAGCGGGGGTTCCTCAGGAAATGAGGTGCCTCTTTGAAAAAAAGGGGATGCGCCTGCCAAGAGATGTGGTTTTCGAATCCATCGCCCATTGCCTGGGACTTGGGTTTTTGCGGGCCCCGGAAACCGAATCCGAAACCGAAGTGCTGACGGTCATCGGAAACCTGATCCGGTTTGCTTCAGGGCTCGTGTTTCACAAAACCCAGCTGGTGGATGCGGCGTTTCGGGTCCACGCCCTGAACCGTCTGATTCGGATAAGAGACGAACAATATGATTCCAGGGCAGCGCCGTTTTCGCGCGGGGTGAAAAACCCCGCGGCCGATGGATGGGACAAACGTTCTTTGATGAGGTTAAAGGTGTTCAAGGCTCTTGGCATTGAAGACCTCTGGCCCGGGATTCGCGAACAGGAGAAACGCCGTGATGGATAAAATGCTCCACATCGATCCTCAAAGGTGCACGGGCTGCATGGAGTGCGAAATTGTTTGCGCCGTCCGATGCGGCGCATCGGCAAATCCGAGTCTTTCCCGTATCCGGATATTCCAATGGAACCGGAAACCTTTTTTTGTTCCGATCGCCTGCCGGCAATGTGAAGACGCCCCCTGCATGGCGGCCTGTCCCAGGGACGCCCTTTACCGGGACAACTTTCTTGATCGGGTGATGGTGGATTACGGCCGGTGCATCAGCTGCCGCATGTGTATGGCCGCATGTCCCTTCGGGGCCATAGGGTTTGATCCCTTGCGGCAGAAAATTTTTAAGTGCGATCTTTGCGGCGGGGATCCCCAATGTGTACGGTTCTGTTATCCCGGCGCCTTGGCGTATGTCCCCGTCGAAAGCGTGCAGTATGGACACATCCGTCATGCGGCGCGGAGGATAAGGATCGGGGTAAAGGAGAACGGATCATGGCCTATTTCCGGGTAAACCAGCGGTGCAACGGCTGCTTGGCCTGTGTGGAAAACTGTCCCGCCGATGCCTTGAGTGCAAGGGATACCCAGGATCACCGCACCTTGCTGCATAACATGGCCCGATGCGCCCGATGCGGGAACTGCTGGCGGGTATGCCCCCAGGATGCCATCGAATTTCAGCATTTGCTGCATGGGGACTGGGACGCCGTGACCACGCTCGATCTCCTCCGGTGTGACGTTTGCAACGCGCCCGTTTATACCGCGCCGTTTTCAGAGACCGTATCGAAAAAAATCCAATGGCAGATGAAACCCCTTTGCCCCAGGCACCGGGAAGCCCTCGACGGCCTGGCCCGGGCGGCTTACATCCCTGGGGAACATAAAAAGGAAGAGGTGTCGCCATGATCGTCGGGGATTTGAAGCCCATGGACGAGATCGTCGCGATGATCGCAGGTTACCGAAAAATCCTGGTTCTGGGATGCGGAAGCTGCGTCACCGTGTGCCTTTCCGGGGGAGAGCGCGAAGCGCGGCAACTGGCCAGGGAGCTTTCCCATCCCATGCATTATCAGGGGGATCCCCCGGAAATCAGGGTGGGATCCATTCTGCGTCAATGCGAGCAGGATTTGGTTAGCGCTTACCAGGAGGTGGCACCGGACATCGACGCCATCCTCTCCCTGGCTTGCGGGGCAGGAGTACAGACCCTCGGGGATGCTTTCGAGCCGTTGCCTGTCCTTCCGGCCCTCAACACCACCTTTTACGGAGCGTCCTCGAAGCCCGGCGTTTGGCACGAAGTCTGCCAGGGGTGCGGGGATTGCCTCCTCTCTCATACCGGCGGCATCTGTCCCATCGCCCGGTGCGCCAAAAGCCTTCTCAACGGCCCGTGCGGAGGCTCCCAGAACGGCGCCTGTGAAATCGATCCCAACACGCCGTGTGCCTGGATGATGATTTATCACCGTTTAAAAAAACAAAACAAACTGCATCTTTTGGACCGGCTGTCTCTGATCCGGGATTGGCAAAGCGCAGGGGGTGCCGGTCCCCGGGTCCGGATTCGGACGGGTATCGGCGACCCTCAATAATACCCTTCGTGAGAGGCCTTTCCCCGGAAGGTATAAAAACTGTAAGCGGTATACCCCAGAACCATTTCATGATATCACCTCGTTCGGGTGTATCGATCGATCATTGCATCATCAAAAAAGAGGACATCAAGCCGTCCTTTCAAAAGGATGCGCCCGCCAGGTTCCGTGAACCGCAACGGCGAGGGCATTCCCCGCAGGTTCTGCCTGACGGCAGCGTTTCGCTGGTTGGAGCGAAGGGGTAATCCTGTCTTGCTGGGCAGCGGGGAGGTTTCAAATTAGTTTATACAATCCGGAAAAAAGTTGTAAACACGGAAATTGACACCCTTTATGAACGGGTGGTAAGGATTTGCATGCATCTTCAGTCCGTCAATGAAAAGATTTTCAGGAGGTAAAGAATGAGCGACAAAATGCCGAGCCGACAGGAGGCCTATGATCTCTTGTTGGAATACAATCAAAGTGAAAGCCTGATCAAACATGCCCTGGCCGTGGAAGGGGTCATGCGCCATTTTGCGAGGAAATTTAACGAGGATGAAGAAAAATGGGGCGTCATCGGCCTGGTGCATGATCTGGACTACGAGCGGTTCCCCGATCAACATTGCCGGAAAACCGAGGAACTTCTGAGAGAGGCCGGCTGGCCCGAAGAGTACATCCGGGCCGTGGTGAGCCACGGGTGGGGGCTTTGCACCGATGTGGAACCCAGGAGCCTTCTGGAAAAGGTGCTGTATGCGGTGGATGAGTTGACCGGGCTGGTGGTGACTTCCGCCCTGGTGCGGCCTTCCAAAAGCGTGATGGATCTCACCGCCAAGTCGGTGAAGAAAAAATGGAAGGACAAGCGCTTTGCCGCCGGCGTGAACCGGGAGGTGATCGAGAAGGGTGCAAAGCTTTTGGACATGGACCTGACGGAACTCATCACGGAAACCATCCTCGGGATGCGGTCCGTGGCCGAATCCATCGATCTGAAGGGGATGCCTTAGATCCGGGCAAAAGAAACCCGTCCCGAATGTCGAGCTCTTCTTGTGCCGGAAAGCTCTGTTTTGTCCCCGCGGCCTTGGCCGCCTCAGTGGAATCCCTTTTCGGGATCTATCCTCTTTTTAGAGTAAAAAGGGCATCGACGGCTTGCCGGGCGGCCGAGAATGGATCCATACGTTTATTTTCGAGCGCCTTAGAAAGGGTATCCAGCATGCCGCCTCGCTCCAGCCGGCGCATCCCTTCCTGCAGCAACTCTTGCTGGAGGGCGTGCAAAAAAGCGGCCTTGAGTCCTTTCAACCGGACGTTTGTCTCCGGGTGGCGCTTTAAATACGCCTGGTGTGAAAAGATGGCCTCGGCCAGGGCGTCGATCCCGATGTTCCGGGTGGCCTGGGTTTTCAGGACAAGCGGCTGCCATTGGGCTTGGGGTCGGTTCCCCATCGAAAAAAGGGTCTTTATTTCCCCTGCCGTCTGATCGGCGGCGTCCAGATCGGCCTTGTTCACCACAACGATGGCTGCAGTTTCCAGGATTCCGGCCTTAATGGTCTGGATGCCGTCTCCCATTCCAGGTGCCAGCACGAGAACGTTGGTGTGCGCCAGTTGCGCGATCTCCACCGCATCCTGACCCACACCCACGGTCTCCACAAGAATGACGTCCTTACCCATGGCATCGAGTACCAGCACCATGTCGTACACGGAATGGGAAAGCCCTCCCACATGGCCGCGACTGGCCACGCCTCGGATGAAAACCCCCGGATCCGTTGCATGGCGCTGCATCCGGATGCGGTCCCCCAGGATGGCCCCTCCCGAGAAGGGACTCGTGGGGTCCACCGCCAGAACGCCCACGGACATGCCCTTGTTCCGCAGGGTTACGATGAGGCGGTCTACCAGGGTCGATTTGCCGGCGCCCGGGGGTCCCGTGATGCCCACCACACCAGCCCTTCCCGTGTGGGGGAAAAGGATTTTAATGATTTCCCGGACCGCCGGAGAAGAGTCTTCGATTTCCCGCAGGAGACGCGCCGCAGCCCGAACATCCCCCTTGAGCACGGCATCCGCCGTTTTTTGATTTTCTTTCATAAAGGGCTCGATTCTGTTTTCACCTAAGCTGAGCGTTTCAAATTTTTGAAACAGTCAAATTGGTACTAATTTTAAGGAATTCTGCCAATTTGATCTTCAAAAATGTGAAACACTTCGGGATTTTCGATTTTACCGCATCTGCGGCGTCAAATGCCGTTGCGCATAGTGCACTATAGCGCAACGACATTTTCCTTGTATCTGCGGCAAACTCGAAAATCGCTCAACTTAGGTTTTAATTATATCACGGGCAGGAGCGTATCGAAAACCGCCCGTAAATACAATCCCGGGGAAAACCCTTTTCTTGCCCCTTTGTTTGTGGCATGGATAAACTCCGGCGCACCAACATTGGGTTTAGAAGAAAAAGATGGTCTGAAAGAACCGTTTTCAACAATGAAGACACTGGAAAGGAGGCCCCGTGGATCTGTCAATCTTCGAGAAAATGGAACGGTCCGAGCTGATGAAATACATTGAATTTCTGCTATGGCATTACCGGGTGATGGATGCCTTTTGGTTCATTTATGTGGGGGAGCGGTTCGACCAGCCTACGGCGGAACGGATCAACGAGCAGGTCTGGAGTCGGGTGTCGGCTATGGCGGCAAAGGACCTGATCCGGCGTTTCGATATCCGGGAAAAAGGTATTGACGGGTTCGTCCGGGCGCTGCAATACTTTCCCTGGTGCATTCTGGTGGGTTACCACATTGAAAAAGATGCCGATACGGCAACGATTTCCGTCCCTTCGTGCCCCACCCAGGAGGCCCGCCTGAAAAGAGGCCTGGACGAATTTGTGTGCAAGGAAATGCACCGGGGTGAATTCGCCAACTTTGCCCAAGTGGTGGATGAGCGGATTCAGGTGGAGTGTCTTTTCGCTCCTCCGGATCCCCATCCGAAAGACATGTTTTGCAAGTGGCGGTTTTTTTTGACCGACCGAACGGAAGAATAATCGTGCCGCTGGCATTTGAATCCCTCAGCCACGGCACCGTGGCATTCGGTTTTTTTCATATCGAAACCGACATGCTCCTTCTGCAGGAGCTCTTTTTCTTCGCGAACGATTTTTCTAATGTCGTATCGCACATGGCAACTTGCCCCAAAGATGTTTTGATTGAAAAGGCGTTGCCCGGATATCAATTCATGGAACCCGAACACATGGGGGACCTTATGGGCGCCATCCATGGCATCCGGTTGTCCGGTTTCATCGGAAGCCTTTATCGCCGTTGCCCCTTTCCCGGAAGACCCGAGGATTTCAAGCAGAAGCCCAAGGGATGTTTCAGCCGGGAAGAGGTCACCGCCGAGATCCGAAAATGGGCCAGGGAATGTCCGATCCTTTGCCGAAAACACCCCCCGGACAATACCGTTTCCATCGGCGGGTATTATTTTGACCACCGGGTCTTCAGAGAGCTTGTGACGTATGTCTGGCGCGGCGGGTATCCCCAATGGGCGGCGGGCCGGCGTCCGGCGTACGTCCTTGCCATGATGGATGCCCTGAACAAAGGAGGATGGGATGGGGATCTTCGCGGGGATTGATTGCGGTGCCAAACACACCAAGACCGTTCTCGTGAAAGACGGAAAGATTCTGGGCAAAGGGAAGGGAATCACCGGCTTCGACCTGAAAAAAGCGGCAAAAAAATCCCTGGAGGCCGCCCTGAATGCCGCCGGCATCCGGCGGGAGGAAGTGGGACGGATCGCCGGAACCGGTTCCGGAGTGGACATGCTGACCATTGCGGATCTCAAGGTGGACCCGCGCGACGCCATGGCCGGCGCGGCCCGACATGCCTTCCCGGGTGTCAGGACCGTGATCGATGTGGGGGCCGAGGAAGGCCGTGCTGCGCGGTTGGACGAACACGGGACTCCTGTCGATTTTGTCGTGAATGAAAGATGTGCGGCGGGGGCCGGCATCTTCATCGAAACCATGGCCCGGATCCTGGGGGTTTCCATGGAGGAAACGGGGCGTCTTTTTTTTGAATCCGGACAAAAGATCCCTTTGAACGCCCAGTGTGTGGTTTTCGCCGAATCCGAAGTGGTGGGTCTGATCCATGCCGGCACACCCCGTTCCGACATCATCCGGGCGGTTTTTGAGGCCATGGCCGGCCGGATCGCCTCCATGACCCGGAGGATCGGCGTCCTCCCGGAAGTGATGATGATCGGGGGGGTTGCGTACAATCCGGGGCTTGTCCAGGCCCTGAAACACGAATTGAAAATGGAAACGATTCGCATCCCAGACGCTCCGGAATTCGGCGCCGCCGTGGGAGCGGCCGTTTTTGCGGCGGGAAAACGCGTGTCGGAATGATCGCGGAGCATTGATCATGCATGGACAACGGAACAAGACCGTTTGCCAGTGGCCGGAGCCGAGTTGGAGAAATCCGGATATTGACTGGAAAAACGCCGAATTTGTCACGGTGGGCATCGATGTGGGATCGGTGAGCGCCCAGGCGGTCATCGTTGCCGACGGCGAAATCCTGGCCTACGGAAACGTGCGGTCCGGATGGGACGGTTCCGGGAGCGCCCTCAAGGCCTACCGATCAGCGCTTCAGGCGGCCGGGGATCTTCCCGAGGATCGCTTCAATTATTGCATCGGCACCGGATACGGCCGGGTCAACATCCCCCTTGCCCACCGAACCCTCACGGAAATCGCCTGTCATGCCCGGGGCGCCCATTATCTCTATGGACCGGATGTGCGCACTGTGCTGGATGTGGGGGGGCAGGATATCAAGGCCATTCGGTGCGATGAGAAAGGGAAGGTCGTCACCTTTCTCATGAACGACAAGTGCGCGGCGGGGACCGGCAGAGGCATGGAAGTCTTTGCGGATCTGTTGGGGATTCCCGTTACCGACGTCGGGGACCGCAGCTTCCGCTTCGAAGGGGAAGCACCGGAGGCGCTTTCCAACGATTGTGTCGTCTATGCCAGGTCGGAAGCCATAGGCCTCATACGGCAGGGATGGCGCCTGGAACGGGTCCTGGCCGCCTATTGCACGGGCATGGCCCAACGGATTTATGCCGTATTGGAGCGGACGGGTGTGACACCGCAATGGGCGGTCACCGGCGGCATGGCCAAAAATCGCGGTGTCATCAACCGGCTCGTGGCGATGATCGGGGCGGAGGACATGAAGACCCCATGGGATCCCCAGATCGCCGGTGCCGTCGGCGCGGCCCTTTTTGCCCACACCCTGTGCCGGAAGGGAAAGGCCAAGCGGCAATGATCCTGTTTCGCGTGACCATCGACGGGCGATCCCTTGAAGTGCCCATGGACACCACCCTCTTCGAAGCCGCCGAGCGCGCCGGGATATATATTCCGGTCCTGTGCCGCCACCCGGATCTTGTCCCAGCCGAAGGGATCTCTCCTGCACTGGGGATCTATCAAGGAGAGGAACGAATCGAAAACAAACATCCCCATCGGACCGGGAAAGGATGCGGCCTGTGCGTGGTGGAAGTGGCAGGGGAATCCGATTTGGTGAATGCGTGTACCACAAAAGTGCGCGACGGGATGGTGGTGGTCACGCAAAATGACCGGATACGGGAGAAGCGACGCGAAAATCTCATTCCCATTCTGGCCCGGCATCCACACGGTTGTCTGACCTGTGCCCAGCAGGACGGATGCATCCGGATCCAGTGTTCCGCCCATGTCCCGGAAATCGAGCGATGCTGTGACCGGTTCGGCCGCTGTGAATTCCAGAAGATTGCAAACTACGTTGGAATACCCGATGCCACGCCCAAATGGATTCCCACCTCCTTGCCCGTCCTTACCGAAGACCCCTTGTTCAAGCGGGATTACAATTTGTGCATCGGATGCCTCCGTTGCGTCCGGGCCTGCCGGGACCTTCGGGGGATCGGGGCGCTGGGTTTCGTCTATGACGGTGACGGCAGGATTCAGGTGGGATCCGTCGAACCGACGCTTGAAGAATCCGGGTGTAAATTTTGTACCGCCTGCGTGGCGGTCTGTCCCACGGGCGCGTTGATGGACAAGGTCGGGATCGATGGAAAGGCGGAAGACGTCCTGGTGCCCTGTAAGTCTGCCTGCCCCGTCGGAATGGATGTTCCGGAATATGTGCGGCAACTGGCCAAAGGAGAAATCGATGCCGCCTGTGCGGTGATTCGGGAAACGGTGCCTTTTCCCGGGGTGGTGAGCCGGGTCTGTACCCGGCCATGTGAAACGGTATGCCGCCGAAAAGAGGTAAACGCCCCCATTGCCGTCTGTGCGTTGAAGCGTTACGCGGCGGATCGTGAAAAAGGCACCGGCGACCCGGAAAGGCGGTTGCAAAACGATACCGGCAAGCACGTGGCCGTGGTGGGAGCGGGGCCCGCCGGGCTCACGGCGGCCTATTATCTCAGGAAAAAGGGGCATGCCGTTACTGTGTTTGACGCCGCCCCGGAACCCGGTGGGATGCTGCGGTACGGGATCCCGGCGTATCGCCTTCCCCGGGAGGTTCTTGAAAAAGAGATCATTGAAATCTTTGCGTTGGGCATCGCGTTCGTGCCCCATACCCGCCTGGGGAAAGACATCCGCTTGGAAGACCTGGAGCAGGGGGGTTTCGACGCCGTTTTCCTGGGTATCGGGGCCCAGCGGAGCCGAAACATATTGCTTGAAGCCGGAAATCTTTCCGGGGTCTTACAAGGAATCGATTTTCTGAAAAAGGCGGCCCGGGGAGAAGACACGCACATGAAAGAAAATGTCCTTGTCATTGGCGGCGGAAACACGGGCGTGGATGCGGCCCGGACGGCCCTTCGCTGCGGCGCCAAGAAGGTTTCCCTTGTCTGTCTTGAAAGTAAAGAGGACATGCCGGCGACCAGGGCGGAGATCGAACGGGCGGAGGCAGAAGGAGTGCGGCTTTTCCCCTCTTTCGGACCCGGGCGGATCTTGAGTGAACATGGACGGATAACGGGACTGGAAATAATGGATTGCACCCGTGTCTTCGATGAAAAGGGAAATTTTTCTCCCCGGTTCGGAGTACAGCGCGCGTGTGTCGAAACGGATCAGATCATTCTGGCCGTGGGGCAGGTCGTCGACGTTTCCGTCTTGCCTGAAGAAATACGCGGGGACGGGGAAGACGGACCTGTTTCGGTGAATGAAGAGGTCCTTGAAACCCCAATACCGCATATTTTTGCCGGTGGAGATGCTGTGGCCGTCTCCGGTTCCGTAATTCATGCCGTCGCCCACGGCCGGAAGGCGGCTGGCGCCATTGACAAATTCCTCGGGGGAGACGGTCAGATAGATGAAACGCCATTTCCCCGGACGGCTCCGGATCCCTGGTTCGGACGTGAAGACGGGTTTGCGCGAAAGCCCCGGGTGCCGGTCCCGGAAAGCCCTTCCGGAAAAATACGGTTCGATTTTTCAGAAATTGTGTTGGGCTATGATCCTGCCCAGGCTCGAACCGAGGCGGGCCGCTGTCTCCGGTGCGATGCCCGGCTTTCATTGAAAAGCAACCCACTTCCCCCTGAACCCCTCCTGCCCCTTATCCCGGACAATCTTTCAAGGGTTCCGGAAACAGAAGGGGTTTTTCAAATCCTGGACAGGGAGAAAAGGGTGTTGGCGATCCAAGGGACATCCGATCTGAGAGCCGCACTCTGGCGCGCCATAACAGAAAACAAATCCGCCGCCTGGTTTATCTTCGAGGAAGACAAGATGTATTCTCTTCGGGAGAGCGAGTGGATCCAACGCCACATTCAAAGGTACGGTCAAATGCCGGGATTCGGCGAGGACGACGATCTTTTTTAATCAAGGGTTTTTCGAAGATTGATGAAGTTGCTCCGATTGAACCCGAGGGTCTTGAAAAAGGAAAGCAGATCCGTGGAATCCCATCGAACCGAGGTGTACACGTTCTTTATGCCTTGCGATTTGTAAAATTGAAATAATCCTTCCGCCAGGCGAGCCCCGATTCCCTGGCCCATATATTCGGGATTGACCCCCAACGTGGCGATCCATGCGCTTTTTTCAATGCCGAAACCCAGGTTCAGCACATAGCTGATCATAAACCCCACCACGCGCCCTTGAATTTCAGCGGCGAAACAGGCGTCTTCCCCCCTTTGGGCGTCCTGGGCGATGATCTTTCTGAAATCGATCTCCACCGGTTTTTGCGTGATGGCGCCGTAAATATGGCTGATGGCGTCCGCGTCCTCTGGCTGTAACTTGCGAATGACGATGTCTGTCACTGTTCAATCCCCCGCATATGGAAGGTTAATCGATTCGAATGATTTTGACATGATGTCCCACCCAGTTGGGTGGAAGGTAAACCCTGCCGCTGTTGCCGCTCAATTTCACCCGCTTTTCGATCATTTCTTCGCCGTAGATTTCGAATTTGACTTTCACCTTGCCCGATTTCGGGTCGGTTCCCTTCCTGTTATCCGCTTTTTTTTCGTCAGCCACGTCGGGTTCCTCGTTTTGGTTTTTCACAATCGGGATGGCCGAAAAATGGACGTCACTCCTTGCGTAACCGTTTTTGAAATACCAGTTCGTAATTCAACGGTCAAGTTTTTTAGCTGTTTTTTAGCTACAATGCCTCAACCGTTTTATCGATGCTTCCATTGGACGCCGGAAAAATACGTTTCTTTCCGGAAATCAGGAGAGTATTTTTTCCGCCCATGCCAGGACGGGGGGGTAAGTGCAAATTTCGTAGTAAACGCGATCAAGATCCGGCATCGCGGCGCCGCGCCGCCCCCATTGAGTTGAAAAGGGGGCTTCCCGTACCACAAGCGTCCGTTTGATACCAAGGGGATTTAAGAAGCGCCCCATGTGGAGCCGGAGACGATGCGGCGCAAATTCAGGGATTTTACAATCCAGGGCCTGGAGGTCGATCTCGTGGGACAGCTTCCGGAATCCCCCTGCGTCTAAAGCGATGCCGTTGACGTTGTAAATCATGAACGGATCGATTCCCTGGCCCGAGTTCCGATGGGTCGTTTCGGTTTCAAAAATAACCAGATTGTATTGTGGCTTTCCCTCCCAGCCGTGTATGACCTGCTTGTCACATCGGCACAGGGAATGGGCTTCGTTGATGGCCGGAGAAATCATGATGCGGCGCTCGCCGTCGAACAGATAGGTGGGGGGTCCGGCCTGAAAACTGATGCCGATACCGATTTCGATGACCGGCAGCCCCGCCTTCTTGCTTCGCGAATTGCATCGTTGCACCACGGACAGGATATCCATGGCCAGTCCGCAGGCGCGGGCCACGGTGAAGAGATGTTTTGCCGCCTGGGCCCGCTCCAGAAGGGTGAGGATGATGGCGTCTCCTTCAATGAAGACTTTTTGGGCCTCGTAGGTTTCCAGAAGCTGGTTGATCGGATCGAAAAAATTCAGACTGAAAAAAGAAGCCGGATTGAGGCCTTTGTGCTTCATCTGCCGGACGATTTCCGTGGATCCGCGCACGTCGGCCTTGAGGACCACATGATTGATGACGGGCCGCATCTCGACGGTTTCCTCTTCCGGGAGCAGGAACGCATAAAGGAGGTTGTTTTCACGGGAAAGGTTCAGGGTTTTGTCCTCCGTAACTAAATGGATCGCCTCCATGGCCTCCCGGACGCGCACGGCGTTTTTCAGATCCCGGTGGTATCGCGAAAGGTCTTGAAGGTATTGCAGCAAGTAGGCTTCTTTTTGGTGCCGCCGAAGACGGCGGACCTGTTTGACCATCTTGCGCAATCCCTTTTTCGAATAGATACGATTTTCCGCCCGGGAAAGCCGTTTGAGGCGATCCAGTGTGGCGTCCCGGTATTTCGGATTCACCACGAATTGTAAAACCGCCTGTGGGGTGAGGGGAGGGCAATACTCGGAAAAGCCCTGTTTGATTTCATAAGACGCGCAAACGATGGAAATTAATCCCAGTTTTTTGAAACGCCGGTAGAAAAAGTGCAATAGCTGTTTTTGTGTAACGGTCCGCTGTTTCCAATGGAAACGTTCGTCCTTGGAATGTTCCTGGGCCGTCGGCGGCGTCGCGCGATCCAAGGAGGTTTGTGTATTAAAAAGCCGATGGATATTCTCCGGATCCGCAATCCATTCGTCCAAAAGGGATTCCGGGTCCTGAAGCAAATGCGTCCCGTTGTCTCCGGCATCCCTGTCGCAGGAGATTAAAAGCTGCTTGACCAAATCGATCAGCGCCTCATACCGGTTGGCGTCTTCGTATCGACGACCGAAGAGCAGGTACTCGGAGATCATGAAGGTATCGTCCGGGGATGCGTCCACGAAGAGCAACGGATTGTTGAAAAGATGTTCGGGAAGGCGGGCGTCGGCGCCGAACACCGATTCCCGATATTTTCCGACGGGATCCTGCTGCACTTCCTGCACGCGCTGAAAGACTTCCTTGGAAACGGCATAAAGGATGGCCTGCCGGTTTTTGAAGATATCGGAAAGGGCCTGTTTGAGTCGAATATTTTCACTGGCGTTGAAGGCGTGGGGGCGCTCCGTCTCGCGAATGCTTTCCTTGAAATGGCCGCAGAGCGCATTGAATCGATCCCGGATTTCCCACATCAGGAATTTATGAAGCGCGACCTGGGCCAATAAATCAATTTGGTTCTCCTTGAAATCCTTTGCAAGTCGAATCCCCGCCAACAGCACGTCCTGACAGGTGCGCTTAAATGAATTGCGCAGATCCGCGCGTTCGGACGGACTCCCCGTATCGACCCGGTCTTGGGCACGGGCGGCCGATACAATCTCATTAAAGATCAGTTTTGCGGCAACAGAACGAAAAGCAGGGCTTAAGTGGACGTCATACCGGATATTGTCTATCCCGGGATTGAGACGATCGAATTCAATGGATACGGGCTTTCCCCCTTTCAGAAGTGTCTTCAGGGGAAGCCGGGGCCGGGAATGGGTTTTGAAAAATGTCATGGAGATAACACCGGCCTGAAAGGATCGATGAAAAATTTGGGTCCCGTGGTCATTGGATGCCACCGGTTTTAAGGGTTTCGGGAGGGTGCTGTTCCCATGAGGATGCCGGATTCGGTGGGACCCCGGAAGGGGTGCCGCCGGATGTCCTCCACTCCGGCCCCTTGCAGTATATCGATAATTTGGCGCTGACTGTAGGATTGGCCCTTCGGGGTCCCCAGGAGCATATTCAAAGAGAACAACGTCGGGAAAAGAGGACCGTCCATCGAGTCGTTCAAAATGAAATCGTGGATGAGAATCAGCCCGCCGGGCTCCAGGACGGAGACGGCCTTTCGAACCAAATCACGGCATTCGGCCGGACCTTCTCCGTGAAGAATATGGGAAAGCCAGGCCACGTCATAAGTCCCGGGAATGGCGTCTTTCAGATAATCGCCGCCGTGGAAAGAAATACGGTCCTTCATGCCGAATTGCGCGAAGATTTTTTCGGCAAAAGAACGGGAGGTTTCCAGGTCAAAAACCGTGGCCGCAAGCTGCGGATGGTGTTTGCAAAAAAAGACGGCATAGGTTCCCGGACCGCCGCCCAGATCGAGGAGACGGTATCTTTTGGAAAGGTCGATCTGGGGTGCCAGTTGGGGGGCGATCCCCATGGCGTTGTTGAACATTCCCATGAGAAAGGCTTCCCGCCACTCGGATTCACCGATGGAAGTCCTTTCGCGAACGGGTTTTCCGGTCAAGACCGATCGATCCAGCCTGCCCCAGGATTCGAAAAGATGATGATGATGCAGGATCATATAGCCGATGTAGGCTTCCGATGCCCTGGAAAGGAATTTTACTGCGGTTTCGGTGTTTGCGTAGGCTTCCTGTTTTTTTTGTAAAAGCCCCATGGCGGAAAGGGCGTTGAGAAGAAAGGTCAGTGCTCTTTCATCGGTCCCGATTTCGGATGCCAACACATCCGCGCGTTTTGCTTCTTTCCCGATGAGGGTGAAAACGTCGAGCTTCACCGCGGCATGGAGGGTGCACGTCTTCCAGTAGTAACCGGATATTTCCAGGAGTTCTCCGGGGGTGACCGGCCTGATGGAATCGTTTGTCATAAGATTTCTTCTCGTTCCTTTTTTGTGGCGGCACGTTTTTTCGCCGATTTTAACTCCTTTTCCGCCACGCAGTATACCCCCTTCCCGTTTCGAATGGGGATGAAGCACCGGTTGCACGACGCGCATGCGGCCTTTCGGCGATCCCCCGAGCGCCAGCGTTTGATCAAATCCGGCTCCCGGATCAAGGGGCGGCTCAGCGAGATGTAATCTGCAATTCCGTCTTGCAAAATCCGATCGGCCACGGAATACGAGCGGATCCCCCCCACCAGGAAAATGGGAATCTTCAGACGTTCCTTGAACGCCGCCCCGGCGTCCTTGAAATAGGCTTCATCTTCCGGCGTATTGATTTGGGTGCGCACCGGGCGCAACCTCCCGGAAGCACCGGTACCCCCGCTCAGTTCAATGGCGTCGGTACCCTCTTCCTGGAGGCGGATGCCCACCTCCAGGGCGTTTTCGAGGACCAGGCCGCCATCGAGAAAATCCGAGGTGTTGATCTTGACCATAACCGGGAAATCCCCCCCCACGCGATCCCGGATTTCTCCGAGCACTTCCAGGAGAAAAAGGGTCCGTTTGGCCTGATTCCCGCCGTATTTGTCCTTGCGCCGATTGAAGGCCGGGGACAGAAATTGGCTCAACAGGTAGCCGTGGGCCGCTTGGAGCTGGATCCCGTCAAATCCGGCCTTTTGGGCGCGTCTGGCCGCCATGCCGAAGGTTCGGATCATGGTTCTGATTTGGGGGGGCGTCATTTCCAGGGGCGGGGTGGTATTATACCCGGTGATATCCGACGGCCCGATGGGCCTTTCTCCGATGAGTCGTGGATCGGCGAACATGCCGGCATGGGCGAGCTGCAGGACGATCACGCCGCCCTTTTTGTGCACGGCGTCGGTCATCTGGTTGAGGCCGGGAAGAAGATGATCGGCGTAAACGCCCAACTGCCAGGGGCCGGCTTGCCCATTTTGGTGGACGCAGGCGTGTCCCGTGATGATCAGGCCCACACCCCCCGCGGCGAGTTTCTTCATGAGGTTGACGAGTCGCCGGGTGCACGTGCCGTCTTGTTCCGCCATTCCCTCCCATGTGGCCGATCGGACGAATCGGTTGCTCAACTTCATGGAATTGATATAGGTTTCCTGGAACAGATCCCTCACGCGGATACCCCTTTTATCAGAGTCCTTGGAATACCAAGGGGAGCGGTCATTACCCGCCTCCCACCGGGGGAAAGATGGCGATCCGTTCCCCGCCGTTCAAAATGGAGTCAGGGGTGCCTTTGACCCCGTTAATGAAGATGAGCTTGGCTTCCGCATCGGAAACCCCCAATATTCGGATAATCTCTCCCACTGTCATTCCGGGGGAAATGGGAAACCGATCCGCGTTTTCGGGGGATTTCGGTTTGAGGCTCGCATAGAGCCGTATTTCCACATGCGCTTGCATCATTCAAAGGGAAAGGCCGGATGTTTCGGTTTTGATACGATGATCGACAGATTAAAAAGAACGGATCCGAAAGTCAACGGCTGAAATGATCCGCCGGATTGTTCCAATCCAAACCCGCACCGGATGCAAGGTGCGAAAGGATTTATGAAACATCCTTGACGGGTTTGTCCCTGAAGGGATATTTAAAAAAGGGTATTCGGTCAAGCAGGAACCAACAGGACACAACGGCCCGGGATCCTCCGCGGCATCAAAAAGAGCAAGGGGCACTATTTTATGGAATATCGACAGGCGCTTGTCACCGGCGGGGCCGGATTCATCGGTTCCCATCTGGTTGAAGCCCTCCTGGAAGAGGGTTGTGCGGTGAATGTCCTCGACGATCTTTCCACCGGTCGTCTCGAGAATCTGGACCCCGTCCGGAATCGCGTCACCTTTTTCCATGGAGACATCCGGGATGCCCGCCTTCTGAATGCGGCGGCAAAGGACTGCGGGGTGGTTTTTCATCAGGCGGCCGTGGTGTCGGTGGCCAAAACCATTCAGTATCCCGTGGAAAGCACCGAAATCAATGATTTGGGGACGCTGCGGGTCCTGGAGGCGGCCCGAAAAAACGGTGTTCGAAAAGCGGTTTTGGCCAGTTCCTGTGCGGTTTACGGGGATGCCCCCGGATTGCCCAAGTCCGAGGAAATGCCGCCCGTGCCCAAAAGCCCGTATGCCGTGCATAAACTGACAGGGGAATATTATGCCCGCCTTTACACCGAATTGTACGGCCTGAGCACCGTGAGCCTGCGCTATTTCAATGTCTACGGCCCCCGGCAGGATCCTTCTTCCCCTTACTCTGGGGTCATCTCCATTTTTCTCAGCCGGGGGATCCAAAGAAAAGCCCCGGTGATTTACGGCGACGGCGCCCAATACCGGGATTTCATATTCGTAAAGGATGTGGTCACCGCAAACCTGCTTGCCGCAAGCGCTGAAAACGCCTCGGGGAATGTCTATAACGTGGGTACCGGGCATTTCGTCCGCATCCTGGACCTATGGAAGGCCGTGAAGGCGCGTCTGAATCTTGCCATTGAACCGGAGTTCGCTCCGCACCGGGACGGGGATATCCGGGAATCCCTTGCGGATGTGCACCGCGCCGCCGAAGACCTTGGCTTTAAAGCCGGCTGCCGGTTCGAGGCCGGACTCGAACAGACTCTCGAATGGTATACGAAAAATCCGCCGGCATCCTGATTCGGCGCCGGCCCGGAAAGGAATAGACCCATGCAGACAAAGCGCGCGCTCGTCACCGGTGCTGCCGGATTCATCGGCTACCATCTTTCGGATCGGCTCTCCCGGGAAGGGTGGCGGGTCACCGGCATCGACAACCTCAATGCCTATTATGACATCCGGCTCAAGGCGGTGCGCCTGGAACAGCTCCGGAACCATCCGCGGTTTTCGTTCTTCAAGATCGATCTGTCGGACAAGAAGGGTCTTGAGACCCTTTTTCAAAAGGAACAATACGACGCGGTGGTGAATCTTGCGGCCCAGGCGGGGGTCCGCTATTCCCTTACCCATCCCCATGCCTATGTGGAATCGAACCTCGTGGGATTCGTGAATCTGCTTGAGTGCTGCCGGCACCAGGGTACCGGGCATCTGGTCTTTGCGTCTTCGAGTTCCGTTTACGGGGCCAACACCCGCATGCCTTTCAGCGTGCATGACAATGTGGACCATCCGGTTTCCCTGTATGGCGCCACCAAGAAAGCCAATGAACTGATGGCCCATACGTACAGCCATCTTTACGGGATTCCCGCCACGGGATTGCGGTTTTTCACGGTGTACGGCCCCTGGGGAAGGCCCGACATGGCGCTTTTTTTGTTCACCCGGGCGATCCTTGAAAAAAGGCCCATCCAGGTGTTCAATCACGGGAAGATGCAGCGGGATTTTACCTACATCGATGACATTGTCGAAGGGGTTTTCCGGGTCATGCAGCGCATTCCGGAACCCGACTCGGACTGGAACGGAGACGCCCCGGACCCCGGGACCTCGAAAGCCCCGTACCGGCTTTACAATATCGGCAACAACAACCCGGTTTCCCTCATGGATTTCATCGCCTCCATCGAGGCCGCCTTGGGGAAGAAAGCGGAAAAAATCTTCATGGATCTCCAGCCCGGCGATGTGCCGGCGACCTATGCCGATATCGACGATCTCGCGGCCGACGTAGGATTTACTCCAAAAACCCCCCTCGAAGAGGGGATCCGGCGGTTCGTGGCCTGGTATAAAAGCTATTACGGGGATTCGGCGCGCTGATCTTATCATCGAAACGGGGAAAAAAAGGAGCCATTATGAAAAAATATGCCTTTGGAGTTCTTGCCTGCGTTATCCTTTTGTGGGGACATTGGGGAAAAGGGGTCCCGCCGGTCTTTGCAGACACACCGGAGATGAATCCGTCATCAAGCGACCTTTCCGATCAGACAGGGGTTGCCCTGACCATCTACAATGCCAACCTTGGTCTTGTGAAAGACCAGCGGGAGATTTCACTGGCTCCGGGAACCTGGGAACTGCGGTTTATGGACGTGGCGGCAAAGATCATCCCTTCCACGGTTCATATTCGATCCCTCGTGGATCCCCAAAGCCTCTCCGTCCTGGAACAAAACTATGAATACGACCTTTTAAATCCCCAAAAACTTCTCGATAAATATGTGGGAAAAGAGGTCCGGTTGTATTCCAAAAATCCGTACACCGAAAGAGAGGAAATGGTCACGGCGACGCTTCTTTCCAACAACGGCGGCCCCATTTTTCAGATCGGGGATACCATCACTTTCGGTCATCCCGGACGGATCCTTTTTCCCGGCGTCCCGGAAAACCTCATCTCCAAGCCCACCCTGGTCTGGCTTCTGAAAAATACGTTGCCCGTGCAGAAAATCGAAGCCACCTACCTTACGGAAGGGATTACCTGGCGGGCGGACTACGTGATGACATTGAATGCCGCGGATGATCGATCGGATCTTTCCGGGTGGGTGACCGTCGACAACCAAAGCGGCACAACCTATCCGGAGGCCGAACTCAAACTCGTCGCCGGCGATGTCAACCGTGTGCAAGATCAGCGTTTTGACGAAGAACGCATCCGGCGCAAGGCGGAACTGGCCGCCGTGGAGGAAGCACCGCAATTCAAGGAAGAGGCGTTTTTCGAGTATCACATCTACACCCTCCAGCGGGCATCCACCATCAAGAACAACCAGACAAAACAGATCCGTCTTTTCACCGCGGAAAACGTTCCGGTAAAAAAGGAACTGATCCTTCAGGGAACAAAATACTTCTACTACGGGCGCAGGGGAGGGCAGGACAAGCAGAAAGTCGGCGTCTTCGTGCAAATCGAAAATCGAAAAGAAAATCACATGGGTATGCCGCTTCCCAAAGGCGTCGTCCGGGTCTATAAGCACGACAGTGACGGCGGCCTGCAGTTTGTCGGAGAAGACCGTATCGATCATACCCCCAAGGATGAAAAGATACAGATCAAGCTCGGCGAAGCCTTCGACGTGGTGGGCGTCCGCAAACAGACCGACTGGAAAAAATTGGCTTCGGATACATACGAGGCGGCCTTTGAAATATCCCTGCGGAATCATAAGAAAGAAGACGTCACGGTCAGCGTCATCGAACCGATTCCCGGCGACTGGAGAATGCTGGACGCTTCCCATGACCATGAAAAATCCGATGCTTTTGCCGCGAAATTCCGGATCCCGGTCTCCGAAGATAAAGAAGTGATACTGACCTATCGGGTCCGGATGCGCTTTTAGGTGAAAAATGTCTCCCTTTTTACTCTCTTCCGTTACAGGCCCCCTGTCCGCGCTTTTACTGGGTTTGAACACCGTTTTGTGGTCGATCCCCTTATTTGCCGTGACCTTCCTGAAGCTCATCATCCCCTTGGGATTCTGGCGGAAAATCTGTAGCCGCATGTTGACCGCCGTCGCCAACGGCTGGATATGGATCAATAGCCTGAACATGACGACAATCCAGCGGGTCCGACTGGATGTTACCGGGGTGGAGGGCCTGGATCCGAACAAGTGGTACCTGGTGCTTTGCAATCACCAGTCCTGGACGGACATTTTGGTGCTGCAAAAGGTGTTTTTCCGGAAAATTCCTTTTCTGAAATTTTTTGTAAAAAAGGAGTTGATCTGGTTTCCGGTCATGGGCCAGGTCTGGTGGGCCCTCGATATGCCGTTCATGAAACGCTATTCCGCCGCCTTCCTGGAAAAGCACCCCCGCCTGAAAGGAAAAGACCTGGAAGCGACCCGGAAGGCGTGTGAAAAATTCAAGACGATCCCCATTTCCATCATGATCTTTGTGGAAGGGACCCGTTTCACCGACGCCAAACACCGGAAACAGGGATCTCCTTTCAAACACCTCCTCAAGCCCAGGGCCGGCGGGATTGCTTTCGTGTTGGCGGTCCTGGGGGATCGGCTCAATGACATTCTGAACGTCACCATCGTTTATCCCGGCGTACCGAAATCCTTCTGGGCTTTTTTGTCGGGAAAGATCCGCGAGGTCAAGGTCAAAGTGGAATCCTTACCGGTGCCAAAAGAATTCCTGGGGGATTACCTTCAGGACACGGAATACCGGGAACGGTTTCAGCAATGGGTCAACGCCCTCTGGGAAGAAAAAGACCGCACCATGGAAGAAATGGCGGCGGTCGTGTAGGACGGGGATTTATTGGCAAAAAACCGAAAAACAAAAAGCAGGTTGGCATGACTGCAAAGAAAATCCTGATGCTTGTGAGCGACTTAATGGAAGATTACGCGGCAATGGAAATCCTGGGCACGAAGATCGAACCGTAAAAGAAAATGAAACCCGGGAAGAAAACGACAACCCTTGCAAAAGCAGATATGAAAAAAATTGACGAAAAAATGGATGCCGCCCGGCCCACGCCGGCACCGGGGATCAGCCGCAGGCAGTTCATGAAGTATACCGGTGTGGCGGGCGGCGCCCTGTTGCTGGGATTAAAGGGAGGACCGAGTATGGGAACCCTGAAAAAAAGCCGTGTTTCTTTCGTTCATACCCGGGACCGTGGAGCGGGGGTGGTCCAATCCATCGACGCGCTGGGGATCAACCCGGTCAAAAACAAAGATGTCTTGATCAAGCCCAACTTCAACACGGCCGACGAGGTGCCGGGCTCCACCCATAACGACACACTGACGGCCCTCGTCGGAAAACTCTGGGACATGGGGGCCAAAACCATCAGTCTCGGTGAGCGCAGCTATCCACCAACCCGGTCGGTCATGGCGGCGAAGGGCATCGTGCCCCTGATGGAGGCACTCGATGTCAAAGTCATCAATTTCGACGAGCTGGCGGAAAAAGACTGGGTCAAGGTCGATGCCCCTGAATCCCACTGGAAAAACGGCTTTCGCGTGGCGCGCCCGATTCTGGAAGCCGACTGCCTGGTGTCCACCTGCTGTCTGAAGACCCATCAATACGGCGGCGTGTTCACGATGTCGCTGAAGCTGCACGTGGGTGTCGTCCCCACCGCGCGCCACGGATATGACCACATGTCCGAGCTGCATGGGTCTCCCCATCAGCGCAGGATGATCGCCGAGATCAATGCCCCCTTCAAACCGGACCTCGTCGTCCTGGACGGTATCGACGCTTTTGTGGACGGCGGACCCATGACCGGTAAAAGAGCCCAAGGCAATCTTTTTTTGGCGTCCGCAGACCGGGTGGCCATCGATGCGGTCGGTCTGGCGGCGTTGAAGCACCTGGGCAGCAACGCACAGATAATGAACACCAAGATCTTTGCGCAGGAACAGATCGCCAGAGCGGCAGAGCTGGGTTTGGGCGCATCCTCCCCGTCTGAAATCGACCTGGTCGCTGCCGATGCGTCAAGCCGCGATTCTCGCAACGCGATCGAACGCATTCTCAATCAAGGGTAGGGTTTTTTCCAAAGAGCTTTTACCGTCTATGCGCGGTACTGCCCTTTCGACGGCATCCCTCAGCAATGTGCCGTGGTCTTCATCGTCGATCCAGTTTGTTCCATAGATGCTCATTTTTAAAAACCAACCCGTCGGTGCAGATCCGTCACGCAGTATCCGGATCCGCCAAAATACCGGCCTTCTGCCGGTCATCTCCGTGTTGACCGAAACGCTTCTTGCAAACCCCGCCTTTAGAACTGGATCGAGCGAAGCTTTTTTG
>JAFDGC010000044.1 GCA_019309485.1 Deltaproteobacteria bacterium | reverse complement strand
TCAGGACGGAGGCGCGGGGAAGGGAGCCTTTTACGATTGCATCGTCTTTTGGCGTTGAAGCCTTGACCCTTTGATCCCGTTTCATTATGATCGCGAGGATACAAACCCCAATGTTGTAGACGTTTTATAAAGGAGATGTTCCGTGTATTCCAAAATTCTGATTCTGAGATTTCCGAAGAACGAGGCCCAAAAGCCCATTGTCTGTCATCTGGCCCGGGATTACGGCCTGATCTTCAACATTCTCAACGCATCCGTCCTTCCCCGCAAGGAAGGGATTATGGTCATGGAACTGTCCGGACCCCGGAAGGATTTCAAGGAGGGGGTGGCGTATCTCAAGCGCAGCGGCGTGGAGGTCCAGAACGCCGCCGAGGAGGTCAAGCGGCGCACCGCCAGATGCACCCATTGCGGGGCCTGTACCGCGGTATGCCCCACGGGGGCGCTTTACATCCAGCGGCCCGAGATGGCGGTGGCGTTTGACCAGAAAAAATGCAGCATATGCGAACTGTGCGTGCCGGCATGCCCGAGTCGGGCCATGGAAGTCCGGCCCATGCGCCAGATTTTTTTCGAATGAAACTCTGTGTCGCCACGGCCTTGAGCGGCGGCGTCGATTCCATGATGGCGGCACACCTCCTCAGGGAAAAAGGCGCCAACGTATTCGGCGTCCATTTTATCCACGGCTTTGGCGCGGGGCCCCATCCGTCGGAGATGGAACGGCTCGGCCATCAGCTCGGCATCAAGATATATTTTGTGGATCTTTCCAAAGCCTTTCATGAGAAAGTCATCGACTATTTTGCCGAATCCTATGCATCCGGAAAGACCCCCAACCCTTGCCTGGTGTGCAATCCGGATATCAAGTTCGGCCTGTTGTTTGACGTTTGCAAAGGATTCGGCGCCACGCATCTGGCCACCGGCCATTATGCCCGGGTCCGGCGGGAGACCGACGGCGGATATCATCTGTACCGTGGAAAAGATACACAAAAGGACCAATCCTATTTTCTTTCCCGCCTCACCCAGGAACAGCTTTCCCGGGCCCTTTTTCCCCTGGGAGATCTCACAAAGGACACCGTGAAGAAGATGGCCGAGGAAAAAGGGCTGGTGTCCGCCGCGCGGGGGGAAAGCCAGGATGTCTGTTTCATCCAGGGCGCTTCTTACGGTGAATTCTTATCCTCCCTTCCCGGGTTTTCGCCCCGAACCGGGAGCATCGTGGACCGCCGGGGGAATATCCTCGGAAGCCATCGGGGGCTTCACCTGTTCACGGTGGGGCAACGCCGGGGGATCAACTGCCCGGCGGCGGAACCCTATTATGTGCTGTCCTTGGAACCCGATACGGGGCGTCTTGTCGTGGGGAAAAAGGCCGAAACCTATGAGCTGTCTTGTATGGTAAAAGAGATCCGCTGGATCAACGGCGTTCCGGATGGCGAATTTTGCGGGGAAACCCGGATCCGCTACCGGCACCGGGCGGCCCCTTCCGTCGTCCGCCCCGCCGGACCCGATGCCGCCCGGGTGCATTTCGATTCCCCCCAGAAGGCCGTGACCCCGGGGCAGGGGGCGGTCTTTTACCGGGGCGATGAAGTGTTGGGGGGCGGGTGGATCACAAAGACCCCGGACGAAAAGGGCGTTCGGACATGAAGACGTTTTTGATTACCACCCTGGGATGCCGGGTGAATCAATCCGAATCGGAGGCGCTGGCCGCTGCCCTGGAAGGGGTCGGGCTGATCCCGAACCCCGATCCGTGTGCCGTGGATCTTTGCATCATCAATACCTGTGCCGTCACGTCCAAGGCGGCCATGCAATCCCGCCAGGCGGTGCGGCGGATGATCCGATCCCACGCCGGTGCCCGGATCATCGTCACCGGATGCAACGCCCAGGTGGCTTTCGAGGAAATGGCATCCATCCCCGGTGTGGATGCCGTCATTTTGCAATCGGAAAAGGAGAGGCTCCCCGATATTGTATCAGAGATGCGGAAAAACAGCCGGCCGGCCCCTGAAGGAATGCAACTCCCTGAAAACCGGCGGCCCTGTCGATCCTCCGTCGACCCCATACATTTCAAAAACCGGGCGCGGCCCTATTTAAAAATTCAGGACGGATGCAATGCCGTCTGCACCTACTGCATTGTTCCCCGTGCCCGTGGACCCGGCCGCAGCCTGCCCCCCCCGATGGTCCTTCAACGGTTGAGACAGCTCAAAGATGCCGGATATCCGGAAGCGGTCTTGACCGGGATTCATCTGGGAAGCTATGGATCCGATCTTGAAAACGGCATGGGTTTGGTTGATCTTCTTCAGGAAATCACCTCGAGCAATGCACCTGAACGGATCCGCTTGAGCTCCATCGAACCCAACGAGTTGCCGGACGCGCTCATCGAGCTTGCGGCGGCTTCAAAGACCGGGCCGACGCGGATTTGCCCCCATTTCCATCTGCCCCTGCAAAGCGGGGACGATGCGATTCTGCGGCGGATGGGGCGGCCGTACAACCGCGAAATGTACCGGGATCGGGTACTTAAAATCCTTTCCGTGTTGCCCGAGTCTGCCGTGGGGGCGGATGTGATGGCGGGGTTTCCCGGGGAAACCGAATCGGCATTTGAACGAACCCTATCGTTCGTTGAGTCCCTCCCCCTGGCGTATCTCCACGTTTTCCCCTTTTCTCCGCGACCCGGGACCCCGGCGGCCCGTTTCAGGGATCGGGTGGACTCCCGGACCATCCGAAACAGATGCCGCCGCCTGCGGGACATCGGAAGGGCCAAGCGGGCGCGGTTTTATGCCGCTGCTTTGGGGCAAACGGTGGATTTGGTGATGGAACGAAAAACCCGTTTTCAAACCGGCTTTTGCCGGGGGATCAGCGATACCTATATCCCGGTCTGGCTGAAAAGCGATACATTGCCGGCCGGCATGACGGCGACGGCCCGCATCGATCGGGTGGAAGGTTCCTTCAAGGTCTTTGGCACAGTTGTCCAGGAGAACGCACTGACCGGAACCCTTCCCGTACGCCCCGACTTTTAAGGCAGAGTCGCGGGAAGCAATCTTAAAATGGATATTTTCCCTACCGGCCCCCCGCCCTTCCGGGCGGGGGGGAGGACTCCATACATTCGGAAAGGATGCGCCATGAATGATGTCTACCGGCGGCTGGCCGAGCACCTCAATGCGCTGCCCGGGGGATTTCCCCCCACCGATTCGGGCCTGGAGATCCGGATACTCAAAAGGCTGTTCACGCCGGAAGAGGCGGCGGCGGCCGTCCACCTGAGGATGACCATGGAAAAACCGGAGGTCATCGCCGCCCGGGCCCAGGCAGATCCGGAACCCTTTGCCGCCCTGTTGGCGGTCATGTCCAAAAAAGGGCTGATTCTCCGTTCTTTGAAAGGCGGCCGGCCCCTTTATATGGCGGCCCAGTTTATGGTGGGCATCTGGGAGTACCATGTCAACGCCCTGGATGTGGGGCTCATCGAAGATGTCAACGCCTATCTGCCCCATTTGCTGCAGGAGAGCTGGGTCAAACCCAAGACCAAGCAACTCCGGGTGATTCCCATCTCGGCCGGTATCCGCGCGGAGATGCGGATCATGCCCTACGAAGCCGCAGAAGAGATCATTCAAAACCAGTCCAAAATCCTAGTGGCCCCGTGCATCTGCCGCAAGGAGCATGCCATGGTGGGAGAGGGATGCGACAATCCCATGGAAACCTGCCTGATTTTCGGAGGAAGCGCCTTCTACTACGAACAAAACGGTCTCGGCCGTTCCATTGGCCGAGAAGAGGCCCTGGAGATCCTCCGCCGGGGAATGGATGCCGGACTCGTGCTCCAGCCGGGCAACGCAAAGAAACCGGCCAATATCTGCATGTGCTGCGGATGCTGTTGCCAGATCCTTAAAAATCTCAAAAGACTTGAACGGCCCGCGGAAGAGGTGTGCACCAGTTATCGGGCCGTGGTAGACACGGAATTCTGTACGGCGTGCGGGACCTGCCAAGAGCGCTGTCCCATGGCGGCCGTTGCAGTGGAACAAGCGGCTTGGGTGGATCAAAACCGGTGCATCGGGTGCGGGGTGTGCGTTCCGACTTGTGAAACCGGTGCCATCCGCCTGGAACCGAAAACGGAGAATGAACGGTGGGTTCCCCCAAAAAACATCGCCGAAACGTATTTCAGGATCGTTTCGGAGCGCCGGAAGCAAGCTCCTATTTGAAGCCCCGCTCTTTTTTTACGGCTTCGTATGCCTCCTGGATCTGCCGGAACTTCTCGTGGGCGAACTTCATGAATTCTTCGGGGAGTCCTTTCGAGGCGATTTTATCCGGGTGGTATTCCGAGACCAGTTTCCGGTAGCGCTGTTTGATGTCCTCAATGCTGTCTGCGGGTGTGCATCCCAGGACCGCATAATGTTTCTGGGTATCCTGGACATGGCGGGATTTCAACTGGGCGTAATGGGCGTCGCTGAAACCGAAGATGGATGCGCCTGAACGGATGAGCCTCTCTTCAGCAGGGCTCAAGGCGCCGTCGGCCACGGCGACCCGAAAGAGGATGTCGATCATCATTTCCAAGAGCGGCCCCTGGCCGCTGAACTGCCGGAAGAATTGTGAGGCGAAGGTTTCAAAGGACTCGGGGGAGTTCATGGCGGTATGAAAAATGTTCATGGCCACCATCCGGCTCTGGGGGTCCATGTTCAAATCATAGAGCATGATTTTTTCAATGGAATCCACCTCTTCCTTTGAAATCCGGCCGTCGGCCCGGACGAGTTTGGCCAACATGGAAAAGGCCGCCACGAAGAAGGTCAGCTGTGTGTTTTCAAGGGCGCTCAGGTGTACCCGTTTCTGTGAGACGCCTTCGTCCTTTCCCGTATCAAAGGCATGACCGAAGACGGCGCCGGCCACGGCGCCCAATGGGCCGCCCAGTGCAAAACCGATGGTTCCTCCGATGATTTTCCCAAGCCAACCCATGGGCTCGGATCCTCCTTTATTTGTGCGGGCCTTCTTCCACGGTGTCAGGTCCCTCCGGTGCATGATGATCCCGGGGATTTCTCAGCAATTCAAAGATTCCCGTCGACGGCGGATCGCATCGGAGACAGGCCCACCCTTTTTCTTCGGTCCAGCAGAACTTGGAACATCCGCAGGTAAAGCATTTATCCGGTTTTACGCCGTCCATGAGACCTGTCCCGCTTGTTTCCCCGCTGTCAGGGTTTCCTCAAAGTGTATCTCATAGACCAGCAAAAACCAGAAAGCAATACCGGAAAACCCCGCTCCTTCGGATGAGACGCAAGAGGCCACATGATCAAACCGATACGGGTGGAGGCATTCCAGGCCGATGCAACGGAAATTTTTACCGGAATGCTTCCCGAAAGCCCCGCCCTTCAGGGCGGGTGGGCTCCATACCGGCACGCCCCCGCCTGAAAAAGAAAATCCGCAACTTATGGATATTGCGGAGTCTTTTTGGAGATGGTGCCGAAGCGGGGACTCGAACCCCGACAGGCCTGCGCCCACTAGACCCTGAACCTAGCGCGTCTACCAGTTCCGCCACTTCGGCACATCAGGCGGGGAAATCCATTGCTTTTCACATCGGCATGTGTATATAATATTTAGTTTGAGAATATGTCAAGAGATTCCTGAAATGGATTTGATCGAAAGCCTGGAAAAAATTGAACAGCCGTATCCCAATGCGGTGGTGACCATCGGTAATTTCGACGGGGTGCACATCGGGCATCAGGCCCTCTTTCACCAGGTCATCGCCAAGGCGGACGCTGTGGAGGGAACGTCGGTGGCCATGACCTTCGAGCCCCATCCCGCCCGGGTGCTCAATGGAGACAACCCGCCGCCGTTGATCACCCTTTATGAACAAAAGGTGGAACTCATTGCACGCTCCGGGATCGATGTGCTCGTGGTGATTCCGTTTACCCGGAAGTTCGGCGAAATATCCGCCACGGATTTTGTCGAAAAGATCCTGCTGGAACGCATCGGGATGAAAGCCGTCGTGGTGGGAAAAGATTATGCGTTCGGGAAAAACCGGGAAGGGGATTTGGATATGTTGCATCGGCTCTCGGACCGATTCGGTTTCGAAGTCCTTGTAACGGATTGGATCACCCTGCCGATTCCGGGGATCGACAGGGTCAGCAGTACCCGCATCCGGGAACTGATCCTGGACGGCCGGATGGAAGAAGCAAAGAAGCTTTTGGGGCGGGATTACCAGGTGCGCGGGACGGTGGTCAAAGGAAGGGACCGGGGAGGGAAGCTTTTGGGGTTCCCCACGGCCAATATTCATCTCATGGACGAGTTGTGCCCCAAGGCCGGCGTCTATGCGGTCACCGTGGAGTGCCTGGGGAAACGCTTTTGGGGTGTGGCCAATATCGGGTACAGTCCCACCTTCGACGACCCTCTTTTCACTGTGGAAGTACATCTTTTGGATTTTAATGGAAAACTCTATGGTGAAAAGATCCGCGTCAATTTCGTCTGTCGCATCCGGGATGAAATCCGATTTTCCGGAATCCGGGAACTTTCCGATCAAATCCGAAAAGACATCCTAAAGGCCCGGGAGATTCTCGCATAAGGGGTTTTCAAAACAATGAAACAAAAGCTTTTCATTTCCCTTTTCGTCGGAATCGCCCTTTCGGCCGTGGCGTTGTATTTTGCCTTCCGCAACGTTCCGTTTCATGATCTGACGGCGTATCTTTCTTCCATCCAGTATGCATGGGTCTTTCCGGCGACCTTGCTGGTGCTGGCATCCTTTGCCCTGCGCGTTGTCCGCTGGCAGATCATATTGGCCACCTTCCACCGGATCGGTTTTTGGAACGCGTTTCACCCGTTGATGATCGGCTTTATGGTCAACTGCATCCTGCCGGGCCGGGTGGGGGAGGTGGTCCGGCCCGCGCTGCTCCAGAAGCGGGACCGGGTTCCCTTTTCCAGCGGATTGGCGACGGTGGCCGCGGAGCGCGTCTTTGATATCACGTTACTGCTGGGTCTTTTTACCGTGATCATGGCTTTTGTGAAAATCGACCCGGACTTGAGTATTCCTTTCGGGGCCTATCGATTGAATCGGGATACCCTGGTGACCGTGAACGCGCAAATGGTGAAGATCATGGCCGTACTGGTGGCGGGGATCGCCCTGGTGAGTTTTTCCCGGACCCGGACCCTTATAACCCGGCTGATCTGGAACCTTCCCATGCTCTTTTTCCCGGCCGGCCGGCCGTTCACGGAAAAGCTTCGGGAAAAGGGGAGTAAAACCGTGATCCGGATCATTGAAAACCTGGCATCGGGTTTTTCCCTGGTCCGCCGTCCCCGGCGGGTCGTCGCCTGTTTGGCCCTTTCTTTTTTTATCTGGGTCCTTTTGGCCGGATCCATGGCGGTTTTCGCCGTCGGATGCCCTGGGATCGACCTGACGTTTTTTGAACTGACCGCGGTGATGATCATCGTCTGCTTTTTCATTGCGCTGCCTTCGGCTCCGGGATTCTGGGGATTGTGGGAAGCGGGAGGGGTTTTCGCCCTGGCCCTCTTCGGCGTGGCCAAGCACGAGGCAGCTGGCTTTACGCTGGCCAATCATGCCATCCAAATGTTCCCGGTGATCCTCGTGGGCCTCATATCGGCGGCCGTCACCGGGGTCAATATCTTGGAGGTGATCCGGGAGCGCCGCGGACAACCTGTGGAAAAGAATGTATTTTCCGAGAATGTACCATGAGCCTTCTTGAAATCGTGACATATCCGGATAAGCGGCTGCGCAAAGTCTCCAAACCCGTCGAGAACATCGACGGATCCCTTCAAAATCTCATTGCGGACATGACGGAGACCATGCATCATGCCCCGGGGGTGGGGCTTGCCGCCATCCAGGTGGGGATCGACAAGGCGCTTATCGTATACGATCTGACCCCTTTGGAAGAAAAGGGATCCATCCAGGTACTCATCAATCCCCGCATTGTGGAAGGCGAAGGGGAATTTTTATCCGAAAACGAAGGGTGCCTCAGCGTCCCGGATTTCAGGGCCGACGTAAAGCGTTTCGCCAGGGTCCTCGTGGAAGGGGTGGATGCCGAAGGGAACCCGCGGCGTTTCGAAGCGGAAGGATACCCCGCCCTTGTCCTCCAGCACGAGATCGATCACATCAACGGCAAGCTCTTCATCGATCATATCAGTGCGTTGAAGCGGGAACTTTACAAGCGCCAGGTGCGAAAGAAGCTCAAGAAAGCGTGAAAGACGGACCTCGTGTCATTTTCATGGGGACGCCGGCCTTTGCGGTCCCTTCCTTGAGGGCGTTGCACGAAGGTGAATATCCGGTCTTGTGCGTTGTCACGCAACCGGATCGGCCCAAGGGACGCCGGCAGCGGCGCATGCCCCCGCCGATTAAAGTCTTTGCCGAAGAAAAAGGGTATCCCCTGCTGCAAACCGGCTCGGTTCGAACGCCTGACGTCTTGGAAAGGATTCGCGACCTCAGGCCGGACGTGATCGCGGTGGTGGCCTTCGGTGCCCTTCTTCCCAGAGCGCTCCTGGAGATCCCCCCCATGGGTGCCGTCAATATACACGCCTCTCTCCTTCCCAAATACCGGGGGCCCGCCCCCATCCAATGGGCGGTCATTAACGGCGAAGAAAAAACAGGGGTCACCGCCATGCAGATGGATGCGGGCCTGGATACCGGAGATATCCTGGCCAGGGCCGAGACGCCCGTCCTCGGGGAGGATACGGCCGAAACCCTTTATGACCGGTTGTCGGAAATGGGGGCCGCCCTCTTGGTGGAGACATTGGAAAAAAAAGCGGCGGGAACCCTAACACCCGTGCCCCAGGATCATGAACGCGCCACTTATGCCCCCATGCTCAAAAAAAGTGACGGCCGTATCGACTGGAACGCCCCGGCTGATGCCATAGAACGCCGGATTCGGGGGTTGACGCCGTGGCCCGGGGCGTTCACCCTCTGGAGGGATCAACCGATCCGTATTTTCAAGGCCCGGATAATGCCGGAAGGGGAGGCGGCAATCCCGGGGACGGTCCTGGAATCGAAAGAGACCCTCCGGGTGGCCACGGGGAAAGGAACCCTGTGTCTTTTGGAACTACAGCCCGCGTCCGGAAGACGGATGCCGGTGAACGCATTTCTCAGGGGAAACCGCATTCCGGAAGGAAGCCGCCTGTCATGATGCGCACGAAGGCGGCCGGCAAGAAAGCCGCGCCCAACCGTAAAAAGGACACCGGCGTGGAAGGCGCGGGAAAAAAAGGGGACTCCGCACCCGGGCATCCCAAAAAGAAGGGGAAGGAACCGGTTCAGGCCTCCGATGCGCGCACTGCGGCCTGGATGGTCTTAAGCGCACTGGAAAAGGAATCCTGGACCCTCGATGCCGCCCTGGAGCGCTTCTCGGACCGATTCCGTCTTACCCCCCGGGACCAGGCCCTTTTCCATGCCATCTGCCACGGGGTGCTGCGGTGGCGGCAAACCCTGGATGCCGCCATCGTCCGTTTTTCCCGCCGGCCCCTGGATCGCATGGAACCCGGAGTCTTGACCGTTTTGAGGATCGCCCTGTTTCAAATCCGGTATCTGGATAAAATCCCGGTTTCAGCGGCCGTGGATACGGCCGTGGAATTGACCCGGCGGATTTCAAGACCCTGGGCGGCCGGATTCGTTAATGCCGTGCTTCGGGCCGCGGCAAAGTCCCCTTCCGGGGTCACCTTCCCGGATCCGGAAAAAGATCCTGTGAAACGGTTGGCCCAAAGCCGTTCTTTTCCGGTTTGGCTCGTCTCCCGCTGGGCGGCGCGGATGGGACTTGAAAAGGCGGCGGCCTTTTGCGATGCGCAAAACGAAATTCCGCCCATCACGGTGCGGGCCAATCGACTGAAGGTTTCCCGTAAGCGCCTCCTGGCGGCGTTGAAGGAGGAATCTGAAAATATCCGGTCGTGCCGTTATGCGCCGGACGGCGTTTCCTTTTTCAATCCCCGGAGACCGATTCCGGAAATGATCCCGTTTAAACTGGGATGGTTTCAGGTCCAGGATGAAGCCGCTCAGCTCGTCACCATTTTGCTGGACCCCCGCCCCGGAGAAACGGTCCTGGATGCCTGTGCCGGCCGGGGGGGAAAAACCGGCCATATGGCCCAGCAAATGGAAAATAAGGGGCGGATCGTTGCATGGGATGTGGATGCAAGAAAGCTTTCAAACCTGGTATCGGAAATGCAGCGCCTTGGGGTCACCCTGGTGAAGGTGGAAAAAAGAAATCTCCAATCCCCCGGAGGGTTCGATCCGAAGCTGCTCGTCGACCGGGTGTTGCTGGATGCGCCGTGTTCCGGGCTGGGGGTCTTGCGGCGGAATCCGGATGCCCGGTGGCGTGTGAGGGAGACCGACCTTTCCCGGCATCGGGAAAGGCAGTTGCGGCTGCTTTCCCATTCGAGCACCCTTGTCAAACCCTTCGGGGTCTTGGTGTACGCCGTCTGCAGTACGGAGCCCGAAGAAAACGAGGCGGTGGTGGAGGCGTTTTTAAAGACACACCCTGATTTTTGTCTGTGTGGGGATGAAGCCTCCCTCCCCGGCGTTCTTCGGCCCTTGCTGCAAAGGGGGTCTTACCTGAAAACCAGCCCCCTGGATCATGGAATGGACGGCTTTTTTGCCGCCCGCCTGGAGAGGCGGTCTTGATTCAACGATTGATAAAATGGATTGTCCTGGGGGGCGTCTTTTTCCTGATCGCCGGGACCAGTGCCTATTTCACCGTTTCTTTTGTCATCAAAAAAGAAGATCGGGTGATCGTGCCGGTCCTTGTGGGAAAGGATGTGGCGACCGTCCTGGAAATTTTAAGCGGTTTGGGGCTCAATACCAAGGTGAAGGGTTCCGAGTACTCGGATCAGGTGGCGGGAAATCATGTCTTGCTTCAGGATCCGCCGCCGGGGAGTGAAATCAAGAAGGGCCGTGATGTGCGAATCGTTTTGTCCAAAGGGCCCAGGGTCCTCCCGGCTCCCCATCTGATCGGTCTTTCTTATCGCCAGGCCCGGATTATCCTGGAACAAAACGGCCTTTGCACGGGTGTTGTATCACGGGTTTCACAAGGTCGCACCAAAAGCGAAACGATCCTGGCCCAGTATCCTGAAAAGGGGACGGATATTCCCCAGGGAAGGTGCGTGGACCTTTTGGTGAGCCTGGGACCGGGACCCCGGGTCCTGAAAATGCCGGATCTGACAGGGCGTTTTGCTCCTGAGGCGCAATTGGAAGTCCAGCGGATGAATCTTGTCCTTGGGCCGATCTCCACGGAGCATGACCCGTACCGGCCCGAGGATGTGATCCTGGAACAGGATCCGCCGGCAGGCCATCCTGTTTTTGAAGGCCAACCCGTGAACCTGGTTCAAAACCGGAAGCATCCGCTGGGAAAACGCGGTCCGCAAACGGATCAAAACAACGCTTTTTTGTTCAGATATCGTCTTCGGGATGGTTTTTTAAAAACCCGAATTCGCTTGAAATTTAATGGATACGGACTTTCCGGCGACGTGATCGACGCCTACATGAATCCCGGGGATGAAATTCTTTTTTTAATTCCGGAAGGCACGGAGGGATCCCTTCGCCTGTATGAAGACGACACCTTAAAGGTTTCCCGGCAATTCAAACCCTGATAAGACGGGGGTGCAACAATCGACTGATGCGGACAAAAAAGGAGATTCCGGCTATGAAATTGATCGCCCCTTCCATCCTTTCCGCCGATTTTTCTCGCCTGGCCGAAGAGGTCCGGGCCGTGGAGAAGGCGGGCGCGGACTGGATTCACGTGGATGTCATGGATGGGCATTTTGTTCCCAATATCACCCTGGGCCCCTTGGTGGTGGAAGCCCTCCGAGCGGTGACCTCACTCCCCATCGACGTGCATCTCATGATCGAAAATCCGGACGCCTACATCCCGGCCTTTGTCCAGGCCGGCGCCGACCTGGTCTCGGTCCAGGTGGAAGCCTGTGTGCACCTGAACCGCACACTGCATCGAATCCGGGAGGCGGGCGCCCGTCCCGGTGTGGTGTTGAATCCCGCCACCGGGTTGGAGACCATCGAGTGGGTCCTCGACGCCGTCGATTTTGTCCTGGTCATGAGCGTCAACCCGGGATTCGGAGGACAGCATTTCATCGAAAACAGCCTGGAAAAAATCCGGCGACTGCATCGAAGGATTACCGATGCCGGACTGAACGTGCAAATCGAGGTGGACGGCGGGATCAAGGAAGAGAACATCGCCGAGGTCTCCCGGGCGGGGGCCGATATTTTCGTTGCCGGATCGGCGATCTTTCAATGTCCCGATTACGGTGCCGCCATCGCGGCCATGAAAAAGCGCCTCCTGGAGCGTTGAGGAAATCGTAAAAAGCCCAATTTGGGATGGCAAAGTAAAAAGCGCCAGATGCGAGGCGTGCAAATCCTTCAGGATGAGGCGTACTTACAGGTACGCCGCAGTGACGAAGGATGCAGCGCAGCGCCGCAGGTGGGCTTTTTATGGCGCCATCAGCGTTGACACCCGATACCCCGGCGGTATAATCGCTGACGGTCGCAAAACGCCTCCGGCAAGTGAGGCGGCTCCTGGGAAAACACGGAGAAAGGAGAAAAAGATGGGCACCGACAACATTGTGTTTCTTGAGGTCATCGAATGGTTCGACGATACCGGTAAGGAGTTGGTCCATCGGATCCCGGAAAAAGGATCCGGGGACATCAAGTTCGGGGCCCAACTCACCGTCCGGGAGAGCCAGGCCGGTGTCTTTTTCTACAAGGGGAAAGCCGTGGAGGCCTTCGGACCCGGCCGGCACACATTGATCACCGCCAACATCCCCATCTTGACCAAGATCGCCGCTCTTCCCTGGGGAATGACGAGTCCGCTGCGGGCCGAGGTGTATATGGTCAACATGAAGGTCTTCAATAACCTCAAATGGGGCACCCGGGACCCGGTGGCGTTCAAAGACAACGAGTTGGGGCTCATCCGGTTGCGCGCCTTCGGGGTTTTCAACCTCCAGGTGGTCCAGCCGGTCCTGTTTATCAACCGCCTGGTGGGGACCCAGGGGATGTATACCACCGAAGAAATCGAGGAGTACCTGAACCGGGTCATCGTTTCCCGGTTCAACGACCTCATGGGAGAGACCATCGATTCCGTCTTGAGCCTCCCGTCCCGTTACGAGGCCCTTTCCGAGGGGCTTTCCCGGCGGCTTGCGGAGGATTTCAGCCGCTTCGGCCTGGCCCTGGACCGTCTCTACATCAACGCCATCACGCCCCCGCCGGAAGTCCAGGCCGCCATCGATGACCGGAGCCGGATGGCGCTTTTCACGGACGTCAATAAGCTCCTTCAGGTAAAGGCCGCCATGGCGGTGGAAAAAGCCGCGGAGGCCGAGGGGGCGGCCGGGTCGGGGATCGGCATGGGCATGGGGATGATGATGCCGGCCATGTTCGGCCGGTACTTTATGGAAGGCCGTACCGAAAAAACCACGGATTCAGCGTCCGCCCGGTGTCCGGAATGTTCCCATCCCATCCCCATGGAGGCGCGGTTCTGCCCCCTTTGCGGGCACCAGCAGGTGGTGTTTGAAAAGTGTAAGAGCTGCGGCAAGAATGTAACCCCCAACGCCAAATTCTGCCCCCGATGCGGCCAGGCGGTGGAAGTCGCGCCGGCGCCCAAGGTATGCGCCCGGTGCAAGGCGGAAAACCTCCCGGAGTCGGTGTTCTGCAATCAGTGCGGTGAAAAGCTATAATCTGACCATCGAACACCAGTGTCCCCAGTGCGGGGCGCCGGCGACCCTGGAAGAGACCGATCGCCTCTTTTCCTGTAATTTCTGCCGGGTCCGGTCGTACCTGGCCGTGCGGGATTTTTTCCGCTACCGGCTCCCGGACCGGGCCCCCGAGGGGACGTCTTTGTTTTTTATCCCCTACTGGCGTTTCAAGGGCATGGTCTTTTCTTCCGGTTTCCAAGGGATCCGGCATGATTTTCTCGACGTGAGCGCGCCGGCAGTGGATCTGCCCGCCTTCCCGCCGTCACTGGGATTCCGGAGTCAGGCCCTGAAGCTGAAGTTCGTGTCCCCGAACACCACCGGGCATTTCGTCAAGCCCCAGCGTTTGCTCGATGAAGCGATGGAAAAAATTTTCCGGCGGTTGGACTTGAAACTTTCCGCTCCGGTGTGCCACCGATCCCGGATCGGGGAAACCGTGAGCCTGATCTACGCCCCCTTTTACACGAAGAAGGGCCTGTATGACGCCGTCTTGAACACGCCTGTTCCCGGGGCCTTGCCCGAAGACGTCGATGCCGGCGCCCTCCCCGGAGGCCGTCCCCGTTGGCGCCTCCGCTTTTTGGCCTGCCTTTGTCCCGATTGCGGCTGGGACATGGAAGGGCAGCGGGACTCCCTGGTGCTCCATTGCCCCAATTGCGAAACCGCGTGGCAAGCCGCGGAGAATGGTTTCAAAAAAATTCGTGTGGAGCATTTTCCCGAATCCCGAGAGGCGGATACGTTCCTTCCCTTCTGGCGGATCCGGGCGGATGTAGAAGGGATGCGCCTGGCCACCTACGCGGATCTGGTCCGGGCGGCCAATCTCCCGAAAGTCATCCGCAGCCGATGGGATGCGGTCCCGGCGTATTTTTGGACACCGGCCTTTAAAATCCGGCCGGCGCGGTTCTTGCGGTTCACGGCCCACATGACCCTGACGGCCCCCATGGATCCCACGATTCCCCGAATCCCCAAGAGGAACGCGTTCCCGGTGACCCTTCCCGTCAAGGAGGCCGCGGAAGCCCTCATGCCCGGCCTCATCTTTTTTGTCAGGCCCCAGCGGGAATTTTTGGAGCGCATCGATGCGGTGCGCATCCGGCCCAAAAGCTACAGCCTGGTATACTTGCCCTTCGGAGAAAGTCGCCATGAGTGGATTCAAAAACGCTATGCCCTGGTGATCAACAAAAGTACCTTGGGGCATGCAAAAAATCTGTAGGCGAAAAAAGACGGGAAATTCCAAACATAACAAACAGGAAACGGAGAGACAACAATGGCATTTGAACCTGAAAAGGATAAGGAACTCAAGCGATGGGTCTGCGATGAAACCGGTCTCGTGGTCACCATCAACCAGTACGCGGATGCCCAGCCCAAGGTGCAGATCGGCCCCAGGGTCTTTCAACGCAAAGACGGGACCACGTCCCAGAGAAAAGCGGGGCGGCTGGCCATGGAAGACCTCCTGTGGCTTTATGAGATCATCGACGAAGTCAAGGAAGATTTGAGCCGCCGGGTCAAACCCGAATGATCCTTTCCGTGAAGGAGAAAAGAAACGCCGCCGGGAAGGGGGGAATGGACACCCCCATCGTCCGGCCCGTGGTGCCGAAGGCGGTTCCGCCGGGGGGGCACGTGGCCGTGATGGTGGGAACACGCACCGATCTTTCGCACCTCATGAAGAAAACAACCCCGGATCCGGTGGAAGGCACCCCTTTGTTTTTGAGCCGGCTTTATCGGGTGAACGCCGGATCCGCTGGATGGTACCTGGCCGGGCCCATGATGGGCGCGCCTTATGCCGTCATGCTGCTTGAAACGCTCGTGGCCATGGGCGCAAAAAAAATCCTGTTTTACGGATGGTGCGGCGCCGTTTCCAAAAAGGTGTGTATCGGGGACATTCTTCTTCCCACGGAAGCGGTCATCGATGAAGGCACTTCCCGGCATTATCCGAACCGGGAGGAGGGGGCGGACCAAATGCGGAGGCCCAAAAGGGTCGCGCCCTCGGCGGGCGTGCAAGAAGCGCTTCGCGGGGAAATGATGCGGCGACGGATGGCCTTTCACGAAGGCCCGGTGTGGACCACGGACGCCATCTTCCGGGAGACCCCCCGAAAAACGGCGCACCATCAGCGACAGGGGGTTTCGGCCGTGGAAATGGAAGCCTCGGCGCTCTTTTCCGCCGGGCGATTCCACGGCGTCGCCGTGGGAGCCGTTATGGTGGTTTCCGATGAAATTGCGTCATTCACATGGGTTCCGGGATTCAAGGACCCGCGCTTCCAATCCGCACGACAACAGGTCTGCGATGTGGTGTGCAGCGTATGTCAACTCCTTTAACGCCTGAAATCGAAGCCCGCGCCAAAGCCCTTAGGGAGGCGATCCACCGGCATAATTATCGCTACTATG
>JAFDGC010000043.1 GCA_019309485.1 Deltaproteobacteria bacterium | reverse complement strand
TTTCAATCCCAAAAGTACGCTAAAACCGGATGAACCAAATTGGTCACAGGACAGCCCCAGGAGAGAGTCTCCATTTCAATGCACGTCTTCTCTGCCTGCCCGGGACCTAAAATCAAAGCTATGGGGGCGAGACCTTTGGGAAAGAGATCCCCACGGCCGCAAAATTCCTACGGGCTAACCGCACAGGTGGAAATGTTTCGGTCTGAAGGATTGGTCGTGGAAAAAGCTTGACAATTCCGCCTGGCATATGATAGGTACTTACAAAAATTTATCAGACATTCGGTGGCCCCTAAGGAGGGCTGAATAGGGAAGCCGGTGAAATTCCGGCACGGACCCGCCGCTGTGAGTGGGGACGAAACCTGCAAATACCACTGCACCGTAAACAGGTGATCACGAAACGGTGCGGGAAGGCGCGGGGAGTAGGGTGATCCACGAGTCAGAAGACCTGCCGAACGAGTCTGCGTAAGAGATACTTGGTGGAGATGGTAAATCCCCAAGCTGATTTTTGTCGGCTTGGGGATTTTTTTTTAAGACCAACAAAACAATTAATGGGAGGCGATTATGGAACGTACTCAAGTGGAATACGCCGTTGAAGGAATCACCACGCCGGAAATGGAAAGCATCGCCGCGGCAGAAGGCCTGTCCGTGGATCTGGTCCGGGAACGTATGGCAGAAGGTCAAATGGTGGTGCCATTGAACAAGAACATAAAGTGCACTCTGGTGGGAATAGGCTTGGGTCTTTCCACAAAGATCAATGCCTCCATTGGCACGTCCACGGATATTGTAGACATTGATGCGGAGGTACGTAAGGCGATTGCGGCTCAGGAAGCGGGAGCGGATACCCTGATGGAACTTTCCGTTGGGGGAGACTTAGATCGGATCCGCAGGGAAATAATTTCCGCAGTGAAATTACCGGTTGGGAACGTGCCTCTTTACCAGGCGTTTTGTGAGGCGACACGCAAATACGGAGACCCAAACCGACTAGACGAAGAGATGCTGTTTGACCTGATCGAGCGACAGTGCGAGGACGGTATCACCTTCATGGCCATTCACTGCGGTATCAATCTTTACACCACCGAGCGTCTGGAAAAACAGAAATACCGCTATGGAGGACTGGTGAGCAAAGGCGGCGCCTCTATGGTGGCCTGGATGAAAACCAACAAGAAAGAGAATCCTCTGTATGAAAAGTACGATCGGGTGGTCGAAATCCTGAAGAAATACGACGTGGTGCTTTCCCTGGGTAATGGGCTTCGCGCCGGTTCCATTAGCGATTCCTTCGACCGGGCCATGATCCAGGAACTGTTGATCAATTGCGAACTGGCAGAAGAAGGTCGGCGCATGGGTTGCCAGATGATGGTGGAAGGCCCCGGTCATGTGCCCATGGACGAGATCGAGGCCAATATCATCCTGCAAAAACGTATGAGCAATCATGCTCCTTATTACATGCTCGGGCCTCTACCCACCGATGTTGGTGCGGCCTACGACCATGTGGTGGCGGCCATTGGTGCAGCCCAGTCTGCGCGATTCGGCGCTGATCTGGTCTGTTATATTACTCCTGCCGAACATTTGGCCCTTCCCAGTGAGCAGGACGTCATCGAAGGAGTTAAGGTGGCCAGGTTGGCCGCCCACATTGGCGACTTGAGCAAACTTCCTGAAAAGACGCGCCTGCGCGATCTGGCCATGAGCAAGGCACGGCGGGATTCCGATTGGGAAGGACAGTTCAAAAACGCCCTCTTTCCAGAGGATGCAAAGAAGATTCGAGACGATCGTTCACCTTCCGATTCCAAAGTTTGCACCATGTGCGGAGAGTTCTGTGCCAATAAGGCTTCAGGGGCTCTCTTTGAAGAGACACTCAAGAAGAGCCGCAAGGTGTAATCAAAGGGGGCGCATTCGGACTTTCCATCCTGGCCGCAGCCTCGCGTATCGCAAGAGAAATGCTCACGTTTGACGAAGCAGAGGTTTCCGGTCCGGAATCCGAGCGGTTATACCCATGAAACTTCCTTTCCAGGATGTCGATCCGGCCCATCGAGACTTCCAGTATCTTGAGGACTTAGCCACCGCCTATTGGTATTCGGAGGTTCTGTTTGCTGCATTAGAGTTGCATCTGTTTGAATTCCTTGAGCAAGGGTGCTCCAATCTGAACACACTTGCCCGGGCGGCATCCTGTCATGAGGACGAACTGCATCGTCTCTTAAAAGTGCTGGAACGTCTGGAACTTGTCCATCAGGCGGAAGGGTCATGGTTCAACAGCCAGGCTGCCAGGATATATCTGGTATCGACTAGCCAATCCTACATGGGAGATTTCTTCCTTTATCGCCGCTACATGCAGCCCAGATGGAAGGAGCTTGTCCAAAGGGTCTCCCTTGAAAAAAGGGAGATGGGCCTGTCGGTCTCCCAGGACGACGACTATGCAGTCCGCACGTTTCATTACGTTCGGGCAATGGATGAACTGGCGCAACAAAAGGCGGAAGAGATCGCCTCGTTATTGGCCCTGGAATCCTGGGAACCGCCCATCCTGGATGTGGGGGGCGGAGCCGGTACATTGAGCCGAGCCCTGATCCGCACAAAAGAGTACGGATATACCACCTTGTTCGAACTGCCGGAAGTGATTCGCGCGGCAAAGTCCCTATACCCTGATAAAGAGGCCTGGGAGCGATTCCATACCCTTAAGGGGGACTTCCGCACGTATGAATTTGAGGCCGAAAGCCGGTTCGGCCTGATCGTGTTGAGCAACTTTCTACACGCATACGGCGGGGAGGAGGCACGGGAGTTGCTGCACAAGGCCCTGGATCTGCTCAAGCCGGAGGGCCTGCTTTTGATTCACGACTATTTTCCCGATCGGTTGGGTCGATCTCCCCAGAAAGGCCCCCTGTATGACCTGAACATGATGCTCAATACCTTTGACGGTGCGTGTCACCAAGGTTCCCAAGTCATGGGGTGGCTTCGCGACGCGGGCATGGGGAGGGTACAGATCCGAGATCTGGACACAGATTCTTCAATTATACTGGCTAGTGTGGAAAAGGCGAATTGTGAGGATAAGACGGATTTGGAAGAATGGGTATATGTGGCTCGGGATGTAGGTTTTTGCCGGGCCGTTCTTCTGCCCGCTGAAAAGATTATCACAGCTCCTTGGGTCCGCATGAAATGCAGGTTTGGCTGTGCCATTTACGGAAAAAACCTGCAATGTCCTCCCCACGGCATGGAGAGCCATGCCACAAAGGAAATGCTGGAATCCTACACCTGGACCTTGCTCCTGGAAGGAATGCCCCCGGGCCGTGACTTCCATAAGAAGCTTCTCCAGTTGGAAAAGATGGCGTTCCTGGCCGGTTTCCATAAGGCATTTGTGCTCGGAGCCGGGCACTGTCCCGTGTGCACCAAATGCCCTGAAGACGGTAACTGCCACCATCCGGATCAGGCCCGTCCCTCCATGGAGGGATCGGGAATCGATGTGTACGGTACGGTCCGAAGCGCCGGAATCAGCCTGAAACCCGTGACGGGCAAGGACCAGTATGTGAAATACATTGGCCTCCTGCTTTTGGAGTAATGCGTATGCGAATTTTGCTTGTACAAGTGCCCACTTCCCATTTGGGTGCCGGAGAACAGGTGTACCCATTGGGGCTTTCCAGACTGTCCCGACTGGTACCGGACCGGTACGAGAAGTGCGGCCTTGACATGAATCTTTATCCGGATCCATGGCCGGAACTCAAAGACAAACTGGTAAATGTAAAGCCCCATATAGTGGCCCTTTCGTTTAGGAATCTAGATCCTTTGGCAGGCCATCAGACTTCCTATCTGTCTTCACTGAAAACGGCGGCTCGTATGGTTCGCTTGCTTGCCCCTCGGGCCAGAATCTGTGCTGGAGGCCCGGCCTTTTCCCTGTTCGGAGAACGGCTGATGCAGGAGATCCCCGAGATTGACTGTGGTTTGGTTGGGGAAGGGGAGTCGGTTTTCCCCCAACTGCTGGCAAAGTCTTTAAACCCCGGATCCGTCCCCGGATTGATCTGGAGAAACGGGGACCGCATTGAACGAAACCCCATGGGGACTCACATTTGCATGGATTCGTTGCCTGAAATGGATCTGGATTCCTTTCGTCCCGAAGATTATACGAAAGGGAATAAATATGTGGCAGCCGTGGGCATCGAAGGCAAACGAGGGTGCGATTTGCAGTGTGGTTACTGCGTGTATCCCTGTCTGGGCGGGAGAAAAATGCGGCTTCGGAACCCTGAGAAGATCGTGGATGAAATGGAATATCTCAATAAAGAGCATGGGCTGGGTTTGTTCCATTTTACCGATCCGGTGCTGAACCGCCCGGCTGATCATTTTGAAGCCATGTGCAAGGAAATCCTACGGCGAAAGCTGCGGGTGAGCTGGACCGGTTTTTTCCGGGAAGACAGCCTGACAGAAGAGATGACGGCTCTCATTGTAAGGGCCGGGCTGGTGGCGTTCTATTTCTCCGCAGACGCGTTGACTGACCATGGTCTGAAGGTGCTCAACAAGAGGCTGACTAAAGAAGATATCATCCGTGCGGCACGCATCACCGCACAAAGCGGGGTTCTCACCATGTGCCATTTTCTCATCAACCTGCCGGGAGAGGCCAAGGATCATTTGAAGGAAGCCATGGACATGCTGAATCAGATCCTGGACATCCATGGGCCGGTCGGGAATCTGGGCGCTATCATATTCAATAACGTTCGATTGTACCCCTGCGCCTCCCTGACGCGGAAACTCCTGAAGAGTGGACTTCTGGATCCTCGGATCGACCTGCTCTACCCCGTATACTACAATCCGGCCAAGTCTGCCCACGTGCTTCATGAATTGGAAGCCCATTGTCACGCTGCCGGTGTTTTTTCCCGGTTGAAAGTCAAATCGATGATGGAGGACAATCCCTCGTGACCATAATTGTTCTGGAACATCCCCGAATCCGTTCGGAAAAACGGTTTAACGATATTGCCAACACCCCGTTGTGGTCCTGCTTGATGGGCGGCTATGCCGCCTCCAGTATGGAGCAGTCTGGTCATGAGGTATGGTTCCTTGATGCCACAATAAAGCGTTGGGATTTTAGCCGGACAGAACAAGAGATCCTGAGCCTCTCCCCGGCCATGCTCTGTGTAAATGCTGTTTATTTCTGGGAGCACACACCAACACTTTTCGATTTCCTTTCCCGGTTAAGATCTGCCGGATTTGAAGGCCACATTAACCTGTTCGGTTTTTTCCCGACACTGGCCTACCAGGTCATCATCAAAGAGGTGCCAGCTGTAGATTCCATTGTGGTGGGCGAGTGCGAGGACACTTTGGCAGAGCTGGCAGGACGGCTGAGCAAAGGCGAAAATTGGGGAGACATTCCAGGTCTGGCCTACCGGGCCCCGGGAGGGATTGGCATGGCAAGCCCCCGAATCCCGGAACCCAATCCGGACAGATTCCCGTTTCCTTTCCGGAATCTGGAACCTGAAGATACGGCGAGCATTTTGGCCAGCAGGGGGTGTTACAATCATTGCAGTTTTTGCCCTGTGCCGACCTTTTACAACGATGGTCCTCTGTGGCGATGCCGGTCCCCTCAGAATGTGCTTCAGGAGATGACCCAGCTCATGGACCAGGAAATCCGGGACTTCTACTTTGTTGATCCCAACTTTGTCGGCCCGGGCAAAAAGGGAAGACGCCGTATCCTGGAACTGACCAGACTGATTCGGCCCCTGGGAATCACTTTTGGCATGGAAACAAGACCCAACGACCTGGACAGCGAGATCCTGGAGAATCTCGTTTCGGCGGGTTTGCATAGCCTTCTGCTGGGTATTGAGAGCGGATCCGCGTCGGTGCTCGGAAACCTACACAAAGGTTCTTCCCTTAACACTAGCGAACGGGCCATCAACCTGTGCCGCTCTGTGGGAATCGAGCCGGAAGTAGGGTTCCTCATGTTCGTACCCGATAGTACTGTTGAAGACCTGAAGCACAATTTGGAGTTTTTACAACGCAATAACCTCTTGGACCGGTTGGATAGAACGGCCAATCTTTTGTGCCATTGTCAGATTGTGTTAATGGGTACCTCGGGTTACAGGCGTTTCAAGGAACAGGGAAGGCTTACCGAAACAGGTATGTTGGGTTTTGAAGGTGAGATCTCCTACCTGGATGAGCGCGTTAAATGGATGTCAGAACTAATGGTGCATGCCTGTCTGTATGTGCTCCGAGACATGTCCCTGCCTGAATCCCCTGTATATTGGCATAAATCCGCGTACGGGCCCGGATTCAAAGGGGTAAATGACTATCTTGTGAATCTGTTTGAGCGGCTGCTAAAGGATGTACAAAAGACTGCTGGCCTGCCACCTGTCGAGCACCTGAAAAATGATATTGAAAGGGAACTGCGGGAGGAAATTGCCCGAGTGGAAACTGAAAGGGAATCATTGCTGCCCAAAACAATCTGACATTTTGATTTGAGGCTTGGGATTTCAGTTAATTATCTCAACTTTCGGGATCGGAGTTTAAGCGATCTCTACTTTGTTCTTTGACAAGCCAATACACTGCAATGCGGTATCCATGATCGCATCGAAGAAGGCGGTAGCCGTTTTTTCGCAGAAAGTGCCCAGTTGCTTTAACTGTTCGGCCGCCAGTGTCAAAATACGGTATAATGCCTCCATAAAGGAGATATCGGCCACTTCCTCGCAGCAGGCGTAAAACAAGTCGCCAAAGGTGCGATGATCCGTTTCCATGCGGCATTGGTATGCCAGGAACATGTAGCGCATGAAAACAATAGTGGTATGGGCAATCAGGGCATCGTAATCACGGCATTGAATCTCCTTGGCCAGTTTCAGGTGCTGTTTCGCCATCTTGAAAAACACGCCGATATCCCAGCGCTTTCCGTAGATGCGCACAATTTCCTCATCGTTCAGATCTGTGTCGGTGGAAAGCAGCGCCAGCCAATCCTTTTTTCGCTTGTCTCGTACAAACACCAGTTTGGTGGCAACCGCATCCTTGAGCATGACATTGGCGCTGGCCAGGATCTTAGCGCGTCCACGGCGTTTTCTGATCCTGCGATAAATGGCCTTCACATCCAAGGCCTGGCCGTTGAAAGTGTAGTGAATGCGGGCCGACTTTTTCACCATGCCGATGACGTTGATGTGCCGGGCCAGGGTGACGACGGTCGCCGGCATGGTAAACCAGCTGTTCATCAGCAGGTACTTGGCAGATACACCCGTTGAAAGGATTCGTTTAACCATGGTCTCCAGGTGCGTGGTGGCTTTTTCGGTGGCCTCTTTGCGGCGCTGATACGCACAGCAGCGTTTATCCAGGGCCTTTTGGCTGTCGCACAAGCGCTTTTTGGCATCCGAGGAAGACAACAGAGCAAAATCCATGGGAAGACAACTGATGCCATCCGACCAGCAGATGGTGAGCATTCGAAATCCTTTCAAAAAGCGGCCGGTACTGTGATCCCAGATGCGGGAGAGCAGTTCCACCTTTTTTGAGCGGGACCGATCATACGGGCTGTCATCAAGGATGAGCACCGATTCGCGCTCGTCGCTGGTAAGCCGGTTGAAAACACCGAACAACCGCCGGCCCAAAGAAAGCAATAGCCGGCGCCAGTTATAGCTTTCTCCCTTGAGCAGGTCGTAGGCGGCGTCTTTGCCGAAAGGCAATTCGTTGTTGAGCACTATGCCGCGAAAGAAGTTCTTACCCAAAAAGGGCAGTGTGAAAATGGCTTTTGTCAAAGAGCGAACATTATGGCCGTGATGTTTACGCACCCCGCATCGATGCATCAGGGTAGCGATTTTGAAACGGCTAAAGAAGTCATCTGTTTTGCTTTGAACGTCAATATGAGCTTGCGATTGGGAGGCGACACTGGTATGGTCCATTTGAGCCCTTTCTGTTTGATATTATTGTGAATTGTCGTAAACCCACTATAAATCAACAGACTGGGCTCTTCAAGCTATTTCTTAATGAAAATCAAACAGATAGACCATATTTTTGCTCTCTCAATCCATTACCGAAAGTTGAGTTATGAGCTTTTGGAAGAAAAAGACAAACAATCGGTCGAAGAAAAATATCAATCCAGCAAGACGGAACTTAACGAACTGATCGATCTTTTCAAAGAACATGGCTACCACAAAGGCGCCACCTATCTGGAAAACCTCTCCCAGCGAATCTTTACCAACATTGAGTTATGGCTGAAAACCGGCGTCATCGCACCGAAAACCACATCCCTTTTGGAGCGGATTTTTCGGGAAATCGGCCGGCGAATCAAGCGCATTGCATGGGGGTGGTCGGATGAAGCGGTCACCAAATTGTCCAAAATGATCATCTTGAAAAAATACTCAAAAGAAAAATGGGAGCAATACTGGAAACAAAAACTCGGAATCAAAGGCTACTTCAAAATCCAAATCGTTCAAATCGAAATATGCCCATGCCAACACTTTTGAACGTTACCAAAATTTTCATTTTCGGGCATGGATCCTCCAGAAGCGGAATGCCGGGTTGCCTGTTTCATCTCCGGAACGAAACCACAGAAAAGAGCGTATCGGCATTATTTGCGTTCCGAAAGAACGCCCGTCAAGCATAAACAGGCGCGGTTTCCGATTGACATCAAAAACCAGTTGTGTTCATTAAAGAATAGTGACGTTCCAGCCCCAATGGGGGGCGTATCCCGACAGCTGAAAATATCTATTTTAAAATCGCCTCCCTATACCTCGCCTTGGGGGGCGGGTCGGGGAAAGTTTTCCGGTCACTTCAGCGTCAACCTTAAAAAGGAGGGGTTAAGATGAAACAGACTCGCGGGTTATCCATCATGATGGGGCTTGTCGCCCTCGGGATCGTTTTCGCGATGACCGCCTGCACCACCGGGTACACGCCGAAAAATGCGCCCGAATCGTTTGCCTGTGTTCCCGATCAAGCGCTGGAAAAGGATATCTCCCCGGAGGCCGAGCTTGCGGAGCTGACCTGCTTTTTCAAAAAATACGAGGGAATGGAAACGCTGCACTTCAAGGTGGGCGTAAAAAACGTCAGCAGCAATGATCAACGATACCGGGTCAATCTCTTCTTGGACAACGGAAAGGCCGTAGGCGGGCTCATCCCGAGAAAGACCAAAAAGGGCCTTGTGAAACCGGGAACGACGGCGACCTTTGTCTATCCCGTTTCCCAGATGCCCCGGCAACCCAAATCCGTTTTGTTGCGGATCCGCACAGTAAGCAAATAATCCTTAAACATCGTCACAGGAGGGCAGCCTTATGAAACGCATCGCTTTGATTCTTGCCTGTTGTCTGATCCTGGCCGCCGCCGGAGCGGCATCGGCCAAAACCACCTTCATCGGCATCGGGACCGGCGGGACCGGCGGAATTTATTATCCTTACGGCGGGGGTGTGGCGGAAATCTGGTCCAAGCATGTCCCGGGCGTGAAAGCCGTGGCGGAAGTCACCGGGGCCAGTGTGGAAAACGTGAAACTGGCGCACAAGGGCGAAACCGTGATCGGCGAGGTCATGGGGGATGTGGCCGTGGCCGGATTCGAAGGAACGAGTAAATTCAAAGGGAAAAAACACGACATCCTCTCCATGGCCATCATGTATCCCAACCTGCTTCAAGTCGTGACTCTGAAAGACAGCGGAATCACCAACATCGAGCAGATCAAGGGAAAAAACATCAGTTCAGGAAGCCCGGGAAGCGGCACCAATTTCATGGCCGAAGCGGTCTTCAAGGCCCTGGGAATTCCGCTGGATTCCTACAACGACAGCCGCCTTTCCTTCACCGAAACCGCCAACGCGCTGAGAGACGGCACCATCGAGGTGGGCGTGTGGTCCGTGGGGCCCGGCACCAGTTCCATCCTGGATTTGGCCACCACCCATGACATTCACATCATCGGCTTCACTCCGGAACAGACCCAAAAGATCCTGGCGTCCAACCCCACCTATTCCGCGGTGGAACTCGCCGGCGGTGTGTATCGGGGGGTGGAACAGGCCGTACCCACCATCGGCGTGTGGAACGTGATGATCTGCCAGAGATCCCTGGACGAAAACCTGGTGTATCAACTGGCCAAGGCCCTTTTCGAAAACAAGGACTATCTGATGAAGATCCACCCTTCGGCAGCGTACACCACTCCCGAAAACGCGGTGAAATATTCTCCGATCCCCTTGCATCCCGGCACCATTAAATACCTCAAGGAAAAAGGGATCGAAGTTCCCCAGCGTCTGATGCCCTAAAGGGGGCGTTGTGAAAGGACCGGGCCGGCGGATTCTCATCGGATTTGCCGGTCTGGTGTCTCTGTTGTTGGCGGCTGCCGCAGGAATGCCGGGCGGAGTCGAGTTGCGCCTCACACCCGTTGAAGGGCGTGAGCCTTTGCTGGCGCTGATTCTGGATGCCAGTGAACGCTTCACGATCCGGTATTATCATTCGGTGGAAAACGCCCCCATATGGGAAACCCATTCCGTGGATGAAAACGGGGTCATTTACATCGAAGAGGAGCGATACCTGAAATTCGGCGCCGGTATGGGAAAGATGCCCGGAGTGGGCCGAATGGTGCAGCGTGGGCCCTATGAGGTCATCGAGGGCATGCACCATCCGGTGGGAAATTTCATCCTGCGCATCGGAAGCCCCGGCGTGGATCATACCCTGTTATGGAGGGAAAAGGCGGTGAACCTGTCCAAGATGGCGCCCCATAAGGCGGTTCGATTCACCGCCAGCCCCGTCAATCGTTTGTACCGCATCTATCGCACGCTGTGCCCGCACCCGGGTGTAAAACACCTGAGCGCGGGATAGAAAGCCCCCTTTCGGATGCCTGACAAACCCGCCGGACAAAACGGTGCAGTCGTCGCATTTACCGCCAAGTTGGTGACGATTCTGGCCATCTCCCTGAGCCTGTACCAGCTTTACACAGCCGGGATCACGGCGCTGACGGCCCTGGTCCAGCGTTCCATTCATCTGGGCGCCATTTTGTCCTTGACCTTCCTCTTGAGGCCGCCGTTCAAAGGGGCGCGCAAGGACCGGTTTTCCTTCTGGTTCCTTTTGGACTGGGTGCTCGTCGGAGCTTCCGTTACCTGCGTGGTCTATATCTGCTATAACCTCACGGCCATTTTCGAACGCCAGGGCGACTGGTTGGCCGCCGACCGCATCATCAGCGTTATCGGCACTCTCCTGGTGCTGGAGGCCTGCCGCCGGGTGATCGGCCTGGTCATGACAGGGATTTGCGTCCTGGCCATGGTGTATGCCTTTTTCGGCCCTTATATGCCGGAGCTGATTATCCATAAGGGATACGATGTGGAGCGCATCGCCACCACCCTGTGGCTGACCACCGAAGGAATTTTCGGTCTCCCCCTGGGGGTGGCCGCAACCTTTGTCTTTGTCTTTGTTTTGTTCGGGGCGTTTTTGGAGGTGACGGGAGGCGGGACCTTTTTCATCGATATGGCCTACGCCCTCACGGGCCGTTTTTCCGGAGGTCCGGCAAAAACGGCGGTGGTCGCCTCCGGGTTCATGGGGTCCGTCTCGGGATCCGCGGTGGGGAACGTGGTGGCCACCGGATCCTTCACCATTCCCATGATGAAAAAGGTGGGATACCGACCCCACGTGGCCGGCGCCATCGAAGCGGCTGCCTCCACCGGCGGCCAGTTGATGCCGCCCATCATGGGGGCCGGGGCCTTTTTGATGGCCGAGTTCACGAACATCAGCTACCTCAACATCATCAAGGTGGCGCTGATGCCTGCCGTCATGTATTATGTCACCGTTTTGTTGTTCGTTCATTTCGAAGCGAAAAAGCGAGGTTTAAAAGGCGAATCAAAGGAAAATCTCCCCGGCGCCCTGACCGTCCTCAAGGAAGGCCTGCCCTTTCTCATCCCGGTGGGCATCTTGATTTATGTCCTGGTGGCCAATTATTCTCCCATGATGGCCGGATTCGTCGCCGTGATCAGCACGGTCTTAGCCAGCCTCATCGCCCATACCCTCCGGTGGCTCCACATTTACAAGACGCCGGCGGGAGGAACGCCTGTTTCAGGGGGAATCGGAACCTTTGCCGCAGGACAACTCCGACAGATCCTGCAATCCCTGGAAAAAGGCGCGCGAAACGCCGTCATGGTTTCCGTTGCCTGTGCCGCCGCCGGCATCATCGTGGGAATGGTGACCCTTACCGGCATGGGCCTGAAGTTTTCCAGCCTGGTCCTGGATTTGAGCTTCGGGATCAAAGCTCTGGCCATCTTGCTCATCGGTGCGGCCTCCCTGGTGCTGGGCATGGGTCTCCCGGTAACCGCCAGCTACATCGTCCTGGCCACCCTGGCAGGCCCCGCCCTTTTGGACATGGGGATTCCGTTGATGGTCTCCCACATGATCGTCTTCTGGTATTCCCAGGACGCCAACGTGACCCCTCCGGTGAGCCTGGCCAGTTTCGCCGGGGCCGGAGTGGCGGGCGCCAACCCCATGAAAACGGCGTTCACTTCCTGGAAGCTCGCTAAAGGGCTTTACATCATTCCCATCGTGATGGCCTACCGGCCCCTTCTGGGTGTCGGCGATAAATACGAGATCAACCATATCGAAGTCTACGTGACGGCCGTTGTCACCACCCTGGGGCTTATCGCCTTTGCCGCCGCCCTGGAACGTTACTTTTTCCGCCGGGCCACATGGCTTGAAACCGGACTCTTCCTGGCCGCCGCGACCGGGCTTTTCTGGCCTTCTTATTGGACGGATATCGCCGGGCTCGGAGCCTTTCTTGCCGCCCTGGCACTCCAAAAACTGCATCGCGTTTAAATCCTTTCATCCGGTTTTCCCCGCCTGGCCCCATCATCTCCCGGTTGATCCTTTTTGCAAGTATGCTATAGTTCTTTCAGGTGCCCGTCGTTACGGATCAACGCTTGCGACGGGTGAAAATGAGGCCACAGCCTTTCCGTTTGGCAGAAAGGACTGAAATGGAACACAGCCAAATTATCCAGACTTTATCCGGTTCAGAGTTTTTCCTTGGATTCGACGAGCAAGATATCGACGAAATCGCCGATATCTGTGAAGCCCGCACTGTGGATGCCGGAGCATGCCTTTTTCAGCAAGGAGATCTCGGGGAAGAACTTTTCATTGTTGCCGAAGGCAAGATTCACCTGGAACGGGCCATGAACATGGGGGAAAGAAAAGGGAAAGTCACCATCGATGTTCTGGGAAAGGGACGTTTTCTCGGGTGCTGGTCCACCCTGCTGGAAAAACCCCACGTGCTCATGTCAACGGCCGTTTGCCTGCGGCCTTCCCTGGTCCTCGTAATAAAGGGGATCCATCTTCGCGCCCTCATGACCCGAAACAGGGAACTGGGCTTCAACGTGCTCGAACGGCTCTGTCTGCTGTTGCGGGACCGGATCCAGGCCGCTTACGGAGCCCTGGATAAGATCTAATCGTCTCGACATGGATGCAAACGCGGAAATGGAATAAAAGGGAAAATCGGTGGAAGTTGAGCTCAGCGCGGCGGAACTGGAACAAATCGAGAAAATCAGGTCGGAGCTGAAGGGCTTTAAAAAGGACAGGGGACAATTGATCCCCATCCTTCAATGGATTCAGAACCGATTGGCCTTTCTCCCCCCCGAGGCCATCGAAATGGTAGCCGAGCACCTGGATCTTTCCCCTTCCGAAGTCCTGGGCGTGGCCACGTTTTATAACCAATTTCGGTTTTTTCCCCCGGGAGAACATCCCATCAAGGTCTGCCTGGGAACGGCGTGCCACGTGAAAGGCGCCGACATCATCTTGGAAAACTTCGAGAGAAAATTGGCCATCCGGGAAGGGGAAACCACGCCGGATCGCCGGTTCAGCATCGAACGGGTGGCGTGCGTGGGGTGCTGTGCCCTGGCACCGGTCACTCTCATGGGGGAGACCGTCCACGGCCACATGGCTCCAAGCAAAGTGGAAGGACTGATCACCCGGGTGAACATCGAAAAAGAGGTCAAAGAAAGAGAAAAAAAGGCCCATGTATGAGGATCTGAAAGCCGAAGCCGCCAGACGCAAAAAGGCCTTCGACGAAGACCCGGCCCCCAAGGTACACATCGGCATGGCCACCTGCGGGATCGCCGCCGGTGCCCTGGAAACCAAGGCGGCATTCGAACAGGTTCTCGCGGAACGGGGCATTTCAGCGCGGATTCACACCGTGGGATGCCGGGGGCACTGCTACGCCGAACCGGTGGTAATCATCGATCATCCGGATTCCGGATTTCCGCCCATCCTGTATCCCGAAGTCACCCCCGGCAAGGCCACCATGCTGGCCAAGCTTTTCCTGGAGCAGGGAGACCCCCGCATGGAACATATCCTCGGCGCCATGGTGGAAAACGAAATGATCCCCTCCGTCATGGAATTTCCAAGGTTCAACCGGGAAACGCGGATCGTAATGGAAAAGTGCGGCCTCATCGATCCGGAAGACATCTATGATTACATCGCTGCTGGCGGATACGGCGCTTTTGCCAATGCGCTGGAAAATCCGCCGGAATTGCTCATCCATATCGTGAAGGAAAGCGGCCTGAGGGGGCGGGGCGGGGCGGGTTTTCCCACGGGAAAAAAGTGGGCGGCGGCCCGGAACACCTCCGGAGACGAAAAGATCATCATCTGCAACGCCGACGAGGGGGACCCCGGTGCCTACATGGACCGCACCCTATTGGAAAGCAACCCTCACCAGGTGCTGGAGGGGATGCTCATCTGCGCATTGGCCGTGGGCGCCTCCCGGGGAATCCTCTATGTGCGGGCCGAATACCCTTTGGCGGTCCGGATCCTGCGGCGTGCCATTGAAGAGGCCCGCAAGGCCCGCCTTTTAGGAAAAGAGATCCTGGGCACATCTTTTTCATTCGACATCGAAATCTTCGAGGGTTCCGGGGCCTTTGTCTGCGGCGAAGAAACCGCCCTGATCCGGTCCATCGAAGGATACCGGGGGATGCCCCGGCAGCGGCCGCCTTATCCTGTCACCTCCGGCCTTTATGGAAAACCCACGGTCATCAACAACGTCAAGACATTTGCCAACGTGCCGGCCATCATCGAACGCGGTGCCGGTTGGTTCAAGGGTATCGGCACGGAAAAAAGCCCGGGCACAGCCATTTTTTCCATCGTGGGCGACGTCATCCACCCCGGCCTGGTGGAAATCCCCATGGGGGTCACCCTCAGGACCCTGATCTTCGACATCTGCGGGGGGATTCCCAACAAAAAGAAATTCAAGGCGGTCCAGATCGGGGGGCCGTCGGGCGGATGCCTTTCCGAAGCGTTTCTGGACACCCCCATCGATTTCGACACATTATCCCAGGCCGGTGCCATGATGGGATCCGGCGGTATGGTGGTCATGGATGAAGACTCGTGCATGGTGGATGTCTCCCGTTATTTTCTGGATTTCACCCAGAAGGAATCGTGCGGGAAGTGTACCTTCTGCCGCATCGGGACCTACCATCTCCTCGTCGCCCTCGAACAGTTGACCGAGGGAAAAGGCGAAACCATCGACGTGGGTGCGCTGAAAGCGCTGAGCGAAGACATTCAGGCCGGCTCCCTTTGCGGCCTGGGAAAGACCGCGCCCAACCCGGTGCTGACCTCCTTGAAACATTTTCCCGAAGACTACGAGGCCCACATCGTCGAGAAACGCTGCCCGGGCATGACGTGCCGTCCCCTCATCGCCTATTACATCGACCTGGAAAAATGCGCCCGGGGATGCGATGTCTGCGAAGGATGCTGTCCGGTGGACGCGGTTTTTACCACCCCCAACCGCAAGAAGGGCATCGACCAGAGTCTTTGCGTTAAATGCGGGGAATGCATGACGGCCTGTCCCCCCGAGTACAAGGCGGTGATCAAGGTATCGCCGCCGCACCTGGCGCCTGTCATCGAACGGCCGGCCCAGCCCCCGAAAAGGGATGCATCGTGAGCGAAAAAACCGTTTCCCTACAGGTGGACGGAAAAATTCTGAAGGCACGGGAAGGGGACGTGCTTCTGAAAGCCTGTCTTGAAAACGACATCTATATTCCCAACTTGTGCTACCAGGAAGGAATCGACCCCTTGCCGGTGTCGTGCCGTTTGTGTTTCGTGGAAATCGAGGGCCGGGAACAGCCGGTGCCGTCCTGCAGCATATGGGTTCAAGAAGGGATGGTGGTGCAAACCGACACCCCGCGGGTCCGGCGGCTGCAGCGGACGGGGTTGAAGCTCTTGCTGTCCACCCACCACGTGGATTGCAAAAATTGCCCGGCCAACCGGAAATGCGCCCTCCAGGACATGGCCCGATTCCTCAAGATCGGCCTGAAATCCAAGACTGCATATCTAAAAGAACCGGCAGTCCGTTCGGAGCACCCCCATCTCGATTATTACGTGAACCGGTGCGTCCTTTGCGGCCGGTGCGTGGAAATCTGCCGGACCCGGCAGCAGCATCCCGAACTGACCTTTATCAAGCGCGGCTTTGAGACCGTTATCGGTTTTTACGGGCGAAATCCGGCGGAGGCTGCTTCCGATTGGGAGACATACCGCGCCTGTGTCGAGGCATGCCCCGTGGCTGCTCTGGTGCTGAAAAACGGTTAGCGCCGCACCTTGTCTTTGGCGAGGACTTATCATAAGGTCGCGCGTTGAGGGTGCTTGAAATGAAAAAGGGTTCGAGGGTTCGAGGGTTCGAGGGTTCGAGGGTTCGAGGGTTCAAGGGTTCAAGGGTTCAAGGGTTCAAGAGGATTAGAAGTAAAGCGTTTATCGAAATCGGGATCGAAATCGGGATCGTTATCGAAAACAACACGTTGAAGTTACTTGGAAGAGAGCGTTGTCTCAACGGGAGGATTCCATGGCGAACTGCCTCATGGACGGCAACGAAGCCGTCGCACGGG